>DASZFU010000121.1:0-34175 GCA_035939495.1 Candidatus Angelobacter sp. | reverse complement strand
ACCCGCGCTTATACCAAGAGGGTTCCGATGGGCTACCACACGATCTATGCAAGACCTTAAATTCACTACTTCAAAGACTTCGGTCAAATACCTCGGATCAGCAATTCAGAGTGCAGCATTATCGGGGTCCTTCACTCCGCGCCGATCATAAACGTAGTTTGTGAGTTTTTTCACGCGCTACGTTCAGGATGACAGGGGAATAAGGGCATCGCAAAAATGGACCATTTTCTAAAAGTAAGTGACATTGGGGCTAAAGGAATACGTTGTCGTGGGCAGGGTCAAACCCACTCAGCCACAAATCAACACGAATCAGAAAAAACAGCCAGGACAACGAATTCATTCTCCCGGCCAGGCTGTGAACGTGGCAACAGGCATATTTGCGAATTACCTACTACCTCTTTACTATTAAAGGAGTATTAAAAGCAGGAGATTAAAAGTAAATTAAAAGTATCAAGTTTCGTCTTTGAGAATCCTCCCGTCTGCTGTATTTTTTGGTTGAGACCCATCCTTATGGCCAAATTAGCCGGAACTGCCAAAAAGCTTTTCTTCGCCTTCGTCTGCCTGAGTGTGTTGCTATTTCAGGGATGCAAGAAATCCGAACCTCTTCCCGAACCAGGAAGCTCACAGCCGGCCCCTGCAAATTCTCTGGAACTGATCTTTACTTACGGCTCAGAGAAAGAAAAATGGATAAGCGATGTAACGGATTCATTCAACCGAAGCGCTCGCAAGACTGCCGGCGGCAAACGAATTTTTGTGCGGGCAATTCCCATGGGGTCGGGCGAGTGCATCGACGAAATTCTCTCGGGTACCCGCAAGACGCACATCACCAGTCCGGCATCGGCGGCCTTTATAAAAATTGGCAATGCCCAATCACGATCCAAGACTGGGCATGACTTGCTGGGAACAACCGAGAATCTGGTGCTCTCGCCTGTTGTGATTGTCATGTGGAAGCCTATGGCTGAGGCGATCGGTTGGGGCAAGAAGCCCATCGGATGGGCTGACATTTTGGCCTTATCGCGCAATCAGCAGGGTTGGAAGAGCTATGGATTCCCACAGTGGGGGCAATTCAAGTTTGGCCATACGCATCCTGATTACAGCAATAGCGGCCTGATTTCCTTGTTTGCCGAAACTTACGCCGGGGTTAACAAGACGGCCGGTCTTACTTTGGCCGATTTGAGCAAGCCCCGCACCGGAGAATTTTTATCGGGCATTGAAAATTCGGTGGTGCATTACGGCAGCTCGACCGGCTTTTTTGGCCACAAGATGTTCGCCAACGGACCGCAGTATCTCTCTGCAGCCGTGCTTTACGAGAGCATGGTGGTGGACTCTTACTCTGAACCGAACATGCCTTTTCCGGTGGTTGCAATCTATCCGAAGGAAGGCACGTTCTGGAGCGACCATCCGATTGGAGTCGTGGACCGTGAGTGGGTCACAGCCGAGCACCGCGAGGCAGCCAAGGTCTATACCCAGTATCTTCTGGATCGTCCTCAGCAAGAGCACGCTCTGACCTATGGATTCCGGCCAGCCTCCGTTGAAGTTGCGGTTACCTCGCCCATTGACGCTTCCCACGGTGTAGATCCAAAGGAACCTAAGACCACGCTTGAGGTACCCTCTCCTGAAGTCATCAATGGAATTCAGAAACTTTGGCAGGTAAAGAAGAAGAGCGCGGAAATCGTGCTGGTTTTTGACACTTCGGGCAGCATGAACGACGATCAAAAGATCCAGAACGCCCGCGAGGGCGCCAAGCAACTGGTTTCCCTGCTGGGCGACAACGATTCCTTTTCCCTTCTGCCTTTCAACAGCACCATGAACTGGGCAAGCCAGGACCTGCTGATGAAAACCGGGCGGGAGCAAAGCTTTCAAGTCGTTGGGTCGCTATTTGCCCAGGGTGGAACTGCACTCTATGACTCCATCGCTGCCGGTTACAACCATCTGTTAGACCGCCAGCGGAATGATGCAGGAAGAGAGAGCAGGATTCGCGCAGTCGTTGTACTGACTGACGGCGAGGATACCGAAAGCAAGATGAAGTTGCCGGAGTTGATGAACCAGATCAAATTCGATGGAGAGGTGCGCACCATCCGGGTCTTTACTATCGCTTATGGCCGGGATGCACGACAGGACATCTTGAAGTCGATTGCCGAAGCAACCCAGGCCAAGTCGTATGCGGGAACTCCGAAAAATATTGTTGACGTATTTCGCGATATCTCAACGTTCTTTTAGCGAATAGTTTCAGGGAGCAAAATGGCAAACGAGAGCAAACTGACCGGCCTGGGCAAGATGGTGATCTTTCTTTTCATCGCCGCCTGCCTGGGCGGAGCCTACTACCTGTTCATGGGCAAAAAGCTTCCCGGTCTTGGAGGCGGCGGCTCGGGAGGCGGATTTCTCAGCAGCACACCCGATGCGGAAATCGGCATTGCCTATGGCACGGAGAAGCAGCGTTGGCTTGAATGGGCGGTGCAGGAGTTTGCCAAGACCTCGGAAGGCAAGCACATCAAAGTCAACCTGATCCCAATGGGCTCCCTCGAAGGCGCTCATGCAGTGCTCTCCGGGGACAAGCGAATCCAGGTCTGGTCTCCCGCCAGCGCCGCTTACAAAGATGTATTTCTGCAGGAATGGCAGGTCAAGGAATCCAGCAATCCTATCGCGCGAGAAGAATCCCTGGCGCTGAGTCCTATGGTCTTTGTTGTTTGGGATGAGCGCTATCAGGCCTTCATCCAGAAATATAAAACTCTATCGTTTGCGACGATCAACCAGGCTCTACAAGAAAAAGGCGGCTGGAACACCATTGCCGGCAAGCCGGAATGGGGACTCTTCAAATTCGGACACGCCAGCCCGGCGCAATCCAACTCCGGCCTGATGACCATAGTTTTGGCCGCCTATGCCTTCCAGAACAAGACCAAGAATCTGGCTCTGCAAGATGTGCTCAACGTGGAGTTCCAGAACTGGCTGGAAAAGCTTGAAAGAGCTACCACCGGTATGTCAAACAGCACCGGCAACATGATGAAAGAAATGGTGCTGAAGGGGCCGTCATCCTATGATGCACTCTTTGCATATGAAAGTGTTGCCATTGATTATCTGAAAAATGCCGAAGGGCGCTGGGGTCAGCTTCGGATTGTTTATCCCGAATACAACGCCTGGAACGAGAACCCATATTATGTGCTGAACGTACCCTGGAGCACGGCCGATCAGCAAAAGGCAGCCAACGTCTTCCTGAATTTTCTTTTGACCGATCCGATCCAAAAAGAATCGCTCAATCATGGTTTTCGTCCGGCCAATCTCAATGTGCCCATAAAATTTCCGGAAAGCCCGTTTGTCAGGTACGCGCCTTATGGGCTGCAGGTGGATTTGCAAAAAATCTGCGAGCCTCCCAGGGCCGACGTGGTAAACAATCTGTTGGCAGGTTGGCAGCGTATGCAGGGGACGAGGTAGATTCAACCGGAAGGCCGCTGAGGTCGCGAAGGAAAAGAGTACGATGTGCATGGAGTAGCAAAGGCGAATGAGCTGCGACAAACTTTATGATGAATGAATTTGGTGGTGAAATATTTGGCAGCGTCGTTTTTCGCAAGCCTCTGAAACCCGAACGCGCGCAAAGGAGCACGCATGTTTAAACGAATTTCCAATCTTTTTAGAGGATTTCTCGGCTTGTTCATCTCCGGCCTGGAGCGGCAGAATCCTGAAGCTTTGCTGGAAGTCGAGCAAGAGAACCTGCGCAAACAGATTGCCCAATATAACCAGGGACTGGCCTCTCACGCGGGCCTTTGTGAGCGATTGATGACCCAGGTACGGAAGCAGGAAACGGAACAGCGGGACCTGCGCGCCAGGACAACTGCCCAACTCCGGGCTGGAAACAAGGATGCCGCCGCTCAATATGCCCTGCGCCTGCAAACCCTGGAACGTGAGTTGGAAGAGAACCGTAAACAATTGGAACAGGCTGAAGCCACCTATAAAGACCTGCTCAAAACCAGGGACGTCTCGATTAATGCAGCCAAAGCCAAGATTCAGGCTCTCCGGGCTGGCCTTGATGATCTGAAGGTGAAAAAGGCGCTGGCAGAGATGACCGAGATGGCCTCGGGCATGGTCAGTTCCATCGGAAGCTCCGGTGATACTTTGGACCGCCTGAGCACCATGGTGGAAGATGAGCGGAGCAAAGCTGCGGGACGCGCTCGCATCGCCAGGGACTCAATGGATTTGAGCGGTGTCGACCTAAAAGAGCACGAGCAGAAAGCTTTGGCAGATCAGGCACTGGCAGATTTTGCCGCTAAAGAAGGCATTGCCCTTGACACATCTTCGAGCGGTCCTGCCCAGGAAGCTCCTGTAAAATCCATGGGCCAGCCTGCTCAGGAAAAACAGTAAGATATCTGCGCAAGCCTTTTTTTGACGCTCAGTGTGGAAATATCTCAAGTCCGCGTTTCTGGTGGGAGTGGACGTGCCTGGGCTGGGCCGTTTGCCAGTCAATCTGCTTGCCGCCGCAGGGTTTGTCATCCTGGGAATCGCTCAACCGGCCTTTTGGCTGTTGGGGCTGGGGCTTGAAACCAGTGTGATCTTTGCTTTGGGACTCAATCCGCGTTTCCAAAAGTATGTTGACAGCCGCCAGATGCAGCTTTCAGCCACAGACGTTAATGCTCAGCGCCAAACTTTGATCCGTTTGCTCTCTCCTGATGCCAGAGACAAACTTTCCGCCTTGGCGACCCGATGTCAATCGGTCTTGCAGGTCTATCGCGGGACTCAGGCCGACGACTACATCGTCAGCACTAACCAGGACGCTCTGGAGAGGCTCCAATGGCTTTATTTAAAACTCCTGGTGGGCCGGCACTACCTCGAGACCGGCAGCGGCAGTACTGGAGATTCGCTCAGCCGGAAGATCGAGGCGCTGGAAATAGAATTGCAAACCCCAGCCGCTTCCGAATCGCTGCGAGAATCCAAGACGGCTACGCTTTCCATCCTCAAACAGCGGCTTAGCAATTTTCGAAATCGGAGCCGGCTCCTGGAGGAGATTGACAGCGATTTGACCAGAATCGAAGCCCAGGTGGACTTGGCGCTTGAAAATGCCAGCATCCAGGGCCGTCCGCAGACCATTTCGACTGAAATCGAACTGGCCAGCGATCTGGTAGGTGGCACCCTGTTTGGCGAATCCGAGGGCGCCATAGCCGCAATCGACCATCGCTTTGCATCGGCCGGAAGCAGTCCGCAAAAACAGGTCAACTGATGGCTGAAACCAACCCCAAACTTCAAGCCATGCACCCGCGCGCCGATGTGCCGCAGTGGGCCAGAGAATTAATTGATCTCTATGAGAGCAATGCTTCCAGCCAGTTCATTATCTATGGAAACGTAAACGACCGTATGGTGCTTCCGGCCTCTCCCATGAGGTTGGGGAGCCTGAGGGATTTCTTGCTCGATGTACTCATGCCGCGCTTTGATGTGGTGTTGAGTTACGACATCGGCAACGGCATCCGTGTTGAAAAAGGCGGTGAGATTTTTTCTCAGTGGCCTTATTTGAAGGAGAATGCCCAGCTTCCTAAAATCCCTTTGCTTGCAGTTGAAACCCTCACGCGATATTTTCGTTACTGCGCCAATCTGGCCCGACTCAAGCAAAACTCGATTCAGGTCGGTTGCTTTATCAACAACGCCGATCTGCTGGCGCCTGCAATTCAGGGAATGCTGGCCTACGATCTCAATTCGTTGGCTTCTCTGATCCGGGAATGGTCGAACGACTCAGCGCTCATCAGTCATTCGCTCGCGACCTTTCTCATTGTTGAAAATCTCAACGATCTCCATCCTTTGATTGTCAATAATGCGCGTGCCGCCCAGATCAAGATCGCGCTGCCTTCTCCGGGCGAGCTGACTTCCGCATTTTCGGTGATTGGCCCATCTTATCCAACGGCCTTGGGGGAGTATCAGGACCGCCTGGACCTGCTGGCCAGCCAACTCTCCGGGGCAAGCTTGAGCATGGTGGAAAGCACGTTGCGGACCAAAGAGCATCGCAAAGAGAAAATCGTCTCCGAAGATGTCGTAAAGCTGAAGAAGCAACTGGTAGAGAAGGACTGCAATGGCCTGATCGAGTTTGTAGAGTCGCGCCGGACCCTCAGTGACCTGGCAGGATTGGACAAGGTAAAGGCGTGGCTTCGCCAGGACATTGAGCTTTGGCGAAAGAATGACATTCAGGCGCTGCCCAAGGGTTATCTCTTCTGCGGGCCGGTGGGTACCGGCAAGACTTTCTTAGTGGAGTGCCTTGCCGGAGAGGCCGGAGTACCCGTGGTGAGGATGAAGAACTTCCGCGACAAGTGGGTGGGCAGTAGCGAAGGCAATCTGGAAAAGATCTTTCGCCTTATCAAAGCCCTGGGACGATGCTATGTCTTTATTGACGAGGCCGACCAGGCGCTTGGCCGCCGCCAATCGGCCTCCGATGATTCCGGCATCTCCGGCAGGCTGTATTCGATGATGGCGGAGGAGATGGGCAGCAGCACCAATCGGGGCAAAGTAATCTGGGTGCTCGCCTCAAGCCGACCTGACCTGATCGAAGTGGACCTGAAACGGCCGGGAAGAGTGGATATCAAAGTTCCGATTTTTCCCACCACTACACCCCGCGAGAGCTTTGATCTTATCCGCAACTTATCGCAGCGGTGCGGAGTTGCCATCGATGAGACCAGCTTTGACGGTTTGCAGTCGCATATTCCTACGTTGCTTACACCCGGCGCTGCCGAAGCCGTTGCGTCCAAAATCTATCGCCGTGTGCGGACCTGCGGTGAGTCTCCTGTTGCGGCATTGACCACCTGTCTGGCGGATTATCAGAACCCTGTACCTCGCCTAATCATGGACCTGCAAATCAAGCTGGCTGTGCAGGAAGCGAGCGACCTGGATTTTGTTCCTGCTGAATTTCGACAGTATGCAGGCGGTTAATCCTTAAAGATCGAACCAAAAAATATGGATCGCCGCCGCTCCAACATGCCGTCTACCGCCTGTTGCATCTTGTTTTTTACTTCGAGGCTGATCGTCTTCACGGTGCGGGCGCTCTGGGCCGCTTCCGGCGAATAGTGGTTGTGTATGTGAATGGCAGGCAGAAACTGCGTATGCCATTTTGATGGCAAAGGAACCGGAATGATCGGAAAAGTTGAGATGGGGATGCAAGGCCAGTCCGAATAGCGCGTCCAGCGCCGTGACTTGATTTGCGCAAATACAGGGAGGATTTCGGCGCTGCCTACTGTGACGAATGGAACAATCGGCACTCGATGCTGAAAGGCAAGCTTCACAAACGAGTCACGTCCAAAGCTTTTTAGCTTGTACGCGTCACGATAGCGCGTGAAAGCGCCTTTCACTCCTTCCGGAAAGACGCCCAAAAGCTCGCCTTGTTCAAGCACCCGTTCGGCGGTTTCCTGGCAGGCCAGGACGCCACCCAGTTTGGTGACGAAGTTGGCAATGAACGGAAACTTGAATAACCCTGGATGAGTGAGAAAACGAGGATATCTCCCCAGCTTTTGCACCAACAAGTGCAACACCATAACGCCATCCCAGGGTATGAAGCCACGATGCATTCCTACCAAGATCGCTGGTCCCTCGCTTGGAACATGCTCGAGCCCTTTCACTTCGATTCGCCAATAGTGATTACTGAGGAACTTGAACAGGGAACGTCCCCAGGATTGGATATAGTTCCTATCCAATCCAAATTCGTCGAAGATTGGCTCAGGCGTGGCGCCTGGACGATCCAGCCGACGGAGATTCAAGACTGCGGCAACACTCGACTTGTGCGGTGCATATCCAAGTTCATCCTTGATCTTCTGATTGGAGACGGTCCAGGGGTAGCGCAGGTATTCGAGAGCTTCGGAGGACTGAAAGAGCCGCTGAAGCGTGCGAGGAACGGGAATCCGATAGCTTCTCGCGATGCGGACGGCGGCATTGAATGGAACCACGCCATTGGGGGCAACATTGAACTCGCCCTGCCGGTCCTGTTCGATAGCGCAAAGCAATGCTTGGGCCAACTCTGAAAGAGAGAGCAACTGCAGTGTGGGATCGTGTCCGGGGAGAGTAATGGTTGGGGCGCGTGTCAATCGCCGGCTCAACAATGAAGGCGAGGGCAGCACAGTTACGGGGCGCAGGATGATGAGTGGTAACTCTCCCATCAGGTAGCGGCTGGCCAGGGCTTCCAGAGATTTCCAGGCTCCGCTGATAGGATCGCTTCGATACGTGCCCGCATCGTAATCTTCAGCGGCCAACCCCAGCCTTCCGGGACCAGTTCCGTAGATCAGGGCGCTGGAAAGCAGGACCAGTTTTTTGGGACGGAGCTGGGCGCATCGCTGAAAATCCTGTTCGGCTTCCGGCAGGTCAGGGATCGTCCCTGCACGGTCCGTCACTGAAGGGACGTAGATATAACTTGCTTCTGAGTGGGCGAAGTTGCTGGAACCAGCGAAATGGCAGTGATGAGATGTTGCTGTTTGGCTGAGAAGCTCAATCAATTTTTTCGCCCAGCGATTATCTTCCCGGGCGACGAGCGCTATTGTGGCCAACGTTTTCAGGGGCTAAAGCGAAGCTTAATTTGAGGCCGAAATTCCAGCCTTGTCCTTTGCGAACACGTAGTTCAGGGCGTATAGAAAATCCTGAGCGTCATCGTAAAGCTCGCCTAGTTTGGGAGGCACGCCAAGCTGGCGGAAAATCTCATCGCGATCGAAGTTGTTCCATACTTCGACGATCTTGCCATTGGCGACACGGAACCTGCTGTTGCCGCGAATCACGACCTTCTTTCCGGTCGCCGGCACTCCATTGCCTTTCCCGGTGTTGGTTCCTCTGGCGATCCAATCGACGACGACAAAGTCGCGTTCTGTATCGATGCGCTCAACGGTCATTTCCAGGTCGGGAGCAGCCGACTTCCATCCTTTCCCTTCGGCCACGGCCTGTTCCAGCCGCGTATTGCGATTGCCGAAGTGGACAGGACATCCTTTTGCGTAGATCTGTTCGATGAATTCATAGCGGCCGCGGTTGAATAGATCGTCGAAAACCCTGCGCACGTGAGCTTTGTTCTTCTCGGCAAGCGCAATCTGAGGCTGACCAGGAAGGCCGGGGCGGGTTTGGTTTGGAGCGACCGGCTGTTTCTGTTGTTGTTGAGGAACAGCGCCTGTAGCGTTCTGTGGGACCGGCGTCGGCGTAGGTTTCTTCTGCTCTTCAGGTGCGAGAATGATGCCAAGACAAGAGATCACCATCAGGAAAAACATCCGATGAACCGGCATATAACCCCCTCTTAGAACGACTTGCAGGGATTATACTCCCGCTCTCTCCCCAAGGCGAAATTTTCGAGATGCCGGGGGTGTAATCAAAAGTGCGAGTAGATTTCGCCTATGTCGTGACTGCAAAAAAGATAGCGTTTTTATTAATTTCCACTTTAGCGCTTCAACTAGGAATGGAAGTCTCTGCGCTCTTCGACTGCGTTGGGTAAGGCTAAATTGACCGCGGATTTTCGCGGATGAACGCGGATTTGCCTCTTTCGAAGCTCCCTTGCGTTTAAGACCGACGACAGAATTTCTAAAACAGCTCCGAAGTGGGAGGTTAAAGTATCAGGTTCAACGGATCAAATGGGGCGCTACGATGTTCAAGAATTCTCTCGAACTAATAATTTTTGTTCGCTTCCAATACTCCGGGAAATGTTGGCGATTGCCTGTCACAAGGTAATCGGCTCGGGCGGCATCGGCGCATTCGAGAAAGATGTTATCGTCGGGATCCGCCGTAATAATAGGCAAACGAGAAGGGACGATGAGACGAGCATGATTCTTGATTAGCTGAAAATACCGTTGGCAAAGACTCTTGCGAATATTGAGTTCGGGCCGCTTCAAGACTTCAGAATATTCCGACATGATTGCGTCTGAGACATACCAATGGGCAGGTTTTGCGCTGGCCAGCAGCATTACAGTTCGTGCAAAACCCTGAGGCTTGAGGGCGGCGGACACAATTATGTTCGTGTCAAGGACAAGCCGAAGGGAAATCACCGCCAGGGCCGACGCATCTAAACTACCTCCAGTTGTTGAAGGATGGTGGCAAGGTAGACATTATCCCAACCAGCCTTGAGCCGCTTGCCTTTGATGCTACGTTTCACAGAAGTATCCCGCTTGAGCAAGTTCAAAGCCAGGCGCGTCATCACAGAAAAGTTCTGAGCCGCGTGACCGGCGCGTTTACGGCTATGATCCTCCGCGAAGGCCACGTCGAGCACCCAATGGAGCGAGTTTTCGATACCCCAGTGCTGACGAATGGCGCGGTTGATGCCTTGGGCATCGGAGGACAAGCTGCCGATGTAATAGCGGGTTTCACGTTCCGTCTCCCCCGTGCTTTTACTATAGCGTTCGGCTTCCAAGCGCACCAAGCAGTGCAAGCCCGCCCATTGCTGAGCCTTTTCGATCATGGATACATCCTCGATCACTGCACAAGTGCGGGTCTCCACGCGTCCATGACCAGCATCAACCTGTTGCGCGACCGAAGCCGGAGATAAAAAGCGAAAGGAATCCCGGATTCCGGCCAATAAATCCCCTTGGTTTTCTTTGACCGCCAGAAGGTAATCCGCCTGTTGGTGCACGATTTGCTGGGCTATGCTCTTCTGGCAACCGATGGCATCGATGGTGACCACGCAGCCTTTCAGGGCTAGCACTTGCAGCAGTTGGGGAATGGCTGTGATTTCATTGCTATGGTCATCCACCTTACGCTGCCCCAAGACCAAACGATTCTCACTGGCCCAGGCACTGACCATATGCACGATGGCTTTCTTGCCCGCCTGACGGGAGCCACGCAGAGCCTTGCCATCAATGCTGACCACCTCGCCCGCGCTGAGTTGGGCTACACGACCGACCCAAGCTAAAAAACAGCTTTCCAATTCTTCTGGATCAAGAGCCGAGAAAACCCGGTTGAAGGTGTCGTGGGAAGGAATCCCCCCAGGCAATTGCAGAAACGTTTCCAGCCAAGGCCGCTTGGTTTCGGCATAACTTTCGATGTCGTTCCAACTGTCGGCCCCGCATAGCACCGCCGCAATCGTGATCCACAGAATCTCTTCCAGCAAGTGTTCCCGCGCTCGTTCTACCCGTGGATCGGTCAGGTCAGCAAAAACAGCAAGGAGATTTTCCATGCTTCCCATCTCACCTGACCTCAACGTACAGGCATATAGCAATTCAGATGCGGGGCGTGCCACAGGCAACGCCCCCCGTAAATTGAACTGCCAAACTGCTTCCATCGGAATCGAACTAGTAATCTTTACAACCTAAATTTAAGATGCGTCGGCCCTGAAATCACCGCCGCTTCGATCGATTTCGGCGGGCCGTCTTGATAACTTGGTCAATTTGCTTTGAACTAAGCTTACTTGTCCCTTTGCGGCTTGATTCCTCGCCGATGATCCGAAGTATCTCTGGTTCCGGCGCCGAGAGCCGCACGTAGTCTCGCAGGCTGAGCAACACGGCACGAGGGCTTCCTCGTTTTTGTATGACCAGCGACCGTCCTTCATCTTCTACAAGGCGGAGAAACCTGCCGAAATTCGTTCGGGCATCTAACGCCGATACAACGATACTGCCGCTCATAAACTCTCCAGTTGAATCTTTCTAACTGTATAGTTCGCTGGGAGGCGCTGTCAATGAAAGCAATGGCAATTGCAACGCGAAGAGTTCAATCAAGCGAATGTGATCTGCTCTCCAGCTACATCAACAACTGCTTCGCCTGGCGAGTAATCGGGTGCTGGATCTCTTCCAGATCATTTCTCACCTGGTTCAATCCATTGATCAGTAGCTCGAAGTTCTCGGACATCCGGCGGAACAGCGGCGCTACTTTGGCGTATTCGAAGTACTCGAATTTGGAGACGATGTAGTAGCTTTCCTTTCCAGCTTTGACGAAATCGACAAAGTTCTCCAGGCGGGCGCGGCGCAGACGGCGATGGTTGAGGCCATCGGGAAACATCCCGGTAAAAAACAGGGAATAGTCGCCGATGTGTTTGCGCACCTGGCGCTCACGGTCAAATGAAGGCGCCGGACCATAGACCGGATCGGCTTCGATCAACATCTCGCCCACGTCGGTCAGCGGACGCCCATCGGCATTCTTGATCTTGTACAGGGTTTCGCCTTCGCAGAATTCGGTCAGCAGGTTGACCACATAGGCATGGACTTCAAGGTTGTGGATACCAACTTCGGCATAGTTGCGTTCCACGAGTTCATTGAAAAACTGGCGTAACGGATTCGATTCAGGAATCATGGAGCCCTCTTTTCTCCAAAATGCTGTTCCCCGCCGGTGAAAATGCGTGTCACCGCCCGGCCACGTTGCAGATCAGCATTGAGGAACTCTGTCTTATTTGACGTGCAGTATGGGCGTGTTGGTTATCCAATGCAAGTAATTTGTTAGCTTCTGCTCATTTTTAGCAGCCAAGAGCGGGGAGTGCTAAGAGCAGCTACTGGCTGCTAGCTTCTGGCCTCTGGCTTCTGTTCTCCGGGAGACACATATTACAAAGTAAGTGACATTAGGCTTGTAGCTTGCGTCGTTTTGAATTCATCGTTATCCGAATGAACATTTCACGCGTCTTCTGTCGGAAGACTAAGGGCTGTCATCACTCAAATCCCTCGAAGTTCAGCAAATTGAATCCGCGCGTATCCGCGTGAATCCGCGGTCACCTTTTTGCGGCCTGAATTCATCTTCTTAAATAACGCACCAGGTATTCGTATTCGCGTCTCAGGACGTATTGCCGGGGACCAAAGTTCATCGAGTGGTTTGCGTTGGGAACGTAGATCAACTCGAAATCTTTGCCGGCCTGCATGAGCGCGTTGATGAACTGCAAGGGAGAGCCCGGGAGGACATTCTCATCGGTTTCTCCCATCATGATCTGGAGATGGCCTTTGAACTTATCGGCTTGTGCTTCCAGGTTGATGCTTTGCCAGTTGGATGGCACTTCGTTTGGTTTCGGACGCCATTCACTGCCATCGCTGTAAACCGGAATTCCTTGATACTCTTCAAAATCGGGATAGACGGCGTGAACGCTGCCAGGAGCAACCTGGGCAACGCCAACTTTGAAGAAGTCGGGAAAATCAAGAAGAGCGCGGATGGTGCTGTAACCGCCGAATGATCCTCCCATGATTCCTACTCGCGAGATGTCCATGTGAGGAAATTGCCTGGCCATCTGCTGAATGGCGGCCACATGATCGTCGAGGCCATTGATGTCCATCTTCCCGTACGACGCCATGGCGAATTCGCGCGAGCGGTGTGGAGTGCCATGCCCATCGATGGCCACGACAATGAATCCCAGTTCGGCGATCCCTACCGAGTTCGCGCCGGCTCCTCGTAGTGTGCGGACGTAGTCCTGGGGAACCATGGTGGTGTAAGGCGTTGCATACTGCGTATCGACCACCGGATAGCGCTTGTTGGGATCGAAATTCGATGGCTTGTAAATCAGGCACCACAGATCGGAACTTCCGTCGGCGGAATGGGCCACAAATTCCTGCGGTGGATGATAGCCGGTGGCCAGCAGTTCGCTGACATCTGCTTTTTCAATCGTGGCGATGAGGCGGCCATCGGCGGTGGAGCGGATCACCGCCTGCGGTGGCTGATCGGGCGTGGAGAAGTTGTAGACGGCATACTTGCCGCCAGGTGAGATCGTTTCCAGGTGTGAGATCGGCTCGAATGACTGCAGCCTGCTATCCGGTCCGCTGATCAAGTGTTCGGCGTGTTCCGGCGAGAGCAGTTTGAGGTCGGAGCCGTCGAAGTTTACGCGATACAGATAGCGATAGTATGGATTACCCGGCTCCCGGCCACCGGCGGTGAAATAGATCAACCGGCGTTCTTCATCCACTTTGGTTATGCCTCTTACCAGCCATTGGCCGCGCGTGATCTGGTTCTTCAGTTTCCCGGTAAGGCCATCATATAGATACAGGTGACCCCATCCATCGCGCTGGGAATACCAGATCATGTCTCTGCCTTTTGGATCAACCCAGGCGATGGGCACGCCTTCCAGGTCACTGGGAGAAAGCTCCATGCGCGGCGGCAGATGTTCCTCGATAACGGTCCGCGCATTGCCGGTAGAAACGTCAACATCGAAAAGAAAGGCCGATTGGTTGTGCGAGCCGGCCGCCAGCAGATACAAATGCCGGGCATCGGTGCTCCACCAGGTTTTGCGGATCGTCCGGAAGTAGGAATCTGTAGCCATCAGCTTGTCATAGGGAAGATTGATGCGCCGGTGCTCGCCGGAAGGAGCGTCGAAGATGTACCACTCGATTAGCCCGGACTTTTCGCCCACCAGCGGCATTCGAACCAAGTGCAGCTTCGGACGGAAGCTGCCATCCCACGGCACAGTTTCAATAAAGGGATAGTCGCCGACTTGGCGCTGGTCAACATGAGGCACAATTGCCGTGCGAGAATCAGGCGACCAATAAGAGGCCATGGGTGGCAGATGATGTCCGGCCTGAATCATCCGCTCGCGCGGAATGGCTGCGTTTTCAAAACTACCGATGTAGATGCCATAACCGCAATTTTCCTGGCCATCGCGGGTGAGCTGGCGCTCCTGGCCGGTTTCCATGTCGTGCATCCAGAGATTGTTGTCTTTGGTCAACACGGCCCAGCGTTGATTAGGAGCGATCAACAGGCCCTCGTTGGGATCGGTGACCGGAGGAGGCACACTAATAAACGGGGTCACCTCCAAAGGTTCAGGCGGGACCGGGGAACCACCGGAACATGTTGCGGGCTCCAACACACAGTCATATTGCTTGTCTTTGACAACAATGTAGATCGAGCTGCGATCAGCATTGAACTCAAAGGTGTCAAAGGGCAGATGCGAAGCGGTCACAGTGACCCCGGTTGACCTGGTCACTGCTCCGGCCAGTTGTTGATGATCAAAGGCGGGACGGCTCCGGCCTGTCGACGCATCGACAATCACAAACGCTGCGCCATCGGCAGTCTGGCGCAGATACCAGAATTCATCAGATGTGCCAATCCAGTGCGGAAAGACAAAGGCATTCTTGATTTTAGGGACCAGCGTGCGCGGCTGCATTTTTTCCATGCGATCGTTATCTTCCTGGGTGTACTTGCCGATGGTTTCGGTCTGCGGATACATCAGAGTAGGAAGAACAAATACCAGCGATGTGAAAACTCTGGCCACGTTGAGATTCATGGGTACTTCTCCTGAAAAGACACAACCAAAACCCTTTTACCACAGAGGTCACAAGGATTCTATGGACTTTGTCCGATCCACAATTTGCGAGAAAAAACACGATTTCAAAGCACATTGCAGTGCAGAGAGCGCAGAGAAAACATCAGCCCCCGAAAACAGTGTGCCCTGATCGAGGCGATTGGGGCTTGCGCGCCAGCTCGCTTTTTGGACGGTGAAAGTAACTATCTCTCCTCGTAAGGAGCGTCGGGTTCGATGGCACGATTGATCATGGCAACGATCTCGCGCATCTGTCGATTCGATAAGACTTTAGGAAGACGATCAATGAGGCAATCCTTGGTGATCACTTCAAATTTTCTGAAAATACAATGTTACGAGTGATGCATACTACCGACCGCGATAGGCCAACCCATTAATGGACTACAAACGTTATTCCTACGATTTTGAGCACGAACATTAGTAATCTTTCATAATTGCCATGCCGATGCCATCCTACGTGGCATGGCACACTTTCCCCAACCTGGCCGCACCCGTTCACCCCGAGTCCGAGTTCCATACCCTGAATCGATCAATTTCAACCTTGGCGCAACGCAGGCTACCGCCAAGCTGCGCAAGCTTTCGATGACCGGTGGATTGGCCGAGTTTGAAACGCCTGTGGGAGAGGTCTCCCTGGCCGAGGTGGTACTTAATACGGCTTCGGGGCCGGTTACAGCCTTGGTGGAGTTCTTACAGGCAGCCAAAGAGCCTAGCCGCTCGCGTCCTTTCCGATTTATCGCGCTTGATGACCACGACTATGAGCGGTTGAATTCGACCTTGCTGGCCATGCGACGGCAGGGGTTGGAAGAGTAACGCTGAGAGCCTAGGTCTGCGCTAAGAGTTAAGTGACGTGGTGGACTTAGTGGACAGGGTTGGACAACAAGAGAGCAAAGTGAAGTGGGACGAGAGTAGAACAACAAAATTTTGCAGATTGTAAGCCTCCCGCCGACGGTTATTGCACTCTTACTTCGAGACACTTCGATTCGATAACCCACCGCCGAATCATAAGGAGCTTAATTCAAAATGAAAAGAACGAGGACCCTCATTTTCCTCTGCATCGCACTCTTTTCCCTGGGAGCGTTTGCACAACAGCCGCAGCAGCAACAGCCCCCCTCCGGGCAGGGAACACCGCCAGCCACCGATCAAGCCGGGCAGGGCGAGCATCGTCAGGCGCCAACGGTTGACGAGCAAGTGAAAAGACTTTCCGACCGAATCAACCTCACCGACGATCAGCAGGCCAAGGCAAAAACCATCCTCGAAGATCAACACGCCCAGGCCCAAGTTCTGTTGAATGATAATGCGATGTCCGCGGACGATAAGCGGCAGAAGTTCATGACTTTGCGCCAGACCACTATCTCCAAGATCAGAGACATACTCAACGACGATCAAAAGAAGAAGTTCGATGCATACCTGGCGGAGATGCAGAGCGCGCCGAAAGAGAAGCCCGAGGGTTCGCCGAAAAACTAATTAGCCAAGGGCTTCG
Organism: Candidatus Angelobacter sp.; assembly: GCA_035939495.1. Classification (GTDB taxonomy): domain Bacteria; phylum Acidobacteriota; class Terriglobia; order Terriglobales; family Acidobacteriaceae; genus Angelobacter. The sequence goes on along the minus strand of DASZFU010000121.1, from coordinate 17,559 downwards.
CCCTTGATATCCCAAGGAGTCAGAGAAACTATTCCTTCAGTTCAGGGATTGAGACAAATCTCTTCCCTGAATGTTTCTCCAACAAATACTCGGTAGCCTTTACCGTGTGATGACGGTCGGTCGCGAAAGCCAGATGTCCGCCATCATGCAGCAAGACGATCTCCGCCTGGCTATCTTTGTGTGCCGCCATTTGGGAGTTCACTTTGTTCACAATCATCTCCGCTGATTTGGCGCTCCAGTCATAAGAGCTCACCGACCACATGACCGGCGTAAGGCCACGTGAGCGTGCAGCCTTCAAAACTGCTGGCCGTCTTCCTCCAAATGGAGGACGGAACAACGAGACGGGAGCGCCGATGGCGTCTTCGACCGCTTTCCCGCACTCGTCCAGTTCCTGATGCAATCGGTCTGAACCAACAAAGATCAGGTTAGGATGACGAAACGTATGGTTCCCCACGGCATGACCCGCCTGGTGAATGGCCCGTACAATCTCAGGACGGCGGCGAACATACTCACCGATCACGAAAAACGTAGCCTTAGCGTTGTGTCTGGCGAGCAGGTCCAGCAGCTCCAAAGTGTAAGGGTCATTGGGTCCGTCATCGAAGGTGAGCGCCATCTGCCGGGGGTCGCTGCCATGAGTCAGGGTACGTCCATAAAGCTGCGAGCCGGGAGCCATGGTCGCATACCCGGCGTAACTCGCAGCCGCCAGCGCGCCGAGACTGGTGAGAAGAGAAAACATGGAGAAATTTGGTAAGTGGGTAATTTGGTAAATGGGTAATTTGGTAAATGGTGGGGGTCGAAAGCCAATTATTCAATTACCAAATTACCCATTTACCCAATTCTCCGCGATGCAATGGAGACGGACTCATGCAAGATTTCTTTGAGCGCGGTTCCAGTTTCCCACAGTATTAACTCATTCTGCAATTGCCATCGAGACGTTTGCGATATATTCTGCGTCCAGTCAGTTTCGAACCTCATGGCCAAGCTTTTTGAACCGCCCCGTTATATTGCAGTTGAAGGTCCTATCCGCGTCGGTAAAACTACGCTGGCCAATATTATTGCCGACCGGCTCAATGCGCAGCGGGTTATCGAGCCGGAGACCAACCCTTTCCTCCGCTCTTTTTACGAAGGAGAACGCGGCGCAGGCTTTCAAGCCCAGTTTGCCTTCCTGATCCGGCGTTTCGAGCAGCTCCACCATCTGGAGGTGGGCCCGAACTCGCACAAGACAGTGGTAGCTGACTACATCTTTGAAAAGGACAAGATATTCGCCTACATCAACCTTAACGACGCGGAGTTGGAAATCTACAACCGCTATTACCAGTATTTTCGCCAGCAACTCCCGCAGCCGGATCTGGTGATCTATTTGCAAGCTTCACCCGAAGTGTTGAAAAAACGGCTTCGAAAAAAGAACGCCACGGCGGAAAGCAGTGTCAGTGAAGACTACATCGAAGAAGTCGCCAAAGCCTACGAACACTTCTTTTTTCACTACACTTCTTCGGACCTGCTGGTGGTCAACACCAACGATATTGACTTCGTTGAACGCCACTCCGATCTTCAGGAGCTATTGCGCCGTGTAAGCGAACCCATTCGGGGCACACAATATTTCCTGCCATTGAGCAATCCAGGGACACTCGGCGCTTAAGATTTTTTACGAAGACCTAAACATTCTCAACAATTTATCGTATAATTTGAACATGTTCAATTAAGCAGGTACTCTATGGACCCAACCTCAACCCTTCGCATCGTCATCCCCGGCAGCACCGGACACGTTGGCCAAATTCTTGCTCCGCATTTCCACCGGCAGGGGCATTCAGTCACAGTACTTTCGCGGAAGGTCCACGCGGCTCCCTGGAAGGTTCTCCCTTGGAATGGACGTGATCTCGGCGATTGGGCCAAGGAGGTAGACGGCTCCGATGTCGTGATCAACCTCGCTGGCCGGTCGGTTGACTGCCGGTACACCGAAGCTCATCGACGCGAAATCATGGATTCGAGAATAGACTCGACCCGGGTCATTGGCAGGGCCATTGCGGAGGCGATCCATCCGCCTAAGGTGTGGCTCAACGCCAGCACGGCAACTATTTATCGGCACGCTCTCGATCGCCCAATGGACGAACGTACAGGCGAAATCGGAGGGTCAGAACCAGATGCACCCGGGGAGTGGACCTTCAGCATCGATGTAGCCAGGCGTTGGGAGCAAGCATTCTTCGAAGCCTCGACTCCCCGGACGCGAAAGATTGCAATGCGTTCTGCCATGATCATGGGTCCTGGTAAGGGCGCCGCCTTCGATGTTTTTCTAAAACTGGTCCGGCTTGGTCTGGGCGGAACCATGGGTTCAGGCAGACAATTTGTTTCTTGGATTCATGACACCGATTTTGTGCGCGTGATCGACCTTCTTATCGCGGAAGATCGTTTGGATGGCACTTTCAACATCTGTGCGCCCAATCCGCTACCTCAGCGGGATTTCATGCGCACGCTGCGCCAAGCCCAGAGTGCGCGGCTGGCTCTCCCAGCTACGAAATGGATGTTAGAAGTTGGCGCTTTTTTCTTACGGACTGAGACCGAACTAATCCTGAAAAGCCGCCGCGTCGTTCCTGCACGCTTGCTCGAGGCAGGCTTCAAGTTCTCCTTTCCGGACTGGCCAGCAGCCGCCCACGACCTGGTTGAACGCTGGCGGAACCCAGTATCGGCCGATTCTTATCGAAGCGCAAAGATGGATTGAAGCAGTGCCCACGAAGGGATCAGCGTTCATCAGTGCAAATCAGTGGTCAAGAGTTTGACCTTTACTCTGGTAAACTCGAATATTTCGATTCCCGCAGCGAGGTTAAATCGTGGCGTACACTCCTGTTCTGCTGATTCATGGCGGCGCCTGGGCCATTCCAGATGACCTGGTCGACGCCCACCTTAAGGGAGTGCGCGAGGCCCTGGCCATCGGCTGGCGCTTGCTGGAGCGAGGTGGTTCAGCTATGGACGCGGTTGAAACGGCCATCGTCTCCATGGAAGAGGACGAGGCGTTTGACGCAGGCCGCGGAAGCTTTCTTACTCGTGATGGCCGGGTGCAGCTCGATGCTCTCATTATGGATGGAAAAACGCTGCAGGCCGGCGGGATAGGCTGCGTGGAGCACATTCGCAACCCCATACGAGTGGCCCGTCTGGTGCTGGAAAAAAGTCCGCATGTTTACTTCGTCGCCGAGGGTGCGGAGCAGTTCGCGCGCGAGCACGGTATCGAGTTGTGCAGCAATGAAGAACTGGTGATCGAGCGTGAAGTGCGGCGGTTGCAAGAAGCCCAGGCGAAATCGGCATCCCCGCAAAACTCTCTTCCCATTGGCCCGGAGTTCGGGCACGACACCGTAGGCGCAGTTGCGCTCGACATGCAGGGCAACCTGGCAAGCGGAAGCTCCACGGGAGGAACATTGAACAAATCGCCGGGACGCATCGGGGACTCCTCACTGATCGGCTGCGGATGTTATGCCGACAACCAAAGCGCGGCGGTCTCCTGCACTGGATGGGGTGAGCCCATCATGAAGCTGGTGCTGGGCAAATGGGCCGCCGACCGGGTCCAGGCAGGTTACACTCCCGAACTCGTCGTCTCCGATGCAATCAAATACCTGAGGGCCCGGCTCAACGGCCACGGCGGGATGATCCTGCTTAATAGCAATGGACGCTTCGGAATCAGTCACAACACGCCCCGTATGGCCTGGGCTTATAAGAACATCGATAAGGAGGATGCGGGAATCAAGTGCTAATCGAGATCACTTGTCATAATGCAGCAACGAAAATACTTCTGTCCCTTCGAATTTCTTGCGTCCGTTCAAAAAGTCTAACTCCACGACAAAACCCAAGCCTATAATCTCTGCGCCCAAAGATTTGGCCAGTTGCAGGCAGGCATTGGCGGTACCACCGGTAGCCAGCAGGTCATCGACGATAATTACCCGCTGACCGGGACGCACGGCATCCTTATGGATTTCGAGCGTATCGATGCCGTATTCCAGTTCGTAATTCCACTTCACTGTTTGCGCCGGTAGCTTGCCTGGCTTGCGGATCGGCACAAAACCGGCATTGAGACGATAGGCCAGTGCCGGACCGAAGATGAACCCACGAGCCTCGATGCCCATCACCACGTCGACCGAAGTGTCCAGGTAATGTTCGGAAAGCGAGTCGATCAGCTTCGCGAATCCCACCTTGTCCTTTAGCAGAGTGGTTATGTCGTAGAAGAGAATGCCCTTTCGCGGAAAGTCAGGCACTTCACGAATGAGTTTTTTTAATGACTCGCAATCGCCATCACTCTTAAGCCCCATCGTTTTTACCATGCTCCTTCAATTCCAAATGTTTTAAGTCCGTCAACCGGTTCTGCCGGCGATTCCAAAACCGCATCCACCCGCGCGGCCCGAGGACCTTTCTGCAGTTTCTGGTGAAGGACTGCCAGCTGCTCTTCCGTTCCCATGGCCAGCACTTCGACCGTGCCATCTTCCCGGTTGCGTACCCAACATGACAGCCCAAGCTGGCGGGCTTCAAAGTCCACAAACCAGCGGAATCCTACGCCCTGGACCCGGCCCCGGACAATGTAGCGCCTGGCTTGCATCATGCTTATGCCCGTGAAAGATACGCCCCTTCGGCTGTATCCACGCGGATCTTCTCGCCTTCATTGATGAATGGAGGAACCTGGACGATCAGGCCAGTCTCCATTTTCGCAGGTTTGGTCACGCTGGAGGCGGTAGCAGATTTCAGCCCCGGCTCGGTTTCCACAACTGTCAACTCGACCGTCTGCGGCAATTCGATGCCGACCGCTTTGCCGTCGTAGAACTCCACCTTGATCTGCAGGTTGGGAGTCAGGTAATCGACCGAATCGCCCAAAACATCGCGCGTGAGGTGGGTCTGCTCGTAATTCTCGGTATTCATGAAGTAGTAGTCGTCGCCGTCCTGATAGAGGAACTCCATGGCCAACTCATCCACGTTGATTTTCTCGATCGCGTCACCGGAGCGGAATCGGTGCTCGAACATGGCGCCCGTGCGAATATTGCGCAGTTTGGCTTGAATGAAGGCCCTCAGATTTCCGGGAGTCCGGTGCTCCACGCTGAAGACCAGATGAAGGTCATTGTTATGTTTAATGATCATACCCGGACGCATCTGGGTTGCTGGGATTGCCATGAGCTGAAAATTTCTCCTTGAAAAACCGGCCTTATTGGTGAGTTTGCCTGCTTCTCGCAGGGATCAATCAATACAGGAATGGACAAACATAAAATTTTACCTCATTCCTCCTTTGTCATGCAGCCCCACACGAGACGCTTTCACTTCCAAGCCAAGGAGCCGTTAAAAAACATTCCAAACAACCCTGCCAAAGACAACATTCTGTGGCCTTAACTTTTCTAAGTAAATAGCCGCCCGTGTGCCACGCGGCCAGCAGTCCTTAGTTGTCACGCAATTTTTTCTCATGTCATGCAACACGTAACTTTCAAGTGGAGGGGTCAAGATGAACGAATACGAACAATATGGCGAATACAGTCAGCAGCCACGCGAAACATCAAGTGGTTCAAGCGTCGGCACGGCAATCACCTTCTTGCTCATTGGCGTAGGAGTTGGCGCAGCAGCCGCGTTGTTATTCACACCTGTGAGCGGAAGCGAATTGCGCGGCACGATCAGCCGGGGCTATCGCAGCACCCTCGACGGGATCAGCCAGGGTGCAGAGAAACTTCGTGAACGTGGCTCTAACCTGCTGGGGATCAATCGCCGGCGCAAACAGGGATGAAAGATTTGTGGCCACCACTCAGGTAGCTGGTGGCCACGAGCTTCAACAATGCGAGCACCGGTGGAGGTTGCTCGAATACTGTTTTGAGGAGCGGATAACTATGTTCGCCATCTTCCTGATTCTTGTCTTGATGTGGCTCGTGGGAATGATCAGCAATTACACCTTTGGCGGGGCAGTCCATCTGCTCCTGGTGTTCGCGCTCATTGCGCTGGTCATCCGATTAATTCAGGGAAGAAGAGTCGTGTAACGTGGAATCCTCGGGAATGAATTTCGGGACTGTATCGTTTCCGCCACGGTTGACCGCCTGAGCGTGCCACGGATCAAAAATCGTGAAAGTTAAAGCCTTCCGGTTGCCCCTCTTCATCGTAGGTGACCACCAAATCCTTGCGTTCTGGATCCTTGGGTTCTGGCGGAGCCTGTTCTTGCTGCTTGCGTTGAGCCTTCTTCTGCGCCTTTTCTGCCTGTTTTTCCTGGCGTGCGCGCTCCTTTTGCCGCTTACCAAACGTTGAACGAGATACAGGCATAAATACTCCCTTGAATGAAGCGTCGAGGGTTCGCACCCCTTATTTCGGTTCGCTGCCTAATTTCTGCAAAATTCCTGGCCGCCAGAAACCGCCTTTTCTAACAGAGCTAGGCGGAAGCATCGTCCGGCCGCGCAGGTGCAGTTACTGCTCCTGCTTGGGATAGCTTACCGCAACTTAGAGCTTTCTGCTGCTCTTCCGACTCACCCGTTGCTATTAACTTGAACGATTTGCTAATAGCCTCAGAAGGTTGTGTGGAGTCCTGATGAAGGCGCCGGGCAGAGACAGCGGCCACCCTGCACAATAAGAAGCGGTTGCCGATCTCCTTTACCGCAGCAAATACGTGTTCGGAACGCATGTTTCCTCATTTCCCGTATGCATCCAACGGACTTGGATCATTGTAACCACTGCAACTTTATCGTGCCATGGTGCCTTCGTTCCTGGATGTGGTCCCAGACGAGTTGATCTTGCAGCCAAGATGCCTGCCTTTTCGCAACCTCAATGTCCTGACGAGCGGGATCATGATGGATGGCAAACCGTTGGCCACACTTCTCACAGATTACAGTGTTCATCAAGATATCATTGGGGCGCTCCACCCCCGTCCTGATGCGCGTGACGAGCCCGTTCAAATTCACCAGCGTGGCTCTCGACGCTGACGGGGACTGCGCTCACGCCCGCGACTGTTGTCACGGAACCCTCCGCTTCTCTGACTTTGTGGCCGTGCCTCATTCACAACCAGCGCCCGCCCGCCTGAATCCTTGCCGTTCAACGCTGCCATCGCTTTTTCCGCTTCTTCATCATTGGTCATAGCAACAAAGCCGAACCCGCGTGATCTCCCGGTATCGCGATCCGTAACCAGGCTGGCGCTTTCCACGCTTCCATAGGGTTCAAACATTGACCGTAGTTCCTCTTCAGTCATGCTGAAGGAAAAGTTGCCGACGTAAATCTTTTTCACTAGCGACTCCTTGTTTTTATAGGATGGATTGGCTGTTCTCAGCAGAAATAGGCAGGACCAAAAGGTGTCTATCCGAGTCGAGGACAACGAACAACTCTAATATTACACCCATTGCCGTGCTTTCGCTGGAACTTCAAAAATCACGTCATGCGAATCGGGCCATCCTATACCACTCACGAACAAATCATTCCTTCTCTAGAAATGCTCTAAGGCGCTGTGCCCGGCAAGGGTGACGCAGTTTACGCAGGGCTTTGGCCTCAATCTGCCGGATTCGTTCGCGCGTCACATGAAATCTCAGGCCAACCTCTTCCAGCGTATGCTCAGAGCCATCTTCCAGACCAAATCGCATCTTAATGACGTTTTCTTCGCGTGGGCTGAGCGTACGCAGGAGTTGCGCGGTTTTATCCTGCAGGTTCACGCGCATGATGGCTTCCGCGGGAGAAGGCCCCGTCGTGTCTTGCAGGAAATCCACCAGCCTTGCTCCCTCATCTTCCCCGATGGGCGTTTCCAGCGAAATTGGGTGCTGCGCGATCTTTTGTGCCCGGCGAACCTTGGCGATGGGAATGTCCATACGCGCCGCAATCTGCTCTGGAGTCGGGCCGTGCCCGAGTTCCTGTACCAACTGTCTTGTCGCTCGAATCAGCTTGTTGATAACCTCGATCATGTGTACAGGAACACGAATTGTACGGGCCTGGTCCGCAATGGACCGCGTGATCGCCTGGCGAATCCACCAGGTGGCGTAAGTCGAAAATTTATATCCGCGGTGATAGTCAAATTTGTCCACTGCCTTCATCAGCCCCATGTTGCCTTCCTGAATCAAGTCCAGAAATTGCATGCCCCGGTTGGTGTATTTCTTCGCTATGGACACGACCAGGCGAAGATTTGCCTCCACCAGTTCCCGCTTTGCATACTCGGCGTCCACGCTGCCTTGAATGATCTCACGCTGCGTATGCCGCAGCGTCTGGAAACTTACCCCTGCCTCTTGTTCAAGATGAGTGAGTTCGTTTGCATAGTTCCGTTGTTGACGCCTGTATTCAGAACGAAGACTTTGGTTTCGGGTCTTCCCATATTTCTTTTCCAGTTCCCGGCTCTTCACATCCAGCGAACGCATGGAATCCAAGGTCACAGTCACTCGTTCAATCAGGCGTTTGCGCTCGGAATAGGTATACCCGAAACCGCGTATGATCCGGGAGACTGCGACTTTCCTGCGAGCAATCTTCCACACGCAGCGGCGATACTCTTTCAGCCGCTTGCTACGATTAATTCCCTTGAGTCTCTCCTGCAGCGCACAGGCACTATTGTAATGATTGGCGATGTCATGAATCTGCCCGATCACAGCGGCCAGACGGGCTTCAATGAGATCGTTGGCCAACTCTTCCTCGTCAAACACTACGACTTCCTTGATGGACCGAACTCCTCGCTCCAGATCAGCGCCCAGTGCGATCATTTCCCGGATCACAACCGGAGAGCGCGAGAGAGCCTTGAGAGTACGCATATGCCCCCGCTCGAATCGTTTGGCGATCTCAATCTCCCCCTGGCGCGTAAGAAGTGGGACCGTGCCCATCTCGCGCAGATACAAACGAACAGGATCCTGGGTCTTGTCCAGCCCGCTCGCAGCAAACGGCGTTTCTTCGTCGTCCGGGTTGTCCAGTTCGCGGTACAAATTCCTGCTGCGCCCGGAAGGCATCTTGCCCTCGGGAGATAGGTCGATGCCCTCATTTTCCATGGTGGTTGCCAGATCACCGAGATCATTGGGGGAATCAAGGCTCTCGCCGGTAAGATCGCTGGCCTCTTCCTGCGTCAAGTACTGTTTCTTCAACTGGTCTGAAGGAAGCGTACTGTCGCTCGCGTCGTAGCTGTGATGGTGTGCCAAAGATTCCTTTCGTGTATCGAGGAACAAACCTGCTCAGTTGCACGATGGCAGGGCACGCAACCGCTGCTGAGTTGGAACTTCGTGTCGGCAGGCCATTGTATTCTCAGCAGATGACGTTAATCCTGCTACAAAGCGTGCTTAGGCTTTAGGGCGTCAATTTCTTTGAGGATAGTCGTTAAGCGCTGCTCGAGTTGTTTTTTCGTCCGCGGCTTGATCTCGGTTCTCGCGAATTGCGCGTAATCTGCAAGCGAACGGCGATAAAAATCGGCAGTCTTGTTGAGTATTTCCAGCTTTTGATTGTCTTGAATAGACATTATCCCATTTTACAGCATTTTGCCTCGTTTTTTGCGGCTCATTACTTTAGTCAGGTAGAGTGATTTTCGCTTCGCTTCCGACTTGTCGTGTAAGCTATAAGAGGTCCGATTCAAGGGGAGGAAACTGAATGGCAGAAGTTCGATTACAAGAAGGCGAGCCTCTGGAAAACGCTTTACGTCGATTCAAGCGGAAGGTCCAGACGGAGGAGATCATCAAGGACGTGAAACGGCACTCGTACTATTTGAAGCCGGGAGAGCGGCGGCGATTGAAGCAAGCGCTGGCGCGTAAGCGAGCGAGAAAAAAGAACAGAGGGGACCGTAATCTTCGTTCGGATCGTGATTAGGGTACTTTTGTAGAATAGGAATCTGCTCTTCGGGTGGCAATGGTCCAGGCCTTTCGCAGTCGGTCGTAAGTACCCACCAAACCCCAAGTTCTACACGGTCATTTGGGTTGGTTCCGTAAAACCGCTGAACCGAAAGGCCCACTTTTATTGGTCGGGGCGAGAGGATTTTAACCTCCGACCCCCTGCGCCCAAGGATGCGCCGCGTAAATCATTGATTTTTAAGATATTTGATTTCAAGCAGTTGCGAAGTGCCTATTGGAAGCAGTTGAATTTTATGGCTCTTTGGGGCTTTGGCAGCTACAAAAACATCTACATGCGCGTGGAAGCTTAGTTTTTGAGTGAACGAATTCGTAGGAATCGAGTCAGCGCAACTTTCCAGCGTGCATGTTCCAACTCGGTGACGACCGAGTATGCAACAGCATCATGGGAAAGAGAATATACATCATCTTGCGACAAGGGTACGACATTCTGCATCAATCTATCGATGCGTTTGTCTCGCCGTGAAGCCTGTATCAACTCCCAATAGCTGTAACCGACGTTCGCCACCGGCGACTCACCGCTAATCTTCAGTACACCTGCATAAGATGCGAGTTCTTTAGCGGGCGGAATCACCAGGACACCATTTGCATCAGTCACCAGAAGCGATGCCCCCAGTGGTATCTGAAGGGATCGAATGCGTGCGGCGAATCCAGCGTCGTTCAATTGGAAAGCAGAAAAAAGCAGGCCGCAAAAAATCATTCCACCGTCCAAGAGGGGAAGGCACGCGGCGAGCGTCGCGTTACCATTGAAGCTTGATTCAAAAACGTCAGAGACAAAGGCTTTCCTATTGCTCTGAGCTAACCTAAAATAGGGTCGCTCTTCAACTGTCATCAGCACAGCTTGTCGTGCGGCGGAATCAAGCCCTGCTGGACATGAGGAACTGAGTATTACTCCGTGCCGATCGGCTAAATAAACTCCCTGGTTAGCAAATTCATCGAGATATACGACAAGGTCAGATGTTAACGTCTTGGCAGCAGCATCATCATGCTTCGTCAAAATAATCTTGGCAGTCTCTGCAACGGCGTCGAATCTGTTTAAGGCATCCTGAAGCTCGGTCTCAATGCTACGAGATACTTGCTGCAGATCTCTGTCCAGAGACAGGACTTCATCCATTTTTTGTTCCGAGTTGTCAAATAAGTCAGTCAGGCCCTGCGCAAGCGAACACGCCCGGATGTCGCTTGCGGAAGCTGTAGGGAGCACGAGGGGCGGCTGGAGGGCAACGATACCCCTTGCAGCAAAGATTTCGGGAGTTTTTTGCAACATGTCGAATTGGAGGCTATAAAACCCCGGGATCATTACAGGGGGATTCTTGTTCTCGGCACCGAATATGACGTCCTCGATAATCCTTGCCACTTCGGGGTCTCGGTGACTAAACCCTGAGAAAAGAGTATGTCGGCTTTCTAAGAGATGACGCACAAGATTCAACATCAATGGATTGGAACGATAGTGGCGGCGGTAGTCGCTTCGGGTGAGAATCAGATGCTCTCCGGCTCGCCCAACCGAACCATGTAGCTTGATGAGGAAGCACCCCTGGCCGTGGTCTTTTATAGTTTTGTCCCAGGATGCAATGTCATCTCCAAGCAGTGACTTAACATCAAGGTCCTGTGTAATGACCGCAAGCCTGGAAGCATCCTTTTCATGAACTATCTTGAATGCATCTTCAAACAAACAATCGTAGTTAGTCGTAATAAGTAACGGCAGATGTAGTGCCGCTAAGAGGTAATGGGCAGTAGTAGGCGGTCGTTTTTCTCGCTTGATCGCTTCCCGAATAGTGGCCTGGAGGGGATCAGCTCCGACGATATGCGCGGCAAGCTCCGCAAGAGTCAAAAGATCACCGCTTGCACTCGGGTCGCGCTCCACATCTGCGTCCAAGCCAACCTGTCTTAGAAGACCCATCCAGTCAGGAATGCCCGCCCCCAGAGAAATTCCGGAGCCAAAGAAGAGCGTCAGCGAATCATTACGCGCGGCACTGACGACCCGAGGTGGCCAGAACATTGCGCCTGGACGACGACGCCACTCGTCACGAGACGCATTTTTCTGATTTTCAAGATAGGACACCACGTGTTCACGTGTGGAGGGATCGCTAACTTGCCACGTTCCAAGGCCAGTAATAAGACGAGCATATGGCCAACGATCTCGATACATGTGCGACACCTTTCAAATGTGTGATACAGCGAGGTTGCTGGGAATGATTTTCATAGGTAAGCCAACCAGCCCCAAAAAATTTAGGAGTTTTTGTATGTCGGTATGAACTCCGCGGAAGCATATAGTTGCCGCAGCTTTTCATTCTTTGCTTCTTCGTGGGGGAAAAATTGATTAATGCGGCCCAGCCGCTCGAGGGCTTTGGAACGCATCGCGTATTGGAGATAGATTTCAGCCTGGAGGATGAGGTCTTCTAACACTGCTGGTTCTGATTCGCGGATTTCCGGAATAGGATGAGGGGACGGACTTCCTTCGACCACTTGGCTCTGATCCTCGCGTGCGGCTACGAGCCGGCGCCGGGCTAATTCCAGCAGATCAAAATCCTTTGGAGCAGGCAACACTGTCAGGTTGCCCCGTTCGTCACGACGGAGCGCAACGTTAAGTTTTTGTAATTTCTCAAGTAGATCAGCCTCGCTATGCAGAACTTGGAGTTCGGCCAAACGTGCTTCCGCCTCATTCTTGCGAACTTCGCTAGGAGCCGATCTCTTTTGTAGCTCTGTCTCTACTTTGGTGTGTTCCGCTTCGGTAAAATCTCTGATCGCTGCTGCCATATCCTTGTTGGCTTTTCCGTGTAGCGTCGTGCGGACCAATTCGACGCCCTCGCGGGCCAAATCTACCGGCCGAATATCATTTTCTTCTGCAAATTCGGAAATGGCGTCAATCGTTTGATCAAAACGCTTTCCGGCACGACCAAACCAATCCTCGGGGAGCAGAGCGTGAACGAGAGCAAACAGGCGGCTGATTACACCTTCCCGTCTAGACATACACGAGCTCCGCAACAAGTATATCTTCCAGTTCAAACTCAATCTCAAAACCTACGCCGCCACACGCCCTGTAATAATCAGCCAGAGCATGAAGAGCGCCTTTAATTTGCTCAGGTGAGAGCGTTGAATCAAAGGTGATTGTGAAGCCAGAGGAAGCTGTAGCAAAGGCAGCATCAGGATTCATTACTAAAGAGAGCCCGAGACGAGCAAGGACACGATTGATCTCATCGACGTGCTTACGGCCGCAATTCTTTATTCTGAGGAGGTCTTTCTCGCTCTTTTGAATCAACTCACGTAGAGTACGAATATTGTCGCGCTTAAGGCAACTGATGACTCGCGATGAAAGGTCCAAATCTTCAACTGATCGATCAAGGATATCGTCGTGTTCTTCGTTGGCCATAAAACTCTATATATCAAGTGCGCCCTTAAAAATTAATGAAACCCACAGAAAACATATTATAGGCCTTCGCTCATGCCTCCAGCGCAATTGGAGAATCGTTCTTCCACAAGTATCGTGTGCTCCCTGCGACACGTAATATCAGCATCGGTAGATTTCAAAAGATACAGCCGAAATCGAGGGTGAACGTTCAATCGCTGTCAGTTTAACTTGCTTAAACCAAGGTAAGAGTCTGTCATCCAATAGAATTCTCCTGAGAAATGACCGCAGGATTTGTTCGAGATCGGCTGCGGGCACGCTTTCATTCAAGAAAGGCATAACCTCCTGGGCCTGATCAGCACACACTGTTCGTATAAGGTCGATGGCGTGAAGAGAAGCGTCCAAGTCGGAGGTCTGAGCTGCAGATTCGTTCACAAGCAATGCAGGATTAGAAACTGATACTGTAAAGAGAAAAAACGTTAAAATGGAGGAGTCAACGCGGGCTCGTGGGCGATTGTAGTGCAATGCCCATCCTCAAAATCGTCTACATGGATGTAGTCAAAAAACACGAATAAAATGGCCGCAGGAACATTGCTAATTCTGAAAATTCCTCATTTCGCAAAGAATGGATGGCCGCTGGCTGGAGGCTTGGCAACTTCTCCTGTTGGTTTTTGCGCGCTCACGTCTTCAAACAGCAGCGCGGATGGAACCACGTAGGACACCAGCAGAGAGCCCGAACCGGGAGTAAACGAAAATGGCGAACCACCCTGTGCGGAAAAGGGGGCCGTATAGACGATCCTGGTGTTTGACACTGCCAGGATGTCCTTGAAACTTTGGGTGGAAACTGAAAGGTTGATGTTTCTGACCAACTCCTCATGCCCATCCGCATAGAGCCGGTAGGCCAAGAGGGCAGGCGCAATTTTTTCCTCCTGCCCAAGCCGCGATAGGAACTGCATCTGATCAGCCGGGGCGAATGTTGGGTTTTCAAGGCGACGAACTAAAACGCCATATGGTTTACCACGGCGTTTTATCAGATCGATGAACTGCGCCTTGATTTCCTCCGGCGAGGAAGCTTTTTGGGGAACCAAAAACAGGTTACTGGGGGCCACGCCGCGGGTCCGCAGGTTTCCAGTGCTTTGCAGGATGCCGCGCACCGGTCCGCGCGAAGTCAGCAGGGTTTTCAACACGCCGTTCTCGACCACCAGTGTTTTTCGCGCCGCCGTGCCTTCCTCGTCTACTTTGTAGCTGGCCAGAAGTGTGTGATCGTCGGCCTGCGTTGCCGTGGGATCGTCAACGAGGCTGAGAAACTCGGGAAGCACGCGCGCTTCTATCTTGTCGAGAAAACTGTTTTCCCGCGCGGCCATAGCTCGCGCCATCTGTGGATTGTCCGAAATCATGGAAGGCGAGGCCGGAAGCTTTTGTGCCAAGACCTGGGCCACGATCTCGGCGGCTGCCTGGTCTTGAAACAGGACCGGTCCGTTATACCGTTCCTCAAGGGGAGCGCTTTGCAACTTGCTTAGGCGCTCCCCTAACTCGCGAATCCCGGAAGCTACTGCCGCTTCAGGCAGTAGTTCCTTCATGGAGTGGCCATACGTGGATACAAAATCGTTGAGCGGCATTCCATCGGCGGCCTGGGTCGCAGCAGAAGCTTGAAGGGAAATCAGGGGACTTCGCCGGGTGTAAGAAGTTCCTTCACTGTTGATGAACCGCTCCAGCGTATTGACGGCGCTGAAGCTCACGCGCGAAGTTTGTACCGAGGGCATCTCCCTAAACAAGGACGATAGTCTTTGCATCAGGCGCTCGGCTTCTCGCAGGTCAACCTCAGCCCGTGGAAGCAAATCGGAAACGGTCAGCGGTTTTTCTTTGCTGAAATCGGGAATATTGTCAGTCCGGTTTTTATTTTGGAGGGCGGCGCGTTTTCCTGAAAGATCTTCCAAGGCCTTCTTATACGCACTGTCGGTGGCCAGCCAGATCTGCCGCCTCAATTCATCGTAGTTATCGTCCAGCGGCAGTTGCATGACGCCGCCGAACATCCGGGACGCTACTCCCGCAGTGGATGGAAGGGAAAGGAAGTTGCTGCTATCCAAAGCATAATCGCCCACCCGTACTTGAACCGTCAAAAAACGGGACCGCGATTCGGAACTGGAGATCAGGCTTCCAAAGCTGGCAGCGGCCGACTTGGAATCGGTATCGATGATTTTGTAGGAGATGAAATAGGGACGGTCCAACTGTTCGAGCTTCAGTTTCCTGGTGGAGCGCTGCAGTTCATCCTGCATCGCCCGGAATACAACGTCATCTTGAGCCTGTAGCGCCGAGGCTGCCAGCAACAACGTGCAAAGGAACATCCACTTCATGGCTTAATCCTTCCTATCGGTCTTCAAATGGCGCAGCGAGTATCGGAGAGCGCTCTTGTGACTTCTGTTTTTTCTGGGCTTCGATTTGCGATACCAGGATAGCGGGCCCGCCGGCCGACACGGGTACCCCGCCCGACTCTGCTCCGCACACGCCGTTAAAAATGCCTATCTGGTCGTCAGCCGCGACAATCTTGCTGAATACCGTCAACGGAGTGCCGATCAGGTCCACACCTCGAACCAGTTCTTCTCGCTTGTCCGGGTAGACTCGGTAAACCATCACCGGAAGCACGTTGAATGCATTGGGTATGGTGCGTCCGGTCAGCGTGAAGCCTCCCTGAATATCGTCGAACAGCAGTCCAAAAGGTTTGTTCTGCTTTTTGATCTGCTCGATCAACATATCCTTGAGCTGGTCGCGTGACACTGATTTGGACGCCACCACCTGCAAGTTCGATTGGCGGGCTACCGGTACGAAACCGGGCTGGGATCTGCCGTGTCCGTTGGAACTCGGGAAGCCGTCAATAGGGCTGCGCGACATCAGGAAGTTCTTCAATATTCCGTTCTCAACCGCAGTGACCCGCCGCGCTTTGACACCCTGGTTGTCGAAGCTGTAGAACCCAACTAAGTCGGTATTGCCATACCGTTGTTGAGTCGGATCGAAGTAGACTGACAGAAAGTCCGGAAGCACAGGTTGGCCAACCATCTTCTTGAATGTCTGTGCTTCCTCCTCGTTTTTCTGGCGATGCCCTTCAATCCTGTGGCCAAAGACTTCGTGGAAGAATACGCCGGTCGCCCTGCCGGAGAGAATGGCCGGACCAGTGTAGGGATCTACGACCGGCGCCGCCTTCAAAGCTTTGAGGTCTGCGATCATCTTGTCGACCGTTTTGAGAATGCTTGCGTCGTCCGGCAGACCCTCAGGCGTGAAAGAAAAGAAGGATTCATAGCGAGGAAGTTCCATGCCATCCTCGGCTTTGGTAAAGGCATAGATAAAGAGCCGGTAGTAGGTCCCGGAGGTTTGGATCGCCGAACCATCGCTGGAAACAAACCAGCGAGTCTCGCGGCTCGCCGACAGCGAGGCTTCGGCTTCATAAATATCGCCGTAACGCTTGAAGGGTGCGGTGTACTTGCGCACTTTTTCTTCCCAGAGTTTGCGGTCAACTGCTACCGGAATGATGGGTTCGGTGGCGGTTTGTGGTTCCTCCCTGGAAAAGTCCGCCGACTTGTCCTCCTGCTCAACCTTCACCTGGCTGTTGGTGCGGGCGGTCGTCAACTGTTCCACCGCTCGCTTGTAGCGCTTGTCGGTCTCATACCATAGAACCGCGCGAATTGCGTCAGGATCATTTTCTATAGGCACCGCCACCATGGCGAAACGGTCGGCAAAGTTGGGAAAAGCACCACCACCCCTGACCTGGTGTGTGTTGTCGAGCCTGTAGTCGCCGACCCGCAAGTCGATATGAAGCTGGCGCCGCCGGGTTTCTCCGCTATGGCTCAAAGTCCCGAATGTTCCCGCAACATCGACTCCCTGCACTTCGGTAATCTCATAGCTGAGGAAGTAGGGAGGGACTGGCTGTTTTCGAAGCTGATCGAGCGAACGCGAGAGCTCTGCCTGGGCGGCGGACAGCACTACGCTGCTTGTGGGTTTGTTTTGGGCACTTGTTGCAAAACCACAGAGAAGAACCAACAGCAGAGAGCAAATCTTGCGCTTCATCTACACCTCCGGATGAAGAATGAATGCCTTGTTGACTCGTTGGACCGTGGATACCTAGTATACGCTTTGGGGCCTAATGTATTTCATAGGATCATTGCTTTTTAATATTCTCTTCATACTAGGTTCTCAAATTCCTAGAACGGTAGATGGCCTATTTTCTTGCGAAATCTTTGTGTTGCAGAAAAAGAATTGGATATTTCCCCTAGATGGGAACGCTACTCTAAAGTATTTTGTATTTGTTTAGCGTATCCAGAGGACTACTTGTTCATGGTAGTTGATAGGTCGATAACGTGAGGTTGAGGGGAGCAGACCAAGTCATGTACGAAAGAAGCGAAGGAGCGCATTTGCTGGCGACAGGTTTGTAGGAGGCTC
>DASZFU010000120.1:0-223583 GCA_035939495.1 Candidatus Angelobacter sp. | reverse complement strand
ACACGTAAGTTTTGTGCCAAAGCCGCAAACGTCTTCACCGTCCGGGTCTGGAACAGATGTTTCGGCCATACCGACCGCCTCCCCGCGATCGTTGAGCCCGCCATAGTTTATCCAACTGTTGGTTCCTCCAAGCGTGCCGAGGTCGATCTTGAGTCCGTGGATGTTTAACACCGCGCGGCCCGATACAAGTGGCGCGAAAAGCGAATTGCTGACAGGGTTCAAGACCCCATCCATGATCTCCGTCCAGCCCTGATTATTGACGGCCATGGCACAACCCAAATTCCCATTGTTCAGAGTGCCCAAATCGGTAACCTGATAGCTGACTTGCGCGCCTGCATCACTCAAGCAAGCCAGAACCATCGTTGTAACGCACAGGATCCAGAAACTCCGCAACTGTCTTCGCATATTCATATCTCCTCTTTTCGGCTCACAGACTCCACAAATTTTGCTGAGCGATAACTGAGGAAGCATGTGGTGTTCCACGTTCACGAACGATTACGTGACACAACAAGCCCAACATTTCAGAGCTCGAAAACGAGTGACGGACTAACAGCTTTCTGGGACGATCCCAAAACGGCCAGGGCGGCTGTTTCTCCAACTTTTCACATATTACCGGCGAGAGGTTATGAAATTCGAGAACGTCAGCAGCCAAAAGTCAGGCCGATCAACTGGAATTGACTTTCAGATGATTGACATACATACTGGTTGGTATGTTAAATGACAGGAGGCGCAGGAAGCGAAGGTTGCGTGATCCTGAGCGCACGCGGGAACACTTGCTGCAAGCGGCTTTTCGGGAGGTTTTCAGATACGGCTTCCAGAATGCCGGGATTGACACAATTCTGGCCGCTACCAACGTCACCAAGGGAGCGCTCTACCACCACTTCGAAAGCAAGGAGGCCCTGGGACATGCCATTATCGAAGAGATCGTCGCAAAACTCACCGGTGACAGGTGGATGCTTCCTCTGCAACGGAGCGAGGACAAGGACCCTATCGATACTTTGATCGGCCTTGTACAGGCGATACCACATCGGCCAGAAGACGTAAAGAACGGTTGTCCTCTGGTAAATTTGGCGCAGGAGATGTCTCGTCTCGACGAACAGTTCCGCAAGCGATTGGAGAGAATCTTCCATGCCTGGCAAGACGGCATTGCCATGGCTTTGCGGAGGGGGCAGAAGCAGGGAACAGTGCGCCGCGACTTGGTTCCGGAAGAGACTGCGAGCTTTCTGATCGCGATGGTCGAAGGCTACGAAGTGTTGGCAAAGAATGCTCAGGATCCGAAGGTGTGGAACGTGGGAATCAGAAATATCGTGGGCTGGCTGAGGTCTCTTCGTCCGCCGGACAAGTACAAGCGGGCCTGACCGCATCGCCCCCACGGAGGTAGTTTACGACTGATTCCATACCGACCGGTTCGTATGTTTGAACAAGCCGGCATCGCGATCGGGCTAAGCGTTTCAAGCTACATCCATGAAAAGGAGAACGAACAATGACAAGGACCACAATGTCGCGCAGGAATCTGCTCGCAACGGGAGCCTACGCGCTGGTTGGCGCGGTGACCATGCCGGGACCGGCAAAAGCCAGCGCATTGGGCGGGCATGACTTAACAAACGAGGAGATCATCCGTAAGTGGTACGCGGCGTGGGAAAAGAAGGATTTGGGCACGTTCAATACCCTGCTCGCCGACAACTTCACCTTTACGAGCGCGGCCGGCGACGATCACATCAGCAAGAATATTTTCAAAGCGCAATGCTGGGACACACAGGTTGATTTCATTGGACACTTTGACCTGGAGCGGATCACCACTGGCGCGGAGGATGCTTTTGTGAAGTATCTGTGCCACACCAAGAACGGTAAATCGTTCCGGAATGTGGAGTATCTCCGAATCAAGAACGGAAAGTTGGAATCCATCGAGTGTTATTTCGGCGCGCAATCCAGCTTTCCGTCAGCAGTAAGCAGCGGGCAGAAGTAACTATGGGCCGGCTGAATCCCGGTGCTGAGCGTGATGAATAATCGTTCCCTTGGGCAGGTGGTCAGAGGGAGCCGCTGCTCCGGTTCTGTAGGAGCATTTCATTTAGAAGCAGTGCACTCGTCAATCTCACTTCGGATAGCAGGAAGTCGAAACGAGAGAGCAAGGGGGGCCATCATGAACGCCCGCGAGATTCAGGATCAGAAGCCCATTGCACGTGAGATATCTGTTCAACAAGCTGCTCACGCTAATGAGGACGTTTCGGCTGGCTCGCTTGAGGGAGCTACGATTTGCTCCACCAAGAATAGTGATACGCCATTGCTTCCGGTGATCCGGGTTGATGCTGCAAACCTCATGCGAGCCTTGCGGCAGTTGGAGACGATAGCAAAACGACAGGCGCCACGCATCGCGTTCAAGGTAAAGGGTAGCATCCTACTCTTGGATTTAGCCGACATCCTGGCAGTGCAAGCCGAAGGTAATTACGTTTCGTTGCACCACCGTTGCACTCCCTATTTGGTGCGCGAGTCCCTCTCGTCCGTGGCACAGAAGCTCAAACCCTACGGTTTTATTCGCATCCACCGCTCGGCCATTGTGAATATTTCGGCCGTGGAGGAGATCCAACCTTTACCGACGGGAGAGTACAGGCTGCGTGTAAAAGGTGGAAAGGAATACTTGGTAACGCGCACCTACAAAGACAACCTCAGAGATCTGGCGCAACTGTGGGTAGGCTCAGAGCGCCTTCCCGGCTAACAGGCAGCCCGAGCATTTGAGCGGTTCCCCCATCCTTCGCGTTCTCCGCGAAGGATGGGGGCTTCGTCCTTTACCCAAGGGGCGGCCTTGGAGAGGTCGCGCTTGGGGAGGTTGTGGTTGGCGAAGTTGTCGTACTTGGTGGCGGAGTTGTTGTCGTTGGAGTTGACGGAGAAACGGTTCCCAGAGGAGGCGTCCCCGGTGTTGTGGTGCTTGGAGATGTTGTGGAACTGGGTGGAGTCGTGGTGCTCGGCGATGTCATCGTTCCAGGGGAGGTCGTGCTGGGCGAAGTGCTGCTCGGCGAATTCCCAGTAGGAACACAGGGCGTTACGGTTGTGCTCGATGACGGACTGGTTGAACTGGTTGTTGTGCCGGGTGAAGTTGTTGTGCCTGGCGTGGCCGAACTGCTGCTTGAGGGACTCGTCGAACTCGAAGAGCTGGTCGACGAACTCGATTGGCTTCCCGTGCTGCTGCCCGGTGAAGTTGACGTCCCGGTGCTGCTGGGCGAGGTTCCCGGTGGACACGGGTTGCTGGTTATTCCAGTCTGATTCGGCGAGGTTGTCTGACCGGGCGAGGTGGTTGAAGGGCTTGCCGTTTGCGACGGAGAGGTTACAGATGGACTGGTTGTCTGTGAAGGTGAAGTTACAGACGGATTTCCCGTCTGCGAGGGTGAGGTCGTCGACGGCGTACCGGCTTGTCCCGGTAGGCTGCTTGTCCCGGGCGTGCTGCCCGGATTTGCTGTAGACGGAGTTCCCGTCTGTGTGCCGGGGGACGATCCTGTGCTCCCGCCTGTAGTCTGCGCGCCCGCCACACTCAGGGCCAACGCGACAATAAATAATGTAATGAGAAAATGCCTTTGCATCTTGAGGGCCTCCTGGAGACGTTTTTTGGGTTCTGTCTATTTGGGATGCCGTCGCCTGGGGATGAGTTTGCAGGAGCGGAGCCACAACCAAAAACCGGTGCATCGCAAAGGGCGCAAAGGCCGCAGAGGAAAACCAAGATCAGAACCAATAGTCAATCGCAGAGTACGCAGAGACCGCAGAGAAGAATGGGGTTAAGGTTCAGCCTCTGAATATTTTGTATTTCATCCGCTGCTGTTTACAATGATTCGGAACTTCCACTGGAACCTTGCAGAAGCTTCTTTGCTCGCGCTGACTTGGCCGGGTCACCAGGATGAAATTCTTCTATGACAAGGACGTCAAATTTGGCATCGCGTATTTGTGTCTACCAGAGTTCATCAATTTTCATAGGTCTTATTTTTATTTTCCTTTTCGCAGGATTCATACAGGCGCAGCAGCCCCAGGAGATGCAAGCCTATCCGCAACAACAGCAAACATCTCCGCAGCAATCCCAGGAACAGCCTCCCGCCGACAACGGCCCGCTTTCCGCCGACGAGATCATTCAGATACTGCAAGATAATCCCGACCTGCTGGCTGAAGCCAAGGCCGAGATCGTCAGCAAGGCTGAGGAGCGTGGCTACACCATTACCGAAGCTGAAATCACCGACGACCGGCTCTTCTCTCAGATCCGTTCGGATGATCGCGTGCGGCTGGCGATCAGCGATGAATTAAAGCAAAGGGGCTTTGGAGCACAGGAGCAGCAACCCGCCGGTCAGCCATCCGCGGCCGGCCAAAGACAAGGCCAACCGACCAATCGTAATCTGCCCCCGACAGGAGCGCCGCAGGGTGAGAAAAAGCCCGGCACTCCCGAAACAGAAAACAGAAATCCGCGAACAGAAAAAGACAAAGCACAAAAGATCGATCCATATCGCAACCTTCCTGTGCTGAAAGAGCTGTATACCCAAACCCAAAGCATTACCGATCCCTCGAAGCTGGAGCGTTTCGGCGCAGCGCTGTTCCGCAACAGCACTGCTACTACAGATAAAACCGCTCTCGATGTGCCGGTGGGGTCCGATTACATTCTCGGTCCAGGCGACCAGTTGGTGATCGAGTATTGGGGTAGCGCTTCGCAAAGATTACAAGTCAATGTGGATCGTGAAGGGCGCGTGGTCCTGCCGGAAGCCGGATCAGTCCTGGTTGCCGGACGTACTCTCGGTGACGCCCAGGTGATGATCAAGAACGCGCTGGCCAGGCAGTTTAAGAACGTTGCCGTGGATGTGAGCCTGGGCAGACTGCGCTCGGTGCGCGTTTATGTAGTCGGCGACGTAAAAAGCCCCGGCGCTTATGACATCAGCGCACTCTCTACAGCGCTCAGTGCTTTGCTGGCTGCGGGCGGGCCGACCGACACCGGCTCCATGCGCCTGGTGAAACATTTTCGCGGGCAGAAGCTGGTCGAACAGATCGATCTCTACGAGCTGATGCTCAAAGGCGTGACTTCATCCGTGGGCCGTATTGAATCCGGCGACAGCATCCTCGTTCCTCCGGCTGGCTCGCAGGTCACTGTAGCCGGTATGGTACGCCGCCCTGCGATCTATGAGCTCTATCAAGAACAAACGCTGGATCAGGCGTTGGACCTGGCTGGTGGAGTGCTGGTGACTGGTGAGACCAGCAAGATCAAGGTTGAACGGGTCCAGGCGCACGAACGCAAAGTCATGCTCGACGTGAATTTGCCGCAGAGCGGCGACATTCATGCAATGGAAGCAGTCTTCACCAAGCTTCCAATTAAAGATGGCGACCGCATCACCATCGCGCCGATCCTGCCCTATAGCGATCGCACGGTTTATCTCCAGGGTCACGTATATCGTCCCGGCAAGTACCCGTATAAAGAGGGCATCAAAGTTTCGGATTTGATCGGCTCGTTCCATGATTTGTTGCCGGAACCGGCGGACCGTGCCGAGATCATTCATCTCACGCCTCCCGACTACCGCCCCATAGTCGTCAGCTTCAACATTCGTGACGTTTTGGAGAGAAACGAGCCTGGGCCGGCTCTTCAGCCTTTTGATACAGTGCGCATTTTCGGACGGTATGAGGCCGATGCTCCCAAGGTTTCCATCTTCGGCGAGGTGCTTCGTCCTGGAGAATATCCTCTTTCCGAAAACATGACGGCTGCCGGCCTGTTGCGCATGGCTGGCGGGTTCAAGCGCAGCGCCTATGTAGCTTCCGCCGATCTTTCCAGCTATGCCATCGTCAATGGCGAGCGGGTTGAGTTGGAACATCGCGAGATTCCTATAGGCCGGGCTGCCGCCGGCGAACTCGATACCGATGTTCTTCTGAAACCTGGCGACAGCCTGGCCATACGCCAGCTCGGTGGGTGGAACAATATTGGCGGCGCAATCACTGTTTCCGGCGAAGTCCTGCATCCGGGACGATATGGAATTCAACAAGGGGAGCGGCTTAGCTCTGTCTTGAAACGTGCAGGCGGATTTTTACCCGAAGCCTATCCTTACGGAGCAATTTTGGAGCGCGCTCAGGTAAGGGAGCTTTCTTCCAAGAACCGCGACGAATTGATTAACAAGCTCCAGAGCCAGGCTTTTGCGAGCGACCCCACCGGAAGGCCGGAGCCGGTCTCCGTAGCCCGCCAGAGGCAGCAACTGATCGACAAGCTCAAACAGATTCAGCCCAACGGACGGCTCCTGATCCACGTTTCTCCCGATATCGAGAAGTGGGAGAACACCATTGCCGATATCGAAGTGCGTCCTGCGGACTCGCTCATTATTCCCAAGAAGCCCAACTTTGTGTTGGTTGCGGGGCAGGTTTATAGCCCCACGGCAATCACGTTCGCACCCGGCCGGCATGCAAGCTGGTATCTGCGTCAAGCCGGTGGGCCAACAGGATTTGCCAACAAAAAAGAGATCTTCGTGGTTCGAGCGAATGGCGCAGTGGTGGGCAAAAGTTCCGGGCAGTGGTGGACTGGAAACGCCCTCAACACTGTTTTGCAGCCGGGTGATACGGTTTATGTTCCCGAGAAGATCGCCTCGGGAGACAAGCTGAAGCAGTTTGCCGAAATTTCACAAGTTCTTTCCGGCCTGGCCGTTGCCGCCCGCGTGGCGATTAGCTTCTAAGGAGACCCTGGGTGACCCTCACGCACGCTAGAAAACAAACCATCGTCGTGGCCATGCTTCTTGTCATCCTGCCGGCCGGCGCCTACGGACAAAGCCCTGGCAATCAAACCGGCAAAGACCAAAAGAAGACCACGACCGGTCGTAAGCAGAAGAAGCCCACGAGTACCGAATCCTATCCTGCAACGATCAATCCTGTTGGTTTCGCCCGGAACTTTATCCGCGACCAGAAGGATATCTGGACCTCGCCCTTTAAGGCTCGCGTCGAGGATTTGAATTGGATGCTGCCCGCCATCGGCCTTACTGCAGGCCTGATCAGCGCCGATGCCGAGCTTTCGTCGCGCGTTAACAAGACTGGCACGTTGGCCAAGAATTCCGGGAATCTTTCGAATGCCGGATTGGGTTTGGCTGTGGGTGGGGCAGGCGCTCTGTGGCTCGCTGGAAGGATTCATGCCGACGACCATCAGCAGGAAGCGGGAATCCTGGCTGGTGAAGCAGCTCTCAATGCCTACCTGGTGGACGAGGTTCTCAAGGTGACAACCCGCAGGGAGCGCCCTAGTGAGGGTGTCGGCACAGGAAGGTTCTTCAAAGGCACCATCGGCAATTCTGCATTTCCATCAGGCCACGCCATCCTGACGTGGTCGATTGCTAGCGTGATCGCCCATGAGTATCCCGGGCCTTTGACCCAGATACTTTCTTACGGCGTCGCAACCGGAGTGAGCATTGCCAGGGTTACAGGACGCGATCATTTTCCCAGTGACGTGGTGGCGGGTGCAGCCTTGGGATGGATGATTGGCCGCCAGGTTTATAAGCGCCACGCGGAAGCCGACCTGACCGGAGAGAACTACGGAACGTTCGTGAAAGACAAGGCGCCGCCGCGCGAACCAGGAAGCAGTTCCTCCTCCGACAGTATTTCTTCTGCGTACGTTTCTATGGATAGCTGGGTCTATCCAGCCTTTGAGCGCCTTTCCAGTCTTGGGGTGATCCCCAGTGGAATGCTCGGCTTGCGCCCCTGGACACGCCGCGAGTGCGCGCGTCTCCTGGAGGAAGCGCCTCAGTACATGGAGGATGCATCGGACGACGAAGCTTCGCGGTTGCTGGCCGTCCTTAACAAAGAGTTCGCCACGGAACTAGGCGGACTCGAGTCCAACTACATTGGCGTCGATTCTTTGTATGCTCGTGTGACCGGAATTTCCGGAAAGCCGCTTACCGACGGTTACCATTTTGCCAGGACCATCGTGAATGACTATGGACGTCCTTTCCAGTCCGGCGCGAACTTCCTCACCGGCTTTTCCAGCAGCGCCTCGGCTGGTCCACTCGGATTTTATGTTCGCGGCGAGTTCGAGCACGCGCCCTCGGCTCCGGGAGTTTCCCAAACGGTTCAGGATGCCCTGCAACTTGCAGACTTGAAGCCACTCGTGCAGCCTGCCTTTCCAGTTCAAGCTTTCAACCAGTTCCGTTTGCTCGATACCTACGTCATGCTCAACTTGAAGAGTTGGCAGATATCCTTTGGCAAACAAACGCTTTGGCTTGGGCCAACAAGAGATCCTTTTTTGTGGAGCAACAATGCGGAACCGATCTATATGTTTCGCGTCGATCAGACTACGCCGCGAAAACTTCCAAGTTTCCTTGGGTTCCTCGGGCCTTATCGCGTGGAGTTCTGGGTTGGCAAGCTCACTGGACAACATTTTGTTACGACCCAGGAAGCAGCCGGGCCTCCGGTCATCTTTTCGATTGGCCGCAGCCTCGACAAGCAGCCTATGGTCAACGGGCAAAAGATCAACTTCAGACCGACGCAGAATTTTGAATTCGGTGTAGGCAAGACCGGGCTGTGGGGTGGTCCGGACTTTCCGATTACCGGAGGAACTTTCAAAAATTCGCTGTTGGCCACGGGCAATGGCGTGGGACGGAACAACGATCCCGGTGACCGGCGATCAACAGTCGATTTCAGCTACCGTATTCCCGGTTTTCGCAAATGGCTCACGCTCTATGACGATTCCTTTGTAGAGGATGAGGTTTCTCCCATTGGCTACCCTCGCCGCGCAGCGCACAATCCCGGCATCTACATGCCGCAGCTTCCTAAGCTGCCCAAGATGGACTTCCGTTTTGAAGCTTCGTACACCAATCTTCCCGGCTTGATCCAAACTACGGGTGGAGGCTTTTTCTATTGGAATACCCGCTATGAGGATGGCTACACCAACCAGGGGAATATCATTGGCAACGGCACCGTAGGCCGGCAGGGAGTCGCCTTTCGTGGAGAAAGCACCTACTGGTTTGCCTCCGACAAGACCATCCAGTTGGGTTACCGTAACATGGCTGCCGATCCCGCCTTTGCCAAGGGAGGCGCATTTCGGGATATCTATTTGCATTCTGAATGGAAATTTAATCCGGGCATGTCGCTCTCGAGCTTCGTACAATATGAATGGTGGAATTTCCCCCTGCTGACGAATGGAAACCGGCAGAACGATTTCACGGCCTCCTTCCAATTGACCTATTGGCCTCATTGGAGATTGAGTAGTGGAAAGTAGCGGACCAGCGTACGCCCCGACCTCTCCTTATGAGCCTGAGTTTCACCACGACCCTGATCCTTTAGTGCCGAAGCCTCGCGGCGCTGCCGAGAACCTGCTCTTACTCTGGCGGCATCGTCGCTTTCTCTGGAATGTTGTCTGGATGACGGCTGTTGTTTCGGCGATCGTGGCTTTCGTAATCCCGAAGCGCTACCAGTCGACGGCCCATCTGGTACCTGGAGAGAATTCGACTACGGCGGCAATGGCTGGACTTCTGAACAAAGCTTCTGGCGGGACTTCGGGTAGTGGGTTGGGTTTCGACATAGCGGGCATGCTCCCCATCAAGACCCCTGGTGCATTCTATGTTGCAATACTTCGCAGCCGGACGGTGAGCGACAGCATTATCAATCGATTCGACCTGCGTACCCATTATGGGAAGCGTTACTACCAGGACGCACGCAAGCGGCTCGACAAAGCAACCGACATCGAAGAAGACAAGAAGAGCGGCGTGATCGCGTTGTCAGTAACTGACTGGGACCGCGACATGGCACAGAAAATGGTGCGGGCCTACATCGATGAAATGAATCGTCTGGCAGCCGAACTGAACACCTCGGCTGCGCATCGTGAACGCCAGTTTCTGGAAGACCGGCTGAAGAGCGCCAAGAAAGAGCTTGACCAGGATTCGCTCGAGTTGAGCCAGTTTTCCAGCAAACACTCCATGATGGATGTGCAACAGCAAGGCAAATCCATGATGGATGCCGCGGCCCGATTGCAGGGCGAACTGATCTTCACAGAATCGGAACTCAAAGGACTCCAGGAAATCTATTCCGACGACAACGTCCGCGTTCGCGCCCTCAAAGCCAGGGTCGCCGAACTGCAAGGCCAGTTGAAAAAAATGGTCGGTGATTACACCGATCCCAGTGTGGCCAGCCAGTCGGGAGCCGGAGGAGGACCGTATCCCTCCATGCGAACGTTGCCGGCGCTTGGTTACCACTATCTGGACTTATACCGGCGCGCCAAGATTCAAGAAACGCTCTATGAATTCCTCACCCAGCAATACGAACTGGCCCGAGTCCAGGAAGCCAAGGAACTGCCGATTGTCCGGGTGATGGATGATGGGAATTATCCCGAGAAAAAAGTCAGCCCGATCCGCTCGCTGATTGTTGGATTGAGCGTATTCGTCGCGTTCTTCCTCGCATGTAGTTGGGTGCTCGCGAAACGCAGTTGGGAACAGCTTTCGCCTCACGATAGCCGTCGCGTGCTGGTTTCGGAGGCGGCGGCTGAGTTCAGGGCGATCGCAGGAAAGATTTGGCGAAGACCTAGCCGATGATCTTTTGCTCGAAAGATACTTAGTTCTCACCCACAATTTTGATTCGTGGCGGCTGGTTGGTGCGAGCCAATCAGCCGGCGCTTTAAAGTCTGACTTGGCACTTCACCAG
This sequence comes from Candidatus Angelobacter sp., assembly GCA_035939495.1. Taxonomy (GTDB): domain Bacteria; phylum Acidobacteriota; class Terriglobia; order Terriglobales; family Acidobacteriaceae; genus Angelobacter. The sequence goes on along the minus strand of DASZFU010000120.1, from coordinate 212,969 downwards.
ATGACCGAGTATTCTAACGTAACGTCCTCGTTCTGTTTCGACATATGGTTCTCCTTTCGACAGTCCCAAAAACGATCTGTTTCAATCCTCTCTCTCTTCGAGAGCATGGCCGCTGAGTTTATCACCAAGAATTGAATCGCATGTTGCTCCATAGCCATGTACGGAAGGGTTTCTCTGGCCCAAACCGGACGCGACATTCCACGGCCAAGCGCACTGACGTGCATTGCCGCTTGATGTGGGATTCCACCCAAGGTAATGTCGGACTCATGACTCGTGGAACACTATCTGGACAAAGAGTTCTAATGCCCGCCTTGTTTCTTGTAATGCTGGCTGCGGTTGTGCTTCAAAGCTCCGGTATGCGACAGCGGGGAACCACGCAATCAGACACAGCCGGTGACGAAGTTAAGTCCCAGATCATTGGACATTGGGTGGCGCAGAACCGCTCGGCAGGTGGCATCGGCTCTCTATGGGAATTCAATCAAGACGGCACATTACGGATGGCATCGGGTGCTATCGTTGACATGCCCTATCGCTTAGAGGGCGAAACTCTTACGCTCCCAGCCGCTACCACCCTGCCGGACGCCAAACCCCAGATATCGAAGATCCGTTTTGAAGGCGACAATGCCTTTTACCAGAGCTTTGAAAACGTCGAACTTCCGTTTGTCCGTACGCAAAAGGGAAGGCCCGGAGATCCTCCGATTGTGGGCCAATGGAAGATGAATGTTGCCAAGTTATCGCCGCAGAATCGCGTCCCGATCACCGGGGCGATGGCCGACGCAACTTATACTTACACGCGTGAGGGAATCTGCAAGTTGCGAATTCCGTTCCGATGGACTTCAGGAACGTTCGATGCTACCCAGCAGACGTTTACGTTGAACTATGTTGACGAGACGGGAATTACCAAGCTTCTTACCGGCTACTTTACGCTCAGCAAAGGGCAACTCCATCTGACCCAACCGGAGGGCCACAGTACCGATGTCTATGTGAAAGATGATTTCGAATAGGGCGGAAAATGGCGCTACAAATAACTACAGCTATCTTGTTTTTCATGACCTTCCTGATCTCGCCCGCTATGGCGGTCCAGGGACTTGACCAGCAACTATTCAATGCAGCATGGCATGGCAATGTTGAAGATGTCCGCGCTCTGCTGAAGAAGGGTGCGAGTCCAAACTCAGCATCAGGACCAGCAAGGCAGACCGTGCTCATGGCGGCGGCGTCACGAGGAAGTGTTCGAATGTTAGAAGTGTTGCTGGCTGCCGGTTCAAACGTCAATGCCTTGGATCGACGCAACGTTACCGCATTAATGCTTGCGGCTCTCACTTCTTCCAAAGAGAGTGTTGATCTCCTGCTTCGTTCAGGCGCCGACGTTAATGCGACAACCAGCGGGGGGCAAACAGCATTAATGATGGTTGCTCTTATGGCCGATGCTAAGGTCGTCCAAAGCCTGCTGCGGGTAAAGCCCGATCTCGGGGCAGAGGATGAGTACGGCTGGACCGCGCTCAATTGGGCGCACTTGAACAATCATCTGGAGGTATCTGATCTGTTGAAGCAGGCGGGCGCCAGAGAAGGCTCGGTCCGCTTCGCTCCGGAAGAGTTCCTCGTTGCCGCGCGGGATGGCGACGTTGCCGGCTTCAGGAATTTCATCAAAGGCGGCGCATCGCTAAATGCGACTGACCGGGCCGGACATACTGCGTTGGTCATCGCCGCCGAAATGGGTCATGTGGACATCGTGAAGCTCTTGCTTGCAGCAGGAGCCGACCCGAACATCACAGACAACCTGCGCCCCAGAGAGTTGGGAATGTTAGTAAGCGAGGACGTCGTGCTGGCGGGCATTGACGAGGTCATGGAAACTGGCAAAGGGCAGGGCATCACCCCACTCGCCTTCGCTGCGCGCTTCGGTCATGCTGAGGTTGTTCGGATTCTCCTCCAGGCGGGAGCCCAGGTAAACGAGAAGGCCAGAAAAGCTATGCCTTTGCTGCTCGCCCTTACTGAAAATGGACGCGCCGCAATTGTTGCACTACTCCTCAATGCAGGCGCTGAAGTCGATGCTCAGGACAATGGTGGCATGAGCCCGTTAATGGAAGCATCCTTGAGCGGCGATGTAGAAAGTGCACGTATTTTATTGGCACATGGAGCTAATGGTCGATTGGCGGATAAAAATGGCCACACGGCATTGTGGTGGGGGCGGGATAAGAAGGACATTGTCACGCTTTTGCAACAGGCGCAAGCCAAGCGAATGAAGCGGGAATGAACACCTTGAAGCGAGACCGCGAAGCCGCAGGAAGTTTACTCATGCCGAAACCATTTAGAGTCGACAGATTTTAGGTCCCTACCAGTGTTCAAGAATGACAAGCGCATGCGCCACAGGTAGAGATTATTTCTTGCTTCCACTGTGATGGCCGCTACTACTGTGACTGCCACCACCACTGTGGGCACCGCCGCTATGACTACCTCCACGACTGTGACTACCACCGCCACCTCCGTGATTGCCACCGCCATTACCGCCGCCACCACCGTTTTTACCACCGCCTCCACCCCGATGATGCTCATGGCCACCATCATGATGCTCATGGCCGCCACCATGTCCATAACCATAGCCGCCGCCTCGTCGATAGTCGCAGCAATGGTAATAGCACTGCCGGTAAGGATCGTAAGTGTTGTAATAACTGGTGTAGTACGAGTTGGTAGCGGGACCGGAAGGGTAGTGGACGCATCCTACCATCCCGCAGAGAGCAAGAAGCAGACCGGCCAAAAGAATGCGTTTCATAGGATCTCCAAACGGAGCCCAAATTTGTTAAGAAAAGTGTACTCTATCCAGGAAATCATCATAATCAAGTTTCAAGAAATTCAGTCAAGATTCGTGAACTCCGGGCTATCTTTTGTCTTATCTTTTAGCTTTTGCAGGTAAACCGCCCCATTGCACGTAAATAAAACTATGGCCAGCGAACCTAAACAGCCCTACCAAGCCGTTGCAGCCCGCGATACGTCGACAATTTGGACGCCCGCAGAAGCGTGTGGAACAGCCCCCGGTCGCAGGCGATTGCAGGGTGCGCGTATTTTGGTGGTTGGGGCAGGATCACAGGCGAGCGACGAGCCCGATCCGCCGCTGGGCAACGGCCGTGCAATTGCCTTGTTGTGCGCACGCGAAGGTGCGGCAGTGGCATGCGCCGATAAAGACGAGTCCGCGGTACTGCAAACACGCGATCGGGTCGTGCAAGAAGGCGGCGTTGCTACCGTGATCGTTGCTGACGTGGCTCGCGAACAGGATTGTGAGCGCCTGGTAATGGACGCTATCCGCGATCTCAAAGGACTCGATGGCGTGGTGCTCAATGTCGGTATTGGCCTTGGCCGCGGCTTGGCCGCGACCAGCGCTGAGCAATGGGACCAGGTATTTGCAATCAACTTGCGTGCGCATTTTCTTGTTGCACAAGCTGCGCTACCTCGGCTCGAAGCCGGAGGCTCGATGGTATTTATAAGTTCGGTCGCCGGCATCCGGCCCGGAACCAATGTGCCCGCTTACGATGCATCGAAAGCAGGCCTGGGCGGGCTTTGCAGGCATGTCGCGTTCGAGGGCTCGCGCCGTGGGGTGAGAGCGAATGTCGTCGCGCCGGGCTTGATCGACACACCGCTCGGTCGCGCCGCAAGCCGTGGACGGCCGTCACGCGCACAGACGGCGGTTCCGCTCGGCCGCCAAGGCACGGCCTGGGAAGTCGCATACGCAACTGTCTTTCTGCTCTCAGGTGAAGCCAGCTACATTACCGGGCAGATACTCATTGTGGATGGCGGATTGTCTGTATTAAGGTGAGCTAAAACGCGTTGGCCGGCCGCACCCAGGCTGAAACTTGTTCTTTGGTGGTTATTTTCTCTGCGGCTAGATTGGCTTCTTTCATGTCGCCATAATGGCCCATGCGCACGGTGTGCCATAAATGCCCATCGCCATCCAGCACCCTGAATAGGAACACCGAGTAGCCCTTGGCTTTGAAGACGTCTCGGAGCTTGAGAGCATTTTCTTCGGTTTGGAAAGCTCCAAGTTGCAGGGAGAATTCAGCTTTTTCTTTATCCTGATCTTTTCCTTCAGCTTTTGCCTCTGCTTTCGCCCCTCCCTCCTTCGAAGCCTTTGCTGCCTGCGGAGCTTCGGGGGCAGCCTGAGTTTCTTTGCTCTTTTCGGAAGCCGGACTCTTTTCGGTAGCTGGTTTTTCTGCCTCTGCGCCTGAATGTTGCTCTGGTTTGGGCACAGCGGAACTCTCCGGGGAAGAAGCTGTGGAATCTTTTTCTGATCGAGTCTTTGGCTCCGATTGATTCTGCCGGGAGAGGTTGGTCTCGGTAGCCGGAAGGCTCTGTCCTTTATCGAGACCGATAATAAAGCCTGCGACAAATAGCAATACGCCAATAGCAACGCAGCCGACGATAATCAGGATTACAGATTTGGCGCTGAATGAAAAATCGTAACTCATCGTTTCTTGACTTGTGATCTCTGGTTTCCTTCAGGCTACCATGCTCGCGGGTCTATTCCAGGGCATTACGGGTCCATCACCGTAAATTCGCCTGGGCTGGTAATCTGGATCACCCCACCCCACGTACACATCAGCTTTGACGAATTGGTAAGCGCAGGCATATTGCCGATCAGCACTGTAGGGGCTCCAGGAGCCCAAGGAGCAGGAGTCACCGGGACACAAGGCATCGGTGTCAGCACGCCCAAGGCTGCCGCTGTTGCAGCAGCTACGGTCGGATTCGATGGCGAATTGCACACGCCAAACGGAGGGATATTCACGATCGGAGCGTAATCCATAATGGTGGCTGCCGGTGGGCCTCCCGTCATGACGCAATTGGTAGGCAACACAACCAGACTGCTCGGCGCAGCGCCAAAACTGCACTGCATCATTGCGCCCATGCAAACTTGAATCGACATGTTTCGACTCCTGAAATCTCAAAAGCATTTAGCCGCGAATTTGCGCGAATGAACACGAATTGGGAATTAGCCGTTAGTACTTAGCTTTTAGTCGTTTGGTTCTATTCGTGTTGATTTGCGTCAATTCGTGGTTAAAAAAACCTGCTATCGTTTCAATTTAGCGGCAGCGGGCGGCGCCGCCCCAACCGGCTTGCCTTCCTGGTAGCGCATGGTCTGTTTCAGTTTTCCGTCTTCGGTAAAAGTCTTTACCTCGCCATGCAGCAGATCGTCCTTGTATGTCGAACTCATTCTTATCTTGCCGTTGGGAAAATATTCCAGGGTTTCACCATTCAAGAGCCCATTGACATATAACGACGTCCTGCTCACCTGGCCTTTTTCGCCAAACCAGGTTGTTGTCCCGTTCAGCTTGCCGCTTTTATAGAGGGATTTGCCAATCAACTCCCCGGCAGGACTGAAAAAGAGCGTCTCACCTTCCTGCTTTCCATCTTTATATTGGGCCTTCATATTAGGCTTGCCGGACACAAACGTGACCAACTCGCCTTCCAGCTTGCCATCTTTGAAGTTCGCCTTTTGGGCGAGTGAGCCATCGGGACTGTAAGTGACCGCCTCGCCGGTCATTGTGCCCTCGGCAAAATTAGCAGTATGCACAAGCTCGCCCGCAGGCGAATAGGAGGAGACCAGGCCATCAAGCTTGCCTTCCTTGAGCATGCACTTCTCCCGAACCTGCCCGTTGGGATGAAGCTCCGAGATTTCTTCGTTTGTTGGCATGGGCTAATTGATTTTCACCAGCGAACCTTTCAGTGTAAGGATTCCGCTGCTTTCAACGTCATGAGAAGCATTGGCCTTGCTGGTGATGGAGATATTGGCCTCATTACTCATAGAGGTTCCTGCCTTGTTCGACAATGAAGTTCCAGCTTCATTGGCCAGCGAAGTGCCCGCCTTATTGCTCAGCGCGGTTCCCGCCTTGTTGCTCAAAGCCGTGCCGGCCTGAATATCGAACGATGTTCCCGATTTGATGGTGATGGAGCCAGAGACATCGATACTCAAATTTCCAGAGACCTTCAGCGTGAAATTTCCGCTTACATTTTGCGTGAAGTCGGCTTTATTGGTGTGGGTCTCGTTTCCAGTAATGGTCAGGTCCCGGGTGCCCTTGACCTCATGCGTCTCGTTTCCGGTGTTCACTTTGATCGAACGATTTCCCTGGTCGACAATCAGGCTGTCATCTTTTTTTGAGACGGTCGTAGTGCGGTTGTTCGTGACCGTGGTAGTAAGATCATTCAGGATGGTCACGTTCATATCTTTTTGCGCCTGAATAAAAATCTCTTCCGAACCGGCCTTGTCTTCGAACCGGAGTTCGTTAAATCCCGAGCCTCCTTTGGAAGAATTCGTTTTGACGGTGCTCTTGGTCTGCTCATCGGGCAACGTGTAAGGAACAGTCTGCGTGGCGTTGAAGACACAGCCCGTGACCAGCGGACGGTCGGGATTCCCTTCCAAAAAACTGACCACAACCTCCTGGCCGATGCGCGGAACAAAGATCGATCCCCAGGCTTTTCCCGCCCAGCCCTGGGCCACGCGAATCCAGCAGGAGCTGGTCTCGTCACTGGCGCTGCTCTGGTCCCAATAAAACTTGCACTTGATGCGGCCGTACTGGTCGGTCCAGATCTCTTCACCGGATTTTCCCACGACGAGCGCAGTTTGGGAGCCGACAATCTTGGGCTTAGGCGTGACCTGCAATGGATGAAAAACAGTCGCCACCGGAAAAGCCTCAAACGCGTTGGAATACTGCTCCTGATCGCCCTGATGCGTGATAGAACTCAACACGTAATCGGTATTCGTATCCGAGCGATAGTGGTTCGCCAGCGTGAACTTCGCTCCCGCGTGAAACGCGCGGCACATGCTGGAACCTTTGAGTATCTTGCCGGGAGCCTGTAAAGCGTCGAGCCGCAAGCTGGTGACTGTTTCGCCATCGCTGGCCGTCAAGTACTCTCCCGGAAACGCGTAGATCGAGCGACTGGTATCGCTGCCGCTGGCGGTGGCCAGCAAGTCGGTAGAAGGCGTGGTGAAGTTGTAGTCATCGGACTTGAACTGGCCCACGACCACCTGCTGTTCCACCTGGCACTCGAGCACGGCGTCCGCAGTTTCCCAGGAGCGCCCCGAAGCCGATGCCTGCACCGTCGTCAGGCCAGGCAGAGTGAGCCACGCGCTGGAATCGTCCGCAAGCACCATGGTGTGCGTGGAGCTGCTGTGATCGAAGAAGTAGCAGATGCCTTCGCTTTCCATGAGGCGCGAGACAAAATCAAATGCGGTCTCGCCGTACTGCACGCAGAATTCCCGCGTGCTATAGGTCTTCGTGGTTGAATCTTTGAAGTCGGTGAAGCCCAGGTCGGAAAAAACTTGCTTGATAATGTCGACGGCGCTCTTGTTTTGAAATATCTGGTGGCTGGCGTTCATGGTCAGGAGCCAGAACCAGGGATAAACCTCGGCAAAATACGTGGTGAAACGTGAAGACTTGCCCGCCTGCGAAAAACGCCCAACCACTCCGTTGACATATTGTTTGTCGCTGGCGCCGGGCAGTTCAATGGTGATCGTTATGTTTTTTCCGACGATCTGCGTGAAGTCAATCGAATCATCTTGCGAGAGCAACTCCAGGTGGTAATGAAACAGGCTTGAGATGCGTTCTTCCCCCTGAAAGCTCTTCAGAATGAATTTATCCGCGCCGAGCGGCGTGGTTAGCGTAAATGCCCGCGTGCCCTGAACGAATGTTGGCGATGACATAAGAGCTTCCGGCTCCTAGCTTCTGGCTGCTAGCTGTTCTCTTTTTAGACTGAGTGCTGATTGCTGAGTGCTGAGTGCTTCTGATGAAAGCTCTACCTGAGAGTCGCGTTTTACGGGACGCGTTTTCAGCCATGTCGTCCAGCCCAGTTTGGATTTTCCCAGGCGCAGCTCTGGAATCTCGGCTGCCTGGATCTTCAACCGGACTCGAAATTCGAATTCCGGACCGGCATAAAAACGAGCTAGCGCACAAAGAGGATTGTAAGCGGTACCGTCGGGCAAGAAGTCGAGAAACTGCTGCAGCGGGAGCGGTCCAACGATGACCAGAAAACGGCCCTGCTGGTCCCATATGCGCTTTCCCAGAACGATACTTTGTCCCAGAACCTGGTTCTTTCCCAGTCTTCCGAGGCTGCTCCATTGATCCGGCTCGATGTTGCGCCAGACGCCTGAAAACTGCTCGACTTTAACCGGCGAGCGAAAGTGATCGGAGAGCAGAAGCTCCATGCCGATCATGGAGCGCGGCTGCTGGTTGAGCAGGCCGGCATAAGGAAGCAGCACGCGGTCAGAGACTTTGCCCATGCGGTTGCGCAGACCGCTGATCCCCAGTCCCAAGAAAGCGAACAGGTAATTCGCCATCGGTCCTTGCTCAGGGGACTGCGAAGACAAGGTGACCCGATGCACCTTGCGCACGCGGTACATCAATGACACGAGGCGATGATTGAAGATGTCGAGAAAATCGCGGAGCCCGGTATCTTTTTGGCGGATTCTTTCCAGCATCAGTTCCGCCAGTGGCACAGGCAACGGGCCGGTAGCGCCAGCCAGCCCCAAAAAGTTGGTCACCATGCAGGGCGGACCGCCATCCGTTGAGGGCAGCAAATCGTGGACCTCGCCGGCGGGAAAATCGAAACCCACGCGAGCGCTGAAACGGACAGGCTCCTTTTCAGGTTCCGGGCCTTCCCCAACAGGAGCGCAGTCGGGAAAGATCAGCTCCAACAAACGAACGGCCTGGAAGAAATCAAACCGGTAGGCTTCGCTAAAAAGCCATTCCTCGACCGATTTTTCTCTTTGCCACCCGAATGCCGCCATACTGGTTGTTTTTGGATATTACATGATTTGGAAGGCCCTGAGGAATCGAGTATGTTACGTAACCTGATGCCCCTCTTTATTAGTTCTTGATCTTATTTTTATTTGGTCTAAAATCATTGTGCATTTTTCCGTCTTTCGAAATTTGGGGATTCGTTATGAATCAAAGTAACAAGAAGCCAACGGCTTCTAACCAATTCGTTTGGCCTGCAAAGCCGGTGCAACCCAAAATGGTCCATCAACCTGCGCCTGTAGCCATACTGCGGCCTGTGGTAGCGATTCAGGGTACCCTGCTGCCCGGCTCGATCCAGCGTATGAGAACGATACAAGCGAAGGGCGGCGTGCAACCCAACATGCCTGCCGGAGTCGAAGCCTTCGAAGTGAATCTTCAGCGCAGATCCGGCGGTTGGGCCTTGCCCAAAGAAGTTCAGACCAAGATGGAATCTGCCCTGGGCGGAGATTTTTCCGATGTCCGCATCCACGTTGGTTCGGAAGTGGCCGGCATCGGCGCAATTGCCTTTACCTGGGGATCCGACATTCACTTCGCCCCTGGCCATTACAACCCCCACAGCCTTCAAGGACAGCAACTACTCGGCCACGAATTGACCCACGTTCTCCAGCAACGCGCCGGACGAGTCCGCAACCCGTTTGGAAACGGCACCGCAGTGGTTCAAGACCACGCCCTCGAAGCCGAGGCCGACCGCATGGGCATGAGGGCGGCCATGCATCGGGGATGACTCAAATCGGTTGGTAAAGCTTAATTTAGCAACGCAGGATTTCTTCTGTGCCACCTAAAGCTCCGCCCGTTTACAAGCCAAATTCAACGAGTTCAACCTCACAGCGCGCTACAACGCCACCGGTTTACCGGCCCCAAAGTAGCCATCAGGTGACGCAACGGAAACCCGCGAACTCTTCCAAGTTGGAAACACGCCCTGCACCCCCTGTATTCCGGCCACAACAGACTCGCGTGAATGTGCAAAGAAAAGCTGCGGGGAACCTGGGCTTAGAGAGGCGTCCTGCCCCGCCAGTGTATCGCCCGCAACCAATTCATGCTGCGCACGTGCAGCCAAAAATCGCTGGCGATTTCAGGTTGGAAACACGTCCTGCGCCTCCGGTTTACCGCCCGCAAGCTGCGACTACGAATCTTCAGTCCAAGCAAACTCCCGGCAAGACGCCACGCATAACACCTTCAAAAACAGCGACGTTGAGCCGATCCGCAACTTCAACAGGCAAGCCATCGGCAGGATCGGTGCAGGATCGTGTTGCGCAACCCCGGCTGGCATCTCCCGCGCATGCAGGGGTGGTGCAATGCAGATATAAGTTGAAAGGCGATCAGACTGAAGAAGATCTGCTCAATAGGATGGCGGAGATCGATAAAGCCCAAGACAAACCACTCGGACGAATGCAACTCACGACTTGCCTGAAAATCCTGCAGAACAGCGCTTTCTACCACGGAACGATTGACGTAGGTAACGATCAGCTTGTGGGTCTTTTGTATTTTCAGGCAGTCAAAGTGAATCGCCGTTTTTCCGACCCATGGGAGAAGCTAAGCCAGGATCTCGATGAACTTGGATACAAGCTCAAAGACCTGGAAACCAGAATCAATCTTTGGGGCGAAGAGTTTGATCTTGGAATATTCAACTTGGCTATTATCGGCGCGGGAAGCGCTGCCGCATATTACATCGATACTCTCGGCACCGCCTACGATCACTCCGGCACGCTCTTAATTGGCGGAGACGATCCATGGTCTGGCCGGCGCGGCCAAGGCATTGATTTCGTCAACCACGCCACGCAACAGATCAACTATCCCAGTGAAGGAGTCCCAGACTACAGCGAAACCTTTGTCAAGAGGACAGAGTTTGCGGAACGGACGAAGACAATTATTGAGGAGGCTATCCCCAAGAAACACCGGTTCAAAGGCGCGGTATTGAGCATTTCTCGGGAAGAAAGCGGGAAGAATCTTTTTGTGATCCGCTGGAGAGATACGACCAGTGGGAAGGAGCGCACGCAACGCGCGAAGAAGGTGGTTGTGGCAACAGGCGCAGGACCTCACTCGAAAACGACGGCCACACAGGAGAACGTCCCACTTGTCAAAGAGCGGGTCATGGACATGGATAAGTTTATTCGGGACGTGGTCCCCGCATACAAGCTAAATCCTGGAAACGTGGTTTCCCACGACGGAACTCCTGTGGTTGTAGTGCAGGGGCCTAACGCGGCCATTGATGCGGTCGCTGCTGCCAGCATTGGCAGGTGGACCGTGTATTGGGTCATCCGCAGCACTCTTCCCCAATATCTGAAAGGCACGCGATATTCGTTGGGAACAATACCCTTGTACAAGACGGTGCACAAAGAGTCTGGGGTCGACATCAAGAAACAAGGCGAGAGGCTGGTGGTAACATTGATAAAAGCGCAGAAATGCAAGTTAGTCAATCATCAATATACCCAGCCAAAAGAAAAGGATTGGGGAGCGGAAGAGACAATCAATCTAACAGCCGATTACTTTGTATATGGCATTGGCCAGGAGATCGGTTATCAAGGCGAGCAACCGGCCGCCGGTCATTTCCTGGATAAGTCTATTCGAGACAACCTTGAATTTATAACAAATCAAAACAAAAGATATTTGGAAGACGATACCGCTGTAGGATTGAAACTCAAGGGATCAGGATCAGATTCCGGCTTAGAAGTCATCGGAGGGTCAGCGAAAGCCCTGGCAACCGCGAAGAAGCTGGAGACAGGAAAGCTGGACAAAGTAACCACACATCTGTCGGATGACATCATCGCCTACGAACAATTAGGGGGCATCCGCAGCGCTATGTATGGTCTTAATGAGATTCTGCCTCTGGATATCGGGTCCAAAGTGGATTTCGGCCATGCCGATCCCACGTCTTTGCGCGCTCATTTTGCCATCAAATATCCCAACCTCGAGGAAAGCGACGCCACCCGCATCATCAGAAGCATATTGGATTACCGTAGGAAAGGGCACCATCCGCATGGTTATACAAAATGGTGGCAGGATCACTGGCAGGGCGAGCTAGAGTTCTGGAACAAAATTGGGGGAATCCGGCAAGGACGCTTCTAGGAAAAGAGATCCCTCCCGGTCAGGAATTGGCGCGCAGGATTTCCCGAATCTCGCGGTTGATTTTGGCGGCATCACGGCCTGCCTGGTCCACCATGTCAGCCCACCGCTTGCTGTCTCCATCAAGCTTCATCTGTCCCAACAAATAAGAGGCTTGCATGATGGTCTCAATGGAGTTGCTCAAATCATGGGCCAGGGACCGAAGTTTGGTATTAATTTCTGGAGGAATTTTCGCCATCGTTTCCATCTTTGGCTGCGCACTCATGATAGACCCCCTCGTAATGCTGGGAAACAGCAAAGTCCCAAGTTAGACGGACCCCTGTATCTTGGAAGGCAATACAGGCCAAAGAGTTGTTTCGGGGCACTCGGGAATTAGTTAGCAATCAGCAGTCAGTAATCAGCATTCAGCCCGCATACATTTTGGGCTGAAGAGATGGGGTGTTCGTGGGCATGGTTAGAGCAGGTCATCACTTACCATGGACATCTAACCATGCCCACGAGACTGTTTTTCCCTTTAACCCAAAATGCCGAGCGGGCTGAATGCCGAGTGCCGACGGCTGAGTGCTCCCTTACTTTCGCTTCCTCGATGTTGATACCCGCTTTTTGCCAGGGGCGCGAGAGAACTTGAATTCACACTCTGACATCCTTACGCGGGAGCCGCTGAAAAGCACGCCTTCTGCTTGCAGTCGGAAACGTTGCTCCATTCCCGACTCGCCCGGCAAGGCGATACGTCCACCGGCCGCCACTACCCTATGCCAAGGCAGTCCATGGGAATGATTGAGGGCCCAGACCACCTGGCGAGCGGCCCCAGGATAGCCGGCAGCGCGGGCAATCGCACCATAGGTTGATACCTTGCCGCGGGGAATCTTCAAGATTGTGGCGCGAATTTTGGGGAACACGGGTCCGTTATTTCTTTATGATCGGGTTGTAGCCTTCGCCAGCCAGGCGGGCACGTGTAGCCTCTGCTTCTTTGGCATCGGTAAAAGGACCGACCTGCACGCGAAAATATGTGTCGCTCCCGCCTGCGGAGAGGAAGACTGGATATTGCTTCTTGCGCAAGGCAGCCACCAGAAATTCGGCATCTTCCTGCTTGGATACTGCCGCTACCTGGACAATATACGAGGAACCAGCTGAAACATTCTTGACCTCTGGACTGGGAACGCTGGTAGGAGTAGAAGCCGCAGGAGCGGCGGTATTGGTTGTATTTGCGGCTTGGGGCTGATTACCAGTACTGGCCTGGACATTCGTGGGATCCGAGGTGGTTGCCGGAGTTGACTGGCAATTGGCCGAGGAATCAGGACAGTTCTGAGCAACAACATTCGCGGGCTTGTTGTTGGCCGCCGAAGGTTTGTTGGCCGGGCTGCCACTAGGGACAGCGGAAACAATTTCAGTCTTTGCGCCAGCCGCGCTGCTGCGGCCAAGCATATATCCCATGGTGAAAAACACGGCGCAGATGGCCGCAAGTCCGAAGAAAATACCAAGCAGTTTGCCTGTGCCTAGAGTAATCTCGGCATCGTCCTTAAGCTCCCGTGCTTCTGCCATCTGATGACTCCTACAACTATTTGCTCTTTATTAACCCTGTTTTGCCCCGGAGGTTCCGCCGATCGTGTTTAAAGCCTTGGTCAGGGAGGCAAGAATGTCCAAGGGCAATGGGAAGACGATGGTGGTGTTCTTTTCCACGCCGATTTCGGTCAAGGTCTGTAGATAGCGAAGTTGCAGCGTCATTGGCTCGGTGGAAAGCACGTGGGCGGCATCAGCCAGCCTCTGGGACGCCGAGAACTCGCCTTCGGCATGGATGATCTTGGCGCGCTTTTCGCGTTCGGCTTCTGCCTGCTTGGCCATAGCGCGAAGCATCGATTCGGGCAGGTCGACTTGCTTGACTTCCACGTTGGCCACTTTTACACCGTAGGGCGAGGTGTGCTGATCGAGAATGCTTTGAATGCGGGCATTGAGCTTATCGCGATGGGCCAGCAATTCGTCCAGATCAACTTCGCCCAGTACGGACCGCAGAGTGGTTTGCGCAAACTGTTGCGTTTGCCAGTAATAGTTTTGCACTTCGACAACGGCGCGGCGGGAATCCATGACGCGCCAATACACTACTGCGTTGACTTTGAGGGTGACGTTGTCGCGGGTAATGATGTCCTGTGGCGGAACTTCCAGAGCCTGTTGCCGCATATCGATCCTGACAATGCGATCAATAGGGCCAAATACCAGGATTACGCCAGGTCCTTTGGCATTGGGGAGCAAACGCCCTAAGCGAAAGATCACGCCGCGTTCATATTCGCTCAGAATTTTGATGGAGCTGAGAATATACAAGCCAACGATGATTACGGGAACAATGAAGATCAGTCCTTCCACAGGGCCTCCAGAAAGTGCAACGATGACTCGATTCGGATTCTATGGCATTGCTTCATCATTCGGAAGAAAAAAGTGAAGCGGGCCATTAGTAGTTAGCCATTAGCTATTAGCCATTTGTAATACGAGCTTGTTTTTTCCGATCACCCGATGACCAGATCACCCGATCACCCGATTCTGCCCAGCCGGCTCCACGTACAACTTAAAGTCCTCGATCTTCCGCACCACCACAGCTTGGCCCACCTCCACCGTAGAGGACGCAATGGCATCCCAAAGCTCGCCATGCACAAAGACCTTGCCAACCGGCGCCAGAGGCGCGCTTACAACACCAATTTCGCCAATCATTCCTTGCTCGCCAGTTACGACTTTATTCTGGCGTGCCTGGAATATCTTGATCATCAGAAAGATGGTGATGAAGCCCAAAGGCAAGGCAACGGAAAGCGCAGTCGCCCACTTGACGCGCATCTGCGGAATCGGACCGTCCACTAGAAGCAAACCGCCAATGACCATCAGGGTGATGCCGAGAATTCCGAGCACACCATGGGTTTGGAACTTGGCTTCCAGGGCAAATAGCACAAAGGCGCCGACAATCATGACCAGCGCAGAATAGCTGGTGGGCAGCATGTTCAAGGCAAACAGCGAAAGCAGTACTGCAAAAAACCCGATCACGCCGGGAGCGACCGCTCCAGGATGGTTGAATTCAAAAATCAAAAGCAGGACGCCGATCGCAAACAACGGCAAAATAAGATTCGGATTCATGAGCACGGAAAGCATGTGCTGCTTCACGGTCATATCGTAGAAACGAACGTTGATGCCTGCCGTATGCAGGACGCTTTTTGAACCATCGAAGCGCGTAATCGTCTTGCCATCCAACTGGCGAAAAAGATCATTTTCGTCGCGGGCGATGTAATCGATAAGATGCTGGGCCAAAGCTTCATCGGCGGTAAACGATTTCGATTGCCGGACGGCGCTTTCCGCGGCTTCGACGTTGCGCCCACGTTTCGCGGAGTAGGAGCGCATGAAGCCCGCGGCAAAATTCTCTAATTTCTCCTTCAGCACCGGATCCATGATGGCTCCGCCGAGCACAGGATGGGCAACCCCTGTATTCGTCCCGGGCGCCATAGCGGCAACATCAGCCGATTCCAAAATGTAGAACCCTGCCGAGGCTGCGGTTGCGCCAGCCGGCGTAACATAGATGATGACCGGAACTGGCGAGGCAAGGATCTTCTGGACAATTTCCTGCATCGAGCTGACCAGCCCTCCGGGGGTGCGCAGCTCGATCAGGAGCGCGGCCGCGTGCGTGTTTTGTGCTTCCTGAATCGCCCGGTCAATACGCTCCACGATGAGCGGGTGAATGGTGTCATCGACCACGATTTTCAGGACGTCAGCCGAAGCCGCCAGCGGTCCTAAACAGATTGCGAGAATAGCTGCGAATCTTGCCAATAAGTTGATGCGCATAAAATATCCCTCAAGGTTCCGGCTGCCGTTTGCCAGCGGCCAACGCAATATCACGTTTCATTGCAACGGCGGAGGCATTGGACGGATCGAGCGCCAAAGCCTGGTCCACATCATGGGCCGCCGCCACCGTCTTTTTTTCCGCCAGATCCAACCGGGCCAACAGTAAATATACGTCGGCTGTTGGCTTCAGGTTCAACGCTGCGTGTGCTTCATTCCGGGCTCCGATATTATCCTGGGCCAATTCAAAGACCCGCGCCAGCCCGGCATGAGCTTCAGCGCTGGCCGGATCAAGAATGATCGCCTTTCTAAATTCTTTTTCTGCCTCGCTGCTGAGGTCTTCTTCCAGCAGTTGCCGCCCCCGCTGCATATGAAAGGCAGCTTGAGTCGGCGCATCGGCCTGTTGCAACCGGACCTCATTGGCATTTTCTATCTCCAAGGCTAGCTGGCGAAACGACGATTCGTCGTAGTTGCTCTTGATGCGTTCCAGGGGCAAGTGGTCCTTGCCCATCGATCCGGCAGTTACGCCGTCAAGCAGCGACTTGACCTCCGGGTTGGGAGACAGAGTCAGCGACTCCCGCAATTGCTTGGTTGCGCCTGCCGCATCGCCTTCGCGTAATAAGGCCAACGCCAGGTTGTAATGGTAATCGGGATCGTTGGGATCGATTTGCAGGGTCCGTTCAAAATATCCGCGAGCGCGCTTTTCACCGCGTCTCGCCGAGACCACACCCAGGTTGTTATAGATTTCGGTGAGCGGCAGGCGCTGAGCGAGCAAACGAAAGGCAGTTTCGGCCTTCTCCAATTGCCCGGCATAAAGAGCTGACAGCCCGAGAAAAAATTGCCCTTCGTTGAAGTTGCTATCGGCAGGTGGAATTTTTGAAAACCAGGTCATCGCCGGCTGGTAGTCACGAATCTTGTAGTAGGTCTTGGCGAGCTGCAGCATCGCCAACGTGTGGTTCGGCTCAAAACGGATGGCTTCCTTGAAGAACTTGATCTTCTCCTGCACGTTGGCCGCAAGGATGCCGCGGATGTAGTTTTCCAGCGCGTCCAGGCGGATCGGCGGAAATTGGGCCAAGAACTGATTCTTGGAGATGCTAAGCAGGGAGTCGAATGAGTAATTGATGTCCCACGCCAAGGCAGTCTGGATGGTAATCAGGCTGGTGAGCGGCCCGGATTCCGTCATCTCCGGGCTGAGCCTGAGCCGATCCAGTTCCATGATTTGCGAATGGACGGTAAACGAGCTTCCATCGAAGCTATAGGAGCCCATGATCACATAATCGGCGTCCATCTGTTGCGCCATCTGATAGACCGTGGCGCGCGAAGGCTTGGCCGTTGCAGGAATGCCCAACCGGTCAAAAGCATAGAGACGATCGTCGCGGCTGATGATAAACAACGAGCCGGAATTCAGCCGGTTGCCCAGAACTTCAGGGAAAGCCTCTCCAATCCAGTCAATGCCGGGAACCTTGGAAACGTTTTCAAAGGGCATGATCAGCAGGATCCGGCTCGCGCGAACCGAGGACGCGCGATTTTGGGCACACAACGGATGTACTACCGCCAACGAGAGCACAAGTACAAAAATAGAGGCCGGTCTGCTCAAGCTACATAGATTATAGGGCATTGCCATGATTGCCATAACTGCCATGATTGCCAAAATTGCCATAATTCATCGTGGGCAACCAGGCCCCAAAAGAGTGGACAGACTCCTAGGATCAACACCAAAAATCATGGCAATTTGGCATTTCTGGCAATTTTGGCAATCCTCTTCTGGCAACAACAGCCTTAATCCCTCTATCTAACTAACTCATAAAGGTGTTGGTTCTCCTAGGAAGGCCTGTCTCTGCGATGAATGCTCCCCGGTACATGCTGTATCTCTGTGTGTTTGTCCTGGCCCTTCAGATTTTGACGGCCCAACAGATAACTCCGCCAACAATTTCGTATGAAGGTCAACAAGTCTCTTCCGTGGATATTGCCGGGCGTCCTGACTTGAACGTGCGCCAGCTCCGCTCCGTGATCGCGCAGCCTACCGACGCACCGTACTCCAAAGCAAAAATTGACGAGACCATTGCTGCACTGAGAAAGGCGACCAACTCGAAGGATGTGCAGCTTGAGGTTCGTCCGCAGCCCAATGGGTTGCAAATTCTGTTTGTGCTTCAGCCGGCCTACTATTTCGGGATTTTTGATTTTGGAACTGCGACCAAGGTATTTACTTATACACGCCTGCTTCAGGTCTCGAACTATCCCAATCAAGAACCTTACAGTTCCAGCCGCGTGGAGGAGGCCGAATCGGGCTTGATCGATTTCTTTCATCGCGTTGGCTATTTCCAGGCTACCGTCGAACCGGAGCTGCAAAGCGACTCGGCACATGGGGTGGTGAATGTCATCTTTCACGTCAACCTGAAGCGCCAGGCAAAGTTCGGGAACATCATTCTTACTGGGGCCTCCGCTGAAGAAACCAAGCGCCTGGATAAAAGCCTGCGTTCTTGGGGCGCCCGCCTGCGCGGCGCTTATCTGAAGAGTGGCAAGCCCTATTCGTACAAGAAGCTGGACACTGCCACCAACTACCTGCAGGCACAGTTGGGCAAGCAGCACTATCTGGCCGGCCACGTGGAGATGATTTCGGCAAATTACAGCCCCGCGACCAACCGCGCCGATGTGACATTCAAGGTGACTCAGGGAGAAAAAGTTGCCGTCGATGTCCAGGGAGCACATGTCTGGGGCCGCACGCAGAAGAAATTGATTCCGATTTATCAGGAGAACTCGGTGGACGCCGACCTGGTTCAGGAGGGAGCCAACAACCTGGTTTCGTACTTCCAGTCCAAGGGATTCTTCGATGCCAAGGTCACGAGCCGC
This sequence comes from Candidatus Angelobacter sp., assembly GCA_035939495.1. Classification (GTDB taxonomy): domain Bacteria; phylum Acidobacteriota; class Terriglobia; order Terriglobales; family Acidobacteriaceae; genus Angelobacter. The sequence goes on along the minus strand of DASZFU010000120.1, from coordinate 194,469 downwards.
AGCGATCGAAACACCGCTGGAACCACGGTCGTGTACGTGATTGAGAAGGGCAAAAAGGGGAAGGTAAATTCCATCGCCGTCCGGGGCAACCATAACTTTCCCGACGACGACCTGCTCCCGCACATAACTGTTGCCAAAGGGCACTTCTTATCTCATGGGAAATACAGCCAACAACTCTTGCGTAAGAGCGTCAAGAATCTTGAGTCCACCTACAAAAGCGCCGGATATAGCCAAGCCACTGTTACTCCCAGCGTGGTCAACGACGATCAAGGCAACCTGAAGATTACCTTCCAGGTCAACGAAGGCGTACAAGATGTGGTCGCGAACCTGCAGATCGAAGGGAACCGCTCCATTCCAGAATCAGAGTTGGCCCCGAAAGGACTGAACCTTGCCGCGGGAAAACCTTATTCCGCGCAGCTTTTGGATAAAGACCGCGACCAGATCATTGCTACCTACCTCGATCGCGGATATCTCACCGCCACCTTCAAAGCCGTCAGCCGCCCTTTGCAGAACGATCCACACCATGTCGACGTTGTTTATACGATTGAAGAAGGTCCGCAGGTGCGCACCGTCACAGTGGAAACCCTGGGTTCCCATCACACCCGTCCAGAGATCATCGCGCGCAATGCGAAAATCCCGCCGGGCAAGCCGTTGAGTGAAAGCTATTTGCTCAAGTCCGAAAGCCAGCTCTATACCCTGGGAGTATTCGATTGGGCCAGCGTCGATCCCCAGCGTCCGATCACGAAAGACTCCGACGTCGAGGTACTGATCAAACTGCATGAAGCCAAGCGCAACAGCCTTACGTATGGTTTTGGGTTTGAAGCATTCAATCGCGGCGGAGCCGTTCCGGGCGGAACCATCGCCCTGCCGAACCTGCCGCCGGTAGGTTTGCCTGCGACCTTTAAGACCAGCCAAAAGACCTTTTACGGACCACGAGGCTCGATCGAATATAGCCGGTTTGATTTCAGAGGGCGCGCCGAAACCCTGACATTGGGAATGTTTGGTTCCCGGCTGGATCAGCGCCTTTCAGGGAATTGGTCAAACCCTTCATTCTGGAACAGCATTTGGAGTTCAAGCCTTACGCTTTCCGGCGAACGCACCAGCGAAAATGCAATATTCACCGCACAAATCGGCCAGGCAGGACTTCAATTCCAGCGTTTTGTGGACGCAAAAAAGACAGAAACCCTGTTTTTGCGCTATACCTTCCGCCGCACCAATCTCTCGCATCTGCTGGTGCCCGACCTGGTTACGCCCGAAGATCGCAACGAACGGCTCTCGACTCTCTCGGCATCGTTCATTCGTGACACTCGCGATAACGCCCTCGACGCGCACAAGGGGATTTACCAGAGCCTCGAGACAGCCATCAATCCCAGCGCCTTTGGTTCGAATACGAACTTTTACAGGTTCCTCGGCCAGACCGCGTACTATCGCGCTGTGGGCGGCGGAGATCGCTTGATTTGGGCCAACAGTATCCGCCTGGGATTCGAACAGGCGTATGCCGGAGACCATGTACCTCTCAGCGAGCGCTTCTTTTCCGGCGGCGGCAGCACGCTGCGCGGATTTCCCCTGAATGGCGCCGGGCCCCAACGCAATGTCGCCGTCTGCAGCAACCCGGCGGATACGTCTAGCTGTTCGCAGATACGTGTCCCGATAGGAGGCGCGCAGTTAGTGATCTTGAATTCCGAGCTGCGCTTCCCGATTCCCCTTGATCTCCCATTAATCGGCGCCGGCCTCGGCGGCGTGGTCTTTTACGATGGAGGCAATGTCTACAACAGCGTCGGTTTGAGCAACATTTTCTCGAACTACACCAACACCCTGGGATTTGGGTTTCGCTACAAAACCCCAGTAGGCCCAGTACGCTTCGACATCGGCCACAACCTGAACCCGGTCGCCGGGATTAAACCAACACAATTCTTCATCACTTTGGGCCAGGCATTTTAGGAGCAAAACCAAAAGCTCAGCACGGAGGCACGGAGACACTGAGAAGAAGCAAAACCTTAAAACAAAGGACGACACAAAATCCTCAGACCGCGTACGAATGCATGGCAAACAGAATACGAGGTGCATATGCCAAACCAAGACAATCCCGCTAAAACCAACATCCCCAATCCACCTCGCAAAAGAACCAGACGTTGGCGAAAGATCATCCTTTGGAGCATCACCGGCATCGTCGTTCTGGTAATTGCCGTCGTCATAACAGGTGTCCTGCTCCTGGAGCACAACCCCTCCTTCCGCCAATACGTACTGAACAAGGTCACGAGCAGCATTGCTGAATCCACCGGCGCAAAGATCGAAGTACGGGACTTCGATGTGCATCTGTCTACGCTTTCAGTAAACCTCCACGACGTGAAGGTACACGGCACGGAGCCTGATCCCAACAAGCCTCTGCTCCAAACCGACCGGCTGGGCGCGAGCATTAAGATTCTCTCCCTTTTCCGCCGTACGTGGCGGTTGCAGGATGTCGAGATCGACCATCCAGTAGTGCGTTTCTCGGTGAACAAAGCTGGTGAGAACAATCTTCCGAAATCCCAAAAGCAGAGCAGCAGTAGTAACACCAACATCTTTGATCTGGCCATCCAGAAATTCGTTCTGGGTCATGGAGAAATTTATTACAACGACAAAAAGAGCGTGCTCGACGCCGAGTTGCACGACCTGAATGTCAACGCCGCCTTTGACAATTTTCAGAGCCGCTATTATGGCGACCTGGGATACAAGCAGGGCCGGATTCAGTACGGCAAATATGCTCCCATGGTGCACGACCTGCAAGCGCACTTCAATGCCACACCGAAGCGCTTCGATCTGGATCAATTGGTGTTTTCTACCGGAGCATCACACTTGACCCTGAAAGCCTCGGCGGAAAATTATAGCGATCCCAATCTTCATGCACAGGCCAATTACGATGCGGTGCTGGTCGCCGATGACTTCAAGCGCATTCTGAAAGATCCCACTCTTCCTACGGGCACAGTCCTTCTCAACGGATCATTGACCTATCAGGCCGATCCCAATCGTCCGCCGCTTGAAACCGTTTCCGTTCAAGGACAAGTCAGCAGCCGTAGCGTCGCAGTCAATACCCCGAGTTTCCTGGGCATCGTGCAGGACTTTGGCGCGCAGTATCAACTTGCTAACGGCAATGCCGAAGTACGTGATATCCATGCGCGTCTGCTGGGTGGAACCCTCAACGGCAAGCTCACCATTCGTGACTTGAGCGGGAAGTCGCAAGCCAAAGCACAGGCATCACTCAAAGACGTTTCCATCGATGCCCTAAAAGCTGCCTCCCGAAATCGTTCGTTGGAACAGGCCGATCTGCACGGTAAGATCAGCGCCGACGCCAATGCAACCTGGGCCAAGACCCTGGACAATCTGGTCACCAACGCTGATGCCACCATCCAGGCCGCGCTTGGACCAAGGTCAAAGTCGACGCCTTTGAATGGGGCGATCCATGCTCGCTATGCAGCGGCGAACAAGACGGTTGCGTTGAACCAGAGCTACATAAAGACTCCGCAGACCTCCGTGACGCTCAACGGAGAAGTAAGTAACCGCTGCCAGCTTCAGGTCAATATGCAATCCAACGACTTGCATGAACTGGAATTGCTGGCTGCTAATTTCAGCAAGCCCACGCCCGGCCAGCCGCAGCAGGCCATGGGACTCTATGGCAAAGCGACCTTGACCGCCGCTGTCACTGGTTCGACCAGCAAGCCGGAAATCCGGGGACAACTGGCGGCCCAAAACCTGAAAGTCAAAGGCACTTCCTGGAAGGTATTGAAAACCAATATCACCGCTAACCCGTCGTTGGCTAGCCTTACCAATGGAGACCTGGAAGCTGTTCCTCAAGGGCACATCAACTTCAATGTAGAAACCAGGCTCACAAACTGGTCCTATACGCCTTCGAGTCCAATCAACGTGCAGGTCTCCGCCGCTCAGCTCTCGGTTGCTGACCTGGCACGGCTTGCGAATCAGACAGTCCCCGCGACTGGAACTCTATCGGCCAATATCTCATTACACGGTTCCCAACTCAGTCCAGTAGGACAAGGCAACATCAGCCTGGCCAACGGAAAGGTGTCGGGTGAGCCGATCCAAGCTCTGAATATCAAATTTAAGGGAACCGGAGATGCCATCGATACCAACCTGCTGCTCAAACTGGCGGCAGGCGCCACGCAGGCTAATGTTGTTTACCATCCTAAAACGGAAGCGTATGAAGCCGAGCTTCATGCTGCCAATCTTCGCATTGAAAAACTGCACGCCATTCAGGCCGGCAATCAGCAGATCAATGGTGGAGTGACCATCAACGTGAGCGGCCGCGGAACGATCAAGTCACCGGAGCTTACCGCTTCGATAGAGATTCCCCAGCTTCAAATTGAGAAGCAAACCATTCGCGGCGTGAACTTTACCACCAATGTCCGAAACCATCTGGCCACCATCAATTTGAGTTCGCAGGTTGTGGAGACCTACATCAAGGCCAGTGGAACCGTAGGCATTGATGCTCCTTACAATGCGAACCTTCAGTTGGATACCGGACGCATTCAATTTGAACCGTTGCTGGCCATGTATGCCCCGGCCCAGGCGGGCGTCGTAAGTGGACAAACAGAACTACACGCCACCCTCCGAGGACCACTGCAGGATAAGACCAGACTTGAAGCTCACATTCAGGTTCCGGTGCTGACAGCCAGCTACAAACAGCTACAGTTTGGCGTGGCCAAACCGATCCGTCTTGACTACCAGAATGGCATCGCGACGTTGCAACCGACTGCGATTCAGGGAACGGGCACCGACATCCAGATGCAAGGCAGCTTGCCGCTGGCCAGCCCGAAAGCAGCGTCGCTATTGGTGCAAGGAACCGCCGACCTGCGCATCATCCAGTTGATGCAGCCTGACCTTCTTACCAGCGGCCAGCTCAAGTTCGACATCAACTCGCAACGCTTCGGCGCAGGGTCAAACGTCCAAGGGCAGATCCGACTGGTAAACGCCAATGTCCACACCACAACTGCCCCATTGGGTCTCGACAATGCCAATGGGGTATTTACTGTGACCCAGGAGCGCCTGGAGGTGACGAACTTCGAAGGACAGGTAGGCGGCGGTACCGTTACGGCGAAGGGCGGGGTAGCGTATCGTCCTGGAATTCAGTTCGATCTTGCTTTGGCCGCCAAGAACGTTCGTGTGCGCTACCCCGATGGAGTTCGCGTGGTCGCCGGATCGAACCTGGCTTTGACCGGTAACACAGACGCTTCTTTGTTGAGAGGTCAGGTCAACCTCGAACATGTCTCGTTTACTCCGGACTTCGACATGAGCACCTTTATCAACCAGTTTTCCGGAGGAACATCGTCGCCGCCGGATTCGCAGGGAGTAGCGGCCGGAATGAAGCTGGACATTGCCGTTCAATCGACTTCGCAGATGAACCTGGTGAGCAGCAAAGTAAGCATCCAAGGCAGCGCCAACCTGCGTGTTGTAGGAACGGCAGCCGACCCAGTGATCCTTGGACGTACAGACCTTACTGGCGGTGAGCTATTCGTAGCTGGTAACCGCTATATCATCCAACAGGGAACGATCAATTTCCTGAACCCCATCGAGACGGAGCCGGTTGTCAATCTGCGCATCAATACAACCGTGAACCAGTACAACATTGCCCTCAACTTCCAGGGGCCAGTTTCGCATCTGCAAACTACTTACACATCCGACCCAGCCCTGCCGCCCGTAGATATCATCAACCTGCTGGCGTTTGGCAAAACCACCGAAGCTTCCGCCGCAGGCACCTCGGCGCCAGGAACTCTGGGCGCACAGTCGGTGCTGGCCTCAGGCATAAGCAGCGCGGTCAGCAACAAGGTGGAGAAATTTGCAGGACTATCGCACTTATCCATCGATCCGGTGTTAGGCAGCAACCAGCAAAGCCCCGGTGCGCGAATCGCAATCCAGCAACGCGTCACCAGCAACCTGTTCGTAACCTTCGCAACCGACGTGACCTCTACCCAACACCAGGCGATTCAACTCGAATACAAACTGAATCCAAGATGGTCGGTAAGCGGAGTGCGCGACCAAAACGGAGGGTTTGGGGTAGACGGGAAATACCACAAGACGTTTTGATCAAAGCGGAGGATCGTTCTCGTTGGCTTCCCGGTTATCTTTCGTGAAGTGAATCACTGCGGATTCGTCGGTAAACAGACTGATGGTGCCGCTCTTTCCGAACTCGACTGGACGTACGGTGATGCGGTACTTCCCTTGCCTGCCTTCCGCGTTGCCGGGATCGACCAGTTGATAACGAAACTCGAAGCCGCCCCTGATCACGGGATTGCCGGTAACTCCAGGCTCAACGAGTCTGGCGTGGTCCGAAGATGCCTCAGAACTCTCATCCCCAGAGAGTGCCTCGAGGCTGGCCGGAAAGCCAACGGCCGGATAGGCCGATGCGTACGTTATCAGGCAGGTAGTGAGGTTCCTTAGGAAGCTAATGGCCATTGTGTCGGCGGTCCTGGGACTTTGGTGGAACTTCCCGAGGAACTCTTCGGATTCGAGATCGAATTCACGAAAATCTCCGGCTCCGGTAACCCGCCATTCACCATCGTCCAGGCGCATCGAAATGGCAAATGTCATGGATCTGTCTTTCTCTTCGTTTTCGCGGTCTTTGGCTTGCAGGAGCACCAAGGCATCAACACCAGAGATGAACGACTTCTTCACTGCAATTGTTCCTTTTAACTCCCCATCGTCCTTCACTACCTCCCAGGTATTTCCGTCGCCGGCTTTGCGAAGTTGCAGCCCCTCTTTCTTGAGATGCTCGCTAATCAACAATTCCTTCGCCATCTCTCGCCGCAATTCAGTCTTTTCCTGGGGTGAAAGATTGTCGATCATTTTCAGAAATTTCGTAGGAAAATGCTTTTCAACATCCCCAACTTTTGTGGCTGTGGCTATCTCCTCCAGCGCGGCTTCGGGAGTGCTGGCTTGTGACCAGCCGGCCATGCAACTGCAAAACACAAATGTAGTGACGAGCGACAAGTGGCGAATAATTCTCATGGTTATTTCCTGGGCTTGTAGACACCAAGTGGGGAGAGTTGGTTCCTTATTATAACCTTTCCTTCTCACCGTTTTGAGAAAAACACAAATGCAGCGAGTCGAATGGGCACAACACGATAAGAACGATCTTTCAGGTAATGTTTGCTAAAAATTTTGAGTTTAGGAACGGAGCTGCTTTGCTTGGATCCGTTTCTCAATGCGCTCAACAACATCCTCATGGTCAACAAGTTCGCCCCGTGCTGCTTGAGCCAAGCCTTTCTCAACCTCTTGTCTGAACCAAACGTCATGATCAAGAAGACGATCAATGGCTTCGTGAACGGGATCAACGGTCTGCTTTCCAGTGCGGTTAGCTATTTGCCGAAGTAAGGCTTCCTTTTCCGGTGAAAGGGGAACTTCCATGAGCCTTAGTGTAGCAATCAGAAGTGCAGGTCTCGTCTCTTACACTGACTTTCTGGAGTCCGTTTTCAGTTGTTGTCGGGGATTACTATTCAGGTTACCCTCAAAACCGTGTATTGCCCCTGTTTCATCCCTGTTTTACAGTTCATCTTAGGGAGCAATCATGAAAAACTGCGTTCTAATCTTTTTCTTGTTGAGTCTTGGCCTTTCTGCCCAGCAGTCGAAGCCTTCACCCTCCACGCCCAAAGTAGCCAGACCAGACCTGAAGGAAACTCCAAAGGACCAAACTGCAACTGCGCAGAATTCGAGTAATTCTGCCACTCTGCCCGTGGGAACGCCGGTTCGCATGAAGCTGGAGATTCCACTCTACAGCGCAAGCACCAAGGCTGGAGACAATTTTGCCGGACGAATCCTGGAAGATGTCAAATTCGAGGACAAAGTAGTCATCCCCGTAGGCTCTTCCTTGCAAGGACACGTCATGCAGGTCAGCGATCCCCGCCGGATCAAGGGAAAAGCAACAATCGTTCTGCGGCCCGAATCCTTGACCCTTCCCAACGGGCAACGATATATGGTGAACGCTGCCGTAGTCGACACCAACAAAGTGAATGGCACCGATGTCGATGATGAGGGTCGCATCAAAGGCCCGGGACATGGCAGTCACGACGTGCTTGAAGTAGGCGCAGGAACCGGCGCCGGAGCGGTGATCGGCGGCCTGGCAGGCGGTGGCAAAGGCCTTCTGATCGGCGCCGTCATCGGCGCAGGCGGAACCGTAGTCCACTGGCTGAGCAAAAAGAATTCCGCTTATCTGCCTGCCGGATCGGAGATCATCTTCGAGTTGAGCCGCCCGATGACAGTAACGGCTCATGAGCCTCCTTCGCAGCGCATCGAAGGATCAATGTAGAAATAGTTTATGAATGACCTCAGCTCATGGGGGCGTCGCGCGTCGCCCTCAATTCTGCTTGCAAATCTTGGACCTGCTGTTTCAAATCGGCAATTTCTTTGCGGAGACCTGCTACTTCATTCTCAAGCCGCTCGATCCGCTCCAACTCCAACTCGCTGCCGGCCGATGCACCCAATGAAGCTGCCGCATCCAAGGGTTCGACATCCCCACAGAACAGATGCATGTACCGGGCTTCTTTTGTACCCGGCTGCCGAGGTAATACTTTTGCTATCGGTGGGTCGCGCTGCATAAGACTCTGGAGCGCGCTCTGCACTTCAGAGAGGTCATCGAAGCGGTGCATTCGTTCCGTCCGGCCCCGCAATTCGCCGGGAGTTTGCGGGCCGCGCAGAAGCAACACGCAAACGATGGCGGTCTCGCGGCGGTCGAAGTTAAAGACCTCTTGCAAGCGATGTTCGTACTTGGTCACACGGCTATCGGCGCCGCTGACCGGGCCGGCCAGCTTTTTTTCTTGCAGGTTCCGCAACGCTAGCCTTACGGTTTCCTCATCGAGAGTCATCACCGGTTCGCGGTTGGATTTCTGGTTGCACGCGCTGATGAGGGAATTCAAAGAAAGTGGATAGTAATCGGGAGTCGTAATGTCTTTTTCGATCAGCGATCCCAAGACCCGCGCTTCAGCTTGATTCAGTAAGATTTTCACGTATCAACCGTTTTGCACATCGAATTATAAGGCTTCCTGTAGCGATAACCAGCATGACCCTGTCCCTAAGACTTGGTCATTGAGTTGACCGGCTTGGGACGATTGAAAAGTGAAGATGCTCTGAGGTCCAAAATGGAAGTTTCATTATGGGAAAGATAAATTTATTTTTGGCACAAACTCAATGCTTTTTGCCCGCCAACCTATTACACTGATCTCAAATACACTCAATCGGTATTTCCTGGGAGGAGATCATGGCAAAGAGACCTCGTCCGTCGCAGTACAAAAAGAGCACAAAACGTCCCGCAAACCCCTTGCTCGGACTGCGCAAGAAGCTGGGCATCAAAACAATCAGGGAAGTAAAGCAGAACGCGCTGCAGAAAGCTCTCGCGGCCACGAAGGGTGATAAGGCGCTTGCGGCGGCCTTGCTTGGTATCGGCAAGACTACGTTGTATCGTTCGCTAGCCGATTAGGCGGTTTGGTGAAACTCCTGGTGAGGGCACGAGTTGCCTCGTGTCTGAGACAAGGGGCCTAACTGTTTTACCCTCCACAAAAACGTTTCAGCTCAATCAGTCGAAACAATCAATTCGCGTACCACGATGTGAGGCGCAATTCTCCATTCCTCGATAGTGTCGTATCATGTCGGAGTTCAAGATATTCCAGAGCTGGTTGGTAAGGTTACAACTCCGGGCCTCGTACCATATCAGCAGAGGAGCCTCTGATTCATGCTGACGGGCATCGATTGGACAATCATGATCGTCTATTTCGTCTTTGTGCTGGGCATAGGCTTGGCTTTGAGGCGATACATGCGGACCAGCACCGATTTCTTTCTCGCCGGCCGCGCCATTCCTGCCTGGGTCTGCGGACTGGCTTTCATCTCCGCCAACCTGGGAGCGCAGGAAGTTATTGGAATGGCCGCCTCGGGAGCGAAGTACGGTATCTCCACCAGCCATTTCTATTGGATTGGCGCGATTCCCGCGATGATCTTCGTGGGCGTGTTCATGATGCCGTTTTATTACGGGTCGCGCGCCCGTTCCGTGCCCGAGTACCTGCGCTTGCGCTTCGATGAAAAGACCCGTGGGTTCAATGCTGTTTCGTTTGCGGTGATGACCGTGTTTTCTTCCGGCATCTCCATGTATGCCATGGCCAAGCTGATTCAGACGCTGCATGTCTTCGATGCGCCGATCCAACGGCTCGGTCTTCCTCCATCGGCGGTCTTTCATGCCGGCATCCTGGTCTCGGCCCTGGTGGTGCTGGCGTATATATTTCTCGGAGGCCTCTCCAGCGCCATTTATAACGAGGTCCTTCAGTTCTTCCTGATCGTCGCCGGTTTTCTGCCTCTCATTTTTCTCGGACTGAGAAACGTCGGCGGCTGGTCTGGACTGAAAACCCGGCTCACCGCGGATTACACTCACTCATGGATGGGAATGGGAAGCGCGCATACCAACCGGCTGGGCGTGGAATGGTTCGGCCTGGCCATGGGATTAGGCTTCGTTCTCTCTTTCGGCTACTGGTGTACGGACTTTTTGGTCGTGCAACGCGCTATGGCTGCTAACTCTATGAGCGCGGCGCGACGTACGCCTTTGATTGCGGCCTTCCCGAAAATGTTCTTTCCGTTGTTGGTAATCCTGCCGGGATTGATCGCCATAGCCTTGCCGACCCAAAGATCGAGTCCCATAGCGAGCACGCATGGCGTAGCGGTCGTGGCTGCCTCGGAAGGCCAGGGGATTATCCCTCCGAAAATCGATCCGATCACCGGCGGGCCTCTCCGTGACAGTAAAGGCACCGTGCAACTCGACTACGATCTAGCCATTCCCAACATGCTGTTGCACTACTTCCCCACCGGAATCCTGGGACTTGGCTTGACAGCTCTGCTTGCCAGCTTCATGTCGGGCATGGCCGGTAACGTAACTGCATTCAACACCGTCTGGACATACGACATTTACCAGTCGTATATCAATCCCAAGGCCAGCGATCAGCACTACCTCTGGATGGGGCGCATGGCGACCGTCTTCGGCATCGGCTTGTCCATTGCTGCCGCCTACATGGCCAACAGCTTCAACAACATCATGGACATGCTTCAGTTGGTATTTGCCTTCGTGAATGCTCCGTTGTTCGCTACGTTCCTCCTGGGCATGTTCTGGAAACGAACGACGGGCCATGGAGCTTTTTCCGGCCTGCTGGCCGGGACCTTGACGGCTGCGCTGCACAACTCCCTCACATTGCCGGTGGGCGCAAGTGTCGGAATCAAGGGCGGCTGGTGGCGCGTTGTACATACATATCCAAGCGAGATGGCGCAAAACTTTTGGACGGCGATCTTTGCCTGGACGGCTTGTTTCCTCGTCACCATCGTGGTGAGCCTGCTCACGCGTCCTTATGAGGAAGGCAGGCTCAAAGGCCTGGTTTATTCTTTGACGGAGCGGCCACGGAGCCAGCACCTGCCTTGGTATCAACGGCCTGAAATCCTGGCCGTGATTGCGCTCGCCATCGTTGTGTTGTTGAACATCATCTTCTTGTAGCAGGAGAAGCAATGAAACTCGATATCCGCTTGCCCTTGGGGCTGCTCTTCGTAGTCTTCGGATTGCTGTTAGGAGGCTTTGGATTGGCAGGCAACCAGGCCATTTACGATCGCTCTCTGGGAATCAACGTCAATCTCTGGTGGGGCGTCGTCATGCTGGCGTTTGGACTGGTCATGATCCTGATGGGCCGCCGAGGCGCGCGCCTGGCTGAAAACTCATCTGAATCCCCCGCGGACGAAGTTGTTGTCCGAGCCACTTCCAAACACTGATGAACCTGGGTGTCACGCCTGCAATCTCCAGTCCATCTCCCGGCGATGTTGCTCGCTCCACTGATGTGCGCAATCGTTTCAGGACCCTTTACGGAGAGAACTGCCTTCTTTATCGCGCTCCCGGTCGCATCAACCTGATCGGCGAACACACCGACTACAACGACGGTTTTGTAATGCCTGCCGCCATCAATTTCTATTGTTGGGTGGCAATAAGCATGGCCAAGGGCCGTGCTGTGGAGGTGTATTCCACCAATTTCAACGAACATCGCAGCTTTGATCTCGACCGGCCTGAACCTTTGGAAGATTGGAGCGACTACGTGCAGGGCGTGGCGTTGATGCTGCAACGCTCAGAACATCCGCTTCAAGGCGCGAAGATGCTGGTTTCGAGTGAAGTTCCGATTGGCTCAGGACTCAGCTCCTCGGCCGCTTTGGAGGTGGCCGCCGGACTTGCATTCCTGGGCAGATCCAACGCCCGTGACGATCATAACCAGCTTGCCTTGGCTTGCCAGCGCGCCGAAAATGAATTCGTAGGCGCGCGCTGCGGAATCATGGACCAGTTCATCGCCTGCAACGGCCAGTCCGGACGCCTGCTGATGCTCGACTGCCGCTCGCTGGAAAGTCGTTTGCTGCCCATTCCAGAGAACGTTCGCCTGGTCATTTGCAACAGCATGGTGAGACATGCAATCGCAACCGGAGAATATAATCTCCGTCGCTCGCAATGCGAGGAAGGTGTCCGTTTGCTTGCGAGAGTGCGGCCCGGCATCAGGGCTCTGCGCGATGTTACGCGCGACGAATTAGAACAATTGGCCAATTCCCTTCCCCCTGAAATCCTGAAGCGCTGCCGGCATGTGATCAGCGAGAATCAGCGTGTACTCGAGGCTGCCACAACTCTTGAGCAATGCGACCTGAAGAAGCTTCGGTCTCTCATGGCCGCATCTCATGAAAGCCTGCGCGATGACTACCAAGTGAGTTGTCCGGAGCTGGATTTGCTGGTCAATCTGGCCAATCCAATAGAAGGCGTTTACGGTGCGCGCATGACTGGAGGCGGATTCGGAGGCTGTACCATCAATCTTGTGGCAGTCGAAGCAGTCTCTTCGTTTCAAGACCAAATCTCTGCCCAATACCGGCAGCACACTGGGATTGTCCCCGAAATTTATGTTTCAACTGCATCCGAAGGAGCGTCCCGCTGGGACGCGCTGTCTTAACCCCGATGCAAGAGCTTTTTGAATCTCCACATCGCCGCTTCAATCCACTCACCCGCGAGTGGGTGTTGGTCTCTCCTCATCGAACGAAAAGGCCTTGGCGCGGCAAGATAGAAAACCCGCCGGCTCCCGTCGAAGCCGCTTACGATCCCGAATGCTATCTCTGCCCACGCAATGCACGCGCCGGCGGAGTTCGCAATCCCAATTACAGCTCAACTTTTGTCTTTGACAATGATTTCGCCGGGCTTCTTCCCGACGTTGTATTGAATGACATCACGAATGACGGTTTGTTGGTGGCCGAGAGCGAACGCGGAATCTGCCGCGTTATGTGCTTCAACGAGCGGCATGATCTTACCCTGGCTGTCATGACCGAGTCCCAGATCAGCGAGGTTGTAGATGCCTGGGTGGAGCAATATCGCGAGTTGGCCGATATTCCCTGGATCAACCATGTTCAGATCTTTGAGAACCGTGGCGAGATCATGGGCGCCAGCAATCCGCATCCGCATTGCCAGATATGGGCCACGGCCAACCTTCCGAACCAAGCGGTGAAGGAACAACTCTCACAGTTCGAATACCTGGAAAAACACGGTTCATGCCTGTTGTGTAGCTACCTTGAACTCGAATTGAAATGCAGAGAGCGGATCGTATGCCGGAATGAAAATTTTGCTGTGGTCGTGCCTTTTTGGGCAACTTGGCCCTTTGAAGTCATGCTGCTGAGCAACCGGCACCTGGGCGCAATGGAAGATCTCACGTCGCAGGAAAAGCATTCACTGGCGGAAATTCTGCGCCGCCTGTCGATCCGCTATGACAATCTGTTTCAAATTCCATTCCCTTATACGATGGGATTTCATCAGCGTCCGACCGATGGACAGGCGCACCGGGAATGGCACTTTCACGCGCACTACTATCCGCCACTCCTTCGCTCCGCAACCATTCCAAAATTCATGGTTGGATACGAAATGCTCGGAACACCCCAGCGCGACCTAACCCCGGAAGTCGCCGCCGAACGGCTGCGCGCTCTTAGCGAAGTCCACTATCGCGAGAAGTGCGGATCAAGTTAGCAGCCAACGGTTTCGCTTACAATTACTCCATGGTTACTACATTGCTCGATACGTTTTCTTACGCCGAGATAGCACGGCGTCCGCTGGAAGCACAGCGATGCGTCCTGTTGGTAATTGATATTCAGGAAAAGCTCCTTCCACCGATCTATGAGAAAGAGCGGCTGGTGCGGAATTCGCAATTGTTGATCCGGCTGGCCAAGGTCCTCTCCATGCCCATGCTCTTTTCTACCCAATACGCCAAAGGGCTCGGAGAGACCATTCCTGAAATCAGCTCCCTGGCTCCCGGTATTGAGGTAACCGACAAGCTCCAGTTCGGATGCTTTGCCAACGGCGAATTCTGCTCATCTTTTGCCAGTATCAAAGGCCACGACACTCTGCTGCTGTGCGGCATGGAGACACACATCTGCGTAATGCAGACCGCCCTTGGAGCATTGAATCAGGGACATATCGTTCACGTAGCTGCTGATGCCGTAAGCTCCCGCACGGAATTGAACTGGAAACTTGGACTGCAACGAATGCACGACGCCGGGGCCGTAATCTCTTCAACCGAGATGATGATCTACGAACTGCTCATTAAATCCGGAACGCCAGTATTTAAAGAGATGTTGCAGCACCTCAGATGAGAAGAGTTTCTAATTTTTAATATCTTCAATATTAGAAACCAGAAATTACCGGAAATTACAAATTCCCCATCAGTGGTTTCAGTGAAAATCAGTGGTAAATTCCCATCCGCGTTCATCCGCGCAAAACCTGTCCTGAGGTGCAAGCCGAAGGATCCGCGTTATGCCTTGGCTTTTCAAATTAGCAATTAGAAATTAAAAATCGTCCTCTTCCCCGAATTTTACATTCCATTAACAACTCTCAAGGAATATCGAGCTTAGGACGGAGTTCTATATTGCGCAGAGCCAGATTTACACGCCATCCATCCCCACTGGAGGAAATCAAGTAAATGCGCAAGACTCTTTCCCTTCTCTTCTTCGGCCTGGCTGTGGCTGCGGTTGTGGCCACAGGCATCGCACAACAATCGCCCGCAACCGAGGCGCCGGCTGGGTTCGATACGCCGGTCATCAGCGCCAATCCCGGATCACAAAGCACCAGCAACGGAATTGCAGAACCTCCGGGAGATACGTTTGCTCTCGATCAGAAGATTTTTGAACAGCGCGAGGGCGTCGACAAAGGACTTGGCCCGGTCTTCAACATGTCATCCTGCGTGGATTGTCATCTCAACCCTGTTAGCGGTGGTCCAAGCCAGATTACCGAACTTCGGGTTGGCCACAAAGACGCCAACGGCAATTTCGTAAATCCTACGATTTCCATCAATGATGGAGCCAACACGATTAGTGGACGATCGATCGTGAATGACCGAGCCATCTGCGCCGAGGCCCAGGAGCACGTGCCCGACTCAGAGAATATTCGCGCGCTCCGGGCCGTTCTCAATACGCTGGGTGATGGATTCGTCGAAGCGGTAGATGACAACACCCTGCTCGCGATCTCCGCCAAACAGGAAGAAGTCACCGAAGGCAGAATTCACGGTGAAGCGGTACTCGTCCCCGTTCTTGAAGCCCCAGGACAGACCCGCGTGGGCCGCTTCGGCTGGAAGGACCAGCATAGCAGCCTTCTCTCCTTTGTCGGAGACGCTTATTTGAACGAGATGGGCATCACCAACCGTTTGCGGCCAAAAGATGTCACGACGGTTTGCAAAACCACGACCGACATCGAAGACACTCCCGATAACCTAGGCCTGGCCAATATTGACCACTTTACGCAGTTCATCCGTGGAACTAAGGCGCCACCCCGCGATGCGACTCTGGCGGCGACGCCTGATGCGAAGGCCGGAGATCGGCTCTTTGCCGAGATTGGCTGCAATATCTGCCACGTAGAATCGCTTACCACAGCCCCGGCTGGAACGGTCATCAATGGCGGACGATTCGTCGTTCCAGATGCGCTCGGGAACAAGGTCTTTCATCCCTTCAGCGATTTCCTCTTGCATAACGTCGGCACCGGTGACGGAATCGTACAGGGTGGTCCTCAGGATACGGCCAACAAGCTACGGACAGCACCACTCTGGGGTGTACGCGCCAAGGCCAGATTCATGCATGATCTTAAGTCTCTGTCTTTGGAAAATGCGATTCTTCGCCACCGTGGAGAAGCGCGTCATGTAGCGGATCGCTTTGAAGATTTGTCACCTACACAAAAGCAGCAGGTCATTGCCTTCCTGAACTCGCTGTAGATCGACTGACATGGTTCGGCGCGCAAGAATCGCCGAACCATGTTGATTCTGGGGTCATTCTAACCCTGTCATCCCCGAACGCAGCGTAGCAAAGAATTCACAGTTGCGAATATGATCGGCGCGGAGTGAGAGCCTGTCCTGAGGCGAGCCGAAGGAGACCCCGATCATGTTTCGGCCTTAATTGCAGATACGAGGTGTTCGACCCGTGTTTTTCGCAAGCAAGGGTTAAGAGCATCGCAGGAATGTTGGGAAAACGTGTCGGGACGCTCGTGTAATCTAGGTTGAATACCCAGGATCAGCGATTATATGGACACGTATCGGGGTCCCTCACTCCGCGGCCCGTCTTTATTCTACTCACCTTTCTTAACAAAACTTCACCCTTATTGCGGAACAACGTTTCTTCCCAAGGGTTGTAATAAAATTTCTGGCTTGTTTCTTTGTTTTAGTTCAAACCAAGCGAGCAATCTCGACAAAAGGGACCCCATTCTGCGCCAGGCTAAACTCGATGAATTGAAGAGCGATTCGGCGGCCATCTCCCTTCGCTCCGACTTAGTCGACCCTTCGTTGCGTACGCACTCAGATTGGGTCGTGGTCTTGTTCGCAGCGGTCATTTTCTTCGGCTGCATTGTCTCTCCTCCCTCCCTGATGGACGATGTCGACGCTGTCCACGGGCAAATGGCGCGCAACATGCTTAATTCGGGTGATTGGACCATAGCCCATCTCGACGGTGTTGCCTACATCGAAAAAGCTCCGCTGATGTATTGGCTGATCGCCTTTGCCTTCCGCGTTCTTGGTGACCACGATTGGGTCGCGAGGATTCCAATCGCACTGGCTGCGGTTTTACTGTGCTGGATCACTACCCGTTACGGACGATGGGCTTTCGGCAGGCGTGCGGGATTTTACGCGGGGATTTCCCTGGCTACATGTGCCGGTCTTTTTCTTTTCACCCGCATCCTGATCCCAGACGTCATTTTGACCTTGGCCATCTGCATCGGGTTTTGGTCTTTTCAGCGCGTGCTCGAAGAAGACGAGCCGCACCCACGGCGCTGGGCTGCCTTGCTGGCGGCAAGTCTGGGGGTGGGTCTTCTGTTAAAGGGGCTGATTGCGATTGTTGTCCCTATCGGCGGGGCCATTGTTTATCTGGCCATCACTCACCAGCTTTTCTTACGGCACGTATGGAAGCGGCTGCATGTGTTTACCGGAGCGTTGATCGTGGTGGCGATTGCCGCCCCCTGGCATATTCTGGCTACGTTACGGATGCCGCCCTATTTCGATTTCACTTTGCATAGCGGTCCTGGCGAATACCACGGATTTTTCTGGTTTTACTTTATCAACGAGCATGTGTTGCGGTTCCTGAACCTTCGCTATCCGCGCGATTACAACACCGTTCCTCGCGCCGCCTTCTGGCTCCTGCACCTCGTCTGGCTCTTTCCGTGGTGCGTCTATTTTCCTGCTGCCGCCCGCCTGGGTTACAAACCTGTGGACCGCGCTGGCCGCACGCGCTTGTTGGCGCTCTGTTGGGCTGGCTTCCTATTGTTGTTCTTTACCTTTTCGACCACCCAGGAATACTACTCCCTGCCGATCTATCCGGCGTTGGCTCTACTGCTCGGCTCCGCTATGTCCAGCTACACTCGCCCGGTACGCTGGGGCACCAAATCGGTAGGGGTGCTCTCCACGGCGGCGCTGTTGGCTATCATTACTTTGCTGTTCATGGTGCGTGGTATCGGCACTCCCGGAGACATTTCCAACGCATTGCAACAACATCCGGAAGCCTATACCCTCTCGCTCGGTCATCTCGGCGATCTTACGATCAAGGCATTTGCCTATTTGCGTGCTCCGCTCGTTGTAGCCGGCTTGGGATTTCTGGTTGGCGCCATTGGCGTGTGGCGGTTCTCGTTTCATCGCGCTGTGCTGGCAATTGCTTTGATGATGGTCGTGTTTCTCCATGCCAGCCGTATGGCCCTCGTGGTTTTCGATCCTTACCTTTCCTCTCGCCCCTTGGCCGAAGCTTTGCGCCGCGCGCCGAAAGGTGAGTTGATCGTCGATGGTGCTTACTATTCCTTTTCTTCCGTGTTTTTTTATGCCAATCGCAATGCTCTGCTCCTGAATGGACGCGTGAATAATCTGGAATACGGATCTTATGCTCCCGGGGCGCCTGCGATTTTTCTTGACGATGCCCGATTTACGCAGCTCTGGTTGAGTCCGGCTCGCTACTATCTGGTTACAGACGCGACCCAGCTTCCGCGGCTTCGCGCGCTCGTGGGCAACGCCAGGCTTGTGCCCCTCGAGACCAGCGGCGGTAAATTTCTCTTCACCAACACTCTGGACGGCGACACGCTTTCGCGGTCAGTCGCCGGCCATAGAACCGAGGCTTTATGACCATTGTTACAACCATGCTGGCAGTGCTGGTGATGGGTTCTCTCGTCTATTGCATCCTTATTATGGTTGCCAGTTGGAGCTACCTTTCCGTGAAGCCAACCGAAGCAGTCAATACCCCTCCTATCAGCATTCTGAAACCTTTGTGCGGCGAAGACGAGGGCCTGGAAGAAAACCTGCGCAGCTTTCTCGATCAGGATTATCCTGCCTTTGAGGTTCTGTTTGCCGTGCATCGCGCGGACGATCCGGCAATCGCAGTCGTGGAAAAAATCCGAAGCGAATATGCGGATAAAGTTGAGATCAGGTTGATCGTTACCGGCGAGTCCCCGGTCCCCAACGCCAAAGCTCACAGCCTGAAACAACTGGTTCGCGAGGCACGCCAGGATCTGCTGGTGATGAGCGACAGCGACGTCCGTGTTACCCCGAATTTTTTGACTCAACTTGCAAAGGAACTCCAGGATCCCTCCGTTGGCATTATTAGCTGCCCTTATCGGGCTGTTGCCGGAAAAAGTATCTGGTCGCGCCTGGAAGCCATTGGCATGAATACCGAGTTTCTCGGTGGAGTGCTGGTTGCCCGCATGATTGAAGGGATGAACTTTACCCTGGGATGCGCTGTCGCTGCCCGTCGCGAGGTGCTGGATTCGATGGGCGGGTTCGCCTACCTGCAAGACTACCTCGCGGAAGACTTTGTAATGGGAAACCGCGCATCCCAACTCGGCCATAAGGTCTTGTTTTCATCCCATGTAATTGAACACCGCATTGGCAGTCAATCCATGGAGAAAAACCTTGGGCATCGTCTGCGCTGGGCGCGCAGCACCCGCCGTTCACGCCCTGCAGGCTATTGGGGCCAGATCTTCACATATCCGCTGCCATGGGCGCTATTGTTGTGGTTCGTCCATCCAGCGACCTGGCCGTTACTGTTGGCTACGCTGGCCATCCGTGGCGGTGCGGCCTGGGCAACATCGTCTTGCGTCTTGCATCAGGTATTACTGAGACAATGGTGGCTTCTGCCTCTTCAGGATTTGCTGGGATTTCTGGTTTGGATGGGTGGCTTCGCCGGAAACACCGTTGTCTGGCGAGAACGAAAATGTACGCTTCTCCCCGATGGCCGCCTACAGGTGAACTAGACATCCATAAAAAAGAGCGCCCAAACTGCAGGCGCTCCAGTGAGACTAGCATCGATCAGGAAAATCTATCTTTCGCCACGCCTATCATCGTCTGATTCACGGCGACCGAGGAAATGATCCGTCACAAAATCGGCTACCGATTCACCCAGGCGGAGGCCGGCGTTGTGGTCAAAGCGGAAGTGCTGGCCGGCAAAGATGCGACTCAAGCCTGCTTCATGAGCTGCCGCTGAGAACCGGGTAAACGAACGCTGCACTCCCGGCAAGACCTCTGAGGTCACGTTGAAGGTGAAGTGATCAGTCCTGAAGAAGGACCGCAGAACAGAAGCACTGGCAAAACTGATGGCGCTATGAGCGCCTGGATACGACGGATCGGGCGCGGTGTTGGTTGGCAATGGGAGCCAGTTCGGATCGGCTGTGGTCTCGGGATTACCATCGGTATCGGCGGCCCGAATGGCGGTCACCGGACGCCAAAAACGAAACGTATATTTGGCATCGTAGAAGGCGATGACTGAATCCGCAGCCGTAAGGTTCAGCAAGGCGAAGAGCCGGGCATTTTGCGCGGTGTTCAGATGATGAGCTTCTGAAGCCGTTTGCGCAATCTCATTCCAATAATTCTGGATGGCTCCCCCCCAAAAGCGGCCAATGACCGTCTGGTCTGGAGTACGGGTCACGCTATTTTGAATACCGAGAGACTTGACCTCATTGAAGTCATCACTGAAGGTATCGCTGGCCAAGGAAGGCGGCAGGCCAGGGCGGAATTGGTCGGCACGGCGCAATGCGAATGGTGTTACGTGAGACCAGTGAGTAAATGTCGGCTTCGGGAAATTAGGCGGAGTGAGCTGATATTGACCAGGAGCATTGATTGGAACAAAAGGAATAAGAGCAGCATCGGATCCGTCAGTGCTTCGAATGGCTAGAATACGGCGGGCGACTTCGGTCCCGATCGCGATGCCTTCTTGTTTGCGCGTGCCATCCTGAATTGCAGCAAGAGATTGCTGAAGCTGGGTGTCGAGCGTTGCCTGGAACTTCGGGTATAACGCTACAAGCACGTCATGCGCAGCCGTCGCTGCCGCAGCATCCTGAGAAGCATTTCGCGGTACATCGTTCAGGCGGACCGCATAAGGAGCGTGGGTTTTATCAATTGCATTGACAGCGTCGTAAATTGCGGCATGCAGGATGGCAAAACTATGGGTGGGATGAACAGTGGAAGGCTGCGCACCGGGAGTCCGAACAATCGTGAGGAGGGCCTTATTCCACTGTATGACTGGATTGAGAGATTGCTGAGGGGCAGTAGCATCGTCATTCGCAACTCTACTTGCCCAAATCGCCTGGGGCAAAATACTGGCAAAGACCAGAAGCCTAAGTAAGTTCTTTATCATTGGGGGAAATCAACCTTTCTATGGACGCTGGAGAGGACAAACCTCTCCTGTTACATAGAACTAGCTAGGTTGAGAGTTATTCCAGGATTTTAGCTACTGGCTACGAACTGCTCGTACTTTGACTCTCGAAAAACATTTTTCGTGAAGACGTGTAACAGAGCATGATTTTAGTCGTGCCCCTGTTGTACGTCTCGCGAAGATATAGAGCATTTATGAAAACGACTAGAAGCTAGCAGCCAGCAGCTAGTAGCTTCTCTTATCTTGCCTTGATATTCACAATGTGGATTTCGCCTTTTTGTTCGGTGCCTTGAATGCGGACATTCTGGCCGGCGAATGGTTCTGCCAGCTCCTGTTGCTCGATCTTATAGGCAGTCTTTTTATCACTGGAGACAAAAACATACTGGCCTCCCCGTCCACGTATGCAATTGCGCGTGCAATCAGCCGACGTGTGGCCCATGTATCCTGACTTGATCATCTCATCGTGGGAACGGGTGAGCGAGTGAACGTTGAAGCCGCATTGACTGTCGGAGATTTCCCCGTCGAAGGTTCTTTCTTGAGGTTTCTTATCACCAGCAGAGAGAGTCAGAGAAAACAGGCAGAGGAAAAGAGCAAGATTTAGACGCGTCATCGAGTTACTCCAAGAATATTCTAATCAAAATATGAGGAGTATAAACACATTTGTAGATCAATGTATCTAGGTAATCGCAAGTTGAAGATTTTGGGGAATATTTTTGTATTTGGATAGTTTATAAATAATTATTCAAATATTCATACAGTTTTAGCTTGCGCTCTCGAATTAGCCCATCGATCTATGGACTATTGGATAAAGATGTTTCCATTATTCGTACGCGCTTGAATCATCTTGCCACCGCCATTCACCTCTTCATGCAACTGACGAACACCATCGGGCGGCGGCGGCATGGCGCTATGCTCAATATAGATATTACCGAGAAGAGTGCTCGCATCAACACGAAATCTGGCCTTTGACGGTACCTCGATCTTGATGCTTCCCGCGACTGAAGTAAGA
This sequence comes from Candidatus Angelobacter sp., assembly GCA_035939495.1. Lineage (GTDB taxonomy): Bacteria > Acidobacteriota > Terriglobia > Terriglobales > Acidobacteriaceae > Angelobacter. The sequence continues at coordinate 172,292 of DASZFU010000120.1, read as the reverse complement.
TGCCAATCATCATTGACAACAGCTTTGATGTGCAAGTCTCCTACGTCTGTTGCACCCTCGAAACTGCCTCTGGCGCCGCCGACTTCGATTCTTCCCGGGCCCTTCTTCACCGCCACCTTGGAAGGCCCATCCTCCATGAGGGTGATGTTGCCGGCCCCAGTTTCGGCCTTCACCTGGGCAGCACGGGTGCAAGAGATATTGCCCCTTCCGGTGATTGCTTCAACCTCGGCGAATCTTACATACGTCGCGTCGATATCGCCCATTCCAGAGGTTAATTTCGCGGGGCCGGCAATGCCAATCAGTTTTTGATTTCCAATACCAAAGACAGACGAGATGACTTGCGTCTGAAAGGGGACATCGATTCGGTAAGAGAAGTTGAGATTGAGGTTTGCGGCAGTCGCCAGGAAATCTCGAATTGAAATGTGGTTTGCAGATTGCTCAATGAACAAGGCATTGCTGAAAAACGCTTTAGGCACGCTTTTGCCATTTAGATCTTTGGCTGATGCATAGATAGAGACCACGCCGTCGCGAGCATAGCCGATCGTTATGTCCCCTCTGGAGACGGCAATATCCAAGATCACGGGCGCGGCGATGCTGACCTCCATGGACCGCATGAAGAAAGGAGTCTGGGCGTGCATCGAAGCGCACGCCAAGACGAGAATAATGAAGAAGATGATGATGTGATAGCGCATGCTTCTAGGGCTCAGGCCTCTTCGGTTATTAATATTTGTTGCAGAGCAACCGAAAATCTGTGCCGCCTCTCCGGGGCTTGTCATTTATCCCTAACCTTTTTCCAGCGTTTGCACGCTGGGAAAAGCTCTTAACGCGCCTCCGGCGCTGAGCCGAGGCGCTTACAATTTCGAATACCTCAAGTGAACGGTATTGCCCCTAAATGGCAAATTAAAACAGCAGCAGTCCCTAGATCTGGCTTTCCAAGGACTGCTGGCTGGGTTTTAGAGTGACCGCAGGAAATCGAGAACAGCCTGCTGGTCGGTTTTGCTGAGTTCCTTGAACTCCTCAATGACTTCATTGGCTTCCGAGGCGGCGAAGCTGTTGTTAGCTTCGGAGGCATGCGCAAGGATGGCATGGAGCAGATCGCTCGTCCGTCCGTCATGCAGGAAGAAGATTCTCTGTCCAACACCCCAGAGAGGAGTCGAACGGAATTCATCTGGGCCGGCATTGCCTTGGACAACATCGTCCGCGAGCCTGGGGCCCATGTGATGCACGAGCAAGTCAGAGAACAGGTTGACCGGCCGGTCTACAAGAACCGGGCTATTGGCCGGTCCGCCGATGCCGTTCGCTCCACCAGTTTGCATGGTTGGCGTGTGGCACAGGGCGCAACCAATCTGCTCGAACACTGCCCGGCCTCTCTGGGCGCTGGCGCTGGGATGAGGATCAGGCTGCGGAGCATCCATGAACCTCATGGTGATCATGAACTGCTGCCAGTCCGGAAGTTCATGGAGGGGATTATTGAATGCATGGTTGTCGGCGTCGGTAGGATCGACACGGTTGATGTCGTTGGGCGCCGGCTTACCATTCGCACAGTTGTGATTCTCATCGCGTGCATTGGGGAATACGTCGTTGCTGACGCCCATTTCCACGTTATAGGCCTCGCCAGCAAAGATGGCCAGTGATTTGTTCTGGGCCTTCCAGCCGAAACGGGCGATGGTGCCATCGTTGCCGCTGCGGTTGGCATGACCGGTGATGCCGAGGGCTTTGCGCTGGGCAGCAGTGGCGTCGTGGTGAGCCAGGATTTCCTGGTCTTCGATGGATTCAATCAAGCCCAATCCAAATTCCTGCAAAGGTATACGGAAAGAGAGATTGCCTTTGGCGAACTCGGCGGCAAAGTCCGGCTGTACTGCGTCGCAGCCGGTGTTGTGTGGGTCGGAGATGTCTCCGCGTGTAGTCCAGAGAGCATGTACTCCGCCATCGCGGGTGCCGTCCGGGTTGAACTTAAACCGCACCTCGCGGATGGGGCCAAACTGCTCCTCGAAGGAAGGCACTACGTTCTTTCTTCCAAAGCGGTGGGGAACCAGGTCGAACTGAGGATTCTGGGCAACGTCGCCCTTGTGAGCCGCGATGAAGCCTCCCGATCCACCCAGCACGGGCTGGGCGTGACATTCAAAGCAGTTATCGGAGTTGTGCCGCGTGCCCAACCCGTTGGAGTTGGTAACGTTTTGAGGAAAGTCAGGATCGATCTCTGTCCCCGCCGGCACACGCGGAGGCTCTACCGAGTTGCCGTCACCGACGCCGAAGGGAGCTACTGAGCATGTGTCGCAGGTGGACTCCAACTGACCCATGCGCTTGACTCCCTCAAAGAAAAGTGAACGCTCGTTATCGCTTACGGTGAACTCAGGATGGTTGCGATTAGGGCTGATCAGTGGTGGCTGCGGGATCTTAATGCCCTGATGCTGCAGTCCGCCGCCCGTATTGTCAAGGCCGCCTCGTACTCCAGGATCTTTCTGGGCAAACGTCAACGCCGACGCCGCCAAAATGATGCCAACGGTTAATGTTGCTTTCGACAGAATTTTACTCATTACTAACGTTCCCTCCTTAAAAATATCGCTACTTTGGTCGCAGCTTTTGAGGCCTCACATTTTGGATCTGTTCGATTTTGGGACTCACGCAGAGCGGCGATGCAGTCGCAGCCAAAGAATAAACAGAGAGTGCCTGAAAGTAATGATGAAAAACGTCTAGGTTGGGGAATAAATGGTCTAGGTAGCAGATAGATGGAGTGCCATGTGCATATAATTACAAACTGTTGACAAAATATTTACATGATATCTGGAATGAACCATCACTAAGCAGGTTGTAGATCTGTAATGCTGGAGTCTAACTATAAAAATAAGCTGTTGATCATAGAATTGAACAATTGATTAAGCTTGCTTGCCGTATTTCCCATGATTACGATGTAATCCATCCGGGGAATTTCTCAGATGCAACCCCTATATCAAACGCGCTGCCCACACACTCTACTTACACAGCGCATTGTATCGATTAGGGATGAGTTTAAAGAAAAATAGCCGGCCCTTGTTTCAAATTCCAGGCATAAAAACATCTCCAAAAAAATAGAATACCAGCGAAAACTGATGAACGTTTAGGTTGAGAAGGTCGGTCGCAGACCGATGAACCAAGCGCCGTAGGCGCGACCAGAAGTTAGCCCAGGGTGAAGCGCAGCGAAACCCTGGGAAACTGTAGAAAAGAAGGAGAGCCCCGTAGGGGCGGCACTGACTAAAGTTCCTTCGGCTCCCTGATATCTTCCGACGCTAAACCATTTTTGAGACATGTCCCTGATTTTGCCAGAAATTAATCTTATCTTCATAGAATTTTATTTCACATAGATATATCCAATGACAGGCATTCGCAAGTCCTATTGGGAAATGCTTGTATAATTCATAAGAATCTGTATAGAATCTATCGTTATGTCGTGTTTTGACGAACCTAGCGCGCCGATTACAGTCTACATATTAGAAAATAACCATTTAGCTGCACAGTATTTGTTGGATATTCTCAGTCTTGATACCCATATAGATGCAAGAACTATTTCTGAGATCAGTTATTCCGCCACGAATGCTCCTTGCATCCTGCTGATGGACCAGGTTACGTTCCTCCGTTGTGTTCAAAAGTTGAAAATTCTCTACCCATTTGCAAGAGTCCTTTTGATCGGCCAGAGAAACTTCAAGAAACAGATGCTGCAGCACGTTCCTCACGAGATTGCCGGCTTTGTTGAATATCCCGAAATATCCGGGAATCTGGCGCCGATGATCAGAAAAATATGGCGTGCGTGCTCCGGCGGAGCCACTGACGCCGCCGATGTGATCTCTTTGTCGTCGCCCGCATATTCCGAATTCTGTCAAAAACTCACGAAACGCGAGATCGCGGTCGTAGAGCTGATGAAGCGGCGATTGTCGAACAAGGAAATCGCCAGCATCCTTGACATTTCCGAAGCGACGGTAAAGTTTCACGTCACTAATATTTTTTCCAAGACCAATATCTCGCGCCGCCGGGAGCTCTTTTCCATCTTCCAGGAGATGGGGCAGGCTGAAAATGATCGTTGGGCTTCGTGAGGAACACTCACTGTCTCAACAAATCTGCAAACTGCCGTAATTCCGCCGCATTTACATCGGAAATCACCCAATATTCCATCCCCGAATCGGCCCAATGAACAGTATGAAAGCCTCGCTGTTCATTGGTGGCCAGCGGAACACTCCCCCCATGAGGGTATGTAAATACATTGATCACATGCTGGCGGCGTTTGTAGATCAAGGCTGCAACCCTTTGCGCCTCCATATAATCAAGACGTCCTCCGATCAGCGGGAACCCTTGGTCGCTAAAATCTGCGACTTTGGGTGAGAAGTTGAGCTTTCCATTGAACCAGGGCTTGACGGTATGCTGATCGGTTGAAGCCACATCGGCCAAATGATCGGCCAACAGAGAGCGGATGTGGTTGTCCACCACCTCGTTTTGAGCCGTGGCAATCTGCGCAGGAACTGCCTCGTTTGGAGCGTTCGTATGAGTGGCGACCGATTCCCGATGAAGCAGCACGCCTAGAGCAACTGCGAGCACCAGAGTAGCCGCGGTTGCCACGGCAGCGGTGATCCGCCACAGCGAGTCGGCCGCGCCTGGCCAGAATTGCAGCTTCTTTTTCGGACGCGTGTCTTCTTTCGAGCGCGTATCTAGCGATTTCCTTATCTGTTCGTAAAACCCGGAAGGGACGCTAAACCGGAAGTTTCCTTGCTGCACCAGGTTCTTAACGGTCCGCTGGTCGTCCATAAAAGCCCGGCAGTCTTCGCAGACCGCCAGATGTTCTTCCAGGGCTGCACTCTGCATCACGTCAATTTCGTTATCAACGTAAGCGCCAAGAATTTTCTTACTGTCCCGACACTGCATTGCGGCCCTCCTTGTGCCAAATTCGGCCTTTCCTGACCTCCGTACCCAGACACTGCCGTATATGCTCGCGCGCCCGTGAGAGCCTGGACATTACCGTTCCGAGAGGCGACTCTGTAATTCCGGCGATTTCCTTATACGAGAGTCCTTCCAACTCACGCAGCACCAGGACCTCCCTGAATTCGGGTCCTAGCTTTTCGATGGCTGCCCACACCAATTGCATTTCTGAGCTTCTAAGCAATAGAACCTCAGGATCGTCAGAAGATTCCCCAGATCCGTGAATTTGTTCGTCAAAAACTGCCGAATCGGGAATTTTCCGGGTTGCCGAGCTGAAATAGAGATTTCGTATGATCGTGAAGAGCCAACTGCGGCCATCACTTCCTTCAAATCTGTCGAAGGCCCGGAAGGCCCGCAGCAGCGACTCCTGCACCAGATCTTTTGCATCTTCATCATTCCGGACATACCAGCGTGCCAGAGTAAAAGCTGACTCCAGGTGACGAAGAACGATTTTCTCGAAACTTTGGAGCTTTTCCTGATGATCCACGAGCTTGGTCCCAGTATCCGGTAAATCCTTACCTAAAGTGGAACTTAATGAAATGCCCTTTTATTCCCAAAAATATGAACCGCTCGGAAAAACAGTAAACACTGGGAATAAACCGTCTCTGGTCCAAGTTATAAACGCGTCGGGAGAAAATCATAGACTTAAGGTCAAAAAATACAAATTCTCATAGACCAAAAAGGAGCGCTATGGGCGGGCAACAAATAGATAAAGATGTGATCTTGGAGAACTCCTCGGATGGCATAGACCGGCGAGGGTTTTTGAAGTGCATGGCATGGGCCGGAACCGGCCTGGTTTGGACGATGGGGGCAGGTATCCCCGCCTCTTCCGTGTTTGGATTGACCAAGGACAAGAAAGGGGCCACCTCGGATTTCACCTTTGTTCAAATCAGCGACAGCCATATCGGATTCGACAAACCAGCGAACACCGATGTGAATGCGACGCTCCAGGCAGCCATTGACAAAATCAACAAGCTGGAAAAAAAGCCGGAATTCATCATTCACACCGGCGATCTTACTCATCTCTCGAAGCCGGGCGAATTCGATACTCTGGATCAACTGCTCAAGGCCACGGGTGTGAATGTGGCCTATGTTCCCGGCGAGCACGACATGATTGACAACGGACAGCAGTATCTGGAGCGGTACGGAAAAGACCCTTCAGGAAACAAGAAGAAAGGCGCGGGCTGGTACAGCTTTGATCATAAGGGAGTCCATTTTATCGGCTTGGTGAATGTCGCCAATTTAAAACCGGGTGGAATGGGCAATTTGGGACACGACCAGCTTGAGTGGCTGGAAGATGACCTTAAAGGAAAGTCGCACAGCACCCCCCTGGTGGTTTTTGCTCACATTCCGATGTGGGCCGCGTATCCACAATGGGGATGGGGTACCGAAGACAGCGCGCAAGCACTGGCTTACATGAAAAAGTTTGGTTCGGTAACGGTGCTCAACGGACACATCCACCAGATCATGCAAAAGGTCGAGGGCGAGACTTCGTTTTATACAGCGATGTCTACGGCTTTCCCGCAACCTGCTCCCGGCACCGCTCCCTCACCTGGCCCGATGAAAGTGCCGGCGGACAAGTTGAAGGACGTTTTAGGAATCAGAGACGTGAATTACGTGGTCAGCGGCCACCATCTCGCAGTGGTGGATTCGACTTTATCGGGAAGTCCGGCGGAGGTCCACAACGCTCAAGCTGCTCCGAAATCGGGGTCTCAATCGTCATCCCCGGCAGCGGGTGGCGGTCAGGCTGAAGTTAAGATTGATAACTTTTCGTTCAATCCGACGCCGGTAACGGTCACGCCGGGTACGACTGTTACCTGGATGAACGGCGATGACATTCCCCACAACGTGGAGAGCTCTCAGAAGAAGTTCTCCTCTCCGGTACTGGATACCAACCAGAAGTTCACGTTTACCTTTAAAGATGCAGGCGAATATCCGTACTTCTGCAAACTCCATCCCAAGATGACGGGCAAGATCGTCGTCCGCGGATAGACGCGCAAGTAAGGACCGCGCAAGAGAAGCCCAGAAAACTCCCCCTTCTGGGCTTTTATTTTTGCCTGACCTATCAATATTCCACCGCAAAAGGACGCCAGGGCCGCAAAGCAGCCAGCGAAGCTGGCGAGCCCGCATAGCGGGCGGCATATTTTGCTTTCAATCCCAAACATACCGCTCGTCGTACTCGCCCCCCCGTGTTTGCGCAGAAGTGCTAGGAATTCCTCTTGATAGTTGAATTCTCGGTGAGACCGGAATATTTCCAATCCAAAGCGTGGTTATAGTTACAACGTCGAAACTACAGTGCGCCGTAGAATAGTAAAGGCGTTGTGCCACCGCTCCAAAACAGCGGTTTCACAACGCCTGATCGTTTGATCTATTTATGGGTGGACGGGCCTGCCGGTGCGAAGGGCTAGAAACCGAGACCGAAGTGGGTTGCAAATGTGACGGCGTTGGTGGCGGTACCTCCGGTGGGCCGGCTGAACTTTACCGGAAGATCGGCTTCAATAAAGTAGGCCTTAAAGAAGTGGCTTTGGTCCTTGAACTTCCACGCCTTGTTGACCAGAGGAATGAATCCCACAGTCGGGGAATTCACATCGAAGGCTGCCCTCAAGCCAACTGAGACGCCATGTTCGACGCTCCACACCAGGCCTGGGTCAATCGTCAACGTGACAGAATGCGGATTGGTATTAAAACTCGGGACCATTTCAAGATCGAGGGCCATGCGGCCTTTTCCTTTGAAGGTGACGCCCAAGGGGAAGCCGATTCCAAAGTTGTCAGCAATACTTGTTGTCTGGCCATTGGCATGAGTGACCCAAGGGATTACAAAGCCCACGTGACCGCCGACGGTGATTCCGTCTTGCGCAGCAGCCATCGGTGCAGCGGCTACGAACAACAGGGCGACTGCAGCAATGAGAATTAGTTGCTTAAAAGCAGCGTGTCCTTTTTTTAGAGTGTCGAATTTCATGTTCTTCCTTTGTAATACATCTCCTATTTTTATTTTTTAGATTGGAAATAGCGACTCACCGCTGGAATATGGCTGAATCGCGTCTTGAACCCGGAACCAGGTCGCTCTAGAGAGCGGAGTTCAGGTCAGGAAGGAGCGCGCTGGTAGAGAAGCCGGTTCCTCGCTTCTTTCCAAATCACGCCTTACAAATGTTAAAACCGCGTGAATAAGTCTAAATCAGAGCTGCCGGTTCGCAACGCCGGAGCCAGAATAATTTTCATCAAGAGAGGTTAACTCCTTTTTGCTCTTGACATTAGAGCGGTTCAGCGTAACCTATGTGCCAATTCAAAGTGCTTGCTTATTTTGGACTTGTCGGCGGACTTGAGCTGGTTCGACACAACAGAGACATTGGCCTGCTCCGGGTCACGCTCCGCCAATACCGGCAATGCATAGATGAACGACACCTGATTAAAGAACAGCAGAGAGGGTAAATTTCTATGATTCCAATTTCGACTCGTATCTGGGCAGGAGTTCTATCTGTAGCGCTTCTGTCTCTGACGGCAGTGGCAGGTGACAAAGATGCCAATGCTCCGGCGAACAAAGCAGCAGCCACGGGAACGACGACCACAGCGACGCCGGCGGCAGCCAATTCGGCTCCGGCGACGGGACTGGGCGCCAATACAGATCCCTTATTGAGGCTGCTCGTCAACAAAGGGATTCTGAACGCGATTGAGGCCAACAGCCTTATGACCGCTCCAGCAAATCAGATGCAGAGCCGTCTTCTGCTGCTTCTCAAGGACAAGGGAGTTCTCTCGGCAGAAGACTTGGGGAGCTTGAATACGACGGCAGCCACGGCAACTGCCACTGATGCCCAACCGGCTGCGGCCCCAAGCGCAACAGCAACCGCCGCCGTGGTTGATCCACAACCCAGCAGTCCGCCACAGCCACCGCAGACTGCGCCCAGTGGCCCCATCCCGGCTATTGCTCCGATTCGCGTGTTAGCCGTCGACCCACCGAAGCGAGAAGGTGTTATTCCTGTTATCTCGATCGGCAAAAACATTCATGTGCAACCCTATGGCTTCGTCAAAGTAAGCGCGGTGTACGACACCAGCTCACCGTATGGCAACGACTTTCCGCTGCCGGGCTTCAACCCCATCACCAACGGTCCTGACACGATTTCCGAGTTTCACTTAAAATCTCGTGCCACCCGCCTGGGCACCAATTTCGAGTGGCTGGATATCTCGCCCAACATCGTTCTTACCGGCAAAGTTGAATTGGATATGGAAGGCAACTTTGAGCGTGCCAACAACCGCAACATCAGCTCCGTCCGGTCGAATATGCCATCGCTGCGCCTGGCTTACGGACGGGTTGACTGGCACACCACGGACGCTACCACTTTCCACCTGCTGGCGGGACAGGACTGGACTCCATTTGGTTCTTCTACTCTCCCGAATCTGTTCGAACAAACCGGCCTGGGCGTAGGATTCGGCACGCTTTATGAGCGCGACCCGCAGATCCGCGCCGGTTTTAATCACAAGTTTGGCGGCAGCCGAAACTTTGCTCTGGAGCCGGAACTCGCCATGGTATTTCCGGCTTACGGCAATCTGCCTGCCGATTTAACGGTTCAGTCCGGGCCGCTCGCTGGAACGCCTGTTCCGGGCAGTGAAGGGGTAGCAAACCAGCTTGGATATGGTGAACGGCAGGGCGCGGATTCGTCGCGGCCGGAAATTCAAGCCCGCCTGGTCGCTCAATTCCAATTGGACCCGGCCCCAGGAGTGGCCCCCGCACAGATTATCGTGAGCGGCGTGAATAGCTCACGAAACGTCGTGGTGCTGGCCAACCAGGTGCCCGCAGCATTCCAGGCAGCTTTTCCCAGGGGCGCGAGGATAGGCAGCAAGCGTGATGCCTGGACTGGAGAAATCCAGCTTCCCACCCGCTGGTTTACCTTGGTCGCCAAGTACTATAACGGCACTGACCTGCGGTATTATTTCGCCGGCCAGATTTTCGCTGAGTTTAACAACACCACGGGCCTGATCAACACGGCCACAGCCCAAAGCATTGATGGCGCTTCCACTGTGGTCTTTGGATGCCGTGGTGGAGTCGGTGCGGCCTGCACCGGGGGTTCGCTGGTGGTTGCAAACCAATTGCCTGCGCGTTCTCAGGGCGGATTCGTCAACCTCGGCCTGCCGCTTTCACGCTGGGCCAATGCTGACCCATCTGGACGCAACGCCGGTTGGACCATGCATCTGCACTACGGCTACGACCAGGTTCTGGCCCGCGACGTTCGCCGCCTGGGAGGTGGACGCGAAAAAGGCGACTTGGCTGCCGGCACCATCCAGTACAAGTTGAATAATTACCTGACGTTTATTGTAGAGGAGTCGTTGTATCGCACCCGCGCTATACCGCTCACGGCAACTGGCCTCTTCCCGGCATTTGCCGGACGGCCGATGAGAGAGTGGAAAGATTTCCGGTCGGAGATCGGGCCAGTCTTTACCTTCTAATCGAATCTCAACTCGATTGAAACTCCGAAGGAGTTCAACCATCTAAACAAAAGGAGCTGGGCTACAAGCTCAGCTCCTTTTTGAATCATGGGCTGGTTATCTTCCATCTTACGGGCACTTGCGCCGATTGCTGTCGAGCATGGCAGCCAGGTGCTGCGCGATTCTCTCAAGGCGCGGTCTGCGCAGAGTCAGGCACAACTGCAGCCTCCACCCTTACCTGACATGATTCAGCAGCTTGCCGCTGATGTCGAGCGGCTCAAAGCATATTCACTCGAATTAAGGTCAGAGATTGAAATGCTGAATAACGCCGTAACGGAACGCGAGGAGCGGCTACGCAAGTGGCTGCTGGCGTTGCTGATCTGGAATGCGGTGACAACGGCAGGACTTGTAGTGCTGGCGCTTGTCGCGTTGAGGCGTTAAGAATCCGCCACCCGCTGAACCCATCCTTCGCAAAAAGCGCGAAGGATGGGGCACCCCAGGTAGGGCCCTGATGGGGGTGGCGAATGGCAAACCTACTCAGCTTTCAATTCTCCCTACGGGATCAGCGGTGGTCGTGGTCCCTGTCCCTGCCACGGTCCCGGTCGTGATCGCGGTCACGATCATGGTGGCATCTTTCGCGGGCTTCATCCAGTTGCCGACGGCGGTCTCTTACCTGATGGCTATGTTCGCCGTGCTTCCGCTCAGCATCGTGAAGATTCTGCTCGGCTTTACGCACTTGTTTTTCGCATTTGTCGTCACGATCTCTGGCCTGGACCGGAGCGGCGCTGCCAAGAAATAGGGCGCCGATTAGCACGGTTGCAGATACTCCAATTCGTCCGAAATGATTCGCCACAATCCCTCCTCAGGATTTATTTAATGTTCATTAGTGTATCGCCCGCAGACCCTGGGAGGAAGAAAATACAACCCAAGCACTAAAGTGCAAGGTCTTGAACTTTTTGGGCCATGTTGTATCATTACCCTCTAATTCCCATGTTTACGACTTGGCGAGACCGCAGCAAGGTGAACGCAATCTTTGTGTTCCTGTTGATTGTGTCGCTGCTGTTGTTTGCCGTCTATCTCAAAGCCAAGCCTGACATCGTCAAAGCGCCGTCCGACCACATGTCTTCTCATGTGAAGATCTGGGCTGATCCCAACCAATCCCTTGATCCAAAGCCCGGGATTATATTGTTGTGGTCCGTCATCATCTTATTTTCCGCACTTTTAATTACACCTGACACCGGCAGCCTCCTCGGGCTGGTATTCATACGGGATGCTGCTCCCCTGAATTTGTTTTTCGATTCAAGGCGCTGGTCTCGTCCTCCTCCAGCACTTTAGATCTGGTGTAGTGCCCTGACCGCCTAGGCTTTTTGTTTCCACGTGAGTTCGCACGATTGGCTATTTCCCGAACTTCACGGTGGACAAGAAGCGATCTATAAGCCGCATATTTCGGAGCAGCTTTGTTCCGTTTGGGGCTTTGTTTTCGACATGGAGATTGAGAGAGAAGGACCTTATGCAGTTGAGTAAGCGTTTTTTGCTGATCTTGGCCGGGATCATCGTGTGTGCGGCCATCGGGGGCGTCGTTACCCGGAGAGTTCGCGCCAACGCTCCCAAACCTGTGGCAACTCTTCCCCGGGCGGCCATTGCTCTTGTAAAACGAGCAGCTATTTCCAACAGTTTCACGGCAGCCGGGGAATTCCTGCCTTATCAGGAAGTCGAACTCCATGCCAAGGTTGCCGGTTATATTCGAAAAATCAATGTCGATATTGGTGATCGTGTTCGCAGTGGACAGATCTTAGCAGTGCTTGAAGTTCCCGAACTCAGCGCACAGGTGATGGGCGCCAATGCCGGCGTGGGGCATAGCCGGGAAGAGATCAGCCGGGCACAGAACGAAGTGCACCGGGCAGAGGCGGACCATGCGGCGTTGCACACAGCTGCTGAACGCTTGCAGCAGGTCTCGAAGACCCGGCCAGGCCTGATTGCACAACAGGAACTTGACAATGCGATGGCCAGAGACAGGGCCTCTGAAGCACAGGTGGAGGTTGCGAAGTCAGCCCTGGCGGCCGCGCAACAACAACTGGCTGGATCACAGGCCACTCACGCCCAGGTGTCGGCGATGGAGGAATACTCGAGGATTGTGGCGCCGTTTGCAGGCGTCATCACGTGGCGTTATGCCGATATAGGCGCACTGATTCAAGCGGGCACGGCCAACAGCAACTCGATGCCGGTGGTCAAGGTTGCACAAGTCAACACACTGCGATTGCGGATTCCGGCGCCTGAATCGGTCGTGGGCAAAGTGCGGGTCGGCACCGTGGCAAATATCCAGGTACAGGCAACAGGCGAGCGATTCAGCGCAAAAGTGGCGCGTCTCACTAACTCCTTTGATCGCTCCACACGAACGATGCAGGTTGAAGTGGACGTTCCGAATGAAAAGAATAAGCTTGCTCCCGGCATGTACGCCGATGTGACGTTGGTGGTGGAGAATCGCCCCGATGCGCTGGCTGTACCGGTGATGGCCCTTAATCGCGCCAATGACAAGATAACGGTGCTGGCTTTAGACCAGGAGAACCGGGTCGCTGTTCGTGAGATACGCACAGGCATTGAAGACCCAAACAGCGTTGAAGTGCTTGCAGGGTTGAGTCCCGGAGACCGAGTTATCGTCGGCAATCTGGGAACGTACCAGCCAGGCGAACTTGTCGATCCGAAACCTAGCAATATGGAAGCTGCCACAACCAAGGTTGGGGGTGAGCAGTAATGTCTGGCTTTGCTATCAAGTATCCATTCTTCATCATCATGGCGTGCCTGGTCATTCTGGTGGTCGGCGCAACCACGGTCGCGCGCATGCCTGTCGATCTGTTCCCCGACATCAATATTCCGGTAGTTGTGGTGGCAACCTTCTACTCTGGAATGCCTCCAGAGCAGATAGAAGCCGACATCACTGGGCGCTTCGAACGCTTCTTTACCTTGGGCAGTGGCATCGATCATCTTGAGTCACGATCTCTGCCGGGCGTGAGTCTGATCAAGATTTATTTCCAGCCAGGCAGCGATCCCAATGCCGCAGTCAGCACTATCTCAAACCTGGCGATGGCGAATTTGCGGCGCCTTCCGCCTGGAACTCTTCCACCCGTCGTCCTGAAATTTGATGCCTCAAGTCTCCCGGTCTGCCTCATTACGTTAAAGGGCGAAGGGCTGAGCGAGACGCAGTTGCGCGATCTTGGGCAATACAACGTTCGCAACCAGGTGGCCAATGTGCATGGAGCATCGGTGCCGCAACCGTTCGGCGGCAAATACCGGCAGATCCAGGTTTATGTGGACCCGGTCAAGCTCCAGGCCCATCAGTTGAGCTTGATGGATGTGGTTCGCACCGTCAACGACTCGAACATGATTCTGCCCGCGGGTGATGTCCGGATCGGCCCCAAAGACTTCAACATCTACACCAACAGCCAATTGCCGACAACCGAAGAGATCAACCGGCTTCCCCTGAAAACCATCGGCGATGCCTCAGTGCTGGTAGGGGACGTGGGGCGCGCCATGGATGCCCAGCAGATCCAGAACAGCATTGTGCGCGTCGATGGGCAAAAATCGGTGTACCTGCCGGTACTTAAACAAGGCGGGGACAGCAACACGATTGCGATTGTGAACGGCATCAAGGACGCCATGGGGGATCTTTCCGATGTTCCAAAAAGCCTCGTAGGAAAAGTGGTTTTCGACCAGTCCATCTACGTGAAAACGGCCATCAAGAACCTCGGCAGCGAAGGCGGCATTGGTTTGGTGCTCACCGCTCTCATGATCCTGATTTTTCTTGGCAGTACCCGGGGAACAGTGGCTGTCATGTTGTCGATTCCTCTCTCGGCGTTGGCGACCTTTCTTGCGCTGAATCTCGGAGGCGGAACCATCAATACCATGGTGCTGGGCGGGCTGGCCCTGGCTTTTTCACGATTGATCGACAACTCCGTGGTGGTGCTGGAAAACATTTTTCGCCACCTGGAGATGGGCGCGTCACCACGAGAGGCCGCGGAAAAAGGCGGACGTGAAGTGGCGTTGCCGGTGCTCGCAGCCACTTTTACAACAGCGATCGTGTTCTTTCCCGTAGTGTTTCTCTACGGAGTCAGCCGCTTTCTTTTTACGGCACTGGCAATGGCTGTTGTCCTGTCGCTGTTTGCCTCTTACATGGTGGCCATGACGGTAGTACCGCTCTTCTGCGCTAAGTTTATCGGTGTGAAGGAAGCCGGCGAGGAGAGCGGGCACGATCGCCGAAAATCTCTTTTTGGTCGCTTCGTGCATTGGTTCAACCGGCGGTATAGCGGCATGTTGAACCAATACGACCGGGCCGTAGGGAAAACACTGCTCCGGCCCGCAGCCACGGTGCTGGGTGTTCTCGGAATCTTCCTTTTCACCCTGTCCCTCTATCCTCTGCTGGGCGTATCCTTCTTTCCTCGCACCGACCCTGGACAATTCGTTGTTAACCTCAAAGCTCCGACCGGAACCAGGATTGAATTGACTGACCAGTATGTGCGGCGAGTGGAGAGCGAGATTCGTGAAGTTGTTCCGCCGGAGGAACTGGGCATCATTGTCTCCAACATCGGCGTCCAGCCCGGTTTCTCTTCGATGTATACCAGCAATTCCGGCCAGCACACAGCTACGGTCCAGGTGAGCCTCAAAGAAGGACATAAGACGGGAAGTTACGAGTACATGAGCCGTGTGCGGAAGAGGATATCCGATGATCTTCCCGAACTTGCCGATTACTTCCAATCAGGAGGCTTGGTGGATGCCGTGATCAATCTTGGCCTCCCTGCTCCCATCGACATTCAGGTCAGCGCGAATAGTCTGCACAACGCATACTCCACCGCTCAAGACATCGCCCGCCAGGTGCGGGAGGAGAAAGGAGTGAGCGACGTGCTGATCCCGCAGGATCTTGACTATCCATCGTTGCGGTTGGATGTCAATCGGGAGATGGCGTCGCGCCTTGGTCTTTCCTCCCGCGAGGTGGTTGATAACGTTATTACCGCCCTGGCTTCAAACCAGATGATTGCGCCCAGTTATTGGGTTGATCCCAAGAGCGGCAACGATTACATGCTTACTGTGCAATATCCTGACGCGCAAGTCCAGTCGATGGCGGACCTGAAGCAGATTCCCCTGCGGGCAAATAATGGAGCCAATACGACACAACTTGGGGCCGTCACCGATATCAAGATGATTGAAGCTCCAACCGAGGTGGACCATTATCAACTCAAGCGCGTGATTGATGTGTATGTTTCTCCTTCGGGAGAAGACCTCGGTTCCCTTGCCAACCGTGTTGACAAGATCATTGCAGGCACGAAACTGCCGGAAAATGTCCGTGTTACGGTGCGCGGCTCGGTAGAAGGCATGCGGCAGTCTTTTAAAAGCTTCGGGCTCGGCCTGGTCCTTTCGATCGTGCTCGTTTACCTGATCCTCATGGCGCAATTTGCCTCGTTTGTGGATCCTTTGATCATTCTGTTGGCGATTCCTCCTGGAATCACAGGTGTCATCGTATTTCTGCTAGCGACCCACACCAGCCTCAACGTGATGTCTCTGATGGGGGTGATCATGATGACCGGCGTGGTGGTCTCCAACAGCATCTTGATTGTGGATGTCACGCGCGTCCTGCGGTGGGAAGGCAAGCCGATCAAGGAAGCGGTGGCCACTGCATGCCGACTCCGGCTCCGACCTATCCTAATGACCTCCCTGGCAACCATCCTGGGCCTGATCCCTATGGCGCTCGCCTTCGAGGCAGGCAGCGAGCAATACGCACCACTCGCTCGCGCCGTTATTGGTGGACTCACCGTGTCGGTGATCGTAACGGTGTTTCTGGTGCCAGCCGCATATCTGATCGTCCATCGCCGTGAAGAATCGGGCGCCAGGAACGTCGAGGTAAAACCGCAATCATGATCGCCAGGCTTCGGTTCCTTTGTGTTTTCTCCTGGTTTCTTTCCATCGTCCTGTGCGTATGCGGCAACGCCTGCGCACAGGCCGCCCTTCCGCCACAACCCTCAGTTACCCAGTTAACGCTGAAACAAGCAGAGCAACTGGCGCTGAAGAGCAACCCCCGAATCTCGGTAGCCAAGCTGCTGGCATTGGCGGAAGGACAAGTCGTTCGAGAAGTTCGCTCATCGGAATTGCCGCTTGCAGGTGGCAATCTTACGGCTGTAAAACCCAAGGCCGGAAGCCGCATTACTGCAGGAGGAATAAACAATCCTGTTCTCTTTGAACGCGCGGCCGGCGGCGCTACCGTAGGCCAGCTCATCACGGATTTTGGCCGGACCCGGAACCTGGTGGCCAGCGCAAATCTGCGGGCCAAAGCCCAATCGGAAAATGCGCAGGCCACTGCGGCTGATATTGTCCTGGCTGTTGATCAAGCTTTTTACGCCAGCCTGCAGTCCCAAGCGCTACTCAATGTGGCAGAAGCCACGATCAAGACCCGCCAAACCACAGCCGACCAGGTAAAGGCCCTGACGGATGCGAAACTCAAATCTGAGCTTGACCTGAGCTTTGCCAATGTCAACCTTGCTCAGGCAAAACTGCTGCTGCTGGATGCTCAGAGCAACAAAGACGCCGTGTTTGCGAATCTGAACGCGCTGTTGGGCTTTGAAAAGCAGCAAACTTATCTGCTGATCGACGAAACCGGCGGACCGATTTCGCCACCTTCGCAAAGCGCTGACGACGCCCTGGCTGCGGCATTTAGCTCGCGTCCCGATCTCGCAGCGTTGACCGATCAATTTCAGGCGCAAGAGCGCTTTCGCCGCGCCGAGCATGACCTGAGCCGTCCGTCGATCAGCGCGCTAGCCGTGGTGGGCGGCGCTCCTGTGCGCGCCGACCAGTTGTCGCCCTGGTACTACGCGGTGGGCGTGAACGTAAGCATTCCAATCTTCAATGGATTTCTTTTTTCATCACGGGCCCAGGAAGCGGACTACCGGACTGCAGCTCTTCATGATCAGGTGAAGGATTTGCGCAACCGCATTGCGCGGGATGTCCAGGTCATCTGGCTGCAAGCTCAATCGACCTATCAGCGTATTGCGGTTTCGGAGCAGCTACTTCAACAGGCGAATCTGGCGCTTGACCTCGCCCAGTCGCGATATGACCTTGGCCTCGGCTCAATTGTGGAGCTCAGCCAAGCCCAACTGCAACAGACTGAAGCTCAGATCAACAACGTGACAGCAAAATATCAATATCAGGCGTCGCTCACAGCGCTCGCTTATCAGAGTGGCAGCAATATGAAGTAACTGCCCAAGTGAAGATAATTACTTGATTTCTTTTTTGCCGAATTGTAAGCAAAAGATTAGGACAAGGGCACCGAGAAATGCGACAGCGGCGAAAAAAGTTAACGTTTTATTGCTATGCAAAATCTCTTCACGTTTCTGCGGGTGCGTCTTTGCCGTATCGGTGACGATGCCTTCATGCTCTTTAATATTAAGCATGCCCAGAACAAGGAAAAGGACGGTTAGGCTCAATAGAAGGCCACAAAGAATTCGATACCAAAGCTGCAATTCTACAGTTGATGCAAATAGCGTTATGAAGAAAGCAATATAAGTTAGCTGATGACTTACTAAAACCTCGCCCCACAACCGGCTCCGATTATATGGACGAGTAGGTGCTATGAGGTTAGGCAGCACCGTTCCGAACGCTGTCACGAGTGTTGTTACAGCGAGTACAGTCGCAAATTCAAAATTTTGAGCTGCAAAGATTTGCTTCAAAATAGCCTGTCATTGCGAGGTTTTTATGCGGCTCTCACGTATCACCCAAAGGCCCGCTGCTACGATCACGGCCCAAAACCACCAAGGAAGCTTTGACAAGACAAGGAATAAAACCACGGCACAGACAACGAGAACGATAATCGGCACCAACGGTGCAATCACATCGCTCTTGGATTGAGTCGACATATTACATTTTTTATATTATCAAAACGCATCATCAACCCGCAAATCGAATTTACACTACAAAGTACTTCGCCTGCGGATGATGCACAACGATTGCCGAAGTGGATTGCTCCGGTTCCATGTGGAAGCCGGGAGTCAGGCTGACACCGATATTTTCTTCGGGCTTGAGCACGGCGAAGAGTTTGGTCTGGTCTTCGAGATTCGGACACGCCGGATAGCCGAAGGAATAGCGTGAGCCGCGATACTTCTGGTGGAAGAGATTGTTGATTTGCGGTGCATCGTCTCCGGCAATTCCCAACTCTTCTCTCATGCACTTATGGAACAGTTCAGCAACGGCTTCGGCGGTTTCCACGCTCAGGCCGTGCAGGTAGAGATATTTGGTGAACTCTCCTTCATCAAAGAGCTTCTTGGTGATCTGTGAAGCTCGGCTTCCGATGGTGACGACCGACAATCCAATCACATCGAGTTTGCCGGATTCCTTGGGCAGGAAGAAATCTGCAATCGACAGCTTCCGCCCTTCCCTCTGGCGAGGGAAGGTAAAGCGTTGAATGACGTTTCGTCCCTGGGGTGAGTCGTATAAGATCACGTCATTGCCTTCTGACTGGCAGGGGAAATATCCGTACACCACCTTGGGCTCGAACCAACCGTTGGCCGCAACTTCTTTTTGCAACTCCAGCAGCACTGGCAGATATTTCTCCTTCACCAGCCGGACATAATCGCTTTGCGATGCAGTCTTGAGCTGCCATTGGTTCTTGAACAAAGCTGTGTGGTTGATGTATTGAAACAGCTCGTTCAAGTCGAAATCTTTGCGTACGCGCACCCCATAAAAAGGAGGTGTAGGAATACCGGGCGGCAGCTGGACAACCGAGGAACGTTCCGTGCTTACCGAGGCTTCACCGCCGGCTGCGGCGGTGGCCTTGGCAAACTGCTTGATCGTGCGGCCTTCCGCGAGCCGGGACTCACGAGCGCCGTTGGCGGAGGTCAGGTCGTCCATGAAGTGCAGGCCGGCAAAAGCGTCGTCAGCGTAAAAAACCCCATGAGCATATTCGCGGCGCAGATCGTCTTCGACATACTTGCGCGTCAACGCTGCGCCACCGCATATCACAGGGAAGTCCAAGTCCTGGGCATGCAGGTCTTGAAGAACGTATTTCATCTCCAGTGTAGACTTCACCAGCAGGCCGCTAAGGCCGATGGCATGGGCATTATGCTCCTTGGCTGCATGGATGATCGCGTCAGAAGGTTGCTTGATGCCTAAGTTGACTACTTTGTAGCCGTTGTTGGTCAGGATAATGTCCACCAGATTCTTACCGATATCGTGGACATCGCCCTTTACCGTTGCCAGAACGATAGTTCCCTTCTGCGTGCTTCCGGATTTTTCCATCCTGGGTTCGAGGTAGGCCACGGCCTGCTTCATGACCCCGGCTGAATCGAGGACGGACGGCAACTGCATCTTGCGCGCGCCAAAGAGTTCGCCCACAGTCTTCATTCCGTCCAGTAGGACTGTGTTGATGATTTGCAGTGGAGCGTAGCGGGTGAGTGCGTCCTCCAGGATCTGCTCCAGCGGTTGCCGGTTGGCGCCATCCCCCAGGGCTTTCTCGCCATTGATAATGCATCGCTTTAACTTATCCTCGACGGAGAGCGATTCCACAGGCGCAGCTTCGGCCTGGGGTTGTTTGTCAATCCCACTGAAGTGGGCCATGTATTTCTGAAGCGGATCGCCATCGGTTTTATCGAAGTAGATCAGCTTGCGCGCCAGCTCAACCTCTACTTCAGGGATTTTGTACAACGGATAGATTTTGGCGTAGTTCACAATCGCCATATCCAAACCGTGGTCCACCGCTTCTTTCATGAAGACGCTGTTCAAGACGCGCCGGGCATAGACGTTCAGGCCGAAGGAAATATTGCTCACACCCAGGATTGTCTTGACCTCCGGCAGTTCCTGCTTGATCCGGCGGATGGCATTCAAAGTCTCGATGCCTGCGGTTCGGTATTCGTCCTGGCCGGTGGAGATAGGCAGGGTAAGCGCGTCGAAAATCAAATCCACAGGACGGATGCCATATTTTTCCGTGGCCAATTTGAAGATCCGTTTGGCAATGGCAGTTTTCTTCTCTGCCGTCAACGCCATTCCCTCTTCGTCAATGGTCAGCGCGATCACGCCTGCGCCATAGCGCTTGGCCATAGGCAGGACTTTCGACGTACGCTTTTCGCCATCCTCAAGATTGATGGAGTTGATGATGGCCTTGCCGGGGATGCGTTTCAGGGCTTCTTCGATCACATCGGCTTCGGTCGAATCCACCAGGATGGGCGCAGGCACACGCGTGGCTACTTTTTCCAGAATGGAACTCATGTAGCCCTTTTCATCCTCGCCCACGATGGCGCAGCACAGGTCGAGCATATGTGAGCCCTCGCTGACCAGCTTTTTGGCCAATGCCAGAATGTCGTCATACTTGGCGGTGCGCACCATGTTCTTGAAGTGCTCGACGCGCGTAGTGGTGTTCATCTCCTCGGCCACGATGAGCGGCTTGGGATCGAGGTCCAGCGGAACCATGCTGTAAGCGCTGGATGCCGCAGGAGTGATCTCTACTTCCCTTTTCGCCGGCTCAAGATTGGCACACGCATCCACCACTGCCTTGATGTGCTCCGGAGTGGTGCCGCAGCATCCGCCGACGATGCGAACTCCATATTCGCTGATGAACTTTTTGTGATAGCTAGCCAGTTCCTGCGGCGTGAGCCGATACACAGGACCGCTCGAAAACGGCAGCCCGGCGTTAGGCAGCACAGAGATTTCCTTGGGAGCGTTGTGCGCGAGATAACGGACTGAATCATTCATCTCAGCAGGCCCGGTGGCGCAGTTCAATCCAACGATTTCGCAGTCGTAAGGCTCCAGGATTGATTCCACAGCCCCGATCTCAGTGCCGAGAAGCATGGCACCACCCTCCTGGACCGTCACCTGAGCCTGCACAGGCAGGCGTTTGCCGGCATCCTTCATGGCATCGAAGACGGCGGCCAGAGCGATTTTGATCTGGAGAATGTCCTGCACTGTCTCGATCAGCAAGATATCCACTCCTCCGTCAATCAGCCCCATCGCCTGCTCGTAATAAGCCTTCCACATCGCGTCATAACCGATGTGGCCTAGTGACGGCAGTTTGGTAGTCGGTCCCATCGACCCGGCGACAAAGCGCGGCTTTTCCGGCGTGGCAAAATCGGCAGCAACCTCACGCGCCAGCTCGGCCGCGCGCTTATTGATCTCGTGGACTTTGTCGGCCAGGTCAAATTCCGCTAGAACAATCCTGGCGCCGCCAAAGGTGTTGGTTTCCACCACATCCGCGCCAACCTTGAAGTAGGCGGCATGGATGTCTTTGACCATGTCAGGACGGCTGAGGACCAGAACTTCAGAGCAGTTTTCTTTGCCCCAAAAATCGTCGAGCGAAGGCTGGCGCTCCTGGATTTGAGTGCCCATAGCGCCGTCGTAGATGACGACACGTTCACGAACTGTTTCGAGGAAGGATTTCATTGGCTTTGAGTCGAGACCCTGTCTCGGGTTCCCGCTGCTTCTCTATTGTACAATGCGTTTAACAAAACCCATTGTGCGGCCAAACCGGAGGGACGTGCCATGAATAAGCTCAGGGTTGCGGTTAGCGTGATTGTGCTTTGCCCATTTCTCTTTGCCCAGCAGCCTGCGCAACAAGAACAGCAGGTCCAGCAAGTAGCGGAGAGCAAATCAGCCGGCAAAGACGTCGAAACCAAGGCCGCGCCGAAGATTTCTGCAAGAGATAGGGAGCTTGCGCTTCAGATGCTGGAGATTTCCGATTCTGAAGCGCGCGGTTTTGAAGCTCCCATGCGCAGCTATTCCCTGCTGCAAATCGCCCAAATTTTTGTTCCGATTAACCCGGAGAAGGCTCGAGGCTTGCTGGGCGATGCCTTTACCGCATCGCTTGGGATTCAAGATGACGACAACACCAAGGGCATGCTGCAGGAAGAAATCCTCAAGACCTTGCTGCCATTGTCGCAAGCCGATGTAGAAGAGCGGCTGCCACAGGCTGAGCTTTCAGTAAGAAAGCAAGTTGCCGATACGATTGTCCGGAAATACGCGGAGAAGAAGCAATTTGAACCGGCGATGGAGTTGATCAATCAAGTTACAGGCTGGGACGAATTTCCTTATTTAAGCGGAACACAACTCATGCTGGCCATGCCCTCGGAGATGTCTGCGGAGAAGCTGGGCTTGTTCACCCAGGCCGTCAACAGCTACAAAAACCATGAGCACGGCAAGAGGATCATGATGGGAGACGGCTCACTGACCAACCTGGTGGTGCGGTTCGGCTCCAAAATGCCGGCCAAAGTCGTGTTGGAAGCCATCGACGAGATCTTGAGCCAGGCGAAAAAAGGGGACGCCAGCCACAATATTACTGTGGGTAGTTCGGCCGGCACTGCCTCATTCAGTTCCATCTATGATTACCAGTTATTTGCGCTGCTCCCCGCACTGGAATTGCTGGATGAGGGTCGGGCAGAATCTCTGCTTAAAGAGAACCAGCAACTCAAAACCCAACTGCAACAATTTCCTGACGGCATGAGGTCGATTGACTCAAACTTGACCGATGCCCCGCCGCAGAAAGGCAAAGGCGGAGTCAGCATCAGCGTGAATAGAAACGGTACATCTGCCGGGGCGAGCCGTGATTACATGCGCCAGGAATATCAGCGCCAGGCACTCGACATCGCAGCCGAATCAGCCAAAAATCCAACGCAGGCCATTGCGCGAACAACGACCTTGCCGGTCAAGCTTGACGGCGCACCCATGTCGCCGCGTGCCTACGCCCTGGAGGAAATTGCCAAGGTAAATTCGCAAGGTAATCCGGGGGCCGCGAAACAGGCGCTTGACGAGTTAAGAAAGATCGTTCCCGATCTCGTGCCGCGGAACCAGATCGAAGTTCTCTCGACCGCAGCACGAATCTATTTGAAGATTGGCGAGAAGGAGAGCGCCCAAGCAGTTGTTCTGGAAGGTTTCAAAGCTGCGGAAAAGATGCTCGCCAAAGACACCGATGCCAATGATCCCAACAAAGCATTAAAGGCGTGGTGGCCTTCCGCCGATGCCTACCGCCGGTTTGTCGAGGTGCAAACCAACATATCCCCGAGATCAGCGGCCAAGGTACTGAAAGAAATTGGTGATCCGGAGATCAGGACCAGCGCCTCCATCACGGTTTCCCGTTCGCTACTGGACCTTCCAACAAAGCGATTTGTCGTAGCCGAGAAAAGGAAGAACCAGAATTCGACTTCGATCTCAGAGGAAGACTAAGGGAATTTGGGAATTTGGTAAGTGGGTAAATGGGTAATTTGGTAATCAGGAAAAGCCACAAATCCCAGAAGGCTCGACCAATTTACCCAATTACCAAATTACCCATTTACCCAATCATTTTCTACTCCTTCGCCTCGATTTGTAATACCCCTATCTGGGTGCTACCATTCCATCTAGTCTCTGGAGGTTTCCGATGTCTGATCGTGATAGCAGCAACAATCTGATATGGTTTTTAGCCGGACTTGGGTTTGGCGCGTTGGTGGGTGTATTGTATGCGCCCCGCTCTGGCCGGGAAACTCGCGAAGCGATTCGCAGCACAGCGCTGGAGGGCCGCGATTACATCAAAAATAGAGGCCGCGAAGCCAAAGATACAGTTAGTGAATGGGTGGAGCGCGGCAAAGAAGTAATCAACCGGCAAAAAGATCAGTTCAGCTCGGCCATCGATGCCGGACGCCAGGCTTACCGGGAGGCGGCAGGCGAAGGACCGGGCAAGCCTAAGGGATAGCCGGATATAGGACCAACCAAGTGAACCAAACTGTACTTGCCATCTTTGTAATCAGCGCTTCGATCACCATCATCGTGCAGTCAGTGGTTCTGATTGCGTTTTACAAAGCTGCGACCAAGAGTTCACAGCAGATGCAGCAAACCATAGGGCGGTTGGAGCAGAAGGCCGATCCGATCCTGACCACCGCCCAGATTATTCTCGAAGATGCGCAACCGAAGATCAGCGAGATTACAAGCAATCTGGCCGAAGCTACCGCGATTGTTCGCGCCCAGGTTTCCCAGGTTGCTGATTCAACCGGCGAGATTGTGGAGCGCGCACGCCTGCAAGCCGCCCGTCTGGATGAACTCATTCACTCCACTCTGGAAAAAGTAGAGCGTACAACTGACTTCTTGCAAAATACCGTAATAAGACCCGTGCGAAGAGTCCATGCCATCGTTCAAGCGGTAGGGGCAGGGCTAAATTTCTTTAGGCGGGGCCGTTCCCAAAGACAGATTCATGACGCGGGTGATGGGGAAGAAGAGATGTTCATTTAGACGCCACCACCCGGGCGACCGCAAGCATCGCGATCGCTTGAGCCGAGGGATCGCGCAATTGCTGGGCGCGCGTCATGGCATTCATGGGATCGATTTGGGCTGCCGCTTCGCTTACTTCTTCGACTACCGCCGCAACATTCTGCTCCGGGGTACGTGACTCCCATACTTCATCGACCGCGGCGAAAGCCATGTCAAAATAGGTGGTGGACTGCTGCTTTTCGCGGGAATTGCCGGCAGCAAAGCCGTGAGCGGCAGCTTCGCGTGCCCGCTGGCTGGCCGGCATTTCACGAAGGCGGTCACTCTGATCGGAGCCTCGATTCTTCATCGCAGCCAGCACCGAAGCACTTTCCAGCGGCGGACGTTCAACTCCGCCTTTGGCGCCGGAATTCTGGGCATCGTGAACTGTCGAAGCTGCAATCACATTGGCTTCGAGCGCAGCTTGAAATCCTTTTTCGCCCAGCGCATGTTTCATCGCTCCGCTGACAGTATTCGCAGACAAAGTGCGCAACGGGATGTCGTTCGTCTTGGCGAGCCATTCCAGCAGTTCCAGACCAGTTTTTGCGGCAACATCCTTATCGACATCGCTTGCCATTTGGGCATAAAACGCAGCAAAGTTCTGGGATTCTGCGGTGCTGTCCTGCGAATCTGGCAGAGAGCTGAATAACTTTTCGAAATGGGTTTGCGACCAGGGCGATTTTGCGCCCATCGCTTGAGCGGTTGCCATCAACGCGCGGGGCGCGACAATCTTCTTTTCCAAAGCCGCGCTCAGCCGGCGAGCCACAATCTGGAGAGTCTGCTTAGGACAGATGGTCACTACTCCGATCAGGGCTTGCTCAGCGGCCACGACGCTGGTCTCAGGGACGTTTTCGACAAAATTCCGGGCCGAGGCACAATCTGCTTGTCCCGAGGCCAAGAATGACACGGCTGGCGTCTTGCCCAACTGGATCAATTCAGATTCGATCCGCGCGCCCTCGCGCCAAAAGCTCTTGGCCATCTTGCGGTCGATCGGTGAAATTACATTGGCGGCGCTCGAGAGCACTCGCAACCGGTCCTGCGGATCAGGCTCAGGAAGAGATACCGCGAGCCTTACGGTATCCAGAACGAATTTTTGCTGGGGTGTTAACGTTTTCGGAGGTACGGCTTTTGACGCCAAAGTATTGTGAGAAGCGGTTTGTGCGACAGCACCCGCAACCAAGACCAGGGTTGCTGTCGCCGCCAGAATTTTGTTTTGATACCGCAATGCGATAAGACTCCTTTATGGGAAAGACCAGTGGGTCAAACCCGATCTTCCCCGATCAGCAGATCACCCGATCACGCGCGATCACCCGATTGCAAGACTATCGTTCCATCTACTCTGGATCAAATTGAATTGAAAAAAATCGGCATTGCAGGACTAATGCGGGATTAAGGCGGCGCTTAAGACCCCGCATCCTGGGCGCGCAATTCCTGGACGATTTCAGCGGCGGCGCTGCGGGCGGCTTCGCCCTTATCCGGAGGGAAGGAGATTGCGCCGACGCGAGCATGGCCTCCCCCGCCGTAGCGCTCACAGATTTTGGCGAGGTTGACCATGTTCTGTTGTTTGGTCCACGGATTCGATCCCACTGCTACTTTGACCCGGAAACTGCTGCTGCTCAGGCCTACGCTATAAACCGACTCACGATGTAAGTAATATGGGATGAATTTGTTGTATCCCTCCAAGTCATGATCGGTAATATCGAAATAGATGGTTTTGTTCTTGCATTCCGATCTTTGGCGCAGGATTTCAATAGACTTGCGATGACGCGCCAGCAGCGATGGAATCAGCGCAGCCACAAACGGCTCTTCGATGACCTGGGCCAGCGGTTCACTGACCAAAAGCGGTATCAGGCGCGGCAAAAAAGCCGGATCGTTCGTAGATTCGATGACCATTGTCAACTTCATAGCGGGCGCAGCCATCTCCACGGCCATTTCCGGCGTACTGAACTGCGCGCCATCAATGATGTCGGCCCACTCGATCAGTTCAGCTACCGGCGCTGGATCAAACCCAAATTTTTCCTGGGCGATCTTCGCCAGGAACTTGGTGCACGAACGAAAATCAGGATCGTAGAATTTGTGGGACTTGGCGCCGGCGCGATAGTGCTCGGCATCCTCAGGGGTTAGAAACGCGCTCTGATGATGGTCGAACCACCAGCCGATTTTTGGCGAGGGCGAATATTTGAAATCGACGATGGCGTTCTCGTCTCCATCAAAATCCTGTTCGTTGAATAGAGCGCCGGCGCGATGTACGAGGCCGCTAAACTGAAAATTCACGCCAGGGCGGATTCGGTCCCGGTAAAAACGGGAAAACAGCGCAGCAGAAGCAGTACCATCGAAGCATTTATCGTGAAAGAAGACCCTGATCTTCACTCCGCTCTTCCCTTCCCGTTGAGAAACGTAAAGTTAAGAAACATGACATTCCTGGAGGATTCTGTCAACAGGCGGAATCCAGCCCCGCGACCGTATTGGTGGGATTGCCATAATTGCCATAATTGCCAAAATTGAAAAGCAACGGCAATTCTTTGGACCTTTTTGGGGGCTGCGACTCCATAGGGATCGTTAGGGATCGTTCAGGACGCCACGCGCATGCGGTTCTTCCAGTGCGAGCGGAAAAACCAGGTCAAACCCACGAGAAGCAGCAACAAGATGACCGCATCCAGGCGATGCAGCCAGTGCTTTAGACGAGGGTCCGTGTTCCACTGCTCCCCTAATTTCATTCCGATCCAAGCCAGCACGAAACACCACGGCCAGGAGCCTAAAAAAGTGTAAATGTGAAAACGCGGACGAGGCATCCGGGCGATCCCTGCGGGCAAAGCGATGAAAGTGCGAATGACCGGAAGCAGCCGGCCGATGAACACGGCGAGCGATCCAAAGCGCTGGAAGAAGCGGTCAGACATCTCGACATCATGCCGGCTCAACAGAATATATGATCCGAATCGCTCCACTAAGGGGCGTCCACCGTAATATCCGATCTCATATGCGATGATTGATCCGACATTGCAACCGATGGCTCCGGCAGTCGCTACCCACAGCAGAGAAAACGCTCCCGGACGCCCATATTGCAACGCGATTGCCGGGACTATGAGCGCCCCAGAGAACGGCATGATGATCTCTGAGGGCAAGGGGATGCAGGCCGACTCGATTGCCATCAGCAGCACCACACCCAGGTAGCCGGTGTGAGAGATCACACCGATGATGAAGCCGGCAAGCGCGGCGATGATTCGTTCAAGCATTCGGGAGGTGGCTAGAACTCCTGCGAGTCTTGTGTGAACGTGTAGCCGGGGAGGGTCACGCCGTCCGCCATCTTGGCGACTTTGACCCTGGTGGTCTCGGCGGTTGGTGCATTGAAACCAGCAGGACGAAGCATGGCATATTGAGTAAACAACTCGGTATAAACCTTCGTCACCAAAAAGTTGTTTCCGTTCTCATCGTTGGTCCATACCTGGCCCAATTGGATCGCCTTGACCGCCATGAAAGAAGAGTACTCAGAGGAGAGTTATTCCGTCAATGCGAGCGAACCTTTTGGGCTAACAAGTAACGATCACTGTCGTCCAACAACCCCATCAAAAAACTCCGCCAACTGGGCGGCCGGACATCTTACGCCGATATAGAATTCACCGAACAATGCATAGACGGCGCTGACTTCATCGAAGCGCATTTCGTAAATCAGCCTCTTGAATTCCAGAGGATCGTCAGCGAAGAGGTCTACGCCCCATTCCCAATTGTCGAATCCGACCGACCCGGTAATGATCTGTTTGACCACGCCCGCATAGCGGCGGCCAATCATGCCGTGCTCTTCCATCTGGCGCTGGCGTTCTTCTATGGGGAGTTGATACCAATTTTTGTCTTCACCGCGACGGCGGTCCATGGGATAAAAACAGATGTATTTGTTGGGGGGCATTTGCGGATAGAGCCTGGAGTTCATCGCCTCCCTTTGTCGCTTCAAAGTGTCTTCGACAGCAGCATTCCATTCGGGCGAATTCGACTCCACTCCTTTTTCCTGTAAGGCGCGGTAAAGCTTAACGGAGGACTCGTACAGTCCCAACTCTACCACCGACAGATACGAGGTGGACTGGTCCAGGAAATCGCTCAGCCGCAGCCCGGCAATGCGCGTCTCTGTCGATTTAAGCTCCTCGAAGGAGTTGCGAAAATGAACCAGCAGCAAGTCGCCTTTATGTCCGATGAGGGAGAAGAGCGCGCTGGGAAAAGCCGTATTCTGCTCCATCTGTTGCAAAGCCCACGAGGCTTCCTGCAGGATCCCCTTTTTCTCCGAGGCCTCAACCTTGCGCCACTCCGGCCAACGGACACGGAACATCTGGTGAAGCACGCTCGATCCCTCAATCGTGAGCGGCACGGGCGCTAGCGGCCGCGTAAATGTGTGAAGTTCGCCCCGGGTGGTAGTGGATGCCATTTGTCTCCCTCTGGTATTGTGATGTATCCCGGCAGTTTTAAATCTTGCGCCGAGGTGGTTCTTTCATGTCGATCGCTCCAGTTAAAGCTCGTAAAGCCACGGCCAAGAAAGCCAAATCGAAGCCGCAGAAAAAAAGTAGTTATAACCCAATAGCGTCCGAAAGAATCAGCAAAATTTTACACCTTTTAGATCAATCGTACCCAGCGGTGGTGTGCGCCTTGAAACACGAGAATGCCTGGGAGTTGCTGGTGGCCACCATTCTCTCGGCGCAGTGCACGGACGTGAGGGTGAATATGGTGACCCCGGAGATCTTCCGAAAATATCCGACTCCCAAAGACTTTGCCGCCTTGCAACCGGAGCAACTCGAACCCGACATTCGCAGTACCGGATTCTTTCGCAACAAAGCGAAATCCATCGTCGGGGCGGCAAAAAAGGTCGTCTCCGAACATGGGGGAGAGGTGCCGGACGAGATGGACAAGTTACTGGAAATTCCGGGGGTCGCGCGCAAGACAGCCAATGTCGTGCTCGGTTCATGGTTTCGGCAGCCCATAGGGGTGGTAGTCGATACTCACGTTCACCGCATCGCGCGCCGCCTGGAGCTGACCCGCTCGGATACTCCTACATCCATCGAGCGGGACTTGATGCGGGTCATTCCCCAAAATAAATGGATCGAGTTTTCGCACCAGATTATTCATCATGGACGAGCCATCTGCATTGCTCGCAAGCCAAAGTGCGCGCAATGCACTCTGGAAGGAATTTGCCATGCAGCCGACAAAACCTGGTCGACGGTGGAAATCCATAAGTCCGCCAAACCCTAGGAGCGCTATGCGACTTCCCTGCTTTCTTATCAGCTCATTTATAGTGGTAATCGGAATGGCTACTAACGTACTGACTCAATCCCCTACTCACAATTTCATCACTGATCCCAATCAGGTCCAAAGCAAGGAAAAGTTTGATATCCAACCTTTCACGGTGGAAACCCTTTATATGACCCGGACCGTGGGCGAAAGTGACTGGTCGCCGGATGGAAAACAAGTAGCCTTTATCAGCAACATTACCGGACGAAACAATCTATGGATCGTTCCAGCGGAGGGTGGATGGCCCGTGCAGCTCACTGTGAGCAATCAACGTCAAACCAGCATTGCATGGTCTCCGAATGGCCGTTGGATCGCTTATGCATCCGACTATGACGGGAATGAACAATGGGACCTGTTTGTCGTCTCTCCCAGCAGCGGACAGGTAGTCAACCTTACGAAGACTCCCGAGATTTCGGAAGAAGGACCTGCATGGTCGCCGGACGGCAACATGCTGGCCTATATGGTCAAGCCCAAAGAGTCTTCTACGTTCGAAATTGACGTGATGGAGTTCGATACCAAGAGGGTTCGGCACCTGACCACCAACACATCGAAGGAACTCGGAAACTTCAACCCAATCTGGTCCCATGACGGCAAATGGATTGTCTTTTCCCAGGGCCATGCAACCGGCAAGGATTCGAACATCTTTATTGCCGAAGTAGCTACAGGAAAGGCCACTAACCTTACCCCTCACGAAGGCGAGAAGACATTTTCCGCCTCCGATATTTCGCCCGATGGAAAGAATTTGCTCATTACCTCTAATGCCCACAACGGTTACGACAATGTGGGGCTCCTGGAGATGGCAACGAAAAAGATCACCTGGCTCACGAGCGACAAATGGGAAATCTCTTCCCAAAGGTTTGCTCCTGACGGCAGGCAAGTCACATGGATCGCCAATGTCGATGGGAATGGGGATGTCTTTGTCTATGATCTTCCCAGCCGGCAAGCGCATCCTCTCCCGCTTCCAAAAGGAGTGAATACCTTGGGAGGGAATGCAACTCCGTTCACGCGGGATGGAAAACGGATTCTGTATTACCACAACGGGCCCAATGCGCCTCAGGATCTATGGGTCTATAATGCTGCGATTCAAAAATCTCAGCAGCTTACTTACTCCCTGGTAGGTGGAATCCGCAGCGAAGACATGGTTGAGCCTTACCTGGCACATTATCCCAGCGGTGACGGCAAGTGGGAAATCTCGGCTTTTGTCTATGTTCCCTATAACGCCGAACGCAATGAGAAGAATGCTGCGATTGTCTACATCCATGGCGGCCCGACTGCGCAGAGCGTCAACTCCTTCAACAAAAACATTCAGTATCTGGTGAATCAGGGATATTTCGTGATCTCACCCAACTACCGGGGATCAAGCGGGTACGGCAAGGAATTTCAAGATGCCAACCGCTTTGATATGGGCGGAGGCGACCTTCAGGACGTGATCAGTGCGGCTGAATGGATCAAGAAGACAGGGTTTATCGATCCCAAGAAGGTTGCAGTCATGGGAGGCAGTTACGGCGGATATCTCACCATGATGGCGGTGACCAAGGCCCCTGATCTTTGGGCGGCCGGTGTTCCCATCGTTCCCTTTGTGAACTGGTTTACCGAAGTCGAAAATGAAGATCCGCTGTTGCGAGAATATGACCTGGCGACGATGGGAGACCCCAACAAAGACAAGGCCCGGTACATCGACCGATCCCCAATCAATTTCGTAGACCAGATCAAGGCCCCGCTGCTGATCCTGGCGGGCGCTCACGATCCACGCTGCCCGCCTACCGAATCGGAGCAAGTGGCTAGTGCCGTTAAAAAACGCAGCGGCATAGCCGAACTAAAGATTTACGAGAATGAAGGCCACGGCTTTTCCAAGGTCGAAAACCAGATCGATGCTTATTCACGCGTTGGCGAGTTCCTGAAGAAGCACGCGACGCCAGCCAAATGTGGTTGCAATATTGACGACCTGAGAAAGTAAACACTAGCCAAAAATATTTGGAATTTCATAACTCATGCGGATTACCAAAATCGCCGTAATTGCCAAAATTGCCAAAATTGAAAAAGCAATGACTTTGATTTTGTTGCACCTGCTTTTGTCCAACAATTTCGGGGTAAGAATCTAACCATGCCCACGACGCTGTCTTCCCTTCAGCCCAAAAAGCCGAGCGGGCTGAGTGCTGACGGCTAAATGCTGAGTGCTCAGCTTGCGCTTGGTTTTGCGCGAAAAGGCCAAAGGCTGATGCCAATGGCCTTTTTTGCTGAAAGGTTGAGCTGCTAACAATTATGGGATTTTGTTCTTAGGGGCATTGGGGTATTTGTTCGCAATCACCATCCGCCTGGCAGGTTGTGAAATTGAAGGTGCAGTAGTGGGTGAGAATACCTCCATGGATCTGTTCCACCTCCGCTGCGCTTAGTTCACGGCCATACTGGCGGCTGAGGACTCTGTTGTTTTCTGTGCTTCTTGGCATTGGAATTCTCCTTTTGCAATAGAAAAAGCTATTGCCGCTTGTACTTTACAACTAATATTTGATTTCAAATGAAAATAAGTCTGCACCGTCTTTCACTTGTGACATTCTGCATGGCTAGAAATGTTGAGATTCACGATTGTTCCAAAACCGATCACCCGATCTCCCGAAGCCTGCACCTGAGGCGCGCTGAAGTGATCACCCGATTGCATATCCATCGAGAAACTCGCCAAGAAGTTAGCTCTTCAATGGACCACGCTCTGGGTGTGGTTAACCAGCGGCTGCGTGCTGAGAAGATGAGCAAAAATCGAATAGAATTCAGCAAACCTAATATTCAAGCTTGACCCGTTTCTGATTCGTGTTTACTCGCGTGTATTCGTGGCTAATGGGTTTCGAACACTAACCATGCCCACGACACCGCATTCCGTCAGCCCAAAACGCCAAGCGGGCTGAATGCTAACTGCTGAGTGCTCTAAAGTCCTGCCCTCTTCATGAACATCGCACGCTGAAAAGCAATTGCATCTGCTGGCGTTGGCAGTGCAAAGGTCATGAAGGCTAGCGCCATCTCGTTGGTGGTCTGTTCTCCGTAGGTGACGCGCACTGGGGGGCTCACCGGATTCCTGGGGTTCTTGTCGGAATTGTCGTAGATGTATTCCATCTCAACGCGCGTCCCTTTGGGAAGCGGTACAGGCGACTCGTAGATGTATGCTCCCTGCCAGTTGAAATCCCAGTCCTTGATCCAGATGAGCGGCTTGCTGGTTCCGTCGGGCAGATATGCGGTTACCTTCATGTCTTTGCAGAGATAGTGAGCATGAGGCGTGATGCGCATCAGAGCCGCATCTGCCGGAACTTCTGCGGAAGCTTTCACGACGTAGTGCGAATCACCCGGGGCAATGTCGATCTTCTGCGTTCCCAGAACCATCAAGGCTCGTCCCTTGGTGGGCGGATCGGAGAAGAATAATCCCAGAGAGGATTGGTCCTGCTCAGGCTTGCCGTCCGGGTGGTAGTGGATCTGGACTACTAGATCGGTCCCTTTGCGCAAAGGCGCAGCGTAGCCAGGAATTGGCTTCGTAGGAACACTTCCCGGAGCCCAGCCACCAATCAGTCCTGCTGGAGGGAACCCTGGTCCGCCAAAGCAGCTGTAGCCTCCATCGGGTGAGTTGGCCGCCAACTTGCGCGCCTGCCCGGTGATATCTGCGAAAAGCAGCGCATGATGAACCGTGCGGCGGTTGTCCGGACGAAACTCAGTGGCCCCCAGAAAGACATCGTGATCAAGATTCATCGGGACCACAA
Organism: Candidatus Angelobacter sp.; assembly: GCA_035939495.1. Classification (GTDB taxonomy): domain Bacteria; phylum Acidobacteriota; class Terriglobia; order Terriglobales; family Acidobacteriaceae; genus Angelobacter. Next base: position 138,690 of record DASZFU010000120.1, on the reverse strand, counting down.
AGCAGCGAAACTGATCGGGACCGTCTGCCGGCACATTGAACTTGGCTGGCGGCGTCAAGACCACGTCAGGTTTGCCCAATTGCCAACCTTCGGGAAATGTTGGAGGCGTGGGTTTGGCGCCGTCGCCTTCGGGCGCGCCATTGCCGGCCCACTGACTGATCAAGGCAAGCTGCTGGTCGGTCAGCCGCCGCGCATCTTTGAAATCACCGTATCCCGGCTCCGCCTTCCACGGAGGCATGACCCTTGCCTTGGTAACGGAGGCGATCTGACCGGCGCGCTTCTTGGCATCCTGATAGGTCAACAAAGAGAAGGGCGCAACTTCGCCCGGCCTGTGGCATTGGGCACAATTCTGGTAGAGGATAGGAGCAATGTCTTTGTTGTATGTGGGCGCGGCGTTGTCAGCGGCGCTGGCGCAGATGGCAGACAACAAGGCGAGGCACGCGATGATGACAGATTTCATCCTAAAATTGTTCCTTTCAAGGTGTTCTGATGATCGCACAACCGAAGGGTTTTGTGCGAGGGCGTGGCACAGCTTTACCGTTGACAATAGCCTCAAGGGCATCGCGCAGATCAAACTCTGTTACCTGAACCCGATGTTTGCCATAGTCTTCCAGGCGGTTATCGATGCGTCCCATATACAGGAGATCCCCTTTGGGAGAGAGCACCGCAGCTTCCGGGGTGGTGGTGGCGCCAGTGAAATTGGCAAGGGACTCCTGGGGGTCGATCAAATAAGGAAAACCGTAGCCAAACTCTTTTACGTGCTTCCGAACCTCGCCGGCGGCAATGGTGGCATCACCCTGCACGGCGTAGAAGATTATGCCCTTTTGAGCATAGGACCGCTGTAAGCGGTTGAATTCCGGAACATATCCGTTGCTGAGAGGACAATCGGTGGTGACAAACAACAGCACCACAGCGCGCTTCCCGACCCACTCGGCCGATGTGTGGACCTGGCCTTCGCTATCGGCAAGCGACATCTGCCAATCGCCGGAGTGCCCAACGGTTGCCCTCGGTACCGGAATGCTTACGATGGATACCAAAAGCGCAAGGACGATCTTGCCTGTGATCCAGCCCATCCACCTATTTTAGCTGCTGGCTGCTGGCTACCGGCTGCTGGCCAAACAAATCCCTGAGGATGAGAATTTGCCGCTACGACGTTTTCGCCGCTATAGGGTTCGTTCACCGCGTCCGGGGTTCATGTTCTGGGCAGAGGGATTTATCGATTGGAGAGTATTCGGTACCCTTTACCTTCCTTTATTACCGTGCCTGCCGCAACGGTGCTTCGGTTAGGGACGGGGTTCTGGTTGCTTGAGTCGAGCCTGATTTGGCTGGGAGTTGTGTCTCCGTGGTGGGTTTTGATTTGGGTTGTGGCTCCGCTACGCTGCGTCCTTTTGTGGTTAGGATTTTGGTTTCCTTTGCGGCCTTCGCGTCCTTGGCGGTGAATCGTTTTTTTGGTTGTGGCTCCGCTACGCTGTAGTGAGTTCTGCTGTCCAGGAGTGCCCCTGGCCATAGAGCTACTATTAAATCTTCGATCTCTGCCATAGTAATATCTCTAATTTAGAAGTGTATTTCCTTTTGTATCAATAGCTTACGTATTATTTTGCAACATCTTCGCCCTGAATTCATTTTCTCCTTGACGATTCACTCCCGCAACCCTTAAAACCTACCCAGGTAAAGCTTTTTGGGGATCATCCTATGAGTTCGGAGCCTGCGACCTTATTGGATCGGCCCGGAAGCCATCCGGTTGAAGCTGGGCTTGGTTTATTAGGGTTCCCTCGCTGGCGACTTCAAACCCCTCTGGCAACGCCATTGGGTCAAAAATTTATGAATGGGGTGACCCATTTCTTCGCGCTCTTGGCGAACCGTGGGGAACGGGAAGGGTGGGCAGAGGGTGGGACGAAAGGTAACAGCGGTAACAACCGGTAACAGAAATCGCCAGTATTCATGCGGGTTGTAACCGGTGTAACCGCTGTAACCGGTATTTTTTTGCACACAAGCAATTTCCGGCTCAGATAAGAGCAACCACAGAGGACGCAGCTACCCAAACCCCTCTCTGCGATTTCTACACTGCTGACAATCCAATTCGTGCCAAGGCGCGAAGGATTTCATCAAGCCGCCTTCAGATTAGTGGCGCTGTGGAGATCAGTGGTAAGCAAGTATTTGATCCGCGTTCTTCCGCGTTAATCCGCGGTAAAAACGGGTTTGGTTGTGGCTCCGCTACGCTGTGCCAATTGCGGTCATCCATGTCGTGAAGAAACTTCAGCAGGTCAGCAGTGGATATCCACTTGGGGATTGCTGTTGAATTTTCATAGAGATAGAGGAATTATCCAAGACTAGCTGAATCCAACTGCGATTCTGCCTGGGAGCTTAATAAAAATTCATGGCCCCGGGGTTAGTTACTTTAGTCTAGTACCAAAGTAAGATTTTTCTTGGCGAATTCTAAGTTATGGGGTATTGTCTTGCCTACCACCGAAGGATTCGCACCCCACGAAGCCCAGCGTTTCATTAGTTTTGGCTTTACCCAAACAGGTATTGCTTTTGACAGATCGTGAGCTTGGTTCTCCTAGCGTACCGAGTTGACTGCATCTTGATCAAGCCGAGAACCGGAATTGGGAAAGGCAGATTGTTCAGGTCCCCGAGAGCTATGACCTTCAATGACGGAAAGGAAAAGGCAATGAAAACAGTATCCTCAGGTTCTTCCGGGTCTAAGTGGAGTTTCATGAATTGTGTTGTCAGCAGTGTTGTAGTTTTTGTGGCTCTTCTTTCGCCAGCCTCTGTCATGGCGATTGTTAACCCTAATGCTTACGTTAGCAATAACGGCACTGGCACCGTTACAGTGATCAATTCGACGAACAACGCCATTGTCACAACGATCTCAGGATTCACCGCGCCCACCGGTCTGATCATGAGCATAGATGGCACTAAAGTCTATGTAGCCAATACTGGCGCGAACAATGTGGCCGTCATCAACACGGCCACCAACACGATCGCAAAACTGATCCCTGTGGGGGTAACTCCATTGGAGGCGGCCGCCAGCCCCGACGGACTGCACATTTACATCACCAACCAGGGCGATGGCACGCTCTCAGTCATTGACACAGCCACCGATACAGTGAGTGCCACAGTGACACTTGGCGGCCTGCCAGCAGAGGCGGCAGTAACCCCTGACAATGCGCATGTGTACGTGACCGATTCGTCGGGTGTGGTTAGGGTAGTGGCAACCGCTACGAATACGGTAAGCGCCACTATCGTTGATCCATCATTCGCGCTTCCAATCCCGATCGCGATTACGCCGGATGGTAAGACCGCCTATGTCGGGAATTTGATCGGAGTCCCGGGGGTGGTCTCCGTGATTAGCACTGCGACAAACACAGTTACTCAGACTATCCCAGTGGGACTGATTCCTTTTGGATTGGCTATAACGCCTAACGGGGCAACGCTCTACGTGGCAAACTCCGCAAGCAATACTATTTCGGTTGTAGCCACAGCGACCAACATCATTACCGCAACGATTACAGACGCCGTAGCTAGCGGCCCCGAGGGAATGGCTGTCACCGGTGATGGCACGAAACTGTTTGTCGCCAATAACGGCCTTGATCAGATTGGGGTCGTTACCACCGCTAACAATACGATCAGCGCGACCGTTCAGGAACCTGTGGCATCAAGTCCGGTCCAAGTGGCACTCCAGGTACCGCAACCAGCGCCTGCGCCGAATCCTTGCCCGGCAGACGATGATGATAAGGACAAGGATGGTCATCACAAGCGGCACCATCATGACAACGATGGAGATCATGACCGCGACGGTGACCGCGATCATCATGACAATCACCACGACAACGATGACAAGAACGATTGCGACCAGAGTAATGATCGCGATCACGATCATCATGACGACGGCGACCACGATCACGGTGATGGCCACGGCGATCATGACAATTTCTGATCATTAGTAATTTGATCTTTAGATTGGGCCTGCGTAGGAAGCAGGCCCTTTTTACTGCGCGGAAAGAAGGCAGGATTACGTGCTAAAATCGGTGCTTACCGGCTGCAAGAAAGACACGCACTGCCAGATCAAGCTTGTTCTTGTAGTATATTGAATATAAAGTGCTTATAAGCGGAAGTGGTGGAATTGGCAGACACACCATCTTGAGGGGGTGGCGCCGTGAGGCATGGGGGTTCAAGTCCCCCCTTCCGCACCATAAAGTTTCTCTGAAAGGGTTTTCGAATTAATCCATGTTCACTTACCTCATCACTATCGTTCACGTGATCGCGTGCGCCATCCTGATCATTGTTGTGCTCTTGCAGCATGGCAAGAGCGCCGACATTGCCGCGACCTTTGGCGGGGCCGGCAGCCAAACCGCATTCGGACCTCGCGGTACGGCAACTCTGCTGTCCAGGGTTACCACTTGGTGCGCGGTCATTTTCATGCTGACCTCGATCTCGTTGACCATCTTTGCCGCCAGAAGACATTCCAACTCGGTGATGGAAGGCGTAAAAGGTCCGTCAGCCCCAGCGCAGAGCACGCCAGCGCCGAAGAGATAATAAAGTCTTATCAGCTAACGGCCAGGAGCCCGCCATGTTCCACAAGGTCTTTCCTGTCGGTCCGCTCCAATGCAATTGTTCCATCATCGGCGATGAAGAGACCCACGAAGCCATGGTCATCGATCCCGGCGATCAAGTGGACGAGATTGTGAATCTGCTGCGGCGGCAGAAACTCAAGCTGACGCAGATCGTTGTGACTCATGCGCACATCGATCATGTAGGCGGAGCCATGAAGCTAAAGGCCGCCACCGGCGCTCCTATTCTCATGAACCAGGACGATCACGCGCTCCTGAAACTGCTGGATATGCAGGCCACATGGGTAGGAATGCAATCTCCCGGTCCGGTGCAGGTGGATGAAGCGATCAGCAACGGACGAATACTCAAAGTTGGCGATATTTCGGCCAGCGTGATCCATACCCCAGGCCACACCGAAGGCAGCATCTGCCTGTATTTCCCCAAGGAAAAAACGCTTATCGCCGGAGATACTCTGTTTGCCGGAAGCATCGGGCGAACAGATCTTCCCGGAGGATCGTTTGAAAAGATTATGGACTCCATCCATAGCCGGGTCATGGCCCTCCCCGACGAAACTCATGTAATTCCCGGACATGGGCCAACCACCACGATTGGCGCTGAGCGTGAGACTAATCCGTTTCTGCGGAAGTAGCTCTTGGCCGTTAGCCCTTAGCCTTTATTGATAGCTGCATTGTTAATGCCCTGTGCTGTTGCGGAACGATCTAAGATTATCGTTTTGCCCGACAAGCGAGGACGGGCGAAGTTGTTCTCGTGAGAATACCCTGATAGGCCATGGAAACGACCAGCATCTCGGGATCCTTCGACGGCGCCCTCACTCCTGCGTCGTTCGTGCTTGCTCAGAATGACAGGGTGTGAGGTGCTAGGTTCCAACAACAACATCAAGGCTTTCCGGTGTTTGGTTACTGCTCACGCTACAATACAAGATTCGTCCAACAGAGAGTGATGAGGAGAGGAATGCGCATGAGGAGATTTTTGGTCTGGTTTTGCGGGACGGCGTTACTGAGCGGATCGATCATGCTGGGACAAAGCAAGACATCCGAAGAGCGGCCTGCGCCCAAATTCGATATCAGTAATATTGATAAATCCATTGATCCTTGTGTCGATTTCTATCAATTTGCGTGCAATAACTGGATCAAGAACAATCCCATCCCTTCTGATTACACCGATTGGATCAGCTTCGCTGAAGTCGAAGAGCATAACAACGCCGTGCTGCGAAGAATTCTCGAAAAAGCCAGCGTGAACGATCCGAAGCGCAGTCCGGCTTTGCAAAAGATCGGCGACTTCTATGCTGCCTGCATGGATGAAGAGGCAGCCAACAAGAAGAAGTATACGCCGCTTCAGCCGGAGCTTGATCGAATCGCCGCAGTCAAAGACAAAACCCAGATGATCGAGGCCATGGCCCATGAGTCGCTGATCGGGCCTAATCCACTATTCGGGTTCTACTCCAGCCCGGACATTCACAACGCAAGCATGACCATCGCCTTCATCGACCAAGGCGGAATCGTCCTTCCCGACCGCGACTACTATCTGAAAGACGACCAGGACATGGTGGCCATTCGCAAAACCTATGTTGACCATGTCGCCAAGATGTTTGCCCTGATTGGCCAATCTCCGGAACAGGCAAAACAAAGCGCGGATTCAGTGATGAAGATTGAGACCGAGTTGGCTCGCGCTGCCATGGACCGGACTTTGCGCCGTGATCCCAAGAACCTGGACCACAAGATGGCCGTAGCTGACATTGAGACGCAGGCCCCGAATTTTCATCTCAATCGGTTCTTTGCCGTGACCGGGGCACCATCATTTCGAGAACTCAACGTCAACAATCCTGAATTTTTCAAGGCTCTCAACAGTGTCATTGAGAAGATCCCTTTGAATGACTGGAAGACCTACATGACGTGGCAGTTGTTGAATACTGCCGGCCCCTGGCTTTCCGATGACTTCGTCCAGGAGGATTTCAAATTACAGCAGGCCCTCGGCGGCCAAAAAGAGTTGAAGCCTCGCTGGAAGCGCTGCATCGCAGCCACCAATGCCTTCCTCGGAGAAGCTTTAGGGCAGAAGTATGTGGACGAAACCTTCGGCGCCGAAGGGAAAGACCGCATGTTGAAGATGGTCGATGCCCTGGAACGCGCCTTGCAGCAGGACATCAATTCCCTTCCCTGGATGACCGAGACAACCAAGAAAGAAGCCCTCATTAAGTTGAAAGCCATCCGCAACAAGATCGGTTATCCAGAGAAATGGCGTGACTATGGCAAGCTCAACATCGTCCGCAATGACCTTCCTGGAAATCTCGAACGGGGCAACGAGTTTGAAACACATCGGCAACTCGCAAAGATCGGAAAGCCGGTAGACAAGACCGAGTGGGACATCACTCCGCCGACGGTCAACGCTTTCTATAACCCGGAACATAATGAGATCGTTTTTCCGGCGGGAATTCTTCAACCACCATTTTTCGACCAGACCATGGATGATGCAGTGAATTTCGGCGGCATAGGCCTGGTCATTGGCCATGAACTGACCCACGGCTTTGACGATGAAGGGCGAAAATTCGATCCCCAAGGAAATCTTCGTGACTGGTGGACTCCTAAAGACGCCGAAGAGTTTGAAAAGCGCGCCAGTTGCATCGTAGACGAATACGGCAGCTTTACCTCCGTAGACGACTTGAAGCTCAATGGAAAACTGACGCTGGGTGAAAATACCGCCGACAACGGGGGCGCACGCATCGCCCTGATGGCCTTACATGAGCTGATGGCCCAGACTAAACAGAATTCTGAAAAAACAATCGATGGCTACAACCCGGATCAACGCTACTTCCTGGGATTTGCCCGCGCCTGGTGCGAAAACATCACCCCGGAGCTTTTGCGCCTGGGCGTGCGAACCGATCCTCATTCCCCCGGACGTTGGCGGGTCAATGGAGTTGTGCAGAACATGCCAGAATTCCAATCGGCCTTCCACTGCAAAGCCGGCCAGCCGATGGTGAGCCAGAAAGCGTGCCGGGTATGGTAGGGAAGAGCTACTAGCTGCTGGCTACTGGCTGCTAGCCAGAATTCTGCAAAATCCTTTATGTCGCACACCCCCGTTTCGCGGGCTGAATGCTAAGTGCTGACGGCTGAGTGCTATCCTTAGACACCCCGCATGGACTTCGATCAATTGGAGACGTTTTTGGAGGTAGCGCGGCACAGCAGCTTTTCGCGGGCTGGAGAGAAGCGATTTCGCACGCAACCTGCCATCTCTTCACAGATACGCGCTCTGGAAGAGGAAGTCGGCTCCCGGCTGTTTGATCGCAGCGGAGGCAAGGTGGCGCTGACTGCCAGCGGAAAAGTCTTTCAAAAATACGCTGAAGGGGTGCTCGAAGCCCGCAAGAACCTGATCACAACGCTGGCGGAAATGGAGCGGATTCCCCGCGGAGAAATTGTCGTCGGGGCCAACGAGGCTACCTGTCTTCACATCCTTCCCGAAGTTTTTGCCGAGTTCAAAAAGCTCTATCCGAATGTGGGTGTCCAGATTACGCGGCTGGAGCGGGCCAAGATCTTAGGATCGGTCAACGACAACACCGTAGATTTTGGCGTGGTATCGATTCCAGTCGATGACAAGCGCCTCACGGTGGTGAATATCCATTGTGACGAACTGGTGATGATCACCCCGCCCGGCCATGCGCTTAGCCGGATGAAAGAGATCCCGGTAAAGGACCTAGCGCGATTTCCTCTGCTGCTACCTAAGGTCGGCCGCACACGTACAGCCATTGAGAACCTGTTTCATGACCGGCAACTCAAACCCAAGGTGGCTATGGAACTGGATTCCAGCGAATTGCTGAAGCGTTTTGTGGCTGCTGAGGTGGGCATCGGATTCATTGCCAAGTCCAACGTAGTGGAAGAAGTAAACGCGGGTGCTCTGGCCGCTATTCCGTTGGCAGATGCGTTGATTCGCCGTGATCTGGCCCTGGTGTACCGAAAAGACAAATCCTTGAGCCGCGCAGCCCGGGCGTTCATCGAAATCGCGGTCAAGCTCAAGCCCACGGCATGAGCGGGTGAACTCCTGCTTGCAGCGCTGGTCAGAACAGCGGACCGGCAGCAGCTTTCGATTCCGGCGTAACGCTGTGAACGGCAACTTCATCTCTGACATCTAACTCGAATGTGACTCGCAAGAAAACTTTTCTTTGGGCGGGATTGCTTCTCGCCACGCTGGTAGTGGCTCAATTGTCATGCGGTGGCGGAGGCATGAAACAGTCCACCAACAGCATATCGCCCTCGTCGCCTACAACAGGACAAGATTTATGCGTCTGCACTGACACTACGCCTGCAAGCAGCGACTTTCGAACCGATGCCAAGCATGTACCGCTGCCACAAATCGCGGCCAATGAAATCTCTGTGGGCACGATCTTGAGCTGGCCTGTGCCAGCCGAGCCTGCCTTCGATGCCGCGCGCCAGGGACGCGAGCTACAACTCTTTCATATAAGCCAGGCCTTTCTGCAATTTGCCTGGCTCAATACCGGGGATTGCGATCTTCACCTGGAGATTTCCGATTCCCAGGACAAGAACGCGCCGCGCGTCATCGTCGAAACCCCGTTTGGCGATACCTTCTGCTCTGCGCGGCGCCAACTGGGCATGCAGCTCAGCGCTAAAGGCTTCACTCTCAGTTCCAGCAGCGGCGAGTTGCCAACCGCAGTTGCGGTCGATGTAGTGGGATTGGCTTTTCAGGACTTTAATCATCTGCGCGGCACTCCTCATGTCGCTACAGTCTGGGAGCTTCATCCAGCAGTCGTCACCCTCAAGTGAGGGGCTGCGCAAGCTTACCGCTGTCGAAATTCATTTCTTTTATAGCGCTCCGCTTCGCTGCGCGCTGGCCTGCGGCGCAAGGAGGTGGTTCATTAATTCTGTACCCAGCATTTATGAAGCAGCGTGGCGCAAGCGCCCACGCTGCTTCAACATACTGGACTACTCTCTTTCGCCCCTCCGGGGCTGATGCCATGCCAGTTGACTGTCGTGACTACAATTTTCATTTTCTTGGTTGGGCCAAAGGCCCATAGATAATTCAGGGCAGGTTTAAAGGCCCGCGACTTACACCCCACCGCGCCAAAATCGAGCGCGTCGGGAGCCCGCGCAAGCGAATCGCTAGACGCCGATACTCGATAGTTGAGGTAGCATGGAATGGCAAATGATCATGCCAGCACATGCGTCTTTAGATGGCCAGGGCTTCGATGTACTCATCATCGGAGGCGGCATCAATGGGGTTGCGATTGCGCGGGAATGTGTCCGGGCCGGCCAGCGGATACTTTTGGTAGAGCAGAATGACTTCTCATCCGGCACGACCAGCCGGGCAACACGAATCATCCATGGCGGGCTGCGTTATCTGGAGCATGGCGAGGTCAACCTGGTCCGCGAATCGCTTCGGGAGCGCGAGCGCCTGCTTAGCTACTATCCTCATTTGGTCCGACCTCTGCAGTTCCTGTTGGTGCTTTCCAATCAAAACCGTTCCCTGCTGCGCAACAGCCTGGCGATCCGGACGGGTTTGTGGCTCTATCACCAGTGGGCGGGAAAACGGCGTCCTCCTAAAGTCGATCTCAGTGATTTTGAACGTCAATTGGATGCCGGACAATCATGGTCGATCTATCCGTATGAAGATGCGCAATGCGAATTTCCCGAACGGCTGATAGCGGAATGGCTCATCGAGGTCATGACGGCTGGGGCGGTGGTGCGCAACTATACCCAAGTCCTGCAGGTTGAATCGAGCGACGGCCAGGTTACAGAAGCAAGGCTGCGCGACCGCCGGTCCAACCTTGAATTCGAGGTTTCTGCCCGGCGAGTCGTGAATGCCACGGGGCCTTGGGCAGACTTTGTAGTCAACTCTTCTGGTCTGCGGAGAGCGGCTAATGCGCAACCGATGATAGGCGGGGTCCGTGGGTCTCACCTGGTTCTGCCAAGATTAACTGGAGTTCCCAACCAAGCGATTTATACAGAGGCAGTGGACGAGCGTCCATTCTTCATAATCCCGTGGAATGGCCAGACACTCGTAGGCACAACCGAGGTGGCTGATAACAATCCCGAAAATCCCCAGCCTTCGCCGGGCGAGATTGATTACATGCTTGACAGTTTGGCGCGGCTCTTGCCTCATTCCCACATGACGAGGGCCAATATCAGATACACGTTTGCCGGCATCCGTCCTTTGCCGTTTAGTCCAGGAACAAATTTTGCTGCAGTCACTCGCCGGCACGTCATCCATGACCATCAGGAAGATGGAGCAGCGGGGATGATTTCGATTATCGGTGGAAAACTTACGACTGCGGTGAGCCTCGCCCGCGAAGCAGCGAGGAAAATGGGACTCGCAGTCCCCCAGCCGGCCCCGATCTATATTGCGCCATCTCCCGCCAACGGAGTTGAGTCATCGCTGCGACAATGGGCACGTTTAGTGGCGTCCAAAGGAAACATTCCGGAGTCCCGCGCGCTAGCCATTGCCGAATGGCACGGTGGACGAGCCTTGGCCATCGCGCACGCTGCACGCCAAAATCAAAACTGGGCGACACCGATCTGCCCACACACCGAGCACATCGTTGCAGAAGCAGTCGAGGCGGTGTTCCATGAATGCGCCGTCACCCTGGGAGATATCCTGCTGCGCCGCGTTCCGGTGGCTCTGGGAGCCTGCTGGTCGGAGTTGTGCAGCCGCGAGGCTGCGAACAGGATCGGCTCAGCGCTGGGTTGGAACGAGTCGCGTATAGCCAAAGAGTTGGAAAGCTTTGAGGAAGAGCGGGAATGGTTCTTGCACCCACGGACGGCGAGTATGGGGGTGGTGTAGGAGCATTGCCCTTTCATCACCAACTGAGCCACAACAAACCAGCTAACCGCAAAGGACGCGAAGGACACAAAGGAAAATCAAAAGCAAATTATCACAGAGATCATAGCGTAGCAGAGCCACAACCAAAACCCATTAACCACAGAGGACACGAAGGAACACGAAGGAGGATCGGAACCAAAGCTTACCGCAGAAAGCGGAGAGAACGCAGTGAAGATTTGGTCGGTTTGGGCCCATTCAGAATTTGCGAGAAAGCACGATTTTGTTAGCGCGCTTCCGACGCTTTCAATTCTCGTTTGAGCAAACTCCTGATACTACTAACCTTTAGAAACTCGAACTGGTTTTGAACCTGCGATTCACAAAGCGACCGATGGTGCGAGTTCCATCCTCCTCAATGCGCTCAAGCAGCCCAGGTTTATCTGGATCTGGCCGATAATGGGGAAAAGGCTGGCCATCAAGGTAAGTAGTAACGCGCTGTCTTCCTTCAGGAGTATCGATAGACTTGAGACACTCCGAGAGCGGCTGAGCATTGGCATTCTGGCGCGAATTCAAAACAGGCACCTCGCAAGCCTTATTGATTTAAAGAAGTCATCCTCCAAGAAATAATCATACAGCGGCATGACTCCAGAAATAATATTATCCGGTGGCCATCCGCAAAATTGTGCACATCGACATGGATGCATTTTATGCCTCCGTCGAGCAGCGGGATAATCCTGAACTGCGCGGTAAGCCCGTTGTTGTTGCCTGGCTTGGTAACCGTTCTGTTGTTTGTGCTGCTTCTTATGAAGCGCGAAAATTCGGTGTACGCTCAGCCATGCCTGCAGTTCGCGCAGAACGCCTGTGCCCTGAAGCGATCTTTATTCCACCGGACTTCACACGTTATCGAGCGGTCTCACGCCTCACCCGCGAAATCTTCAAACGCTATACCGATTTAATCGAACCGCTGTCACTGGATGAAGCTTATTTGGATGTCACGGAAAACAAGACCGGGTTGCCGACGGCCACGCGGGTTGCGAGCGCAATTCGTGAACAAATCCGCCAGGAACTGAATTTGACCGCCTCCGCCGGAGTAGCGCCAAATAAGTTTCTGGCCAAAATCGCCTCCGACTGGCGCAAACCGGACGGCCTTTTCGTAATTCAACCGGAAGAGGTGGAAGCCTTTCTCGCTCCTCTGCCCGTGGGACGACTGCCTGGTGTCGGCAAAGTGACTGGAGAGAAGCTGGAGAAACTTGGAATCACGACGGTGCACAATCTGCGGGGACTTGATCCAGCCACACTCGAGAGCCACTTCGGACGCTATGGCCTGCGCATGTTCGAGTTGGCGCGCGGAATCGATAACAATCCGGTTGTTCCTAACAGACCCACACAATCGATTTCCGCCGAGGACACTTTCGAGCGCGATGTGCTCTTGTCAGAAACCGAACCGATGATCCGCCGGCTTGCAGAAAAGGTCTGGTCTGCCTCGCGGAAGGAGTCGCGCATCGCGCATACAGTAGTGCTCAAACTAAAGACCAGCGAGTTCAACATTCTTACTCGAAGCCACACGCCTCAGACGCCACCTTCTTCGCTACAAGAACTGGTTGATATCGCAGTCGCCCTCCTGGAGAAAGTGAACCTGGAGCCCGTGCGACGTTTTCGCCTTGTTGGTGTGGGCCTCAGCAATTTTCGAGATCCGGAAGATAGACCGCTTCAGCCAGTCCTGTTCGAGTGATTCAGGTGGCTTATACTGTTACGCTCTAAAAATGCCTGAATCCCATTCCACAACAGATTATCGTTGCATCCACTGCATGGCGGTCTTGCAGAGCAGAGATTCGTTTGAACTCTGTTGTCATGATTGTGGGCGAAGCTTTCCGGTAATCAGCAAAATACCCATTCTCACGACGCGTCCACGGGAGCTGTTGATGGTACATCTTCAAGAACTCGGTCAGGCTCAAAATGGATTGAAAAAACAGCAGAGGGTCATCTCGGATGCAAGAGGGGTTCGCATGTTGCACGGCATGAGCCAGAACCTTTGCTTGATCGAACGATTCATAAAGCCTATTGAGGACTACCTGCGCGGAAGCAGGACGTCGACATCAAGCCTGCTCGACTGGGCGCTTGCACAGAATGTAGGGAGCGTTGCCCAAGTCATGCTGCCCTTCTTCTATCAGGACTGGGCAGGGATCAAAGACTTTGAAGAAGCTGAAACCCTTATCACCAGCGCACTCAAGGAGCATCGTCCCGATGATGAAACGGCCGCCATCCTGGGAACTGGCGCATGTGGGATCGCATATGCAAGCGCACAATATTTTCAGAAGGTGTATGGGGTTGATCTTTCGGTTCCAACATTGCTGCTGGCACAGGCGTTTTTGAGCGGCGGTGCGTTAGAGATTCATCTGTCGCAAGCCGGATGGCAGAGCGTAAAGGTATCTCCCCCGGCCCCGTCGAAGAATGAAATCCGGTTGGTGGCCGCGGATGTCGGTACCCTACCTTTTGCCAAAGGAAGTCTCTCTGCCGTTGTTACGCAGTATTTAATGGATATCGTAGGAGATCCGCTTGGCATAGCCACTGAAATCCAGCGCGTGCTGAAACCCAACGGCATCTGGGTCAATTTCTCCAACCCCTTCAGGTTACCGGAGGACTCGCCCGAGTTCCCTTTGCCTGAACCCTCAGAACTGGCAGAACTGCTCAAACCGTGCGGTCTGGAAATGATCAAAGCCGAACGCCAACGATTTACGTTGCTCAACCTCGACCCAATCTACGCCGGAGGGCACCGCAAACTGCAGGAGGTACATTTCTTCGTAGCACGGAAACCGCATTCTCAAGGAATCGTCACTCACAGGCGTTTTCAAATCTGGGACAAGCACGATGGTTCCTGGTGGGAGCACATTCCAAAAATAATTCGCGGTCGAGAGATTCAGATTATTCAGAAAAAAATACTGGGTCCGGAAGGCATACGAGAACAAATGGAAATCGGCCTCAATGCAGTGAATTTCGGCGTCTCCAGGGAACACACTGCATTTGCTGAGGTGCTCTTCAGTCACATTGACGGGAAACACACCTTAAGAGACATTCAGAACCATCTGGCATCACAAGGCATCACGATGAGCGAAACCGAATTTCGAGAGTTGATTTACTGCCTGCTGAATCAATATTGTGTGATCAGCCTGGACCATTCCGTCGTGGCTTAATTCACTCCCTCACTGGAGAAATCGTGTCGGATTCCCGTCGCCAAAGGCAGCTTGTAGCAGCTTTGCTAAAGAAAAGAGCGATCAGCGCGCAACAGAATGGGGCGATCTCTCCGAGACCGGTGTACAGCCCTTGTCCGGCATCGTTTGCACAGCAGCGGCTCTGGCTACTGGAACAGATGGCGCCGGGCAGCCGGTATAACATACAGGTTGCATTGCGCATCAAAGGCGGTCTGGACCTCCAATTCCTTAACAACGCATGGCAGGAACTCGTAAAAAGACATGAGATTTTGCGCACTACCTTTGCTTTGATGGATGAGCACGTCATGCAGATCATCTCACCCGAACTACACTGCCCTTTGATTCTGACTGATCTGACAAGAAACAACTTTGCACAAGCTGAGACGCAGGCCAACCACATTCTTGCCAAACAGGCGCAGGAAAAGTTTGATCTGGCCAATGGTCCGCTGGCGCGTCCAGCGGTACTAAAGCTGGGAGCGGAAGACCACATCCTCTCGTTGACTGTGCACCACATCATTGTTGACGGATGGTCGTTGATGGTGCTGGTGCGTGAGCTGACGGAGTTGTATGCGGCATTCCATGAAGGCAGGGCACATCGTCTTGCTCCACTCACCATTCAATATGCCGATTTCACGTGGTGGCAGCGCCAGCAAATTAGTGGGAATTTATTAGAGCAGCAGCTTAGCTACTGGAAGAAACAGCTTAGCGGCGCTCCCGTGCCGCAGTTGCCTGTGGACCATCCACGATCCGAAAAGGAAGGATTTCAAGGATCGTATTGTAAATTCCAGGTTTCTGAAGAGCTTGCCGAAGGATTGCGTGCTCTGGGCCGCCGCAGCCATGCCAGCCTGTTCATGATCCTGCTGAGCGCCTGGAAGGTGCTGCTCTACCGACATACGGGCCAGGAAGATATTGTTGTAGGCGCTCCGATTGCGAACCGCACGCGTGTGGAAGCCGAATCACTGATTGGATTCTTTGTAAACACCCTGGTGTTGCGAACCGACCTAAGCGGCAATCCCAGTTTTATCGAATTGCTATCCCGGGTGCGCAGGACAACACTGGACGCCTACGAACATCAGGACATGCCTTATGAAAAGCTGGTAGCCGAACTCCAGCCGAAACGCACAACCGGGCAGAATCTTTTTTTCGCTACGTTACTGAACTGGGTGAATACGCCGGTCTCCAAACTGGAGTTTGCAGGAATGCAGTCTGGCTTTGTGCACTCCCTGCCTGTAGATAACCCAACCGTTAAATTTGACCTGAGCCTGAACGTAATTGAGATGAGCGGCGGATTGCCGGCCAGCCTTGAATACAGCACCGATCTATTTGAGGAAGCCACGATTTCTCGAATGGCTGAGCATGTGCAAAACCTGCTCACGGCTGTGGTGGCCAACCCACAACGCCCCTTGTCTGAATTGCCGTTGTTGAAAGAAGAGGAGTGCAGACAGATTCTGGTGGAGTGGAACCATACCACGCGTGAGTATCCGGCTCGTGAGACGGTTTTGGAATTGCTGGAAGGGCAAGCGCAGAAGACGCCTGAACTTCCTGCTGTCGTATTCGAAGGGCAATGTTTGAGCTATCGAGAACTCCATCAACAGGCCAACCAATTGTCGCGTTTCCTGCGGAAACTAGGCGTGGCGCCAGAAGTTCCAGCATGCGTCTGTATGGAGCGCAGCGCGCGGCTGGTCGTTGCTGTTTTGGCAATCATGAAAGCCGGGGGCGCTTATGCGCCACTCGATCCCAGCTCTCCGGCCGAGCGGCTCAATTACATGGTCAACGATTCTGAACCGGCAGTAGTGTTGGTGGACAGAGGCGGTGGAGAGAAGCTGCACAAGGCCAAACCACGGCTGTTGTTTCTGGAAGAGGAATGGGAAGCGGTCAGCAAAGAGAGCGGCTCCATGCTGGAAACCAAGGTGAGCGGCGACAACGTGGTTTATCTGATCTACACCTCAGGATCGACCGGTCGGCCCAAAGGAGTGATGAATATCCATCGCGGCCTGTTGAACCGGATGCAGTGGATGCAGGAGAACTATCCACTCGATATGACTGACCGATTGCTGCAAAAAACCCCTATCGGATTTGACGTTTCTGTATGGGAGTTTTTGTGGCCCTTAATGTATGGCGGCTGCCTGGTCATGGCGCGCCCAGAGGGACACAGGGACAGCCAGTATCTGATACGGACGATCCAGCAGGAGAAAATCACGCTTCTTCATTTTGTGCCGTCGATGTTGGCGGCATTTTTGCAGGAGCCTGAAGCCGAGAGATGCAGCTCGCTGCGTCGCGTATTCTCGAGCGGAGAAGCTTTGCCTGCATCGGTAGCAGCAAACTTTCATCAGCGCCTGCAAGCCGATCTGCACAACTTGTATGGACCGACCGAGGCTTCCATCGAGGTGAGCCACTGGACATGCTCCAGGCAACAGCAGGAACAGAACATTCCCATCGGGCGGCCTATTGCCAACACGCAGCTCTATGTTCTGGATGCCCATATACAACCCGTCGCGACTGGAGCTACCGGGGAATTGTGCATTGGAGGCGAGGGGCTGGCGCGCGGATATTGGAGGAAAGCGCAGTTGACGGCAGAGAGGTTTATTCCCAATCCGTTTTCCAGGTTGCCCGGAGAAAGACTTTATCGAACAGGCGACCTGGCACGGTGGCGGCGTGATGGAGTACTGGAGTTTCTAGGCAGGGTGGACCACCAGGTCAAAATTCGCGGATACCGGGTCGAGCCTGGTGAGATCGAATCCACATTATTGGTGCATGCCCATGTCCGCGAAGCTGTGGTCATTATCCGTGAAGATGATTCCGCCGGAAAGCAGATAGCGGCTTTTGTGGTTCCAAACAAGCATGCGCCTCCTGCGGTCAAAGAGTTGCGCGAACATGTAAAAAGCCTGCTACCTTTTTATATGAGGCCACATGTTTATATCTTGATGGAGCAGTTGCCGCTCAACGCCAACGGTAAAATCGATCGAAACGCTCTGGCCCAGACGCAACTCCCTTTGGGAACGAGTCAAGATGTCTTGCCTCGAAATCCCACCGAGAAAAAGCTTTGCCAAATCTGGGCCAGCATTCTGAAGCGGGAACAAGTCGGGGCTGAAGATGATTTCTTTGCATTAGGAGGCCACTCCTTCCTAGCTGTAAATCTGATGTCACAAATGAAGCGACACTTCAGAAGGGACATAGGACTGGACAAGATATTCCAACATCCCACTCCCAGAGAGATGGCTCGTTACCTTGATCAAAACGAGGCTGAACATCGACGGGCCGCTCTGGTCTGCATGAACAAAGGATCGGCAGAGACGCCACCGCTCTATCTTATGTATCCAGTCGCCGGCAACATTCTGTGCTATTCGGATCTGGCGCGCTGCTTGAGCCGGCAGAAGCCGTTCTATGCGATACAAGCGTTGCCCGGCGAGGAATCTCAATTCTCCACGGTTGAAGAAATCGCATCCTCCTGCCTGTCTTTGATCAAAAAGCGGGACCAGAAGAATCGGTATGAACTCGGAGGATGGTCTTTTGGAGGACTGATTGCGCTTGAAATGGCGCAACAAGCCACTGCAGCCGGTGATCCTCCCGCTGCTCTCTATCTTTTTGATCCACCCATCCCTGAGGAGTTGCCCTCAACCGATGTCCCACACGAAGAGTTAGTCACTTTGTTTGTGCTAACACTCATAGCGGATTTCAATGGCGGGAAGCCCATCGAAATGGAAGAACCCAAGACGAAATTGGATCAAACCAACACCTCGCTCGAAGCCCAATTGCAAAAAGCTTCCGAGCTGGGACTGTTGCCTCCAGGCACAGACCCAGCGGCGCAGGCCCAGTCCTTTGAGATTTTCAAACGCAATATGCGCGCCGCGAAGTTGTACCAGCCGCAGAGATATTCCGGTAAAACTTTAATGGTCGTGCGCGCAACAGACAGCTCGCAGAGATGGCACAATCTGGTTCCCGCCGAGACAAACATAATCCGGATGGTTGGCAATCACTTCACTCTCCTGCGTGGGGCAAACGCTGCGAAAGTGGCAGGATTTATCGAATCCATGCCAGGGCCACACGACCGCCGAGCTTAAAGCGTTTCAGGATTATTGGAGACCGGTCGACAAAAACCCCGCCAACCCTGAAAATGTTTTAGCTTACCGGCGTCGATGGCTCGCAATAAACTTCAGGATGAATGTGCAGCACAGTATCGAGGGCGCGATAAAGCTGGGCTTCGAGGTCAATGTCTTTGAAGATTACGAAGCGTGCCCGGTTTTCCGCATGGTTCTGAGCGGGTTGTTGCTTGCCGGCGAGGATCACGATGGGAATGGCAGCCGTCTCCGGCCTGGATTTCAATATGTCGATAAGGCGAGGTCCATCCATCTTTGGCATCTGCAGGTCAGTGATGATGATATCCGGTTGAATGTTTTTGAGCATCTCTAGCGCTTCAATCCCATTGGTTGCCGATTCCACATTGAATCCACGCTCTTCCAAAAAGCGGCAAACCGTATGGCGGACGAGCATGGAGTCATCCACGACCAGCACAAGTTGGGTCATAACAGGCACAACCCAACGTTAACAATCTCTAATGTTTGAAAGCAAGCGAAAGCGTCCGATTGGGAGGTAACCAAAGTCATTTAGGCCCGTTTATGCAGGAGCCTTTGTGGGATTTTGTTCTGGTTATATGCAGCCCCGTTCTCGTTAAGAATTTGGTAAGTGGGTAAGTTGGTAATTGGGTAATTTTGAAAGCCAATACCCAGATTTCATTCTTGGAACAGGGATATCAACTGCGCCCCCTCGCTAGTTGGGGTCTCCTGGAATACCAATGTCTTCGTTCCATAAATCGGGGTGGCCATTGATGAATACACGCATCATCTCGATGCATTGAGGATCGCCCAGCACACTGCATTGCACTCCGTTGGCCGCGAAAAGATCTTCTGCGCCTTTGAATGTCTGGTTTTCGCCGATGATCACTCGAGGAATCTTATAGAGCAAAGAAGTACCCGTACACATGATGCACGGACTCAAGGTGCTCACGAGAATGAGCTTGTGCCAGTCGGTCCGGCGTCCGGCATTGCGGATGCACACGACTTCTGCGTGCGCGGTGGGATCACCCGTCTGGACTCGCAGATTGTGGCCACGGGAGATGATGTTGCCATCGAGGTCTGCCAGGACCGATCCGATGGGAATCCCGCCTTCGGATAATCCCAATTTTGCTTCGGTAATGGCTTCCGCTAGCAGGCGTTTTTCGTCCATGGAGAAACCTCAATGTGGTTCGTCAATAACGCCCACGCTCTTTGATAGCGCTTTTACTGCGGGCACTAGTCGATCCCCAAAGATTTTCCTGGCGCGAGCAGCAAAATCAGGAAATTTGCGAGGCCGTGTTGCAGAAGCTTCAGGAACAATGCGAGCGATGACTCGGTTTCTTTCGCGCAGTTCCACTGTCTTTCCAGCCCGCAACCATTTTTTCAGTTGGCGAGTGTCACGCAGTTGGCAAAGGTTAATAGTTGGCATTTTTGTTAAATCATCAAGACAGCAAGTGGGACGTTTAAATTCTACAAATTTGCAAGACTAGGCGCAGGGCGCAGTGGCTAAAGCCCAATGTCACTTACTTTGCAAAAGATGCCTCCACATTTGTGCCCTACTCCCCCTGTCATCCTGAACGGAGCGCGTCGAAAAAGCTAAGTATTGCGAATACAGATTGGCGCGGAGTGAAGGGCCCCGATCATGTTTCTATCTTAATCGCTGATTCGAGGTATTCGACCCCGATTGCGAAGCCTCTGGATTCAGGGCTAGAGTGACATTATGGTCATCCTTCAACCCGCTGGTGACAAACTCTGGGCAGAACACCTCGTATCAGTAATTCAGTCCCAAATATTATCGGGGTCCTTCACTCCGCGCCGATCACCTTCGTCGGTTGTGAAATTTCTTGCCGCGCTACGTTCAGGATGACAGGAGCATAAAGTGTAGTAAAACGGAGACATTTTCTAAAGTAAGTGACATTAGGCTGCTTCGCCACCTAATCCGGCCAGCGGCAGGTCACGACCTTCGTTTCGGTATAGAAATTAACGCCATCCTTGCCGAGGGCGTGGAGATCACCGAAGAAAGAGTTCTTCCAGCCTGCGAAAGGGAAAAACGCGACGGGCGCGGGTACGCCGACATTGATTCCGACCATGCCGGCGGTAATGTTTTGAGTGAACTCGCGGGCGGCTGAACCGGAACGGGTAAAGATCGAGGCTGCATTGCCGTATTCGGAATGGCTAACCAGATCAATCGCTTCCTTGAGATCCTTCACGCGAACTACAGACAATAGCGGCCCAAAGATTTCCTCTTTGGCGATGCGGGAGTTGGGTGCTACTTTGTCGAAGATTGTAGGACCGATGAAGAAGCCATCGCGTGTGGCAACTGCATCTTTGCGTCCGTCGCGGACCAGGGTCGCACCCTCTCTTTCTCCTAACTCGATATAACTCAGGATGCGCTTCTTCGATTCCTCGGTGATGACAGGTCCCATTGCTGATGCGGCATCACACCCAGTTCCTACGGTCAATTTATCTGCTGCATGGGTTAGTTCCTTTACCAACGGATCGGCTGCTTCGCCCACGGCCACCACAACGCTGGTAGCCAGGCAGCGCTCGCCTGCGCATCCGAAAGAGGATCCCATGATGGCCGCCACCGTCGATTTCATTTCGCTATCGGGAAGAACGACCGAGTGGTTCTTGGCTCCGCCGAGCGCCTGCACACGTTTTCCATTGGCTGCCGCAGTTTGATAGATGTATTTGGCCACGGCGCTCGATCCTACGAATGAAACAGCCCTGACGCGTGGATCGGTCAACAGGCGATCCACGGTATCTTTCGCGCCATGCACCAGGTTCAATACGCCTGGAGGCAGGCCAGCCTCATACGCCAGCTCGACCAGACGCACGGAGGTGCGGGGTACTTTGTCAGAAGGCTTCAGGACGAAGGTGTTCCCACAAGCAATGGAAAGCGGAAACATCCACAAAGGGACCATTAAGGGAAAATTGAAGGGAGTAATGCCGACGCACACTCCAATGGGATGGCGTGTGGACCAACCATCGACACCTGTACCGACTCGATCCACGGTCTCGCCCATCATCAGTGTAGGAGCGCCGCAGGCGAACTCAATGCACTCAATCCCACGCTGGAATGATCCACGCGCTTCTTCCATGGTCTTGCCATTCTCCTCTGTGATCAGCGCAATCAATTCATGGGCATTGGCTTCGAGCAGTTCGCGATACTTAAACAGCACTTTACAGCGCTGGATTACCGGGGTCTTGCTCCAGGCAGGAAAAGCATTGTGCGCTGCTTCGACTGCCGCCGAGATCTCTTCAGCCGTGCAGCGTGGTATCTCCGCAACCGGTTCCCCCGTAGCAGGGTTGTACTGAATATCCTTGGGTCCGGTAGAGATGAGAGGTTGGCCGTTGATATAAAGCGGACAGGATTTAAGCTCAACTGCAGTTGCTGTGGGCGCCATGGGAGCCTCCAAAAACAAATTTTACACTGCGCAGCTTAACCTTATGAACTGCTATGGTATGCTCAAGACAAATTTCCAGCCGCAAGCAGCGGAGATTTATGATTTAGCCAGCCAAAATCTTCGCAGATTCATTTATGTCTTTTTAGCAAATTACTGCGCTTAGCCAACCGGAAAGGAACGCAAGGTCCCTCCAGGTCTCTCCGCTTCACGGACACCTCTCGGGATAGCGACATAATAGGTACACTATTTTTAAGGATCGGCATAATGCTTACCAGGAGTACTGAATGTCCGCTTCAGAGGTGAAGGGGGAGATGGCACTGTTTCCCGACTTGTCCGCTGAGACCGCCGAGCGCAACAGGCTGGAAGGAATGTTGCCTTCCCAGGAGATTCGGGAGTTGATCGCCAAGGGGAGCATTCTGGCTCCATCCTCCACAATCACTGAGAAACAAATCCAACCTGCCAGTCTCGACCTAAGACTGGGGGACGTCGCATACCGGGTACAGGCAAGTTTCGTCCCTCAGAACTCTACCGTGGAGCATGGCATCCGGGAGTTGGGCCTGAAGATCACAAACGTCGATCTTACCCGGGCTACGGTGTTTGAGAAAGGTTGCGTCTACATTGTTCCTTTGCTGGAGGAACTCAATCTTCCCGACGATATTTCCGCATGGGCCAATCCCAAGAGCAGCACAGGGCGGCTGGATATCTTTACGCGGCTGATCACCGATTACGGGATTGCCTTTGAAAAAGTCCGACCCGGCTACAAAGGCAGGCTGTTTGCCGAGATTGCTTCCCGGACTTTTACCATCGCCGTGCGCGCCGGCATCACCTTAAATCAACTGCGTTTCATTCGCGGAAAACCAAAACCGTCGGAACGCGCGACCAAAGCCCTTGAAAGAGCAGAGTGGGAGAAGGACGAGGCGCTTGTTTACGATGAAGAGGGAAACCCAGAAAAGGCACTGATCGATAAACAGAGCGTTAAGCTCTCGGTCAATTTGCGGGGGAATGATCCTTCAGAGGTGATTGCCTACAAGGCGAGGGAAAATACTCCCGTGATCGACTTAACGAATATTAACCACTACGACCCCAATGAGTTCTGGGATGTAAGGCATGATCCGGGCAAGCGAGGGTTGATTCTCGATCCAGGCGGTTTTTACATTCTTGCTTCCAAGGAGAGACTCAGTGTTCCGCCGGAGTGGGCGGCGGAGATGGTATCCATGGACCAGGACATCGGCGAGTTTCGGATTCATTACGCCGGATTTTTCGATCCGGGCTTTGGCTACGGCTCCAACGACGTCAAGGGCACACGCGCCGTTCTTGAGGTCAGGGCCCACGAGGTTCCGTTCCTTATCGAACATGGGCAGATCATGGGCCGCCTTAAATATTTCCCATTGGTTGCGCGTCCCGACAAAATCTATGGCGTGCAGATCGGCTCATCCTATCAGCGGCAAGGGCTGGCGCTGAGCAAGCATTTCAAGAAATCTTAGAGTGTTTTTAGAGAATAGTGTAGCCGCGGCTTTGCCTCAGAAGGCCACTATGCCCAAAAGTACATGGGGCTGCCTCAAAAGTCTAAGGATTTCAGCGCCGCAGCGAGCAAAAGCAATGCGAGACCAGCATAGAACAACTTGGCGGCCAGCGCATCGCTTTTCCTCTTCTCCAAATGAGACAAAAGAAATGCTGCGACCCACATCGCAATTGCGATGGGTATTAACAAAATGGACACCAGTGGAACGGTCGGCCCAAAGTTGTTCCGTAGGTTGTCGCGTCTTGCCTGCTGTCGAACGGGCCGTGCCATTCTCCCGTTCGCAACATTTGACCTCCATTCTTTTTGAAATGTGCGCATGTGGCTGCATGTCCAACGGCCTTGTCATTAGGGCGATTCTCGTAAACCCAGTACTCAACACCTGTTGCTGTCTGTGCCTGCATGTGAATTGACCTCCCTACCGGCGTGTACACAACAGAAACAAGGGTGTTTCAACAACCATTAGAGCGAAAGACCCGCCATACGGTGGGCTTTCGGAGAAAACCGTGGCGCAAATCAAAAAGCTGTTCCGTCCATCAATTTGCATCAAAATCTTCTAAAGAGGAGGCTTTAAATGCTGATACAGATGGGTTTCGGGTTTGCTGCGTAATGAGTCCCCGAATTTGCGTTGAGCATTGAGAACGTGCTCGATGTTTGACCGCTTGTCGTAATGCGACAGAAAGTCCGTTCTCCCACTACTGGCCAAAGATTTCTGATGGAGCGACCATCTGGCCGTTAGATATCACAATGGTCTTGCCGGACGCATCGATTGGTTGGGCGTTCTGCCATTCACTGTTGGGTGGCCTGCCTTCATAGACTTGGATCACTTTGCCATCGCGAAGAAGTACTGCACCCGATTCAATGGTTTTGCCATCGGCAATGATCTTGGCTCCGTAGATCAAGCCAGTCAGTTGGCGCTTTGGAGCAGAGTTGAAGATCGAATTCTTGGTTAAACTCTCGCCAGTGTGGACTTGCCATGCGCCTAACAGCAGGAAAGGAAGAAGCACAGCCGCTATCCAGAGCTTGGCCGGGGTACGGATTTTCTCCTCTTTTTCCCAGCGAAACAGTTTCATACCCAGAACAAGCCCCACGGCGGTGGCAAGAAGGAGCGCGCCCACCGCTTTCCTATTTTGGAAAATACCTTGCTGCTCCAATATCATCCCTTTAACGGCTGTAACCAGGTGGCTGGCGGGGACAAATTTTGCAACTTCTCGAATGAAGGGCGGGAAGATTTCAATGGGAACCGTAGCCCCGCTAAGAAACATCATGGGCAAATAGCAGAGTTGCACCAGGATTGTGCCCTCTTGCATGGAGTTAGCCACCGAAGCTATGACCAGGCCCATGGAACGAAACGCAATTAGCCCTATGGAGACAAAAACCAGCAGCGATCCCAGGTGGGCCGGCCAGGGCACGTGGTAAACGCCGTGGGCAATCGCCAAAACCAGAAGAATCAAAGGCATAAAGATGACCCAGCCGGTCACCATCGACGCCACCAGCAGGGGAGCGGGCGTAATGGGCGTGACTTTGTAACGCCGCAGAATGCCCATCTCCCTTTCTTGAATGGCGCGCACTCCTGCGCCAAAGAAGCCGTTCCCAAGGATGCCCAGCGTTACAGACATGGTGACCACATAGGCAGCTGTCCCGATGTTGCTGCTCGCTCGAAAAACACTTCCAAAGATGAAGAAGAAGACCAGAGGGAAGAGATAGTTGAAAAAAATTACCGCACGCTGGCGCATGGCCAGCTTGATGTCGATCGCAATGAGAGAAAGATATGCCTTAATCACGTAACCTCTTTCCCGTCAGCTCTACGAATACGTCTTCGAGGGTCGGGCGCTTCAGGTGGACATCTTCCAGCGACACTCCCTGCTGATCGAGCCATCTCATGATCTCAAACAAGGTACGGGCCGGGCGATTTGAATATACCGTCAGGGTTTTACCATCTTGGCTGAGGCTGCTTTCCACTGCATCCGGCCACTGTGGAATCTGGCTGGCTGACACCGGTTGGGCACATAGGATTTGAATGCTCGATTGCCCGCGGCTCTTCTGCTGAAGTTCAAGCGGAGTGCCGATGGCCACGATCTTGCCTTCGTCGATAATGGCTACACGGTTACACAAGCGCTCGGCTTCTTCGATGTAATGCGTGGTGAGCACCACTGTGCGATTTTCCGCCCGCAGTTCTTCGATGAGCAGATGCATTTCCAGGCGAATCTGAGGATCAAGGCCGGTGGTCGGCTCGTCTAGAAAAAGCAGTTGCGGATCATTGATGAGCGCCAAAGCAATGGCAAGCCGTTGCTTCTGCCCGCCAGAGAGCGTGCTATAGAAGGCATTGCGCTTCTCTAATAGCTGCAACCGTTTTAGAAGCTGTTCGGAGCTGACTCGGCGCGTGTAGAACGTAGCAAACAGTTCCAAGGCTTCCTGGACACGGATTTTTTCCGGCAGATTCGTAGCTTGCAGGCAGACTCCGATGCGGTCTTTCAACTGCTGCGTCTGGCGCTCCGGGTCATATCCCAAAACACGCGCCTCGCCGCCAGTGCGCGGACGAAGTCCCTCGAGTATCTCTACGGTGGTCGTCTTGCCCGCACCATTGGGCCCCAAAAGGCCAAACACCTCGCCTGAAAGGACTTCAAAATCGATGCCTTTCACGGCTTCCACCGATCCGTAAGACTTTTGCAATGCCTGGACTGAGATGACTGCGTCTGTGCTCATGAAGGTTTTATTAGGGTAACAGATAGCAGTCCACCAGCATCACTCAGCTCCAGGCAAAAAAACAACTAGCCACGAATTAACGCCAATACACGCGAATCAAAATCAAATCTTTATCATTCTTGCTATCAGATTCGTGTTCATTCACGTTGATTCGTGGCTAAGAAAATGTTTGCTCATTGCATTGCATCCATTCCCGGGTTTACCCTTGCCGCGCAAGTTCTAACCACAGGGATGGGAAAGATGATCAAGAAAGTCTCTATCACATTGTTCTTGTTCTTTGTCGTTCGTGTCGCGCACGCACAATCGCCTGACCCACAATTGCTGGCAGAAATCAAAAAGATTAAGGCCATCGACAATCATTCCCATCCACCCAAATTAGTCAGTCCCGGCGAAAAGGACGATGATTTCGATGCGCTGCCCTGTGATCCCTTGGAGCCGAGCATGCCGACTACGATTGGACGCCCGGAGAATCCGCAATTTCTGGCTGCCTGGAAGGACCTCTATCACTATCCGTACAACGACAGTGCGCCGGAACATGTGCGCGAGTTGGTCCAAACCAAGCACAAGGTCATGCAAGAGCAGGGCGACAACTACCCCAATTGGGTGTTGGACCGGTTGGGTATTGAATCGGAGTTGGCCAACCGTGTGGCTCTTGGACGCGGCCTGCAACCGCCCCATTTCCGCTGGGTACCCTTTGACGACGCCCTTATGCTGCCCCTGAACAATACGAACGTGGCCAATGAAACGCCCGACCGGAAGTTCTTCTATTCCCGCGAGGAGATGCTGCTCAAGCGATACTTCAAAGACCTGAACCTGACCGCTGCTCCGGCAACTTTGCAGGAATATGTTTCTAAGATAATTACCCCCACGCTGGAAGCCCAAAAACAAAAAGGGGCCGTGGCCATTAAGTTTGAAGCCGCTTATCTGCGAACCCTGAATTTTGGCCCTATTCCGATCGATCAGGCTCAGACGGCAAAAGAGGCCGAGCAAATCTATTCCCGCTACATCAAAGGCGGCATTCCTTCCAAATCCGATTACCTGATGCTTCAGGATTACTTGTTACGGGTATTGGCCCGCGAGGCTGGCAGGCTAGGGATGCCGGTGCATTTTCATACAGGCGGAGGCTGCGGCAGTTACTTCATGCTGAATACCTCTAATCCAGCTCTGCTGGAGTCTCTGTTCAACGACGCTTCGCTGCGAAAAACCAACTTTGTACTGATCCACGGCGGGGCGGCGGCCTATATGAAATACACGAATTACCTGCTGATGAAGCCCAATGTCTATGCTGATTTTTCCGAGCAGACTTGGCTCATCTCGACCCGCAAGCTGAGCGAAGTAATCCGGGATTGGCTGGAGTGGTATCCCGAGAAAACCCTCTTCGGGACCGATCTCTACCCCAATACTCCTGAGATCGACTGGGAGGAGATTGGCTGGCAGACTACCCAGTCGGCGCGCGAAGCCCTGGCGATTGCCCTGACAGGCATGATGCAGGATGGCGAAATCACCCGCGAACGCGCCCTTGAACTGGCCCATATGGTGCTGCACGATAATGCAGCCAAGCTGTACGGGTGGCCGACCCATTGATTGTCTCAAAATAAGACATTTAAGACATTAGGGGTACTAAAATACATTCCCTTTTGTAACTTAAAGCTTGACTTTGCATCCTAACTGCTGAAAAACTCAACAACTATCCAACCAGGTAAGTTGGGGGGTGTATTGGTTTTGGCTGAAGTTCGGGTGCAAGAAGGCGAACCTGTGGAAAACGCCTTGCGCCGGTTCAAACGTAAAGTCCAACAAGAGGACGTTATCAAGGAAGTTAAGCGGCACTCTTTCTATCTAAAACCCGGCGAAAAACGTCGTGTGAAAGAAGCTTTGGCGCGCAAACGCAATCGCAAGAAGGCGCGTAAGGAGCAGGATTGACCTACAAGCAGGCCGCTCCTTGGGAGCGGCCTGCTTATTGATGCAAGGTATTTTGTCTTCATAGGAATTCATAAGAGCTGTCTGGTGTTCATTTATCGCTAAGTAAGTAGGGCCGAACCTGGGGTGAAACGGGGGATCACGCTGAAATCCACTGGGTGGGGATTCTTTTCTTAATCTCTGCCCCGGAAGGCGGCGTGAAGTAACAAAGGGGGGAGACACTCTAAATGGAGTTCCAGGACAAAATTCTGAAATGTATCGATTGTGGTGCGGATTTTGTGTTCACCGCTGGTGAACAACTTTTCTTCCACGACAAGCAATTCAAGAACGAACCCAAGCGCTGTAAAAAGTGCAAGGAAAAGCGCGCGCAAGCGCTCGGTCTGCCTCAAGGTGGTGGGAACTATCAACGAGTAGAGACCAGGGCTGTCTGTTCCGGGTGCCAGCGCGAAACTACGGTGCCATTCAAGCCTACCCAGGGACGTCCAGTATTTTGCCGCGAATGCTTCCAGTCGCGCAAAGGAACTGCGGCGGCTACTGCATAGCCAGTATTTTGAAATAGCACTCGACCTGGTGGAACTTCTTTGCCTACTGGACCGATGATTTTCCACCTCGGGTCAATTCCTGCCCTTCGGCGCTCTCTCTTGCTGGATGATCTCAAGGGTTGACAAATCGGTGCGTCTGGTTGCGAGAAGGGGCTGTAGCTATGCAGGTCTTTTAGAGGCCGCCTGGCTTTTGCTGTTGGGCTTGTTAACGGCTTTGACGCTGTTACGCCGGTTTTGTTTCTGGTCTTCATGCTGAATGAGCAGGACCTCAAGCTGGCGAAGAAGATCGTCGGTATTCATGGGTTTTACCAGCATCGATTGAGCGCCCTCTGATTTCCAGTCATTTCCCAGGAGAGGATAAGCGGTCAAAATAGATACGGCCGGATCATAGTCAGTTTTCTTCGCAGCGCGGATCACCTCATAACCTGCCTTTTCGTGCTCCATTTTCATATCGGTGATGACCATGTGATAACTGCTGGCCTTCAGCTTGGAAACGGCCTCTTTCGCCGATGCAGCGGTCTCAACATCAAATCCATGAATTTCCAAAATGGCTTTCAGAGTCAGCAGGATCGCAAGTTCATCATCGACAAGCAGGATACGGCGTTTCATGAAGTCTCCAGGGAATTAGTAAACTTCTCATCTGCGGTTACTCAGATGCGGCAGCAAATGCGCGGGTTGGCTTCCAGGATTTGCAGCTCAAGAACCGTTTTTCACCGCAAAGGGCGCAAAGGAACCGAGGAAATAAAAACTCTACAGAAACCTTAACTCCGCCAGTAAAAAAGAAAGAAGCTCAACGTCACCTGAATTCTCTGGTCAACTCTGCGTTTTCTGCGGCCTCTGCGGTCATATTTTTATCTCGGTTTTCCTTTGCGACCTTAGCGTCGTTTGCGGTGAAATTAGTCTTTCTAGGGTTGTTATAATCGCTGTTGTGCCCGATTTTTTTGTGCAAAATTTTGGTTGTCGCGCCACGCAAGCCGACGGCGCAGCCATCGAGCAACAGCTTGCCGCCAAGGGATTGGGCCGCGCAGACTCCTTTACCGATGCTGACTTGGTTGTCCTGAATACCTGTACTGTTACTGCTTCGGCCGATCAAGATGCGCGTGCAGCGATTCGAAGGGTGCATCGCGAGAATCCAAAGGCAAGGATTCTTGTCACCGGGTGCTACGCGCAGAGGGCGCCGCAGGAAGTTGCCGGACTAGAAGGCGTAACCTGGGTTATCGGGAATTCGCACAAGCATCAACTCGCGGAGATAGCCACATCTCATCGGTTCGAAAATTTCATTTCGCTGGAAAACGTAGCGCTCTCCTCTCCTGCATTCACAGTGATCGGCGATATTTTTGCCCATACCGAGCTGATGGCTGCTCCGGTTTTTGCAGGCGATGATCTTGCCGCCCGCACACGTCCGAATTTGAAAGTACAGGACGGATGCAACAATCGTTGTTCCTTCTGCATTATTCCCAGCGTCCGCGGACAAAGCCGGTCGATGCGACTGGAGCATGTGATAACGCAAGCCAAGGCGCTCGAAGCCGGCGGCTATCGTGAGATTGTGCTGAGCGGAATCAACCTCGGCCGATGGGGACGTGATCTAATTCCGCAACAGCGATTCGAGTTTCTGGTCAAGGCATTGCTGGAGCAAACCGCGATAGAAAAGTTTCGTATAAGTTCCGTGGAGCCAATGGATTGGAGCGGCGAACTCATCGACCTGGTAGCAGGGTCTGCGCGCATAGCATGTCATGCCCATGTTCCACTACAATCCGGGTGCGACTTCATCCTACGACGGATGCATCGCAAATACCGTCCTTGGCACTATGCCGAAAAGATCAGGCGGATTCATGAAGCCATGCCTGACGCTGCCATTGGAGCGGATGTGATGACTGGTTTCCCCGGCGAAACCGGCCAATTTTTTGACGAGAGTTACAGCTTTATCGAGCATCTGCCGTTTACTTACCTTCATGTTTTTACCTACTCTTCCCGTCCCGGAACGCCCTCGGCAGGGATGGAAGGCCAGGTTCCGGTAGCGGTAGCACGAGAACGCAACCGACTGCTGCGGGAACTGGCGGCGCGAAAGAACCTGGAATTCCGCAAACGTTTTATAGGAAGAACTCTGGACGTAATCACCTTGCAGTCAGCAGATGGTTCCGAGACCGAAGCGCTGAGCGACAATTATCTGAAGGTAAGGCTTGCAGGACACCATCTTTCAAACCAGTGGATGAAAGCCAAGATCACGGATGTGGGTGAAGACGATTTGGCAGCAACGGTTGAATTGCCATGAATGCCAAAATTGCCATAATTGCCATAATTCAGCTTTACGGGAATCGTTTATCGTCCCATTTACCGCAGAGGCCGCAGAGATCGCAGAGAAATTCTTAATTGAAACAAAAATCAATTCTGGCAATTTTGGCATTCATGGCAATTATGGCAATTCGATCAATGCTATAATTTCCAAATCCAGCCGTTTTCAGGAGGATCGCATCGATAAACGTTTTATTCGCATGAATGAGCGCATTCGCGCACGAGAGATTCGCGTAATTGATGCGGATGGCAATCAGCTTGGTATCATGCCACCGCACGAGGCGCTCAGAAAAGCCCGCGAACAAAATTTTGATCTGGTAGAGATATCGCCCAACGCCATCCCGCCGGTCTGCCGGATCATGGATTATGGCAAATTTCTCTACGAAAACGAAAAGAAAGAGCGGGCCGCGAAGAAGAACCAGAAGCAGATTGTCCTGAAGGAAGTTAAATTCAGCGTCAACGTAGACGAGCACGATTACATCACCAAGAAGAACCACGTGCTCCGCTTCCTCACTGAAGGCGACAAAGTAAAGGCTAGCCTGCGCTTTCGGGGCCGCGAAATGGCCCACCAGAACCTGGGACGAAATGTGCTGGAACGCCTGCTTAAAGAGGTGGGCGACAAAGGGATCGTCGAATTTCGTCCACGCATGGAAGGCAACACCATGCACCTGATTTTGGCCCCGCCGAAGCAAGTGCCAGGCGCCAAGAAACAGGAAAAACCGCAGACGCCTCAGCAGCAACAGGCGCGGCCGCAGCAAGTTCAGCAACAGGCAACGCAGCCGCAACAACAGCCGCCGCAACAGCCTGCTGGGGGCGAGACGCCCACGGGAACGTAAAAAGATTAGCGACAGAACTTATGCCCAAAATGAAGACCCACAAAGGCGCAGCCAAGCGATTCAAAAAGACTTCCACCGGCAAGATCAAACGGGGCAAGGCTTTCAAGCGCCATATCCTTACCTCCAAACAGACCAAGCGCAAACGCCATCTCGATACCGATACTCTGGTCAGCGATGCGGATGCGCCAAAAGTCAGGAGAATGATCCCTTACTAGGGACGGAGTTTGGCCCGCCTGAGAGATCAGCGCTGAGGCCGAACCTGAAACCAAAAAGCGCGCGAAGAGGCCTGCTGCAAAAACAAAGCTCTGCCTCCAGCCGCTGAAACCGCCGGGAAGGCCGGCAATGATCGAAAAAGGAGCACAAATATGCCTCGCGTAAAACGTGGTACAAAACGCCGCCAGCGCCGCAAAAAGATATTGGAGCGCGCCAGCGGATACTTTCTAACAAAATCTAAACTCTATCGCGCTGCAAAAGAATCGGTTGAGCGTGGATTGAAATTCGCCTATTCCGGGCGCAAGCAGAAGAAGCGCCAATACCGCTCGATCTGGATCGTGCGCATCGGGGCCGCCGCCAAGCAAAACGGCATCAGCTACAGCCAATTTATCAGCGGATTGAAAAAGGCCGCCATCGAACTTGACCGCAAAGTGCTGGCTGATCTGGCAACGAACGACCCGCCAGGTTTTGCGGCGCTGGCCGAAACCGCAAAACGGGCGCACGCGGCTTAAGAGCACTCAGCAGTCAGCACTCAGCCCGCGAACATTCTGGGCTAAAGAAATACGGTATCGTGGGCATCGTGAGAGCCTGTTGAACTGCTGCGTGGCACAGCGGCCCTAGGCTGTGCCACATTTTCATTTTTGGTCGATTCAATCGGTTACTTACTCAGCCTCTTTACTCGTGTACACAGTTCCCAAATTCGAAGATTACTCTCCTGCCGCCCTCGACAAGGCGGTGCAGGAGCTGTTGACTGCTGTTCGTCAGGAAGCACATGCCATCGCGAGCGACGAAGAGTGGAAAGCATTTCGTGATCGCTGGATGGCGCGCAAGAATGGCATCCTCACCCAAATTAACGATTTGTGGCTGAAGGCTGCGCCCGGCCCATCCAAACGTGACGTTGGCGCGCGAGTCAATCAACTGAAAGTCGAGGTTGAACAATGCGTCGAAGCTGCCCAGCAACGTAGCTGCGACGCCTCCTCCAGGTCACGACTGGAAAGCGAGCGAATCGATATCACGCTTCCTGGTATTGTTCGTCCCCTGGGTGCAGAGCATCCGGTGATTCGCACGATGAATGAGATAGTCGGCGTCTTTCGCGCCATCGGATACTCGATTGCCGAAGGCCCCGAGATCGAAACCGACTACTACAACTTTGAAGCGTTGAATTTCCCGCCTGACCATCCGGCGCGGGACACCCAAGACACGTTATTCATTGCCGGACAGGAAAAGAAACAGCAGCGCGAGCGCCTCTTGCTGCGTACCCACACATCGCCGGTTCAAATACGGACCATGCAGCAGCAACCGCCGCCGATTCGGGTCGTAATTCCCGGTAAGGTCCATCGCGCCGATACTGCCGACGCCACTCATTCGCCCATCTTTCATCAGATCGAAGGGCTGGCCGTGGACACCAACATCACTTTTTGCGATCTGAAGGGCACTCTCGATCACGCCATGAAGTCGCTGTTTGGTTCCAATGTGAAGACCCGTTTCTACCCATCGTTTTTCCCATTCACCGAGCCTAGCGCAGATGTGCAGGTCACCTGCTTTAAGTGCGGCGGCAAAGGTTGCCGGCTATGCAAGATGAGCGGCTGGATTGAACTGCTGGGATGCGGCATGGTCGATCCCAATATCTTCAAATTCGTCGAAAACAACGGCTACGACTCCAGCAAGATCAGCGGTTTCGCCTTTGGCATGGGAGTCGAACGGATCACCATGCTGAAGTATGGGATTGATGATATCCAACTCTTCTATCAGGGCGATGTGAGGTTTCTGGAGCAATTTTCGTAAATGAAGCTTGATCCAAACTGGCTACGCGAATTCATCGACCTCAAGGTTGACGACCGCCAACTCGCCGACGATCTCACCCTGGCCGGCATTGCTGTGGAGTCTGTGCGGCAGCAGGACGGCCAAACGATCTTCGAGATGGAAATCACGACCAATCGTCCTGACGCCATGAACCATTATGGAGTGGCCCGCGAATGCTCCGCGATCTATGATCTTGCGCTTAAACCCATCAAGCCTAAGCTGCCTGAGGCGCGTCCTGCTTCTCAGAAGTTTCCGATCGAAATTAGAGATGAGAAAGGCTGCGGGCGTTTTAGTGCGCGTGTGGTTCGCAATATAAAGATCGGACCTTCATCTGCCTGGATTCTTGACCGGCTCAAGATAGAAGACCACAAAGGGATCAGCAATGCTGTGGATGCGAGTAACTACACTCTCATGGAGATAGGCCAACCCACCCATGCGTATGATCTTGACAAGCTTGAAGGCGGGAAAATCATTGTCCGGCGAGCCCGCGCTGGCGAGGTTTTGACAACCCTGGATGGCGTTGAGCGGAAGCTGGTTGCCGATGATCTGATCATTGCCGACGCGGTCAAACCTGTAGGGCTTGCCGGAATCATGGGCGGACTTGATTCTGCTATCTCAAACTCGACCAGAAATATTCTGATTGAGTCAGCATGGTTTGATCCCGCCACGGTACGCAAATCCGCCCGCTATCACGGCATGCACACGGATGCCTCGCACATCTTTGAACGTGGCGCTGATTGGGGGGCAACTCTCCTCGCCTGCGATCGCGTTGCTGAATTGATATTGCCAACTGCCGGCGGCGAGTTAGAGGGTGATAAGGTGGACGCTATTGCGCGCCACGTTGTCCGTCACGCAATCTATCTGCGCGGCAGCGAGATCAAGCGCATTCTGGGCCAGGATATTCCTGAGAGCGTGGTTCTGCGCATCCTTCGGCGATTGGGATTCACTCCCGCTCCTGTTGATCGCGAAATACTGAAGAATATCCAGCTTTTAAACGTCGCCGCTGGGGCGGCGACGGCTCCCGTTGATGACAAAAATTCCTGGTGTGTAGAGCTACCCACATGGCGTCTGGACATCGAGCGCGAGATTGACTTGATCGAAGAAATAGCGCGCGTCTACGGCTACAACAAATTTCCCAATTCCCTGCCTTCATTTTCAGGCGGCGTAATAGAGCTGCCCAATGCCGCGAAAGAAGCCACGGTCCGTTCGGAACTACTGGCATTAGGATACAACGAGGCGCTGTCGCCGACCTTCATCGCCCGCTCGGATGCCCAGGCTTTCTCAAGTGACGTGGCAGTTCCATTGGCCAATCCTCTCAGCGAAGAGCAATCAATGATGCGAACATCCCTGCTGCCAGGCATGCTGGGGATGCTGGCATGGAACCTGAATCGAGGCACTACAGATATCCGTCTGTTTGAAATCGGCAACGCTTTTTCCGCTTATGCCGAGGAACAAACACAGGAGCGCAAGATGCTTTATCTCGGGGCCACCGGAAATGCCGCTGGACCTACCGTCCATGGTCCTGCGCGTGCGTTTTCGTTCTTCGATCTAAAGGGAGACGTCATCGCGCTACTCAATGCCTTTGAGACGAACAAGCTTTCCTTTGATACGCATACCTCCGGATATTTTCATCCGGGCCGATCGGCTCGCGCCGTCGCCAATGGCCAGATTGTCGCTCAGTTTGGCCAGCTTCATCTTGATGTAGCGGCAGCCCGCAAACTTAGGCAGGAAGTCTACATAGCTGAAATCCATCTCGAACGTCTGTTTCAGCTTCCCCTTCGGCTGCCTCGCTATGAACCTCTTTCGCGGTTCCCGGCGGTCGATCGCGATTTTTCATTCTTGTTCGACGATTCCGTGACCTTCGAGCAGATTCAATCGGCTGTAGGGACGCTGAACATCGCTGAGCTGCGCACCCTTCAACCGGCAGAGATCTTCCGCGGAGGCTCAGTTCCCCAGGGCAAATACTCGGTGTTGCTGCGCGTGCGGTTTCAATCCGCAGAGCGCACGCTCCGTGATGAAGAAATCTCGTACTGGTCGAGACAGATCATCAAAGTGCTTGAGTCGTTGGGCGGGACAATCAGAGCGTAGATCAACGTGTTCCTCCAACAGCCGCAGGTACCGATGATGTCTCCACTCTACCCAACAGATCAAAACAAGATCCGCAACGCGAATTGGATTTGCCTCTCCGAAAACGCCCTTGTTGCGCGAATAATTCCAAAGTTGTTCGGACCATCGCTCACGTTGGCATCAGGATTGGTGAACTGCGGCGTATTCAGTACGTTGTACGCTTCGGTGCGAAACTGCAGCTTTACGCGCTCGTTCAATTCAAATGTTTTGAAAAGCGACATGTCCCAGGTCTGTACACCCGGACCATGAAAGAAATTACGCGCCAAAGTGCCCGGCCGGGTGAATACTCCACTGGCATTCACAGGTGGCACGGCAAATGAGTTGAAGCTGATCCACCGCAATCCGCCGTTCGATAGTCCCTGAATTCCGTTATTCGCGCCTCCCTGGTAGTCGGGACGATTCGAAGGATTTCCATTCACAAAGACATCGAACGGCGTGCCGGTGCCAACCGTGACAATGCTATTCCACTGCCATCCGCCGGTAAGTGAACTCAGGAAGCCATCTCCTGCCGGACCAAACCTCCTTCCTTGTCCGAAAGGAAGCTCGTAGATCGTGCTCAACGTCAGCAGATGGCGCTGGTCTTGATCAGAATTACCATAGTTTGCCGCCAAGTTCGCGGTTCCACCCGGCTGGATGAAAATCCGCCCATTGCCTCCAGTAACGCTGAACGGCCCATTTGAATTGTCGAGGGTATGAGACCACGAATACGAAATCGTATATTGCAGGTCTCTGGCGAAGCGTTGATTTAGGTGCACTTGCAACCCATCGTAATAGGCAGCCCCTGCGGCCGCGCCGACGTTTACGGTCAGGCCCGTGCCTGCATAAACGGAAGTTCCAATGGGGGTATTCGAGATCTGATTGTTGAGATTGAACCATGTCATCAGATGATCGGACCTGGCTCCCACGTACGCAATATTCAAAGCGGTATCGCCACCGAACTGCCGCTCAAGCTGCAGGTTCCACTGCTGGACTCGTGAAATTTGATTGTCGGGTAACACAGCAATCACGCTTGCATTTCGAGGAGCTGTGCGGCTAGCTACAGGAGCAGCAACCGGCAGCGGAGAGGTTGCCGCATGGCTATTATTCGTTCCGTTGGGCGCGGAGCCGGAAAGCGTGAAACGCAATCCCTCAACGGCCTGATAAACAGCGGCGCCATTGAAATCAGGATTGTTGCTCAGTTGATTGCCGACCCCGCCACGGTCGAGAAAATAAAAAATGCCATAACCGCCGCGCACGACGGTTTTGCTGTGACCGCCCAGATCATAGGCAAAGCCGATGCGCGGCGCCCAGTTGTTGCGGTCGGTCCGCACCAAGCTTCTGGGCAGTCCGTTTTGTCCAGGAAGAAGCAGCGAGCCAGAGGCCAGATCAAAATTCGATTGTAGATTGTGATCCTCTACCGGGTAGGTATCGAGCTCATATCGCACTCCAAGATTCACATTCAGACGGCGAGTCAGCCGCAAATCATCTTGCACGTAATACCCAGTCTCCCAGCTTGCAGTTGCAAAGGTCGTGGCTCCCGGACCGATCTCATAGTCCGTGAATCCCGCAAGCAGTTCAGATACGTCATATCCGGTGAAGCGTCCGGTACCAACACCGTTAATTCCTCCGATTGCAAAGAACCCTTTGGCAAAGTTACCTTGAAAGAAATTGACTTGACGATGGATCACATTCAGGCCAGACCGAAATGTATGGTGGCCAGTGGTCCAGGCAAGGTTGTCGTTTCCCTGCCAGGTGCTCTCGTGGACTGCATAAGGACCGCCATCACCCGTAAACTGAAGCTGCGTGCTGTTGTCTCCAATGAGCGCGCCGCCTCCGAGGAACGGCGTGCGATTAGCGTTTGGAATGCCAAGGTCCGCGGCCAGCCGCTGGTTTCCGAAAGGCGGCTCAAATGCAAAGAAGTCGCGCGTATATCCAAAGCGGATATCGTTCACAACATTGGTTGAAAACGCCCGCGTGTGACCGGCAGCGATTGCATGGAGATCAGTCGGCGTTGTCCCCGAGCCAAACCCCGATGGCAGCGCCGAAAACTGTGAGCTGAGAGCAAACCGGTCTTGAGCAAAGCTGTAACGCGCGAACACCAGATCCTTTGCGCTCAGTGCTTGATCGAGCCGAAGGTCAAAATCATCGAAGTTTTTAGCCTCGCGGCGTTGGGCCTCGTAATCATTCTGAATCCTTCCTGGAACATTGGGCAGCGGAAAGGCATTGAGATAGTTGAGTCCCACAGGATTAGCGCGGTCGGGGGAAATCAAATTGCCCATGAAAGGAGCGCATGTCAGCGGATCATAAATCGCTCCATTCACAGTCGTAACATTGGCGCAACCGGTAAGCCTTGGATCGGGAGCTGACGTGAGTCCGGTACCCAGCAATTCTGAAAAATCTCCCTTGCGCATCAGGATGGTCGGCACAGTTACAAATTCCGGTTCGCGGCTCCTTTCGGAACGCAATCCTTGGTAGTCGAGAAACAGGAACAGTTTGTTTTTCACCACCGGCAGGCCCAGTGTCCCTCCGAATTGGTTGCGGCGAAACGGCAGCTTCGCAACCTTGCCGGTAAGCGGATTGGGCGTGCCAAAGTAAGCGTCATTGGCGTCCAGAGCGCTATTGCGAAGGAACTCAAAAGCGGAACCATGAATATCGTTGGTCCCCGAACGAATGGAGGTCTCAACAATTGCGCCGCCGGCCCGCCCAAACTGCGCCGGCGCTACGCTGGTACTGACCCGAAATTCCTGTATCGCCTCCGCGGGTGGAAAAAAGGCAATCGTATTCACCAGCGACTCATTGTTGTCGAGCCCATCCAGAATGAAATTGTTGGCCTGAGGACGAAGTCCATTCACGGAAAGCGCAGCGCTTCCGCTTTCCGAGTTGCGAAAAGTCTCCGTGTTGGTGCCCGAACCGCCGCCACTGGCATTGTCGCCGTAAGCCCCGCGCGTCACGCCCGGCGTGAGAAGAGCGAGTTGTGTGAAATTCCGTCCGTTGAGCGGCAGTTCTGTGACCTGGCGGCCTTCAATGATACTGCCCATAGAGCTGGATTCCGTATTCACCACCGGCGCACCGCCCAGCACCGTGATGCTTTCCGAAATAGAACCAAAAGTGAGCGTGAAGTTTAGCGCGACTACCGACTCGATGTGCAAAGCTACATCGGGCTTCAACACGACTTTAAAGCCGGGTTTTGAAATCTCCACAAGGTAAATGCCGGGCTGAATGTCAGATACCAGGTAAATGCCATCTTCGTTGGTGCGGCCAGTGTACCGGACTCTGGTTTCGATATTGATGACAGTAACTTCCGCGCCTGCAACCACTGCATTGCCGGGATCAAGAATGCGTCCGGTAACAGAAGCGTTGAAACTTTGGGCAGAGAGTGAGGAGCTGTGCAAGACAGCAACAAACAAAAAACCGATTAGCCACGAATACACGCGAATCAACACGAATTGGAAATGAGAATTCAAGTGATCAGGAGAAGGCCGTTTCGTGTCTCAGTTATTATTCG
Organism: Candidatus Angelobacter sp.; assembly: GCA_035939495.1. GTDB lineage: Bacteria > Acidobacteriota > Terriglobia > Terriglobales > Acidobacteriaceae > Angelobacter. Next base: position 99,249 of record DASZFU010000120.1, on the reverse strand, counting down.
TGTTCATTCGCGTAAATTCGCGGCTAACCTTCTCAAATTCGTGCTCAACGTTCTTCACGGATGATTCGGCGGGATTCTTAAAGATGCAAACAGGAGCTGTTTCCCTGTCGGCTTCTGCGCTCCACTTCGAGGCTCCAAGGTGACAAACACTGCATCGAGCTCGGCTAGAATCTTGGAATCATCGAAGTGTAAGGCCCAGCGCCGATTGACTGCATTATCGAGCGAGAGCGTGCCCATGTTAAAAGGATGCTTGTCGCCTGGCCCTCTCCTTCCCCACGCTTGAAATGTAGTCGCTTCACGAGCGCCCGGCTGCCGGTCCAGATCAAAGGCGTAGAAGACCAGAGACTTTCCTCCCGTATAGAACACACGCCCAAAAGGTTTCCGGGTTTTTCCATCGCGATCAACATCGAACACGTCTGCAATATAAAGGTCCCTGGCGCCCATCAACTCACGGACATCCTGATCGGAAGCGGCGAGCTTTTCCTGATGGGTTTCCAATCGATCCCTCAAGTCGGCGGTAAGTTCGTCGACGCGGCGCTGGAGGTTAACGGCGCGTAACCATTGCCGGCCCTGCTCTTCCTGCAAATTGTCGAGGCGCTGCTGGGCCGACACCAGCGCGCTTTGAGCCTCTTGCAGCTTACGGCCAACGGCATCGCGCTCTCCTGCCAGCGTGGTTTTGTCGGCAGCGAGCGCCGCGATGATCGAGTTCTTCTCTTCGATTTCGCGTTGGAGATTATCCTGAGTCAAGCGAGACTCTGAAACCGCCGCTATCTGCTGCTTCATCTCCAGTTCGAGTCTTTGTAGTTCATGACTCTGGGTAGCCAGCCGCTGTTCCAACAAAAGTTGATCGTGAGTTGCAGCCACGGGAGGTGCAGGCTGGGGCGGCTGACTGGTTGTGGCCGGTTGCAGTGTTTGATGAGCCGGGGGTCTGCCCCGGAGTTGTCCTATCCGATATGCAAAGCTACTGAGCGCCGCCATCAATAACAAAAGCGCTGCCCCCATCCATGCCTGCCTGCGCGGCATAAACCAGGCCATCCACTTTCGGGTTGGTGCAGTTTCCGGGATAAATTCCTGGCGATTCATTGCGCTTGCGGCTTCAATACGATTGAAGAGCTGCTTCTTTGCGTTTTCAATGGACCAAGGCTTCTGTACACCGGCTGCTGTGACTTCATCAAGAGGAGCGAGCAATGCTGCTCCGCCTTTTGCAACGGCGCGATATTCGAGCAGAAGCTTCGCGCACTGCTTGCAGTCGAGCAGATGGGTGTTTAATTCTTTTTGCTCGGAGTCAGTCAGGCTGCCCGAGGTAAACAAGGCGCAGAGTTCGGCATAGCGCTCATGAGCGGAACTCTTGCGCAGGTGTGAGGGTTTTGATTCAAAATCCATGGTAAGCCTGCTTGCCGTTGACTAGGGTTGCAATGTCGAGATTGTCTTTAAGGTGTTTCAGACCGCGATAGTAATGATGGCGGATATTGGCCAATGATTCTTTCAAGTGCTCGCTGATTTCCCTTAGCGTGTAGCCCTCAAAGAAAAACAGCGTCAGAGTCTGACGCTGCCTTTCCGTCAATTCTAAAAATGCCTTTCGCAGGATAGTTTCACCCTGGCTTACCTGGGCTTCGTATTCCACATCGGAAGATGCCCGCATCTCTTCGGCGATTTCTTCCACGCTCCGGTTGTCGTAGAAACGGCGACAGCGCAGATACTCCCGGCGGTCAAAGGCCCGATGGTAGGCAGTTTGCAACAGCCATGCCCGCGCTGTGCCCCGGCTTGGATCAAAAAGCCGGCATTTCCGGTAGACCTGAAAAAAAACATCCTGCACCAACTCTTCGGCCTCTTCCCGGTCGCGTAGAACTTTCAGTCCGATGCCAAGGACAATATTGGCATAGCGTTCCAAAAGCAATCCTAGAGCATGTTCTTCGCCGGCCTGTATTCGCAACATCAGCATCTCATCTTCAGGTAGCACCTTGGCCGTTGAAGAGCGTTGTTCTCTTCGCTGAGCGAGATAAGCTTCTGCTGTAGAAAAAAAGCCGTTGGTGGCAGACAAACGTTAAACTCCCTGCTCTACAAATATGTGGTTCGGAAAGCGTCTTTCAGTCTACGCCCTGCGCATTGCTTCCACCTTATTCCAAATCCGCGTGCGTCCGCGTAAATCCGCGACAGGATTTCCGTTGAATAGCATAATCGCAGCAACGAGTATCGGGGAATCGAATTTGCGTAATAAATTTTGCCAATAGTCTGGTACAAATCGCCTTGTTTGTTCGTAGAGCCAAGGGTACGGGGCTCGTCTTAAAAACAGGGAGGACCAACCCATGCCACGACCAATGAATCACCGCGCTTTCGCAGAGCTTGTTTGGCGATCCATCAGGATTCTTTTCCCCTGCTTGCTGCTGTTGCCAGGACTGCTGTCAGCACAGACAGATGCAGGCCGGGTTCGGGGCACAGTGACTGACCCACAAGGCGCACTGTTGTCGCAAACAGCCGTGACCTTGACCAACACCGAGAACGGCCGCAGCCAGACAACAACTACAAATGCGCAAGGCGTCTATGATTTTGATAATGTGCCACGTGGCCACTATAAGGTTGAGGCCAAACGGCAGGGTTTTAAATCAACCACAGCGGATTTCATCCTGGAGGTCTCGCAAGCCAGAGAGGTAAACCTTCAACTCCAGGTTGGGGCAGCTACTGAAACCGTGGATGTCTCTGCCGAGGTTCCTCTTATCGATCTGGAAAGTTCCTCTACCGGCGAGGTGATCCAGGGCCGTCAGGTCACGGAACTCCCTCTCAATGGCCGCAACTTCACACAGTTGGCGCTGCTCACTCCGGGCGTAACTCGCGGTGATTATGGCGACCAAGCCAGCGGCGTCAACAACAACGTGGAGACATTCCGCAATGGTGAAACCGGAGGCGCCGCGCTTGTAGTGAACGGCATGCGCGCCCAGGCGAATAATTTCTTGCTCGACGGCGTGGACAATAACGAGTCCCTGGTCAATAGCATCAACTTCTTTCCCCCAGCGGAGGCCATTCAGGAATTTCGAGTGAGCACCTCGGTAGCTCCGGCAGAGTTCGGCAGGGCTGGTGGTGGAATCATACAGACTTCGCTTAAGTCCGGCACCAACCAGATTCACGGATCGGCATTTTGGTTTATCCGCAACAGTGCGCTTGACGCCAACAACGCCTATTTCTTTCCGCCAAAAGATCCCGTCACGAACCAGATCGTCAAGTCGCCATTCAAGCGCAATCAGTTTGGCGGCACTCTGGGCATGCCGATCTTCAAAAACAAGCTGTTTATCTTTGGCGACTATCAGGGTCTGCGTCAGGATCGTCCTCTAAACCCTGAATTTGCCACCGTGCCGACCGACAAGATGCGCAATGGTGATTTTTCTGAACTATTGGGAACAGGATTAACGACGACTCCTGCTGGGTTGACCGGGTGTGGCGTAGTTACGCCTGTGAACGGAGCGATCTACAACCCGCTTACCTGCGCGCCCTTCCCAGGAAACATGATTCCTTCAAACCGGATCAACGCTGCCGGACAGAACTACCTCAAGGCGTTCCCGGAGCCCAACCTGCCCGGCATCTTGCACAACTTCCGCGCGGTACGGCGCGACGTTCGCCACTTCAATGATTTCGACGTCAAGCTCGATTACAACATGACGTCGAAAGACCAGGTTTTTGCCCGGTACAGTTATGGCCAGGATGAATTCATACTAACTCCACGGCTCGGAACGCTCTCCTCCGGTTTCGGCTCCGGCTCGAACCTGAATCATCCCAGAGGAGTTGCAGCCGGTGAAGTTCACACGTTCGGCAGCAGCGTGGTCAATGATTTCCGTTTCGGATACTCACGTCCTTTCTATAGCTTCCTGAATCCGTTCAGCAATGTGCCTCAGGCGAATAATCTGGGGATCGCCAACGCTAACCGCACGCCCCAGCTTGGAGGCACGCCTCTGATCGGCGGTTTCAACACTGAAATTGAATTCAGTGGCGATGGTGGTCCGTTCATCGTTCCGCAGACCAGCTTTCAATACACCGACACGCTTTCCTGGGTGCATGGCAGCCATAACTTCCGCTTTGGAGCCAACATCATTCGCCGCGACGTTAACTTCTTTATTTCTGATTTTCGCGGCAAGGGATTCTTCAACATCGGGCCAGGCACCGGAGACTTTACTGGCTATGAAATATCGGAACTGCTGGCCGGCTTTATCGACAACTACTCGGTTTCCACGCCCAACAATGTAACCACTAGGAGTTGGGAAACCGGCTATTTCGCGCAGGACGATTGGAAAATTACGCGCCGTCTGACCCTCAACCTGGGCCTGCGCTATGATTTGTACACCAATCCTTACGAACTGAATAATCGCTGGTCAAACTTCGACATACCGACCGGCACCCTTCGCCGCGCAGGTGTCAATGGCAACTCCCGCAGCCTGGTGAATACCGACATGAACAACTTTGCTCCGCGCATCGGGTTTGCCTACGATGTCTTTGGGGAAGGCAAGACCGTGCTGCGTGGTGGTTACGGAATCTTCTACTTCCTTGATCGGGGGGGCGTCGGCAATCAATTGAGCGCCAACCCTGATTGGAGCGGTGCAATCAACATTACGGCTGCTGGAGGCGCGCGCGTGACTCTCTCCGGCCAGGGCCCCACTGGCAATAACAATAACCAGCTTGCCACTGCAGCTCTGCCGCTACCGACGATCACTGTCAATGACGCCAACCCCACCAATACCTCGGTGATTGCCATGTTCCCTAACAATCAGAATTCCTCCATCCAGGAGATCAACATGCAGGTCGGGCAGGAATTCGGACGCAATACCGCTCTCAACATCGCCTGGGTTGCCACCAAGGCCGACCATCTTATGACGTGGTTCAACTACACGAATCAGCAACTGGCTCCCAATGCCGCAGTCTTTCCGGGGCGCGGCTTGAATGTAACTGCTGGAGGCGCCATCGGGACTTCGCACTACGGCGGCCTGCAGCTTCAGTTGAATCGGCGTCTGAGCCACGGATTCCAATACACCGCGTCGTATACCTGGTCCCACGCGACTGACGATTCCAACGGTGCTTTCAGCATTAACGGCAACAGTCCCATCTTCATCGACTCAGCCGGCAACGTGCTGCTCGGCCCCAACAAAGGCAATTCCGACACCGATCAACGCCATGCGTTCACGCTTAGCTCCATCTACGAACTACCCTGGGGCCGGGGCAGACAATGGGCGTCAAATTGGTCGGGCCTCATGGACAACATATTTGGTGGATGGCAGTTCAACAACATCATCTCCATCGGTACCGGCACTCCCTTTGACATCACTATTAATGGAGTGCGGCCTGACATCCTTGGCAACGTTTCCACTGGATCGCTTCAACTTGTGAATGGTCAGCGCCAGTGGGTCACCGTCAGTCCAAATGCATTTGCGGCTCCTCCTACGAATGGCAGCGGAAAATTCATTCGCCCAGGCACGCTTGGACGAAACCACTTCTACGGCCCTGGCTATGGAACTTGGGATGCGTCGCTGTTCAAGAAGTTCAGCCTCACCGAACGAGTGAAGATGGAGTTCCGTGCGGAAGGTTTCAACATCCTCAACCATCCGCAATACGTGAACCCCAATACCGATCTAGGCGGGATTAACGGGTCGGGATTGCCCTCCAACAGCAGCTTCGGCTTGATCAACAGCACGCGCCAATTCTCTGAACGCCAGATTCAGTTTGCGTTTCGGTTTACGTTTTGAGTAAAGGGCACTTGCTATGCGACCCAGAATTTGGTTTGGCGCAAAAAACCAGCGCCGAACCATGCTGGGCTGTTTTCATCCGTCCCTTGCGGGGACTGCGAGCCAATTTTCTGCGACCAATTTGACTGTGTCTAAAAAGTTTTCGTTGATAATGAAAGACTTTCTCCGCGCGGCCATACTTGTCACAATTACGCTTGCGGCATCTGCCCAACAAACCGGCCCAAGAATCACTAAGATTGAACCTCCAAATTGGTGGATCGGCCTATCGAATCCGATGCTCATGATCACCGGCGAAAACCTGACGCATGCCAAGGTTTCAACCGCAACGACAGGCATTAAGATTCGCCGCACCATGGATGGCCGCAACGGACATTACCTGTTTGTCTGGGTCGAAATAAACGAGAACGCTCCTCCCACAAAAGTTAATCTCACGGTTTCCACGCGGCACGGACGACAAACCATAAGCCTGATCCTCGAACACCGAAAACATGAATCTCAAGGCTTCAACGGCTTCAGCCCCGACGACGTAATTTACCTCATCATGCCCGACCGTTTTGCCGACGCCGATCCATCGAATAACTTTCCCGAGTCGGGCACATATGACCGCCGCCAACCTCGCGCCTATCATGGTGGTGACCTGCGCGGCATTCAGCAACATCTCTCTTATTTGAAAGATCTCGGAGTCACTGCGCTTTGGATCACCCCGATCTACAACAATGACGATCACACTGGCCAGGACTACCACGGCTATGGCGCCGTAGACCTATATCGCGTGGAAGAACATTTCGGCAACCTGGATGACTACCGCTCATTGGTGCGTGCAGCGCATAACCTGGGTCTCAAAGTAATCCTCGATATCGTCCCCAATCACATTGGCCCCACCAACCCCTGGGCCGCCGATCCACCCACAGACCATTGGCTGCATGGAACGCGAGAGAATCATCTAACATCCAATGCTGAGTTCGAACACATTGTCGATCCTCACGCCTCCTCACGCGATTGGCGCAACATCGTCGAGGGATGGTTCGTGGGCCTCCTGCCGGATATGGGTACTGACGATCCAGTGACTTCGTTATACCTCCGCCAGAATGCCCTGTGGTGGGCCGAAACTGCCGCGTTCGACGGCTTCCGCCTCGATACATTCCCCTACGTAGACCGCAAATTCTGGCATGACTTCCATGCAGACCTGCATCGCCTTCATCCACGTTTCCGCACCGTGGGTGAAGTTTCAGGCTTCAATCCGGTCATTGCATCCCATTTTGCTGGGGGCAGGTCTGCGTCTGGAATCGATACCGGCGTAGATACGATCTTTGACTTTTCCCTCTACAACGCACTGCGACAGGTTATCTTGCACAATGCCTCTCCCAAGCTGCTGGAAGAAGTGCTGCAGTATGACTGGCTCTTTCCTCATCCAGAATCGCTGGTGACTTTTCTTGGCAACCACGACACTACGCGATTGATGGGCGAGGCCAATGCTACTCCTGAAAAACTAAACCTGGCCTTCGCGCTCCTGCTCACCATGCGCGGAATTCCGCAGATTTATGCTGGAGACGAGATAGGCATGCCCGGCGGGGACGATCCCGATAATCGGCGCGATTTTCCCGGCGGCTTCCCTGGAGACGCGCACAATGCCTTCTCCCAAGAAGGCCGCACCCAAGACGAACAGCGGATCTTTGCCGAGCTTCGGACGCTGCTTCATTTACGCAAGCAACATCCGGCGCTACGATGGGGCAAACAGATCCATATCTTTAGCGATGATCAAACCTATGTTTTTCTCCGCGATTTTATAGGTGCAGACAAACGAAAAGCAGATTCGAAACAATCAAGGCTAAACGAACGTCCCGAGCAACTGCTTATGTTTTTCAACAATGCAGATCACAAACGCACTGTGGAGATAGAAATCAGCGACACACCACTGGCTCAAGCTCAATCCTTGACCCAAATCAAGGGCGAAAGCGAAGCGATTGTGGTATCCGGACCAAAAATAAAAGTCACTTTGCCGGGTAGATCGTTAAGTATTTATGAAGTTGAGTAAAGCACTTGGCATTTTTTTCGACTGAAACAAATCAGCACGAAAAGGCACACGCATGAAGCTTTTTACATCCTCGCTTTTCCTTCTAGCGCTCTCCCTCGCGATACAAGCCCAGCAAGCCCCAGGCGCACCCGGCGCAAAACCAACCTGGACCAACGGAAACAAGGCCGGCGTTGGCACATCGATCAGTGCCAACTCCAAAGTCTGGTTCACGATTGGAGAGAATGGCGCGCTCAACGAGGTCTACTATCCTGCAATTGATCGCGCCAACACTCGCACCCTCGAACTGATCGTGACCGATGGCAAAAGCTTCGCCGAAATCGAAAGCCAGGATACAGATCATTCCGTCCAGGTTCCCGATTCTGCCGCCCTGGTCTTTACTCAGATCAACACTTCGAAAAGTGGACACTATCAGATACACAAAACCTACAGCACCGATCCGGCCCATAATACTCTTCTCGTCCAATTGCAACTCAAGGTCTTGAAGGGCGGACCACTGACTGCATTCGTCTATTTCGACCCGGCACTCAAAAACAGCGGACTACACGACAATGGATCGACACGCAACAACGTTTTATTTGACTCCAAGGGCGATGTCGCCTGTGCGCTCGCTGCATCGCCAGCATTCTCTGCGGTCTCAACCGGGTATGCAGACTCAAGCGATGGCTGGACAGAGCTGAAAAGCAGCTACAAACTCACGCAACACTATTCCACCGCACCGGACGGCAATGTTGCCGAGATCGGCCAACTCCCGGCGTCGTTCTCACAGGGAAAACCGGTCACGATGGCCCTGGGCTTTGGCGCAAACCCTGATGAAGCGCTGGCCGAAGCACAAGCCAGCCTGAAAAAAGGATTCGCAGCAGCACGCGCAGAATACCAGCAAGGATGGCATCAATACGTCTCCAAGCTGAAACCCGTGGAGCCACGTTATCGCCGGCAATACCAGATTTCGGCCATGGTTTTGAAGACGCACGAAGACAAAACTCACCCTGGAGCGATCGCCGCCTCGCTCACCATCCCTTGGGGCAACGATGTCGATGCCAGCAAAGAGGATGTAGGTGGCTATCACCTGGTGTGGGCGCGTGATCTTTACGAAGTTGCCACTGCATTTCTAGCCATCGGGGATCGTCCCGCCGCCGGCCGTGCCCTGGATTATCTTTTTGATACCCAACAAAAACCAGATGGTTCGTACCCGCAAAACTCCTGGCTCGATGGCAGGCCCTATTGGCCTTCGCTTCAGATGGATGAGGTCTCCTATCCGAGCATCCTGGCATGGCAACTCGGCAAGACGGATAAGAATACCTTTGAAAAACACATCAAGCCGGCCGCCGATTTCGTAGTCGCTCACGGACCTGCGACTCCCCAGGAACGCTGGGAAGAAGAAACCGGATATTCGCCTTCAACCATCGCCGCCGAGATTGCCGGGCTGATCTGCGCTGCTGATATCGCTCGCATCAATGGCGATGAAGCCTCGCGCCAGCGCTGGACTGAAGTTGCCGACGACTGGGCCAAAAAGCTCCCTGAATGGACCGTTACCCATCATGGAAAATACGGAGACGAGTATTACATTCGCATCGCCCAAAAGGAAAAACCAGAGGAAGGCGGCCCTATTGCCATCCATAACGGCGGTGGTACCTGGGACGAGCGCGAAATTGTGGATGCTGGATTTCTCGAGCTCGTGCGCCTGGGGATCAAGCCGCCTGCCGATCCACTGGTTGTTAAGTCTTTGGCCATCGTTGACAAGGTCATCAAAGTGGATACTCCCAATGGCTCTGCGTGGTATCGCTACAACCACGATGGCTACGGCGAAAAAGCTGATGGCAAGGGATATGACGGCACCGGCATAGGGCGTCTCTGGATCATCTTCGCCGGCGAGCGTGGCGAATATGAACTTGCCAGCGGGCGCGACGCTCACCTATATCTCGACACCATGCAGAAGATGGCCAACGCCGGTGGCATGCTGGCCGAACAGATATGGGACCGGCCCGAATCTTCCAAACCCTGGCTCAAGTTCGGCCAAGGCACAGGCTCTGCCACTCCGCTGGCCTGGACTAATGCCCAATTTGTCCGGTTGGCAATTGCGATTAAAGAAAGAAAACTACCGGAGCTGCCTAAGGTGGTTCAAGAGCATTTTCAGAAGTGATGGGAGACTGCTTCGGATGGGATCATTTTTCATTCAGCCAAACATCCGGCCCCCTGTCATTCTGAGATCATTAGTAGTCGCATTGAATTTCTTGAAATAAATCTCTTCGATTTTGCTAAGATGAACATGCAGCAAACCATCTTTCTCTAGTGTTTAGTACAGCTCGCAGAAAAAACCTCACTGGCGTATGACAATTGATCTCAAACCCGAGCAGCAACGCGTTATCGATTTAGCAATTGGCTGTGGTGCATACAAGGATCCGGCCGAAGTCCTCGACCAGGCATTCGAAATCATCCGCGAACAGCTTGATCTTGAAGACTGGATGTTGGAACATCGTGAACCCATTGCCGCACATATCAACAGAGGCTTTGCACAAGCCGAGCGCGGTGAACGAATCGATGGGGATGCTGCAATTGAAACTCTGCGGCGACGACGGGCCGAACGCCTGAAGTCGCCGAAATAAGCGCTCCATTTGAGTTTACCCGCCAAGCGATAGAAGACCTCGATGCAATCTGGCGGTTCATCGCTATTTGAGTTTTCTCCGGACACGTGCCAACACATCCCCGGTCGCAATTCCGCTGGCATCGCCCTCGTCGATGGCTGCGCGCAAAGCAGCAAGCTTGGCCTCGTATTCTCGCTCCTCCCGCTCCAAGCTTCTCAATCCGGCCCGGACAACTTCGCTGGCATTTTCGAAACGCCCGGTCTTTACTTTGTTGACGACGAAGCGATCAAGTTCATCGGTCAAATTAACATTGCGAGTCGGCATCGCAGCGCTCCTGTCCTTACAATCAGCCTGAAAACATTATATCTAGTAGGCGCCGTACCGCTTTCGCTCAGCCCTGGTACAAAACTACGTCTCTCACCCGTAATAAGAATAGTAGTCTCATGTGAGGAGCTTCCCCATGCTTTCACTCCGTCGTGTATTGAAGACTTTTATCGTTCTGCTGTTCACCACCGCGCTATGCTTTGCGCAAGACTTCAAAAAGCAGGTCATCTATCAGATCATCACCGACCGTTTCTTTGACGGGGACACCAGCAACAACAATCCTCCACAGAGCTCTGGCCTTTTCGATTCAACCAAGACCAACCCCAGGCTCTATTGGGGTGGAGATCTGGCCGGTATTCAGCAAAAAATGTCGTATATCAAGGGATTGGGCGCCACCGCGATCTGGATCTCTCCTCCAGTAGATAATCTCAACCTCAATATTCCCGACGCTCAGGGCAATCCCACCGCCACTTATCACGGCTATGCTGCACGCGATTTCAAGCGGATCGAAGAGCATTTCGGAGATGTCAACAACACCTTTGCCGCCTTTGATAATCTCATCGCCGCCGCCCATGCCAATGGCATCAAGGTAATCGTCGATTTTGCACCCAACCACAGCAACGACAATTCGCATGGTGAATTCGGTTCCCTTTTCGACAATGGGACATTTATTGCCGCCTTCAACAATGATCCCAACGGCATCTTTCATCACAATCCGAATATTTCCGATTTCAACGACCGCTACCAACTCCAGTACGATACGCTGTTCGGCCTCTCCGACCTGAACCAGGAAAACGCGACTGTTGACGCCTACCTGAAAGCCGCTATGCAGCAGCTTCAGCAGCACGGTGTAGATGCTTTCCGCATCGACGCCGTGAAGCACGTCACCTGGGGATGGGAATACAGCATGGTCAACTCCGCATTCACCTTTGGCCCCAGCTTCTTCTTCGGCGAGTGGTTCCTGGGAGGCACCGGCGATCCTCTCTATCACGATGCCTTTAAGTTTGCCAACAACAGCGGCATGTCGTTGCTCGACTTTCCACTCAACACCACCATCCGCGATGTGTTCGCCAACAACAATGGTTTCTCGGAATTAGATAGCACCTTGAACACTGAGAACGCCAACTTCACCTGGCAAAATGACCTCGTCACTTTTATCGACAGCCACGACGTTCCTCGTTTTCTTTCGGTGAACAACAACACCAATCGCTTGAACGAAGCCACTGCGTTTCTGCTGACCTCGCGCGGAATCCCGGTGATCTATTACGGCGACGAGCAGTTTCTTCACGTCGACACCAATGGCGGCGGCGATCCCTTCAACCGCAACCAGATGACCTCTTTCGACACCAGCACCACGCCGTATAAGTTAATTGGCCGGCTTTCAACCTTGCGCCAGAACAACTCCGCCATTGCCTATGGCGGATCGCAGCAGCGTTGGATCAACAACGATGTCTACATCTTCGAACGCAAGTTCTTTAACGATGTAGTTTTGGTGGCAATCAATAAAAACGACACATCTTCGGTTTCCGTTACCGGCCTGAATGCCTCATTGCCGCCCGGCAACTACTCCGATTATCTTGCCGGCCTTTTGGGTGGATTTGGAATTTCGGTCAGCAGCGGAACGGGAGGCAATAATCCCGTGACTGCATTTACCTTGCCCGCTCATACCGTCGCTGTCTGGCAATTCACAACTTCGGCGACCGCGCCAGAGGCCGGCTCCATCGGACCAACCGTCGGGCAATCCGGTGTGAAGGTCACCATCGCGGGAAAAGGCTTAGGTGGAAGCACAGGAAGCGTGCTCTTTGGCAGCACGGCGGCCAGCATCGCAAGCTGGTCGGATACTCAGGTCACGTTCAACGTTCCCGCCGTTGCGCCTGGGCTTTATAACGTCCAACTCAAGAACTCCAACGGGACATCGGCCAACCCGATTCAATTCAAAGTTCTCACAGCAAAGCTCATCCCCGTAACGTTTACAGTGAATAATGCCATTCAGACCAACGTTGGCGATTTCATCTTTCTTACCGGAAACACCGTGGAGATTGGAAACTGGGGAACCACATTCGATTCAGCCATCGGTCCCATGCTCGATCCCAACTTCCCGAACTGGTTCCTGAATGTCTCCGTGCCGGCAGGACAGACCATCCAATTTAAGTTCATCAAAATCGCTGCCAACGGCGCCGTAACCTGGGAAAACGGAAATAACCATACCTTCACGGTTCCCACGAGCGGCACCGGATTCGTGAACGTGAACTGGCAGTTCTAGTGTGCAATAATGTCTGCCTTCGGCGAGAGCTGCGCCGACATTTCGCGAACTGCAAAGGAGAATTTAAGATGCGGAATCAGCAAAATCAAAGAGTCCTCACTCGTACCGGTGCCCGTGAACTCACCCCACAGGAAGCGGCACATGTGAGCGGCGCCGGAACCGCGCCGTGCCAACTCACAGGAGCAGGCCACGGCACCGCCACGGATATTTTCTGCCCGGATTGCCCGGATTGCTGAAAAGACAACGGCGCTCCCCTCCAGGGAGCGCTTCTTTAATTTAGGAAGTTTCTAAAGCAATCAAATGCGTCGGCACAACCATGAGTAGTCCCTGCCTCGAGGTTTGTGTGGACTCCGTGGAATCGGCTCTCGCAGCCGAACGCGGCGGGGCTCACCGCGTCGAATTGTGCAGCAATCTTCTGGAAGGTGGCACCACTCCAAGCGCAGGGTTAATCGCTCGCATCCGCAAGAAGATTTCAATCGCTCTGCACGTCATGATCCGTCCACGGGGCGGTGATTTTTACTATAGCGCTGACGAATTCGAGGCAATGCAATACGATGTGCGGACAGCGAAAGAGTTAGGAGCCGACGGAGTGGTCTTCGGTATCCTCGAAGAAGGTGGCCATATCGACATCAAGCGAGCACGATCACTCTTGGAGCTTGCCCGACCCATGAGCGTAACTTTTCATCGGGCATTCGATATGTCCTCCAATCTCGATGAAGCTCTTGAGGAAGTCATCAATTCAGGTGTTGATCGCGTCTTGACTTCCGGTGGAGAACAAACGGCCGAAGCAGGAATCGCGGCTCTCGCCAAACTGGTCCGTGCTGCTGAAGATAGAATCGTAATCATGGCGGGCAGTGGAATCAATGAAACCAATGTAGCGCGCATCATCGCCGAGACTCGAGTACGAGAAGTTCATGCCTCCTTAAAAACTCCGGTTCCGAGCCCCATGCTGTACCGCAACGAGAGGCTATCGATGGGCGCGATTCCTGGCTGCGAATATCAGCGCTTTGTAGTGCTTGAAAACAAAGTGCGAGAATTGCTCGCGGCCGCCTCAAATACCATCTAGAGATTTGTTTCCGTCACAAGAACGGGCACACTGGCTGAGTCAATCCACTCATCGCGCTCAATGTGCATTCTCGCCTCGCTTTGCGATATCATTCGCGGTTAACTTCCTTTTCTCATCTGGAGTTGTCCCATGAAAAAGCTTTTGAGATCGTTGCTGCCTTTCCTGCTTCTTGTTGGTTATCAGAGCGCAATCACCGCGCAAGAGCCCGACTCTGATCAATCTACGCAAGCCGACAATAAAGCCCCTAAAAAACCAGAAGGCAACAAACCCTTCGATCCCCTGGAGAACGTGAAATTCCGCAATCTCGGCCCTGCGGTAGGCGGCGGACGAGTTTCTGCCGTTGCCGGAATACCGGGCAAGCCCAACATTTACTACGCTGGCGCAGGCGGTGGCGGCGTCTTTATGACCCAGGATGGCGGACTCTCCTGGAAGCCGATCTTTGAGAAAGAAGCCACAGTATCAATCGGCGCAATTGCGCTGGCGCCCTCCAATCCCAATCTCGTCTGGGTGGGAACAGGCGAATCGAATCCTCGCAATGACGTAATTACAGGAAAAGGAGTTTACTTCTCTCCTGATGCGGGGACCACATGGAAATTCATGGGACTGAGGGACGCAGGGCAGATTTCCAACATCGCGATCGATCCCCACGATCCCAACATCGTCGTGGTAGGCGTTCTCGGCCACGTCTGGGGGCCTAACTCCGAGCGCGGTGCCTTTCGCACCACCGATGGCGGCAAGACCTGGCAAAAGACGCTCTTCGTTGACGACACAACCGGTGTCAGCTCTCTCATCATGGATCCCAATAATCCCTTGATCCTTTACGCCGGTCTGTGGACCTTCGTGCGGCATCCCTGGAGCCTGGAAAGTGGCGGAACTGCCGGTGGAATCTTCCGCTCCGTCGATGGCGGCATCACCTGGAAAAAACTCAGCGATGGCCTTCCCGAGGGGCCAACCGGACGCATCGGCCTGGCCGCAGCTCCCAGCAATCCTCGCCATCTCTATGCCTTGATTGAATCGAAAAAGGGCGTGCTGTGGGACTCCAACGACTTTGGCGACCATTGGAAGATGGTCAGCAACAACCACAACATGAACGCCCGGGGCTTCTACTTCAGCCAGCTTGTGGTCTCACCCAAGGATGAAAACAAAATCTACTTCCTTTCTTTCGGAATCGTGCTCTCCGAAGACGGAGGCAAGACCGCTCACACCATCGGCGGACGCGTCCATCCCGATCATCACTCGATGTGGATTGACCCCGAGAATCCTGACCGCATCATCAACGGCAACGACGGCGGCGTCTACATCAGCTCCGATGCCGGACGCACCTGGCGATACCTCGACAATATTCCCATCGAGCAGTTCTACTCCGTCGCCCAGGATGACGAAACACCTTACAACCTCTGCGGCGGCCTGCAAGACAACAACGGCTGGTGTGGCCCCTCCAACAGCCTCAGCCGTGGCGGAATCACTGGCTTTGACTGGTACACCGCAACTGGCGGCGATGGTGAATATGTTGTCCCGGCTCGTGGCCCCAATGCCCACACTGTCTATAGCGACTCGCAGAATGGATCTATCTCTCGACTAAATAATGAGAACGGACTCCAGCATTTCATCCGCCCATATCTGCATGGGGTTCAAGTACAAAAGCCCGCAGACCTCAAGTATCGCTTCAACTGGACTTCACCTATCGCTGTCTCCTTGACCGACCCCAAAGAGGTCTACATCGGTGGCAATGTCCTCTTCAAGTCCACCGATGCCGGAGCCCACTGGATGGCCATCAGCCCCGACCTCACCCGCAACGATAAGTCCAAACAGTTGAGCAGCGGCGGTCCCATTGAATTCGACCTCAGCGGCGCCGAAACCTTTGACTGTATTCTTTCCATCTCCATCTCGCCCGTCGATCCCAAGATCATCTGGGTAGGAACCGATGACGGCGTTGTCCAAGTCACGCGCGATGGTGGTCAGCACTGGACCAATGTAACTGCCAGCATTCCCAATCTGCCACAGTGGGGACGTCTCCAGCAGATCGAGGCCTCACCTAACGACCAAGGCACTGCTTATGTAGCGGTAGATTTCCACGAGGTTGACAACAACAAGCCTTATGCCTTCAAGACCCACGACTTCGGCAAGACTTGGACTCCCATAACGCAGGGACTTCCGCAAGAGGATCCTATTCGGGTCATCCGCGAGGATCCCAACCATAAAGGCTTCCTGGTAGCCGGAACCGATACTTCCCTTTTCTACTCCAGTGACGACGGCGCACACTGGACTCGAATCAAGAGCAACTTCCCTACGTCGTCGATTTACGACATTAAGTTCGTAAAGAAGACGCACGATCTGGTCGTAGCCACTCATGGCCGCGGCCTCTTCATCCTCGATGACATCACGCCCTTGGAAGAAAGCGGTGCTGAGCTGGCGCGGAGCGATTTCCATCTCTTCACTCCTCTGCCGGCCGTGAACTGGCACAATTGGAACAAGCATGGCTTCACCAGCGGCGGCTTTGTCACCCCGAATCCGCCCAGTGGCGCCGTCATTACCTATACTCTGCCGTCGGAAATCAAGGTCACCCCGGAGCAGCGCAAAAAGAGTTTGACGCCTGTGAAGATCGCCATCTCCGATAGTTCCGGTCAGGTCATCCGCACCATGTATGGCCCATCCAAGGCAGGGGTCAACCGCGCAATATGGAACCTCCGTTACGATCCGCCCAAGCGCCTGACCTTCCTGCAACCCCAGACCGATCGGGACGAAGAGGACTTCTTCTTTGATCCCAGCACGGGTCCCAACGTCCTTCCTGGCGATTACAAGGTGGCGGTCACGGCAAGCGGCAAAACCGAGACCCAAACCGTGCATGTAGAAACCGATCCGCGTTTCCCTGCCGATCAGAATGCCTTGCGCGCACAACTGAAACTCGGACTGGAACTGCGCGACGACCTCTCGGCGCTCAACGAGGCTTTGAACCGGGTGAGCAGCCTGCACAAGCAAATCACCAGCTTGCAGGAGATCCTTACCTCCGACCAAAATCCCGATGGACAGGTCAACGTCTCCTACCGACCTGTTCTCGAACAGGCTAAAGCTCTGGACAAAAAACTCACTGACCTGGAAAGCCCAATTTATAACCACGAAATTCAACAAGGCAGCCAGGACAGCATCCATTACCTGCAACGCTTCCATGATCGCCTGCAAGGAGCATTTCGTGGCGCAATCTCATCCTACGGAGAGGCCCCTAACGAGCTTCTGTTGGAAGAAGCGGCATCAGTAAAACAGGAACTGGAAAAACATCTCGAGGCCTTTAACGCCCTGCTCAACACAGATGTCTCCACCTTCAACAAACTGGCAGCCGAACACGGCTCAAGCACCCTGTTCGCCGGAGGCCCAATTCAAATCAAATCCGAAGGCGGCGTCAGCTCCGGAGCCGGCTCAGGAAACGAAGACAACGACGACAACGACTGAAAACAACGAACGGCGAAATAAGATCGCGCCCACATAAAAAGAGACATGCCCCACCGGCATGTCTCTTTTTGTCACCTCAAAAGTAGTAAGGGTTCAGCGTGAATTCCCCGTTGGGATTGCATGGGGTGCCCCATCCTTCGCGCAGCACGCGAAGGATGGGAAACACCAGCCTTCCCCACCACACTGTATCGCTTAGCCAAACTGTTCGCGGGCTTCTCCACCCTGCAACCATGCCCACGATGCTTTCTCCTTCAGCCTAAAAAGCCGAGCGGGGCCGAGTGATTGCCAAATGCTGCCCGCTACTTAGTCCCGATCCCGATGCCACCAGCCTCTCCGGTCATCCCGGTCATGGTCGTTATGGCGCCAGCGCCCGCGATCATCGCGGTCGTGGTCGTTGTAACGCCAGCGGTCATCCCGGTCATGGTCGTTGTAGCGCCAGCGATTGTTGTTACGCCAGCGATCGTCGCGATCATGATCGTTGTACCTATGACTGTAGCCGTCGCGATCACGATCACGATAACGGTCGTGATCCTGGGCTGAAGCCAGAGCAGAGCTGCCTGCTATCAATGCGGTTGCAATCGCGAATATCCGTAGTCGGTTCATAAGGTTCCCTCTCTTTTGTCAGCCAGGCCCGTTGCCGGTCTCTGTTTCGTTTTCGAGTGGTCAGGTCTTAGCTACTTTTCCTTCTATGAATATCAACACCACCGGTAAAAAATATGTGGTCTATTTTTGTGGAGGTTAAGTAAAGGTTTGTAAATGTGAATACAACTTAAAGATGTGCGAGGGCTGTGAGAGGAGTGCCCACCCTTCGCGTTCTCTGCGAAGGGTGGGAAACACTAACCATGCCCACACCATCTCTCTTTTTAGCCCAAGCTGTTTGCGGGCTGAATGCTAAGAGCTAAGTGCTTGTGCTATTCAATCCCGATCCCGGTGAAAACCCCACCCGCTTCTCCGATCATCTCGGTCATGATCACCTCTCCAGCGGTCGTCGCGGTCTACACGACGCCGGTCATCACGGTCGTGGTCGTTATAACGGGACCGGTCATCACGATCGTGGTCGTTGTGATAATAGCCGCCGTTTCCATAAGCGTAACCGTTGTTATCACGGTGACGGTCGCGGTCTGGGGTGGCTGAAGCCAGAGCCGAGCTGCCTGCAATTAAAGCGGTTGCGATCGCGAATACTCGTAGTCGGTTCATAAGATTTGCCTCCTCTTTCTCAGCCAGGCCCGTTGCCGGTCTCCGTTGTTTTAGAGTGGTCAGGTCTTAGCTACTTTTCGTTCATCTGTATGAACACGCCGCGTAAAAGATATGCGGTCTATTTTTGTAACCGCAGTGCAAAAGATTGTTAATAGTAAAAAAGTTCTAAGCTGATTTTCCTAGCGAACTTTGAGGCTTGGTTTTCCACAGATTGAGGGAATTCTCCACAGAAATCACAATAAATAAAGGTTGAACTCTCATTCTGGTCAGCGTATGCTCCTCTCGGATTTCCCTGAGTTGCCTGACCTTATCCGGATTAATTCGAAAATTAATCAAAGTTTTACACTGCTCAAATAAGCACATACTTTAGACTTGCTCATTCGGTAGGGGGATACAAATGCGAAAGGTTCTGTACTGCTTTATTTTCTGTTTTCTGCTGGCCAGCTTGGCGTTGGCGCAATCCACCACAGAGGGTGCAATCGGCGGCACAGTTTTGGATTCCAGCGGCGCCGTAGTACCTAATGCCAAAGTCGTTGTCCATAACAATGCCACCAACGCTGAGCAAACGGTAACGGCGAATTCTACTGGCTACTTCCGTGTCACCAATCTGGCCTCCGGCTCATATACGGTGACGGCAACGCAAACGGGTTTTGCGACCTTTACGGCGAAAGAGGTAATTGTCCAGGTTGGCAGCCTCACCGAGGTCGCGCCGCGCTTGACAGTTGGCGGTGGGCAAACGGTCGTGGACGTCTCGAGCGAAGCGCCCCAAATCAACACCACGTCGAATGATTTTGCCAATACCCTGAATGAAGTTGCGGTCGACAATCTGCCGATCAACGGTGGCCGGTGGTCGGAATTTACGCTGCTCACACCCACGGCAGTCAGCGATTCCAGCGGCTTCGGCTTGATCAGCTTCCGCGGCATGAGCACCCTGCTCAACAACAACACCGTGGACGGCGCCGACAACAATCAAGCCTTCTTCTCTGAAGAGCGCGGACGCACCCGTGCTGGTTATTCCACCCCGATGATTGCGATTCAGGAATTCCAGGTCAATACCTCGAACTACTCAGCCGAATATGGGCGGTCGGCAGGAGCCGTGATCAACACGGTCACTAAAAGCGGCGGTAACGTCATTCATGGTCAAGGTTATTTCTTCGACCGCAATCAAAACTGGGGCGCCCGCAATGGGTTCACTAACATTAACGTGCAAACTTCACCCGGCGTCTTTACCCCGGTAAATTTCAAGCCCCCCGACGTGCGGTACAGGGGTGGTTTTGAGCTGCAAGGACCAATTATCAAAGACAAGCTCTTCTGGTATTTCGCGTGGGACGGCTTCCATCGCAACTTCCCGGGGACGGCGGTCACCAGCGGTCCCAATGTATTCTTTGCTACGCCCAGCAGCGCAACGCTTACCACCCTCGCAACACGCCTTGGTGTAACGCCTGCGCAGGCGCAGACTATTTATAACAATGATCTAACGGGTCTTGTAACCATGCTCGGCCCCGTGCCTCGGACCGGTGATCAGACGATATTTTTCCCTAAGATCGATTGGCAGGTAAACCAGAAAAATCACGTCTCCGCTGAATTGAACCGCATGCGCTGGGCTTCGCCGGCAGGAATCCAAACCCAGGCCACCAACACCAACGGAATTGCCAGTTTCGGAAATGACTTTGTGAAAGACACTTGGGGCGTGCTGAAGATTGACAGCTTGTTCACCTCCAATCTTTCCAACGAAGCCAGACTCTCTTATGGCCGCGATTTCGAATTCGAGAACGGCCAGCAGCCCACGGCCTATGAGGTCAGCAATCTCCTCCATACGCCTACCTTCACCAACCCTCTGGGCTTGCCTCCAAATGTTTCCATCACCAACGGCTTCAGCTTCGGCCTGCCCACCTTCCTCTTGCGTCCGGCGTTCCCGGACGAGACCCGCTTCCAGTGGGCCGATACGATGATCTTCACCCACGGCAAACACACGTTTAAGTTCGGCTTCGATGCCAGCCGCGTCAGCGATAATTCCCAGAACCTGCGTAACCAGTTCGGAAGCTACAGCTATAGCAGCCTGTTGAATTACTTCTCTGACCTTAACAAGCCCAACACCTGTGTCTCGGCTGGAAAAAATGTTCCTTGCTATAACAGCTTTACCCAGGCATTTGGCCCGATAGGGTTCGAGTTCAGCAGCACCGATCTCGGCTTCTTCCTGCAGGATGACTGGAAGGTCTTGCCCCGGCTGACAGTGAATTTGGGAGTCCGCTACGAGCGCGAACTGTTGCCTGCACCCTTTCCCGGGTTGGTCAATCCGGCAATACCTCAGACCGCTTCAATGCCGAATGATGCCAATAATTTTGGCCCGAGAGTCGGCTTTGCTTGGTCGGTATTTGGAGACAACAAGACCGTGGTTAGGGGTGGCTATGGCGTCTACTACGGCCGCATTATCAACTCCACTATCTTCAACGCGCTCACGAATACCGGTACTCCAGGCAGCCAACTCCAATTCTCGTTGAGCCCCACCTCGGCTATTACTCGCCCTTGCGTGCAGCCCTTCCCGGTGATTTTGGCCGCGCCGCCAACCTGTCCGGGAGCTACGCCGAGCGTGACCTTCTTTGATTCCAACTTCCAGGCGCCCCAAATCCGCCAGGCTGATCTGACCGTGGAGCGTGACCTTGGATGGGGCACTGTCCTCCAGGTGAGCTACCTGGGCAGCTATGGCCGCCAACTGCCCAACTTTGCCGATGTCAACATCGCACCCTCAACCGGCAATATCACTTATACAGTCAGCGGAGGCGGGCCTCTTACAGTTCCTACTTTGACCGAGCCCCTCTTTACCAACCGGATCAACCCCAAGTTTGGCTCGCTCACCGATATCTTCAGCGGGGCCATCAGCAACTATCACGCACTCGCAGTTCAGGTCAATCATCGTCTGAGCCATCACATGCAGTTCTCGGCAAATTACACCTGGGCCCACGCCATCGATACAGGAGTCAACGGCACCACTTTCAGCGATACCAATGATCTCCTCATTCCTGGCAACTCCAAGGCGGAATACGGGAACTCCATCTACGATGTGCCCAACCGCTTCACCCTGAATGCGGTCATCGAATCTCCCTGGAAAGTACAGGGACCAGCGGGCTACCTGGCCAACGACTGGCAGCTCGCCCCGATCTTCACCGCGCAAAACGGGCTTCCGTTCTCTCTCACCACTGCGGGATCTCCTGCCGGCGGCTTGGGATCGAGCATTAACGGTTCTGGCGGCGCCAACCGCATCGACGTCCTCGGACGGAACACCTTCCGCTTCCCCAACACCTATATCGTTGATATGAGAATCTCGAAGAGATTCGTCTTGCATGACAGATATAAGATCGAACTCCTTGGCAATATCTTCAACGTTCCCAACCACCAGAATGTCACCGGCATAACCTCAACCGGTTACATCATCAGCGGCACGACATTGAACTTCAACCCCGCTTTCAACGTGGTGAATAATACCAATAGCAACTTCATTTATTCACAGAGGCAGATCGAACTGGGAGCACGCTTCCAGTTCTAATCGAACTTGAAGTCTGAAATGAGACGCGGCAGTTTCGACTGCCGCGTTTTTTGTGTGTAAGGTTTATAAAAGTGGTTTTCAGCCTCTGCTGCCATGTCCGGCTGCCAAAGGTTGCCTATAGCATTCTGATGGGAACTTGGAACTATTGATAAGCCCAGAAGGGCGACCCAGGAGACACCAATGGCTAAAAGCATTCATCAAATGATTCTGGCGCTTACTATTCTTGTTATCGCCGCATTCTCATTTGCTCTCCCTGAAAACACCAAATCCCAGAATGCCAAGCCAAAGAAACAAGCTGTCGAGATTCTGCCCACCGGCATGAGCATTACTCCAACCGCAGCCAAAGGTTCGACCTTTCAGCCTCTCAATCCGAATTTGCCTGAGCTGCCGCACTATACCGCGGACCATCCAATTTCGACGACCGTCAGTCCCGACGGAAATACCTTGCTGGTTCTCACCAGCGGCTTCAACCGCAACTTCGATGCCGAAGGAAAATCCATCCCTGAGCAGTCGAAAGAATATGTGTTTGTCTACGATATCCGGCAGCAGCCCCCAGTGAAGAAGCAGGTCCTGAAAATCCCCAATACGTTTGCCGGCATCACCTGGAAGCCCGATGGCGCGCAGTTCTACGTCTCCGGCGGAAGCAATGACAACATTCATGTCTTCACGCAAGCCAACGGCCAGTGGAGCGAATCGCCGGAACCAATTTCTCTGGGGCATGAGAAAGCTTTGGGAGTCAAGACCCATCCGATGGTTGCCGGACTCGCCGTAAATGCATCAGGTACGCGTCTCGTGGCCGCCAACTACGAGAATGATTCGGTTTCGGTGGTGGATTTGAAAGCCCTGCAAAAGGTCGCGGAAATCGACCTGCGTCCGGGAAAAAATGATCCCAGTCAGAAAGGAGTTGCTGGAGGCGCGTTTCCCTTTTGGCCGGTCTTCAAAGGTGACGACAAAGTCTATGTCTCCAGCGTACGCGATCGCGAAATTGTGGTGCTCGATCTTGCTTCCCCGACCCCAATTGCCGGCAGGATCAAGGTTCAGGGGCAGCCTAACAAGCTCATCCTGAACAAGAATCAAAGCCAATTGTTCGTGGCTTGCGACAACAGCGATTCCGTAGCAGTGATCGATACCGGCGCCAACCGTGTGACCGCGAGCATCGGTACAACCGCACCGGAGCAGCTCTTTCCCAATAAGAACCGCTTCAGAGGCAGCAATCCAAATAGTCTGGTGCTCTCGCCAGATGAACACACTCTCTACGTTACCAACGGTGGCACGAACTCCGTCGCGGTGATCAAGCTTTCCGCTGATGGAAGCGGCAGCCGGACCGAAGGACTGATACCAACCGGCTGGTATCCGCAGTCGGTCAGCTTGAATCACGATGGGTCAATACTTTATATCGTGAATGGAAAATCCAATTCAGGTCCCAATCCTAAGGGCTGCCGCAATTCGTTTTCAACCACCGAACGCGGCGCCTGTGCCTCAACACAACAGTACATCTTGCAGCTAATCAAAGGTGGATTTCAGGCAGTTCCCCGCCCTGGCGATGCCGAATTGCATCGTCTTACGCAGCAAGTGGCGAGCAATAACCGTTTTGCGACACAGCCGATTGCCGCCGATCCTCTTTTTTCCTTCCTTCACGATAACGTCAAGCACGTAATTTACATCGTGAAGGAAAATCGTACCTACGACCAGCTGTTGGGTGATCTGAAGAAGGGCAACGGCGATCCTTCCATCACCTTGTTCAAGGAGCCGATCACTCCAAACCATCATGACCTCGCCCGGAACTTCGTAACGCTGGACAATTTTTACGACAGTGGCGACGTCAGCGGAAATGGCTGGAACTGGAGCACGGCGGCCCGCGCAACCGATGTAGTCGAAAAGGACGTCCCGATGAATTACTCCGGACGTGGCTTCACCTATGACTTTGAGGGAGTGAATCGCGGAATCAATGTGAGCGTAGGCTCTCCGGAAGAGCGGGCCGCGCTTGATCCTCGCGCAGCCAACTTGGAAGATGCCGCCGATCAGCTCCCTGGTACCGCTGATGTAGGCGCTCCAGATGGCCCGGAGGACTCCGTAGGCGCAGGCTATCTCTGGGATGCAGCGCTAAACGCCGGGTTGAAGGTCCGCAACTACGGTTTCTTCCTCGACCTCGATCGCTACTCGGCCCCCGAAAAATCGCCTGCTGCGGTTCCCCTGCTGCACGATCCGGCAGCCAGCACCACCCGAGTTGCCTTTCCCAGCAACCCCCGGCTCCATGAGGTCACCGATCCCTATTTCCGCGGATTTGATCAGAAATTTGCCGACTATTGGCGCTTCAAAGAATGGGAACGCGAATTTGACGACTATGTAAAAGACGGCAACCTGCCCAGCCTGGAACTGGTGCGTTTCTGCCATGACCATTTCGGAGACTTCAAGACAGCCGTCGATGGAGTCAACACAGTCGAGACCGAGATGGCCGACAACGATTACGCCGTCGGGTTGCTGGTCGAAAAAGTGGCCAAGAGCAAATACGCCAAAGACACCTTGATCTTTGTCATAGAAGACGATGCTCAGAACGGCCCCGACCACGTCGATGCCCATCGCAGCATTGCGTTTGTAGTGGGTCCATACATAAAGCAAGGAGCGGTTGTCTCCCGGCGGTTCAACACGGTTTCCATGCTGCGCACCATCGAAGATATCCTGGGAACCAGGCATCTGGGATTAAACGATGCGGTCCAGGAACCGATGTCTGCCATATTCTCCCGCACCCAAACTCAATGGAGTTACACGGCGCGAGTCCCCGCCGTCTTGCGAACCACCCAGCTTCCTCTCCCACCGGACTCAAGTTCAGGCTCCGGCTCGATGGCTGTGTCCACTCCCAGGCACGATGCTGAATATTGGCAACGCCAGACAGAAGGCTTCGACTTCAGCGCCGAAGACAAACTCGACTCAGCCAAATTCAACCAAGTGCTTTGGAAAGGCCTAATGGGAGACGACAAGCCATATCCCACCCGCCGCAGCAAACAAAACCTCCGGCTGAACCGTGACCGGCTCTTGAAACAACAATGAGTAGCATCTACGACTGATCTTCACTGACGCCACTGATCCGAAAATCAACTCTGATCAGTGTCATCCGTAAAAATCAGTGGTGAGACGTTATTCCTGATCCTCTGCGGCTTCTGCGATCTCTGCGGTTATCTTTGCTTTCCTTTGCGTCCGTAGCGTCCTTTGCGGTCAATCTCTCCCCTTTCTGCTAAAATCCGCAAACGTCCACTAAAGAAGGAATAATCATCGTGCGCAAAATCTTTCTTGTCATGGTGCTGGCCGCCGCCACTCTCACCTCAGCCATGGAGCGCCAAAAAGGCTCCGACTACCGCGAGCGGCGCATGGCTCTGGCCAAGAATTTAGGTGGAGGCACCCTGGTTCTGTTCGGCGGCACTGAACCTGAAGGCCAGAACGATCTGTTTGGTTTTCGCCAAAATGATGACTTCTATTATTTGACTGGATGGGCCGAGCCGGGAGCCGCAGTGGTCGTCTCTCCCGCTTCCGACTCGCATCCCTATACAGAGATCCTGTTCCTGCCCGAGCACAACGTCACGCAGGAGAAGTGGACAGGCCCCAAGCTAGGTCCTGAAAATCCCGAAGCTTCACGCATCACCGGCTTTGACCGGGTCGCGGCTCTCGATAAGATTCATGACGAACTCGCAAAAATCCTTCCTCAACCCAGAGCGGTTGTCTACACCGATACAGGCGAAGAATCGCCGTCGCGCGGTCCCAGGGAATGGCTGCGCCGCACCAACTCCTTCCCGAACTACACATCCTGGGCTGATTCCAGGCCACTGATCGCCCGGCTGCGGATGGTCAAAGACGCAGGTGAGGTCCAGTTCATCACCCATGCCACCGAAGCCTCAGAGGCCGGACATCGTGCTGCGCTGAAAGCAATTCACCCCGGAGTGACCGAACGCGAAATCGCCTCGCTCATCGTCTATGAATACTCAAAACGCGGCTGCGAACGCTCTGCCTATGCGCCCATTGTTGGTTCCGGCCTGTACTCCACCGTCCTGCACTATTCCGAGGACTCCGGAACAATGCAAAGCGGAGACGTGGTTGTAATGGACGTAGGCGGCGAATACTCCATGTATGCCACAGACATCACCCGCACTGCCCCGGTGAACGGCAAATTCACTCCTCGCCAGCGGGAGATCTACAACCTGGTTCTCCAGGCCCAGGAAGCCGCGATAAAATCTTTCGAACTCGGACGCTCCAAACTAACCGGCAATGGCTCAGATTCGCTCTACAAGGTAGCCATGGACTACATCAACGCCCACGGCAAAGACCTGCACGGTGAGCCTTTAGGCAAATACTTCATCCACGGCCTTGGACACCACGTAGGCCTGAACGTCCACGATGCCAGCGATCCCACAATTCCGTTGAACAAAGGCATGGTCTTTACGCTGGAACCCGGAATCTACATTCCCGAGGAAAAACTGGGAGTGCGCATCGAAGACATGTTCTACATAGACCAAACCGGAAAACTGATCATGCTGACCAACGACCTCCCCCGAACAGCGGATGAAATCGAAAAAGCAATGGCGAAATGAGGGCGGCAAAACCTTAACGCGATTCCCGCCGATATGCACGGATTTCCACGATCCCCTCTCCCCCTTGTCATCCTGAAGCGCGTTCTTTGCGCTGAAGGATCCCGATAATGTTTGGCGCTTAAATGCAGATACGAGGTATGCTACCCAGGTTTTGTAGCGGCGGGGTTAAAGAGGATGCATTTCGACTCTCCCTGCATTGCTAACCTTGAAAATCTTGTTTTCCCGCAAAGAATTCTTTTGCTTTTTTCCTTCGTGTCCTTGGGTTTCTCTTCGTGTTCCTTTGTGGTTAGGATGACAACGCTATTGTGACCAAGCTGCGTATAACACACCTCAAACGAAAATCTGACGGTAAGTTCTGGTCATGCTCTGTTAATTAAGGTAAAGCCCATCAGCCGGGTTCTCGCAATGTCGTAAAATGTAGAACTCAGTTTTCCCGATGAGCAATCAAGGGGGGTACGCCAGCAGATGTGGATCGTCCGGCTTGCGCTTCGTCGTCCATATACATTTGTGGTGGCGTCGCTGCTCATCTTCATCCTGGGGATCGGCTCCATCGCTACGGCGCCCAAGGACATCTTTCCGTACATTGATATCCCGGTTGTCTCGGTAATCTGGTCATTCAATGGGCTGACTCCCGACGAGATGGAAAAGCGCATGGTCACAGTCAGCGAGCGGGCCATGACCACTACCGTCAATGACATCGAGCATATCGAGTCGCAGACCTATACGGGCGTTGCCGTGATCCGGGTATTTTTTCAGCCGCAAGCCAAGGTTGAACTGGCGATCTCGCAAGTCACGGCCATTGTGCAGACCATTCTTCGTGGACTGCCTCCCGGAACTTTTCCTCCCAATATTCTCAAGTATGACGCCTCCAGCGTTCCTATTCTCCAATTGAGTCTTTCCGGCGAGGGAATGACGGAAGCCCAGCTTTATGACTACGGATTGAATTTCATTCGCACCCAGCTTGCGACAGTGCAAGGCGCTTCCGTCCCGCTGCCCTTTGGCGGCAAGCAGCGGCAGATCATGGTGGATCTGAATCCTGACATGTTGTATGCCAAGCATCTTTCCCCGGCAGATGTGTCCACAGCCATGGGCGCGCAAAACATCATCCTGCCGGCGGGGACAGCCAGAATTGGAAACTTTGAATACCAGGTACGGATCAACAGCAGTCCAACCACTATTGAAGGATTGAATAATCTTCCCGTTCGCGCCAGCAATGGGGCGGTTGTCTATATAAAGGATGTGGCGCAAGTGAGGGACGGCTACACCGTACAGAGCAATATCGTCCGCACCAACGGGTCGCGCTCCGCCCTGCTCACCGTGCTTAGGAATGGCAAAGCCTCGACTCTCGATATCGTGCAGGCCGTCAAAAATGTTCTGCCCCGAATCCAGTCCACGCTGCCCCAGCAATTGAAGGTCACTCCTTTGTTTGACCAGTCTCTATTTGTTCGAGCATCGATTTATGGAGTGGTGCGCGAAGGTGTCATCGCTGCCTTCCTTACGGCCATGATGATCCTGCTGTTTCTGGGAAGCTGGCGAAGCACTTTGATTGTCTGTATCTCCATACCGCTCTCGATTCTCACCTCCATTGTAGTGCTCAAAGCGCTGGGTGAAACCATCAACGTGATGACCCTGGGGGGCCTGGCGCTGGCCGTGGGAATTCTCGTGGATGATGCGACAGTGGAAATAGAAAATGTTCATCGCAACATGGGCATGAAGAAGTCGCTCACCCGCGCCATTCTGGATGGAGCCCAGCAGATAGCCCTGCCCACGCTGGTTTCTACGCTCTGCATCTGCATCGTCTTTGTTCCCGTCATATTGCTCACCGGCGCTGCCCGGTATCTATTTACACCATTGGCGATGGCCGTGGTGTTTGCCATGATGGCATCCTATCTGCTCTCGCGAACCCTTGTGCCCACTATGGTGCATTATCTGTTAGGCCCTGAATTGCCTCTCTATGCGGGAGGGCCGGACGTTCACACCCAAGAATCGCAAAGCCTGATCTGGCGCATCCATCAGAAGTTCGAAGAGAAATTCGAGCGATTTCGCGACTATTACCAATCGGTGCTGGCCTGGTGTTTGCATCGGCGCGCCTGGGTGCTGGCGGTGTTTGCTGTTTTTGTGGTGGCCTCAGGAGCTTTGTTGCTGTTGATCGGGGAAGACTTCTTTCCTTATGTGGATTCCGGCCAGATGCGTTTGCATGTGCGCGCCCCTGAAGGAACCAGGATCGAAGAGACCGAGCAGGTCTTCGCTCGCGTGGAAGATGAGATCAGGCGGGTCATTCCCAACGATGAAATTGATATGATCCTCGACAACATTGGCCTGCCACCGGGAGGGATCAATCTGGCCTTCGGCAACTTCGCCACCATCTCAACCAGCGATGGCGACATCCTGATCTCTCTCAAGGAAAAACACCACTCAACGCGCGGTTACATGCGCCAACTTCGGGCTGCTCTTACCGACAAATTTCCTGAGGATTCCTTTTTCTTTACTGCCGCCAATATTACCAATCAAATTTTGAATTTTGGGCTGGCTGCCCCCATTGACGTGCAGGTTGTGGGCCGCAATCAGGCGGAGAATTATCGTATCGCTCAAGAACTGCAGCGGAAAATAGCCCAGATTCCTGGAGCCGTCGATGTCCATATTCATCAGCAAGTAACGGCCCCTGAGCTGGATGTGAATGTGGATCGGAGCAAGGCCCAGCAAGTAGGCCTGACTCAGCGCGATGTCGCCACCAGCATGTTGATCTCTCTCAGTGGAAGCCAGCAGACCGCGCCCAATCAGTGGCTCAATCCCGAAAACGGAGTTAACTACCAGGTTTCGGTCCAAACTCCGCCCTACAAAATGGACTCCATCGATACAATACAAAGGACCCCGATCACCTCATCCACGACCAATGCCACGCAGTTGCTGGGCAACCTGGCTTCCGTGAAGCGCAACATCGCCACTACCATTGTCAACCATTACAATGTGCAGCCCGTATTCGATATTTTGGCGGACGTCGACCGCCGCGACCTGGGCAGCGTGGCCAAAGAGATACAGAAGATCATGGATGAGCAGTCCAAGCACCTGCCCAGGGGATCGTTTCTCCAGCTTCAGGGCCAGGTGCAGACCATGCGCACATCGTTTACGCGCCTGACGCTTGGGATGCTCTTTGCCGTGATCTTTGTCTATCTGCTCATGGCCGTTAATTTCCAGTCATGGACCGATCCTTTCATCATCCTTACCGCCCTGCCGGGTGTTTTCGTCGGGATTCTATGGATGCTCTTCATGACCCGAACGACTTTCAGCGTTCCCTCGCTGATGGGCGCGATTATGAGCATTGGCGTGGCCACGGCCAACAGCATTTTGATGGTGACCTTTGCCAACGATGAACGAGTGGAAGGGAAAAATGAGTTCGATGCGGCGCTCTCGGCCGGCTACACGCGGCTGCGTCCGGTATTCATGACCGCGCTGGCGATGATCATCGGCATGTTGCCGATGGCCCTGGCCCTGGGCGAAGGAGGCGAGCAAAATGCGCCTCTGGGCCGCGCCGTCATCGGCGGTCTGGTAGTAGCCACGGCCAGCACACTCATCATCGTGCCGGTCATCTATTCTCTTCTACGCAAGAAGCCGCCGATTGATTACGATAAGAAAATCGATGAAGAGTTCCATGCGGAGTTAACGAATATTTAGACTTGGTCGCCAATCGGGTGATCGGGAGATCGAGTGATCGGAAACCAAAATCCGGCGAGTGCAGACCAATCCGTTGCCTTAGCGCATAGCGGCAACGGCGATCATCGTCATCATGCCGCGCGATTTTCACCACGGGCCAAGCGCCTGCTGGGAACCGGGATTGTCGTGGCCCTCCTGATCGGCCTTGCCGCGGGCATTATTCCTCATTATCTGGAAAGCAAAGAGGTCGAACGAGAAGCCGAAAGAAAACGCAATACCCTGCCCAGCCTCACGGTCATCCAGGCCCGCCTTGCTTCCGCCCAGGACAGCCTTTCAATTCCCGGTACGCTTAGCCCGATCGAAGAAGCTTCGATATTTGCCCGCGCCTCCGGCTATATTCGCCTGCGGAAAGTCGACATTGGCGACCATGTGAGCAAGGGACAAACGCTGGCCTTGATCGATGCCCCTGACCTCGATCAACAGGTGGACCAGGCCAGGGCCACGCTGCTGCAGAGTGAATCCATTCTAGGACAGGTCAAAGCCCAATTGAAGTTGGCAACCATCACCCGCGATCGCTTTCGGACCCTTGTTGACCAAGGCGTTGTTGCCCGGCAGGAGGGTGATACGCAGGAAGCAAACTATGAGGTGGCCGCCGCCAACCTGCAGGCCGCCGAGAGCACCATCAAAGCCAACCGCGCCAGCCTCGACCGGCTCCTGCGGCTGCAACAATATGAACACGTGGAAGCCCCATTTGACGGCATAGTCACAGCCCGCAATGTGGATGTTGGCACCCTGATCTCCGCGACCGGCTCCGGAATGGGCATCAATACCCCAGGAGCAAATTCCGCGGCTGCGCCGGGAACCTCGGGGACTCCGGGAAGCGAGATGTTTCGCGTAGCCCAGATCAGGCGTTTACGCGTCTTTGTGAGCGTGCCCGAAGGATATGTCCCCTATGTGAAACTTGGCCAGAACGCGGAGCTTGAATCGGAGGCCCGTCCTGCGCAGAAGTTTACAGGCAAGGTGACTCGGACGGCCGATTCCGTCGACCAGAATACTCGCACGCTGCTGACCGAAGTTCAGATCGACAATCGCAATCAAGCTCTGCTTCCAGGGATGTACGTAATGGTGTCTCTCCTCAACGTGCGCATGCATCCTCCGGTGATCGTCCCCGCTGACAGCCTCATCACGCGATCTCAGGGCACCCAGGTCGCCGTGGTGCGCGACAACACTGTTCACCTGCAACCGGTCGTGGTGGGCCGGGACTATGGCTCCGTTACAGAAATCCTGAGCGGCCTTCAGGAAGGCGAACTGGTAGTCATGACCCCAAACGATATTGTCCGTGAAGGTGCGAAAGTCCAGGCCAAAATCGCTACGCCGCCCACCCAGGAAAATTCTGCCCAACGTAGTGTTGCAGGCGATGGGCAAAGTGGAAAATCGCATCCTCAAGGAACGCACGGCAGTAACGAGAAAGCCGGCAGCCAAAACCCAAAACCCTTTTAGCCACGAATACACGCGAATTAACACGAATAAAAAACAAGAATCGGAACCAAAAAATGTTCTCACCACTGGGTGTAATTAAAACTGAGAGTCACACAGGTTGCGATCCCGCAGAACCCGGTTCAACTCAAGGTCTTAGAAATCGTAGAAATCGAAGGTCTTAGAATCGATTTGACAAACCATAAACCTTCGTATACTATTCGCTTAGAGTAGCCTGAGCCGTAATGCAGGCGTGAGCGGAGCGGGAGCCTGCAGGCGAAACCCTGAGCGTAGCGAAGGGTCTATTACAATTCGAGTCATTCGCGGGGACTTAAACTTCCGTGGCTCTTTTTCTTCAGGTTGGCGTAGCTCTACCCAAAATCCAAGCAACAAACTGTAACCATGATAATTGCTTTGCGAGGCTTTTTTGTATCTCAGAAGGATAGTCCGTGGACGATTTTCGATCGACCGATCCAGACTGACCCCACCCCTGGGTACCTTTTAATCACCCTTGAACCACCTTTTTTGGAGATTTCTATGCTGTGCAACGCCCAGTTCGCCGGGGGGATCCTCGGTTTCCGATCAAGAGTTTGCACTGAGGTGTGCCGAAGTGATCACCCGATACCCCCCCACCCCTTTGTTAACTTTAAACCAACATTAAACCAACATTTGTCCAATTCTCAGACACTTGCACCCGCCACAGGCCGCTATAAAGAAAATGAACGGAGTTACTGATGGAAGCCCCTCAAATTCTTAGCGTGGATCACAAAGGTCCTCCTGCGGGTCGCAATCTGCTGCATCGTGACTCGCACTTTTAATGACACCATTCACCATTCCTGTCGTTGCTTATCTCTTTTTTCGCTTTTTGCTTTGATCTTGATTCGTGTTAATTCGCGTGTATTCGTGGCTAAAAAGGTTTTGGGGGGCTCAGTGCTCTCAGTGGTGGGCTTTAGTTGTGGCTCTCCACGCACATCACGATTGCGCCATATCCTGCCCAATGATACGTTAATAGGTTTGCATTTGTTGGCCGATGGAGCTCTGTTTACGCCCCTTCGCCACAGAAATCGCAATTTTAGGAAGGAATTTTATGCGCAAAAAGGTGACGATTGTTGGTGCAGGAAACGTGGGCGCAACCGCTGCCCACTGGATCAGTTCCAAAGAACTGGCTGACGTAGTACTGATCGATGTGATCGAGGGCGTTCCCCAGGGCAAAGGCCTCGATCTGCTCGAAGCCATGCCCATCGAAAAACGAGATTCGCATGTATTGGGCACCAACGATTACGCCGATACCGCCAATTCCGACATCGTGGTCATCACTGCCGGCGTGGCTCGCAAACCGGGCATGAGCCGCGACGATCTTTTGAACACCAACTTCAAGATCATGCAAGACGTAGTTGGCAAAGTCGTCGCCAATTCGCCCAACTGCATCCTGGTCGTAGTCTCCAATCCTCTGGATGCCATGGCCCAGGCAGCCTTCAAGCTCAGCAAATTCTCGCGCAACCGTGTAATCGGCATGGCTGGCATATTGGATTCCTCCCGTTTCCGCACCTTCATTGCCGAGGAGTTGAATGTCAGCGTCGAGAATGTGACTGCCTTCGTATTAGGCGGTCATGGCGATACCATGGTCCCGTTGGCGAGGTATTCTACCGTCGCCGGCATCCCGATCACTGAACTCATTCCCAAAGAGCGCCTGGATGCTATAGTGCAACGCACCCGCGACGGCGGCGCAGAGATTGTCAAATACTTGAAGACCGGCAGCGCCTACTACGCCCCCTCTGCCGCAACCACGGAGATGGTCGAAGCCATCCTGAAGGACAAGAAGAAGATTCTTCCCTGTGCCGTCCATCTCGAAGGCGAATATGGCATACACGGATTGTTTGTCGGCGTGCCGTGCAAGCTAGGCGCCAATGGACTGGAAAAAATCATCGAGATCAAGCTGACTCCGGAAGAGAATGCCGCTCTGCGCAAAAGCGCCGACTCGGTAGCGGAGTTGATCAAAGTGATTGGAGTGTAGAGCGTGCTCCGAAACTTCTTGTTACAAACCTGCTCGTGAGATGGCTTTTTAGTTTTCGCTTTCAGTTTTCTACATGCGCAGTGAATGCGCCGGTTTCCACGTGTCCGGCGCGCTTTACTTGCACGTAAAGGTGGTAGTCGCCGGGCTGAGAAAAGCCGTAGGGGAATGAGACTTCGGCAGAGGGTGCGGCATGGTTCATGGCCATATCCATCCCCGTCGAATTGGCTTTGGCGTTATGGGCCTGCACTTTTTCCACAGCCGCCATGGGTACAGATCCTGACGGATGTACGTGCGCAAATACCTCGCCATCATTACGAATGAAGGCGGCATGTCCAGCCATTCCCATGTAACTCTCAAGACCGGTTGCCGGATTGCCGTTTTTGTCTTCAATACGGAAACGGAACCACAGAGGTTGCTTGGTCTTCAATGGGGCAGAGTCACGCTCCCAGACCATGCGGTAGCCATCGGAAAGAGCGGACACTTTTTCGCCGGCTGAAACCGTGGCTTCCCCGGAGTCATCTCCGCTCAAGCCATTATTCGCAATGGAGGAAGAAGGTTTTTGATCATCGGGAACGCAAAGCGGAAGATCTTTAGGGACTTTATTCGCAACGGCGGGTAAGAGCTTTTGGTGATCGTGAATGCAAAGCGATTCATCTTGAGGGGCTTTCTTCGCGATTGCCGGCAGATCGATCTCACCTATTTCGGTTTCTGGAAAGCCGGTTTCGTGCACGATGTCGGCAAATATCCGATAGTGCCCTGCGGGCATGGTAGGCAGCGCTTCACTGAATTCGGCGAACTGGCCCTGATTGGGATGCAAGTGCCAGAAGCTCTTCATGTCGTTGCTCACCAGGAACAAATGCATCACGTGGCCATGATCGGGAACAAGATCGTCGAGCCGCAGACGATCGGCGCGTTCGGTGCCGAATTGGGTGAAACCGGCTGCTTCGTTGGGATTCTCCAGGTGTAACTGCAAAGTGCTCGCTTGCAGCGAAGCCTGCAGATGAGGAAGCCTGTATGACAGCTTTGCATTGGCGCTGGCTTCCGAGCCCCACCAGCGGTTGCCAAAGAGCAGCACAGCGATCATGAGCGCGGTGGCAAACCCCATGCCGATGAATCCACGATGGCGGTGCGTAGGAGTCAGATCTTGTTCTGGATCGAGTTTGGCCTCGCGGTTGGCCGCCCCAACAATACCGATAAAACCCGCGACCAGCAGCAACCCCAAAACGGCGAGCAGGCCGCCAAGCGTCTTCTTCATGGATGCGGAGTTCATCGAAACAGCCGGAACTGGAACGGCCATCTGGGCTTTGCCATGTTGTCCGTCCACATTGACTTGAATTCTCCAGGAACCGCGATCCATCAACCACAAGTGGCCGCTGAAGAGTTGTGAATCAGCAGAGGAACGTTCGGCCACGTCCGCCTTGGGGGCGAGGTCGGGGTCGGACCCGGGACCGACCATGCGCAGTGGGAAAATCTCCAGTTGGTTTACATCGTTGGACGCGCTGCGAATCTGAATCTCCGCAACTCCGGGTATTACATCCGGCGGACGAACCGTCACCAACAGATGATAGGGGCCCGCATAGCCGTCGTAGTAAACATCCGGGCTGCCGACGTGGGCGAACGCTGCCATTGGCAACATCAGCAGGACAATGAGTAGGAGTCGCTTATGCATCGTCATTTACCGGCGTACCTCGCGCATCCAGTTGCCCCAGGTGATTCCCAGACGTGTACTGATAATAGCCGCAACAAAGGCGAAACCTAACGTCTTGATGAATGCCAAGGTTGT
This sequence comes from Candidatus Angelobacter sp., assembly GCA_035939495.1. Lineage (GTDB taxonomy): Bacteria > Acidobacteriota > Terriglobia > Terriglobales > Acidobacteriaceae > Angelobacter. The sequence goes on along the minus strand of DASZFU010000120.1, from coordinate 63,564 downwards.
GGTTTCCATCGGGAAAAACAAGTATTTTGCCTCGTTCGCGTTAGGAGGCATCGCGTAGTAGAGATAATGCGTGCCAAAGATCCAATTGCGCGAAGCAGGCGACATCAGAAAGTCGGCGAACGGCCACTGGACTACCATGAGCACCGCTACGAAAACCACGCCCACCAGCGCCGACTGTTCCCATTTGCCCCAACTCTTTATCTTCGGCCAGAGCAGATCGAGCGCGATTGCTGGAACGATGATCAAGATTGGGAAATACAACGGAAGCATGTGGGTTACCTTCTGGTACACCGGACCAAGCTTGGGTTCGCCAGGAAACAGCGGGACGATCCAAACCAGGGACATAAAGATTCCGGTATAGACCGCGGCCATGGTGGTCCTCGCCCAGCGCCGGCCTGAGGCGCGGGCAATCGCTTCCATCCACAGCGGCAACCCGATGGCAATAACCATGTACGCGTAGGCCGAGTGCATGAGCACTCGCCCTGTGTCGTGCAGCTTCAGGATCATGTCGAGCATGACCAGGAACCCGCCGGAAATCAGCAGCATCCGTTCGAGATGCTTGCGCAATGATCCCTCGGCACGGTTCATCTCGCCCAGGATCAGGATTGCGCCACCCCACAGAATGCCGGCGATTCCCAGCGCCAGGATCATATGTGGCGGGCTGATGATCTTAACGTCGAGACCATAAGCGTCGTGCCACCAATTGTCGAAGGGCGCCGAGATCAGCATAGCGGCTCCACCCCAGGCGCTGATAAATGCCCCTAGCGGCCCTCGAAATCCCAATACATTCACTGAGGCCCGCTTGGCAGCTTCATCGCGTCCAAACGTCGTGCCAAAGATCAGCAGGGACGACGAAGCAGCAGTGAGGATTGCGCTAAATTGAATCAGCAGATGGGCGGGCGTCCAGAAGGTGTCGCGGCCAATGGTCTGGTGCCATGAAATATCCCAATACAAACCGCCCATAATGCAAGCCGACGCCGTAAGGCAAGACCAGAGATACCAGGGAATGGACTCGGCTTTCGACAGGGCTATTCCGGATGTCCGGGCCGGCGCGTGCGTGGTGATAACGGTGCTGCTCATGTACAACTCCTCAAAACGAATGAGTTCGTACCCAAAAGTTGTGAAAAGGATTGTCAGGGCGCAGCCGCAGACCATCCTCACTGTTGACAAGATCAATTATATGAGCAAAGCTCGTATTCTGTTACTCGGATTTTGGAAAGGAGGCCAGCCATGCCTCGTGCAGCCCAGACCCTTGATTTGACAAGGCGAAAGCCGCGACAGGTGCGGGCGATGGACACCGTTGAGGTCATTCTGGAAGCCACGGCTCGGATTTTGCAGCGGGAAGGACCAGCGGCTCTCAACACCAACTACATTGCCGAGCGCGCCGGCATCAGCGTAGGCACGCTGTACCAATATTTTTCCAACAAGGAAGCCATCCTTGTGGCCATGGCCCGCCGCGAGATCGCCACCGACGAAGCCGCGGTAATCAAAGCCATTTCCGAATCCGCCCAGGGAAGCGATATCGATCCAGTGCGGCTGGCCCTGCGGGCACTGATCAACGCATTTGGAAAACGAAGAGTAGCACGCCGCGTTGCTTTCGAAGCTCTGTTTGGTCAAGGCCTGGGAAATGAACTGGCGAGTTCCGTACGAAAAGTAGCACAACTAGTAGGCGAAAGAAGCGATCGCCTGCTGCCGGCCCGCACTCGACCCGTTACACCAACGAACCTCTTCATTATCACCCGCGCCATAAGCGGCATCATGCGCGCCGCATCGCACGAAGAGTCGCCTTTGCTGGGCACACCGGAATTTGAGGATGAATTGGTGCATCTGGTGCAGGCTTATTTTGCGGGTGGATCGTGATTCCCATTTTGGGGCGAGCGACACACTCACCCCTTGTCATCCTGAGGCCGTTCTTTGGCCGAAGGATCCCTACGTCCACCAGTGCATTATGGGGGACGCTCTGCTCGTTAATGTGCCTATGGCATTCTCACGATCCCATCGTTCAATAGTCCGATAGTTTGTGGGTAACGTAGGAATCCTTCGGCCAAAGAACGGCCTCAGGATGACAAGGGGGCGTGTGAATGGGCTACCTCTGAAGTGCAGTGCCAACTGATTCTTGGGGCAGTCCGCTTTCTTACGGCAGCCCAGCGCCCGGTACCGACACGCGTACTACTTCGATCCTGCCGGAGCGGAGGGCCCGCGTACGTTCTGGCAGGTAGTGGCGGGCTGTGCATATGTAAAGATCGCGACGGTCGGGGCCGCCCAGCATACAGGCATAGGCATTGCGGTCCGGCAAGGGAATGTTATCGGTAATCTTTCCACCTGGGGTTACGCGTATGATGCGGTTGCCGCCTGCCGAAGCCACCCACACGGCACACTCTTCATCAATGCAGATTCCATCGGGGAAGGTTCCCTCGAGTTGCGCGAACAGACGGCGGTTGTAGAGAGAACCATCCGAGGCTATATCAAAAGCAGTCAGGCGGCTCCCGAACGTCTCAGCCACGATGAGCGTTTTTCCATCGGGGGTGATGACAACACCGTTAGAGAATAGCAAATCGTCGGCCGCCACTTTGATCTCGCCACCCGGATAGACACAAAACAGCTGTGTGGGACGCGGAACTTCACCATTATTCAGATCACAGCCGAATGTGCCGATGTAAGCGCGGCCCTTTCGGTCGATCACCATGTCATTGATGAGATAGGGTGCGACCGAACTCAAATCGGCAACCGTAGCAGTTCCCTTTGCATTGACCTTGAGAAAACGCCGGTCATGCATGGAGACGACGTGCAGAGCGCCATCCGGCGTCCACCCAAGTCCGGAAGGCAATGTAGGTAGCTCCAGAACTTTTGTTGCCTCGCCTTGAGGCGTGAGACGCCACACGATGCCGGCATGCATGTCGGAGAAATAAAGAGCGCCATCATGCCAACGCGGCCCTTCGGGAAATACCAAGTCGTCCAGCAGTGTTTTGGGTGTCATAGTGAGCGCCAGAAATTGTATCCTAATTTTTGTAGGCTGCCAGCCACCACGGCTTGCGGTGTTCTTCACCAATCGGACGTAGGAACTCTTGTTTTTCTTGTGCAAGAACGCGGCCGGCTCCCGTTCTTATTCCAAGGCACCACTCCTAAAAACCTGGGGAACCATCACGGGAGAAGAACGCATGAGCACAGTGCGCTATTGCGTGGCATGGCTGGCAGTCGTGTTTTCTTTATTGGGGAGATCTGCGGCCCAACAGAATCCTGGCCCTCTGCGTGTTGACGAGGCGAAGATCCGCTTTCATCTCCTACCTCAGAGTGAACTGGAGCTGCCGATCATTAATACCTCCGGCAGGCCACTCGAAGGTACCCTTCAACTTCAATTAATCTCTGGCGATCTGCAGCACCAAACCGTGCTGAAAGTTCCTTTCCATCAGGAACCCGGCAGCCAGGTCATCAAAATCCCGTGGGATCTCAAGGAACTGCCCGACCGCTCGCCAACGGATCTTGGCTGGTGCCGTCTCCGTTACATGCTCATCCCTAACAACGCCCAAGATATTCCGAACGTAGTGGAAATGGTGCAGTTAGGGCCGCTGATCACCGATGCTTTTGAAGTGCGACTGACGGCTTCGACCACGGTAAGCTTCGGCGCGAAATATCCGGTCCATTTGCGCGTCGATGAGCCTCTGACCGGACGCCCTTATGCCAAGACTCCAGTCGATGTCGAACTCCTCGTTGATGGTGAGCATCGTGCTACTGCTCAAGTCGTAACCGATGAATCCGGCTACGCCTCTACAACATTCGATTTGCCTGGCAGCTTGTCGAGCATCTCAGGCGAGGTCATCGCGACGGCGCATCGTGGAGAATTCAGCGAAGCGGAGACTATCAACTTCCGTTTTGTCCGCCATCCTACCTTGACCCTTACTACGGATAAGCCACTTTACCAGCCTGGACAAGTTGTCCATCTACGAGTGCTCGCCTTTTGCCCCGACAAGCGCGCCTGGAAAGATGCGAAGGTCAACGTATTGATAAAGGACCAGGAAGACAATGAACTGTTTCGAAGCAAGTTGGTTACATCGCAGTTTGGGGTGGCCACCGCCGATTGGAACACTCCAGAGAAGATTCGCCTGGGCGATTACACCCTCCAGGCAGAAACAGAAACCTCAGAGCAACAAGATCGGGTCAATGCCCATTCGCAGGTCCGCCTCAGCCGCTATGATCTGCCGGGATTCACGGTAACCGCCACTCCTGACCGTGCCTATTACCTCCCTGGGGAGGATGCTTCGGTCGAAGTGCGCGCCGACTATCTTTTTGGCAAGCCGGTACAACGGGCGCGAGTCAAGGTCGTCTACACCTCAGGCCGGTATTGGAATTTCAAGGACCAACAATGGGTATTCCCGGAATCCTCGCCCATTGAAAGCGATGTGGAAGAATCTGGAAAGTCCGTGCTCAAGATCAGCCTTAAAGGCCGCTTTCCTAATGTATCTCAACGGTTTTTGGATTTGCCCATGGCTGCTTATGTTACCGATCTCTCTACGGGCCGGACTGAGCAGCGGCGTTTTACTCTACGCCTCAGCGCCCAACCGATTCATGTCTATTTGTTTCCCGGAGGAGACCTGAACGTTAACTCTCCTTTGCACTACTACGTGACCACGTCCTACCCTGACGGTACCCCCGTGTCTGCAACCGGCGAGCTTGAGGCGGCCCTTCCTAATGATGCCGGCGCATTTGACGAACATCCAAACTCTGCACATCGACGGTTGCTGGGAAAATTTCACACGAATCAGTTCGGCGTAGGGCGCCTTGATCTGGAGCCGTTGCCAAAAGAAGTGCTCTTGATCATCAACAGTTTCGACCCATTTCGATCGCTTCAATGGTATGCGAACAACAATTTTAGATGGAACGCAATTTCCTATTATCCTGACCAGTTCTACGTGCAGCGCTCAGCACTCTTCCTGGTACATGCGGCCGACGAAAAGCAAAAGGCGGGAACATTTCAAGAGCATATTTACCTGCAGCCTCTGGGAAACTACATACGAGTGCGTACTGACCGTTCGCTCTACCATCCCGGTGATCCGATCCGCGTAACTGCGCTCACCGGCGAACGTTTTGGAGATATGGTTATAACCGTATCAGCAGAGGCTGGCCTGCTGGTATCGCGGCTTGTCCATCCCGATCATGGCCGGGCGGAATTGGACGTGCCCTACGATTCGCGTTTTCGAGGTGAATTGCAAATCGCTGCTCATATGATCGTTGAACCTTCTGTGGATCAATCTGGCAATCCCCAAGCAAGCCATGCGCTTAGCGGCATGACGCGTGTGATCTATCCAGCCCGGCACGAGTTACAGGTGGGCGTCCACCTGGCGCATACCACTTTACGTCCGGGGGAAGTTGCTACCGGGAACCTAACGGTACGCACGCCGCAGGGAGAAGCGGCCGAGAGCATCCTTGGCGTGCTGGTATTTGATCGCGCTGTGGCCGAAAGGTTCCGCACCGATGAAGATTTTGGCCGCGGCTTTGGTTTTTCGGTCTTCGATTATCTCGACCCTCACTACCAAAGCAGTGTTGCCGGAGTGACCTATCGCAGCTTGCTGAATCTCGATTCCTCCAATCCATTTCCCGGAGGGCTTGACCTGGTGGCAGAAGCAATCCTGCACTCCGATGGGTATGGCTACTGGAACTATTGGGGTAGGCAGGTTGCCTCCCGGCGAAGCGCCCCTGACTACCCAAACGACGCCCGGAGCCGCTTCTTGTCGTTCACCAGAACCACCATGAATCAAGTAGGCGAAGCTCTCGATAAGGTTTACAAATTTACCGGCGCCTATCCCAAGACCCCGGAAGATTTTTCCGCAGAGGTGAAGGCGTTTGGCCTGGATACCGTAGTGAAGGATCCCTGGGATGTTCCCTATCGCCCGGAATTTTCTGTGCGTGGCCTCTTTGACGTGATGTCCCTGGTCAGCAACGGCGTAGATAAGCAGCCGGGCACCGCCGATGACTTTACCATCGGTAGTTTGTATTGGCCCTATTTCGCCAAGGTAGGCAAGGCCATTGATCGAGCGGTAGCTGACTACCGTTCCCGCACCGGAAAATACATTCGCGACTACCCGGCACTTCGTGATGAACTGAAAGCTGGCAATATCGATCTGGACTCGTTAGTTGATCCCTGGGGCAGTCCGTACACGTATAAATTCGAAATCTCCGGTGCGTATTTCGGAGTCCGCGTCGAAAGCCCAGGCCCCGATAAAAGGTTCGACTCGAAAACCAAACGCTCCTGGGACGATCTGGAGGAATGGGTCTCGCGAATCCATTATTTTCTCGACGAGACCGACCAGATTGAACAGGCACTTGTCCAGCATTTTGCCGATACAGGCGACTTCCCGCGCAACGATGCGGAACTGCAACCGGTATTGAAGGCAGCTAAGCTCACCAACGAACAGTTGTTGGATCCCTGGGGACAGCCTTACTACTTTGCCTATTCCAAACAGAGCCGGTATTGGGACCGCATACAGACCAGGGTCTACTCTGAAGAAGGCGACCGCCCGCGGAAGACCACGGAGGTAACGCCTGTGACTCAGGAATTGGCTTACATTAACGTGATGAGCCGAGGGGCGCCGGGAATCAATGCTCCTTTTTCGGTGGCCGAATTCAGCCGGGTTGTCGCGGAACAGAGCAGCAAAGAACTAACCCCGCAACTCACGTCTAAGGAACCGCCTCGGACGGCCGGGAGTGGCGGAATCTCCGGCATCATTACCGATCCGCAAGGCGCGGTCATCGCCGGCGCACAGGTGGTTGCCGTTGGCCGTAGCGCAAAACAAAGGTACAGCACCACCACCGATCATGCTGGCGTATTCCGCTTTTCGAGTTTGCCAACCGGTAGTTATCGCCTCGAAGTGAGAGCCCAAGGATTTCAGCTGTGTATGGTTTTGGGTGTTCCGATAAAACCATCAGCAAATACAAAAGTGGACGCGAGCCTACGCATCGGTATGGCTAGCGAAACAGTAGAGGTCTCTAGTGCAGCGCCACTGGTTCAAAGCTCGGAAGCCTCCCTGGACCGGCTGGCACTCTTATCTCCGGGTGTCACTTCCACTTTTTCAGGCACGAATTTGACCGCCTTTGCCAGTCTGAAAAGGGTCGATGGCCAGATCGATGGCCAGAATAACAACGACGAGAGCCTGAATCGAGAGAGTTCCGCAGCGAAACAGCTCTTCACTCCGCGCGTGCGCCAATATTTCCCGGAGACCATGTTATGGCGGCCGGACATACTCACCGACCAAAAAGGCGAAGCCCATATCAGCTTTCCCATGGGCGACACGATCACCGCGTGGAAGATGTCGGTGGTGGCTTCGACCGAATCGGGACAAGTGGGTGTGGCCGAGCAGGAGATGCGCACCTTCCAGCCGTTCTTTATCGAGCACGATCCTCCTAAAGTGCTCACCCAGGGCGACCGCATCAGCCTGCCGGTCGTCTTGCGTAACTACACCGATAAGATTCAGTCGATCCTATCGGAACTGAAGCCTGGAGATTGGTTCTCCATCCTTTCGGATCATCGCCAGAATGTCACAGTCGCACCCAACCAGGATGCCAAAGCCATCTTTCGTTTTGAGGCAGCATCCAGCACCCGTCATGGCAAGCAGCAGGTAACCGCCAGAAACACATCCACGGGCGATGCGGTGGAGCGCGAGGTCCTGGTCCATCCCGATGGCGAGGAAATCTCCTTCTCCGTCGCCAAGCTGTTGGCCGGCGATGACAACACGCTTTCGGTGCAGATTCCTCACAGCGCGATCGGCAACTGGAATGACGCCGAGTTGCGCATCTACCCCAACATGATGGCCCATGTGTTCGACGCCATGCGCGGAATCGGTTCGCGTCCGACAGGCTGCGGAGAGCAGATCACCTCCGTTGGCTACATCAATCTGCTGGCATTGCAGTTGTTGCACAAAGGCGGCCAGGATAATTTGGATGCGAACAATCCACGGGCTTCGGTTGCCGCCGACGCCACACGTTCGGTGCAGGAAGCCCATGACAGGCTGACGAATTTACAGTTCGCAGACGGAGGTTTCAGTTATTGGCATGACAAGCCCGATGTTGCCTTGACTGCTTATGTCTTGCGATTCCTGGCCGGCGCCAGCGAATTCATACGTGTGAATCCGGCTGCAATAGCGAGTGCTCGGCACTATCTGATCGCACGGCAGGCCAAGTCGGGAGCATGGCAGCGGCACAATTGGGTGAAAGAAGAGGATACAGACGATGCCAACCTGACTGCCTACGTCACCCGCGCCCTGGCCCTGACCACAGCCAAAACCAGCGGCAAGGAACACGATGAGTTGGAAACCTCGCTCAAGCATGCTCTGGAATATCTCGAAGATGAGATCGGCTCGTGGCGTGATCCTTACCTTGTGGGCAACTACGCCCTCGCAGCCGCCGCCACCGGTCGTAAGGAATACATCACCCGGGCCCAGTCGCTCTTGAATAGCCTGGCGCACAACGAGGGACCAACAACCTATTGGAACCTCGAAGCCAACACGACTCCATTTTACGGTTGGGGATTTACCGGACGATTGGAAACTACCGCGCTCGCAGTTGAAGCCTTGGTTGCGCTGCGCCACGAGACCGCTGCGATCGACACCACGGAGGAGATCAACCGCGGACTTCAATACCTTCTGGGCCACAAAGATCGCTATGCAGTCTGGTACTCGACTCAGGCGACCCAAAATGTCCTGGAAGCAATCATTTCCGCTCTGCCGCCTTCACAGGAGCAATCGTCCGTCGCACAGGCCAGCGTGGTTGTAAACGGACGCGCAGTATCTTCGCTCGAGCTTCCCGCAGGCAACACGCTGGTCGGCCCGGCAATTTTCGAACTCGGCCAGTACCTGCAAAAAGGGGCGAACCAGGTTCAGATTGTCCGCCCGGGCGGCATCTCTGCCATGAACGCCGCTGTGCTCACCAGTTATTACGCTCCGTGGGGCGAGTCTGCGGCGACCAAAGAAGAGAACGTCGAACATGGTGACACCCGCGCGCTGCGGCTCAAAGTTGCATTCGATCATCCTGATACCGCCGTAGATCAGGAGGTAGTCTGCCAAGTCCAGGCCGAACGCATCGGCTTCAAGGGATACGGCATGATGATGGCTGAGATAGGCCTGCCTCCCGGCGCCGACGTGCAACGCGACTCCCTGGAAGCAGCGCGGCAATCCTCGGGCATCAATGGCTATGAGGTGCAGCCCGACCGCGTGGTCGTTTATCTCTGGCCCAACGCCGGTGGAACTCACTTCTCATTCCGCTTCCGCCTGCGTTATCGCATGGAAGCGCTCACAACTCCGTCGGTCATTTACGACTATTACAACCCGGAAGCCAGGGCCACGGTGACGCCGGTACGGTTTACGGTGAGATGAGTTCCAGAAGGTTTGCCACAACGCGGTAAGATCGCAAAAAATCCGGGACGGGATCGGGAAAGAACTACGGCAAAGAATTGCAGTTGGTTTTCAATTTTGGCGATTTTGGCAATTTTGGCATTTATGGCAATTCCCGCTTCAAATCCGCTGCAACCGAAATATTATCAGACAGGGCTGTTTTACTTTAGGAATGAAGCTGTCAATGGCTTAAATTTTGCAGTTTTCCCTATTGCCCTTCGAAGTATAATGAAGCCCATGAAACCGGTCATAGCGTTGTGTCTCCTTTGTGTTACTTCCGCCTGGGCCCAGAATCCACCAGCCAATATGGTTATGGAAAGCAGCGTTCCTGCCATACAAGTCAATTTTGTTGGCCAGGATGGCGGATTCTACAAATTCAGCGTGAAAAATGCTTCCGAACATGGCGTTACCGCCTTCAATGTCCGCCTGCTTCCTGCGGAGAACAAGACCGTTGCAGGCAAGCTGGAATGCGACAACCGTTGCGGCGAGACTGGCGAGTTGGGCACAAAATCCAGGCCGGTAATCGCTCCGGGCGGCGTCTTTCCGTTGAGCTATCCGGTGAATACCGTCACTGGAGGAGTGATGGTCGAAGCAGTATTGCTCGACGACAATACATTTCAAGGCGATGAGCACGCTGCGGCTCGCTTGCTGGCGCAAAAGATCGGATTTCAGGCCGAGCACGATCGCATCCTGCCGGTTGTGAGCCGAATCATGTCGGACTCACGCCTCGATGATCCCGGAAAAATCGTGCAGCTACGCCAGGAGTTGCAGTGGCTCTCTGTAGACGCTGATCCTGCAGCCATCCAAAGTTTCCAGCAGAAATTTTCTAATTCCGCCGATTGCGGCGACACCTGCACGCAGCTCATGCAGAGCACCGCCACCAGCGAAAAACAACTGGTACTCAGCAAGCTGGAACAATTCGCTTCTGAAGACGGCGCTAATGGAGCCTCACTGGCCAAGTGGTGGGAAGAGACGAAACAGAACGTTATCTCATTTAGCTGTGATGATTGCGCTCCTCCGACCCCGAAGCCTGTGACGGAACCTCCGGTTCTTCGTCAGCCACCTGACGGAAATGGTATTCAGAGAATCATCGGCGGAAAGCCTCCAGCTATGAACTAGCACGGAGCCAGGAAAGTTAGAATTGAACCCGCGTTACGACTAAGCCTCCGTTCATGAGACGGAGGCTTTATACTTTTCGTTTCAATCCTGAAGTCATTTACCGGCTGAAGTGTATCTAAACAATCTGGAAGGAGCGATCCGTGGCAATCAAGAAGCGTAAACTGGGAAATTCTGGATTGGAAGTTTCTCCAATCTGCTTCGGCGGCAATGTTTTTGGCTGGACGGCCGGTGAGCCGACTTCTTTTAATTTGTTGGATGCATTTGTCTCCTCTGGATTCAACTTCATCGATACTGCTGACGTCTATTCCCGTTGGGTTCCCGGCAATCACGGTGGAGAATCTGAAACCATTCTGGGCAAATGGTTGAAGCAGAGCGGCAAGCGAAATCAGGTGATTCTCGCCACCAAAGCCGGAAACGAGATGGGGCCGGAAAAGAAAGGTCTTTCGAAGTCATACATTTTAAGCGCTGCTGAAGATTCATTGAAGCGCCTGCAAACGGACTACATTGATCTCTACCAGTCGCATGTCGATGATCCGGCGACTCCCATCGAAGAGACGCTTGGAGCCTATGCACAACTGATCCGTCAAGGGAAAGTTCGGGCCATCGGCGCTTCTAACTTCACTCCCGAACGGCTCTCTAAGTCGTCCGAAATCAGCCGGCAACACGGACTTCCGCGATACGAGAGCTTGCAGCCTTTATACAACCTCTACGATCGTGCCGTATATGAGGCCGCTCTTGAGCCTCTTTGCCGAAAAGAAAAAATTGGAGTGATTCCCTACTTTTCACTGGCCAAAGGATTTCTCACCGGCAAATACCGATCTGAAAAAGACCTGTCCAAGAGCGTACGCGGACAAATGGCTAAGAAGTATCTGAATGATCGCGGCTTTCGCATCCTTGCCGCTTTGGATGAAGTTTCTACGCGCCACCATTCGAATCCCGCGCGCGTGGCCTTGGCCTGGCTGATTGCCCGTCCCGGCATCACCTCACCCATTGCCAGCGCCACGAACCTCGATCAGTTAAATGATTTGATCGAATCTGCCAATCTTCATCTTGACGAACCTTCCATCAATCTGCTGAACCAAGCGAGCGCCGAAGTCGAGGAGCCAGTGGGTAAGGCAGGGTGAGGCAGCAATGACAGAGGTTTGTTTTGAGAATTGCTGGGGCGGCAAAACAATATCGGCGCAGAGGTTTTGATCAACCGCCATCAAAGCTGAGCAGCTATCACATTGCCCTTCCTAAATCTTTGATTTACGATTGCCTTCCCTAATCATCCCGGAGGACAAGCGTGAATATCCGCACAACAGATACGAAAGCAGTACAAAATTCTTTCCGTAATCATCAGTGTATGCTCGCCGCCAGTATTGTGTTATTAACATTTTTCACCATGGCAGCGCCTGCCTTCGCCGCGTCCTGCGAGAGTTTGAATGGCCTCAAGCTGCCCGACACCATCATTACCTCTGCTCAATCTATTCCTGCTGGAGAATTCACTCCGAACTCCGCTGCAGCTCCGGGAGGACCAGGATTCAAAAATGTTCCTGCGTTTTGCCGCGTTACCGCTGAGGTCAAGCCCTCCAAAGATTCCGATATCAAAATGGAAGTCTGGATGCCGCTCACGGGTTGGAATGGCAAATACGAAGGTGTGGGCAACGGGGGCTTTGCCGGATCGATTGTTTATCAAGGCCTGGCATCAGCTGTAAGTCGAGGCTATGCCTCCGCCGGCACGGATACGGGGCATGCAGCGCCTGCTACCGCTGCAAGCTGGGCGCTCGGACACCCCGAAAAAGTCATCGACTTCGGATATCGCGCCATCCACGAAATGACCGTCAAGGCCAAGGCCATTATCCAGGCATTTTATGGCAATGCACCTAAGCATTCGTATTTTGCAAGCTGCTCCAATGGCGGACGCGAAGCCCTCATGGAAGCTCAACGTTTTCCTGAGGACTACAATGGCATCCTCGCCGGCGCTCCTGCCAATTTCTGGACAAACATGCTGGTCTCCGGCATTTGGGACCTGCAGGCATTGCAGGGAGATCCGAAAAGCTATATCCCTGCCGCCAAGATTCCCGCAATTCACAATGCAGTCGTCGCTGCGTGCGACGCCCAGGACGGAGTGAAAGACGGCATCATCAACGATCCCAGGGAATGTCATTTTGATCCCGCAACCATAGTTTGCAAACAAGGCGATTCCAAAGATTGCCTTACAACTCCCCAAGCAGAGGCGCTCAAGAAGCTCTATGAAGGTGTTCACAATTCCAAGGGCCAGTTACTCTTTCCTGGAAGCGTGATGGGCGGTGAGGATGGACCGGGTGGCTGGTCGTTGTGGGTGACGGGCGCAGCGCCTGGCAAGAGCCTGCAATATACATTTTCCAACGGCTTCTTTACCGACATGGTTTTCGAAGATCCAAGCTGGGACTTCAAAACATTCAATTTCGAAACCGGTACGAAGGCCGCCAACGATAAGGCAGCGCACGCGCTTAACGCGAATGATCCGAATATGAAAGCCTTCAAGGCCAGTGGCGGGAAGTTGATCATCTACCACGGATGGAGCGATGCGGCTATTTCTCCCTTGAACGCGATCCGTTATTACAACAGCGTAGTCGATGCGATGGGCGCCCAAGAGACAAACCAGTTTGTGCGGCTATTCATGGCCCCTGGGATGCAGCACTGCGGCGGCGGGCCTGGCCCCAACTCATTCGGTCAAACCGGTAATCCTAAGGCGCCCACCGACGCTGAACACAATGTTTTCACCGCCCTGGAACAATGGGTGGAAAAGGGCGTCGCTCCCGACAGGATCGTCGCCGCCAAATGGGTAAGCGACCTCGATCCATCACAAGGCGCTCGAATGACCCGCCCGTTGTGCCCTCATCCGCAAGTGGCAAAGTACAAAGGAACAGGCGACACCAACGATGAAGCCAACTTTATCTGTGTGGCGGGAAAGAGATAGACGAGATTGGGTAATGAAGATTGGATAATTGGGTAAGTTCGTAATTGGGTAATTGAAAAATCAGTCTCATCCGACTTTGTTGCCGATCAAGTTTTGCCAAGGTGTGAAACGCACTTTCGGATCAGTGGTCTCAGTGGAGATCAGTGGTAAACCGGTGTTGATCCGCGGTAGGAATGGTTTAGCTGTTTAATTGGTCACAATAAACGATTTAGGCATGAGCAGGAAGCGCTCTGTTTTGATCTTGCATCCTGGAAACATCTTTTTCAGTTTTCGTTTTGAAATCCAGGTCACGTCGTACTCGTATGGCTTCCGCCATAGCCAGCCGTTCAATGTGAAATAGCGCAAGAATCTTGGCGTCAACCAGGAGACCGGCAGCCAGTGCAGAAATGGAGTAGTCAGGTGAGGATCGATCGGAAAAAGCCGGGAAGGTGTCTGGCAGTAAACCCTCTTCCCTACCCGCAGCATCTCTTGCGCGAAGCGGAATTGGTTTTCTTCGCTGCCAACATGCTCAATCGCTGAATTCGAGAAGGCAAGGTCGAAGGATTTGTCCTTAAATGGCATCTCGCAGCCCGAACCCAAAATGTACTGAAAACCTTCCGTCTTTTCCGGGGCTCTGACATTGACGATGGTAACGCCATCACAACGCCCGATGATCGGCCAGGTATAGTGTTCCCCGCCGACATCGAGAATTCTTTGGCAAGATTGATATTCGGTAACAAACCCTCGAAATCGCCTCTTGCGGAAAAATTTCCGCACCGGCATCTGAAAATCAATGGGATCCATGGGTGAAAAACATTTTAAGGCTTTTTCACGGCAGAGGCCACGCGGAGACGCAGAGGTACTGAGAAGACCAAGCCAATTCACCGCAGAGTACGCAGAAACCGCAGAGAGCAATTTGATTAGTTGATGCACTCTAGAATCTGCGAGAAAAAAACATGATTTCAAAGCACATTGCAGTGCAAAAGGGCGTAGAGCGCAAAGCAAAGAAATTTATGGAAAAACAAGGAAATTTGAGATTAGTAATCAAAATTGAGGGAATCTTCTGGTTTCTCCTTCTGGAATCAACAGCTTACCTTTAACTACGCCCGCACGGAAGCACCACACATTGGTATCGAAAAAGCGCACTTTGGCGCATAGGGGCTCACATCGAATGGCACATTCTCGACACAGTGTCATGGATGTTCTTCCGCGTGTTTCGTCCCATGTACCCAAAAGCGCGAGGAGAAACCGAATGTCGTTCCTCATAGTCGAACCCAAACGACCCGGTAATCCGGGTGGAACGCCCCTAACGCTCATCCACGATCCGCAACTTCGCTTGCAAATCCACGCCCAAAAGCAAACCAAAGTCTTGCAATGGCTTAGGACGGAGATTTATAAGCTCCCCGGAAATCCTGGCGCTCGTGCTCGGCTTAAATCATTGCCAATCGCTATACAAGCTCTTGACGACCAAGCAAGAGCAAGGGCTGATTCGCTATGCCAAAGTGCCAGTAGTCGGGGGACACCAAAATCTATGGGGTATTACCGAACACGGCCAAGCTCTGGCCTATGATCCGAGCAAGAATGAAACGCCATCAGCCAAAGTGTTTGAACCAAGACGAATTTCGGCCCTACGCTTGAAACACATCCTGGGCTTGCAGAAGATGAAATGGCAAGCTCTGCAAACTGGCTGGAGTGGCTGGAAAAACTGTGATCGTGGAGTGAAGCCACAACGGAAGAATGATAAGCTTCGGCACCGGCCCGACGCCTTGGTGATTGATCCAGCCAGCAAGGTAATCGCTGTGGAATTGGAACTCACCTTCAAGACGGTCAAACGCTATGCGGAAGAGGTGATTCAAAGCCATGCTCGGCAGATTTATGTCGAGGAAAACTATCAGCATGTTCTGTGGGTTTGTCCTACCGCCGAGGATGTCCAACGAATGACGAACCTGCTTAGGCAGGCGACTGAATTACTGGCGCGCAAGGACAGCGCCGCCTTGAAACAATTGGAGGCTTACAAGCAGCAGTCCGGTGTAAAGAATATCTCTCGAGTTGGAACCGCTGACAATTGGACGCAATAATGGCAGGGAAGCACGGAACAACGCGTCGGAAATCTTAGAAATTTTCTGTGGGGCCGTTTCCAGCAGGCGCATGAGTCCATAAAGACCTGGACAGCCAAGCGCAAGATGAGCAAGCGGGGATGGCGGTAACCGATCATCCGCTAATCCTGCAAACTCTAACCGACTACAAACACACACTTTGGAAACACCAGCAAGAACAAGAATCACGCCGGCTGCAACAACAGCAGGAGCAAAAGCAGAGAGAAGAGGAAGCCCATCGCCGCTATGCTGCGGAACTGGCAGGGCGCGAAGAAGCCCAACGTCGAGCCAATTCCCTGGTGGGGAAAATGGGAAAACTGTTTGGCAAGTGATCTGGCCCAGATGCTTAAATTCGCATATTCCGCCCCTGCCCAGCCGTCCCAGCGCTAAGACTTGCTGTTTCTTCTCTTCGTTCAAGACATTGCCCATGCCCCGGAGGCTACAGCCTCAGCGGGCGTCAATGTCCCGGACGCTATTTTCGTTGGCCGGTTTGCAGGTGATCTCTATTGGCCGCTTTTGGGTGATCGCCGAGGGGAAGGAATGCGCTGTATTCCATTGTCGGAATATTGTCCCATTATGGAGGTAACATATTTTACAAAAAAGCAATTCAGGAGAAGACTCGAAGCGGCGATTAGTCCTAGCATCAGCACTTGCGACGACGATCATTGCGTTGTCCACTTGGTTGCACTATGGAATTCACGTCACTTCATTGGCTATTCGTTCTCCGGCAATTATGTCTAGTCACGCGCAAATATTTCATCATATGTTCTTGCTCCATCGTCTTATTTACCGGTTGTAGTACCAAACCTCCCACAGCAGCTTTTAGATCTCTGGATTCCATGTTCACTACAGTCCGTACTCTTACCCTTGCTGGCATTGATCCGGCAGATGCTGTTGCTTTTGCTGGCGACTCAAAGGGAAATATTTATGTAATCGACTCCGCAATTCAGCTGGTGAGGAAATTTGATTCGGACGGAAGGCCCCTCGGAGTCATAGGCAAAACCGGTCGCGAAGCTGGCGCTTTTATTACGCCATGGAGCTTAAGTTGTGACGGTCAGGACAATCTATATGTGCTCGATGTTGCTTCAGGACGGATTAATATTTTTGACTCACGCAGCAACTTCAAGTCCTCTCTTCTCATTTCCGCCTTCGGGTTTATTGGCATTGGAATACACATAGCTCAATCTGGAGATCTTTTCATTGGTGGAATTCAACGGCCGAGCAGCGCTGGAAGTCCTTTGCTCTACAAGCTAAATGCGAAGGGCGACTTGCTGTTTAGCGCTTTTCCCCGGAATCTCCAGGTCGACAACCTGCACCTCGGGCTCGTCGGAGGGGTCGTCTTTGACATTGCCTCGGATGGTCTGGTCTATGCTGCACAGCCAGTGGAGCCCAAAATATCAATTTTTTCCGCGCAAGGTGAACAACTCGGCACATTTGGAGCACAACCGCCAGGTTATCGGGCTCCATTCAAATTCCCAGAGCGGCTTCCGAGCGAACACAAAAAAGTCCAACAATTGCTGGATCATTGGACCCAGGTCGCCGATCTTCGCATACTATCTTCTCAACAGTTGGTCCTTCTCACGCTCAATGAACATTCACCTGTCGGCTTTATACTGCAGGTCTATTCCGACAAGGGAAAATTATTGATGAGTGATATTGGAACCGACCTCCTGCCGGCGTTCAATAGCCCCAATCATTTGTTTCTCTACAATCCAACTGAGAAAGCACTGAAATTAACAGAAGTAGTGCCAGATTTGGCGAGGCTATCAGCTTTATGACCAGGGTAACGATACAGCAAATAATTATTATCGCGCTTATCATCGGGGTATGCTTGCTCATAGCTCATAACAATCAATTGAGCGATGAATTGCGGATTGCAAATCAGTCCATTGCTAAACTCGCATCAGGTGCACTCCATGAAGGGGGAAAACCTACACCAGAAATGTTCCCTCCTCTTAGTGTCATAAAATCTGCTGACGCCCCGTCGCCTGCCAGCGGGGAACCCGGCGAGGGTGCGAAATGCAAGGAATGTGAAACGAAGCCGAATTTTGCGGAACGAGAATCGTTCACGGCGCGGATGACCGATTCTCCTGCGCGGTCGCTGCTCGACCTTAAACGTCGATATATTCTTGGGGAGCCCAATACCGAGTTTACTCTATTTGTATTTTTTTCGCCCACTGATTGCCCGGCTTGTTTGAAGGAGGCCCTGTTTTGGGAAAAGCTTTTCAAGGAACGCCAGAATCTGCGCTTGACGGTCATTGGAATCGTCAATAGGTGTAGTCGTAAAGAAGCTGAAGGAGCGCGCCAGCACCTAGGAATTTCATTTCCTGTTTTGTTCGATCAGAATGGCGATCTGCAG
This sequence comes from Candidatus Angelobacter sp., assembly GCA_035939495.1. Classification (GTDB taxonomy): domain Bacteria; phylum Acidobacteriota; class Terriglobia; order Terriglobales; family Acidobacteriaceae; genus Angelobacter. The sequence goes on along the minus strand of DASZFU010000120.1, from coordinate 45,687 downwards.
CGCATATTCAGGATCCCCCAAACACCTCTGAAAGTCCTTCAGGACAACGGGGGCAAAGTGCTATTGACAGATTTTCCAAATCAGTTCGAAAAGGATCAAATTCAGTTTGCTCGTGCAGTCGAAGCGAAGTGCAAGCCCAAAAAAATATAAACCACACCGGTACGAGCATCGAATGTGTCCAAGTATAAGGGAAGAACAATGAAAGGAGACAAGCAAATGAAAAACCGACTTACTGTGATTCTGAACTCTGTCGGTGGAATGTTGGCCGTGGCCGCATTGTCGTTGAGCATTGCGTCCACAGCTCACGCTCAACTCGTCCTTAACGGAACGCAATTAACGGACGGTAAAGGGCATGGTTTCTGTGGATGTAGTGGGACAGACTGCTATAACTGCGTAGCTGTAGGCGGGGGCGGAATCGAATAGCTTCAGTAGCCCTCTTTAGGGCCAAGCTTCAAATGCTTGGCCTTTTTAACCCACATTAGTATGTAATCAGACAGTTGCCGCAAGCAGACAGCAAAACGGCTTACACCAAAACATATATGGTGGCTTGAAAGTAGCTGTGCTTGAAGCAGATTATGTCGGCTTTTGCCCGAACATGACACTCTGGATCATTGCGCGCCGTATACTCAGGCACAAGCCCCAAGAGATTGCGTTAGCGCTTTTTATATTGGCTATAAGTGTTACCGCTGCGACCGCTGTTCTAAGCGCTGCAACTAAACTAGCAATAGGGCAGTTGCCTTGGGCGACAACGGATCATGTCATAGCTATTACCGCACTTGATGCAAGGGACCATCTTCCTAAAGATTTGGCGCCGGCAGATTTTATCACGATCAACAATCAAGCTCGTTCAATAGACCGATGTGCCGCATGGGTCGGGATTTCCCGAAGTTTGCGCGGTGGAAGTTACCCGGAGCTTTTACACGGGGTGGCAGCGTCAGAGTCGTTATTTTCCATTTTATCCATTCATCCGCTGGCCGGCGGAATCTTTAGCAATAAGGATCGAGGAGTGATGCTCATTTCAGAGGGTGTATGGCGCGAGCAACTCTCCGGCAAATCATCCGCTATAGGTCAAATTTTAACTTTAGATGGCCATCCATTTCAAATTGTTGGCGTTGTGCCGCAAAGCTCCAGCTATCCGCAAGGCGTTGATTTTTGGATTCCGCTCAATTCCTTTGAATCATTTTTTGCATTGCGAGGAGTGCCGCTCTTTTCAGTTATAGCATTACGCCGACAGAATATTGGTCTAGATACAATCCAGAAAGAACTTAACCTTATTTTATCGCGAGATAGAAGTAACGACTCAGGAAAGCTGCCTGTTCTCGCGGTTACTCCATTTCGACAGATGCTATTTGGCGACTACAAACCTCGCGTGCTTGTCCTTCTGACCGCGACAATACTGTTGTTGGTTGCCGGTTGCATCAATATCGGGACCATTTTTTTGGCAAGATTTATTGGTCGTAGCCGGGAACTCTCTATTCAGATGATGCTTGGTGCGACGCAGGGACAACTCCGGCGGCAATTTGTGTACGAGGGAATGATCGTGAGCTGCGGCGCCGGCTGCCTCGCTCTTCTTGCAATGCCCATATCAAATTATGTGCTTCACTTTATGCTTCCATCGGAGGCATTCAACAACACTGCAGTTGATTGGAGAATTTTTGGGTTGGTAGCTGTGATTTCGCTTAGCTGTGGGGTCCTCTGCGCCAGCATCCCAATATTTCTTGGGCTCAATCGTTTTTCTACGTTTTCAACCAACGGTTCGAAAAGTTCGCTCCTGCCCCGCCTTGGTATGGGATGGAAGGGGCTAGTCGCAGCCGAAATTGCAATTGCGGTAGGCTTGTGTGTTGCGTCTGGTTTGTTAGTAAAAAGTTTCTTTCATTTAAGCCAGGTACAACTAGGGTTTGATTCGGATAATGTTGTTAGCATCAGGCTCAATTTAAGTGGGGTTCGTTATGGAGATAATTTCGCCAAGATCGCTATACTGCAGAACTTATTACAGAAACTACAGCTTTTGCCGGGAGTCAAAGCAGTAGGCGCGGCCACTTCTGTGCCTTTGGGAGGGGGGGAGGCACTCTACGATATTGAGCTTCCATCCGCTGCAGAATCAGATGAGAAGGTGAGCGGGGTTAACACGGCGATTGTGACTGGAGATTACTTCCGCGTTTTGGGGATTGCTCTCCGGCGCGGTAGATTTTTTATCGATAGTGATGGTTCAGAGGGCCCCCATGTCTGCCTAATCAATGAGGCTTTTGCTAAAGAATATCTGGCTGGTGTTGAGCCTCTTGGTCTTGTTGTTACTGTTGGAGGAGGAAGGGTTAATTACCAGATTGTGGGGATTGTGGGCGATATGAGAAGCACTTCGATAAGCGAGCCGCCCCGGCCAGCATTATTTCTCAGGTATGAGCAAGCACCTTGGGCTGGTATCGACTTAATAGCCCATACTTCTTCTGATCCGAAGTCGGTCGTAGACGCAATGAGAAAGGTGATTAAAACTGTAGATCCCGATCTCGCTTTTGGCCGGATCACTACCCTAAGCCATTTGCTGGATGCCTCCATGTTTGACCGTCGAGTGCGGACCGCCTATATGTCTGCATTTTCGCTGGTTTGCATGTGTCTCGCAGGAATCGGCCTTTACGGCGTTATCACGTATACAGCAAAAAATAGACAGAAAGAACTTGCCGTACGGTTGGCTTTGGGAGCGCGGAAAACGCATATTTTTCAGCAGGTGCTGACTTGGGGCAGGATGCCAATTGTTGCGGGTCTTATTGGTGGAGCACTCTTGAGCATTTGGTTTGGCCATCTCCTTTCGGCTCTACTTTATGGAACGTGGCAATATGACCCGCTCACGTTGCTGTTGGTGCTGGGTGTTTTGGGATTATTGGCAATGGCCTCAATGTTGAATCCCGCGTGGAAGGCCACAGCTATTGATCCAATACGGCTTCTTGGGCCTGATTAGTCAGGTGTCCCTAGTGAACACTTTGTTCTGATTGAAGCAGTTGAATTTGATGACCATCGCTTAATTCACAAATTAAACAGTGTCTCCGTGGTGGGTTTTGATTTTTTGGTTGTGGCTCCGCTACGCTGTGCTCTCTTGTGAAGATTCTGCTTCTGGCTCACCTGCTTTGCGTATACTGATGCTCTACACCTAGAAGAGATGAGAAGCCCATACCGGCATGAAAATCGCGATTGACGCGCATAGCATAGGATCACAGGCCGGGGGCAACGAAACCTACTTTCGGCAACTTCTGCGTGGACTCGTTCAGGACCAAAGCGACAATCAGTACACTGTCTTCCATACAGGCAAGGATGCCATACCGGAAATTGCCCGCGATCCTCGATTCTCGCTCGTTTCCATACCAAAGAATCCGGTTCTCAGAATGGGGTTCGCCCTTCCGTGGTTGCTGCGAAAAGCAAAGCCGGAGGTCTTCCACTGTCAGTATGTCCTGCCTCCATTTACCCAAACGAAAACGGTTGTGACCATTCACGATCTGGCGCATGAGCACTTTCCTGAATTCTTTCACCCGCTGCAGGGCGCCCGCATGAGAAGACAGGTCAGGAAAACGGCCGCCCGCGCCAACCACATCACTACCGTTTCACAATTCTCAGCCGATGATATCGAACGCACGTATGGCGTTCCTAAAGAAAAGATTTCAATCGCCTATCAAGCAGCTTCCGAGCGGTTCCGTCCACGCGACAAGAAAGCCTGCCGGGAACATCTCGCGCGTGCCTATGGAATTGATTCACCGTTCATCCTGTACGTAGGCAGGCTCCAGCAGAGAAAAAATCTGCCGCGCCTGGTCGAAGCCTATGCGCGTCTCCAGCGGCAAGAAACGAAGCTCGTCATCGTTGGCAAGAAAGACTGGCAGGCAGAAATGTTATTTGCGAAGATCAGCGAACTGGGGCTGGAAAAGTCAGTGGTCTTCCCCGGCTATGTTTCCGACGATGATCTTCCCCTCTTCTATAACGCCGCTGAGGTCTTTGTATTCCCTTCGACCTTTGAAGGCTTTGGCTTACCCGTAGTGGAGAGCATGGCCAGCGGCGTGCCGACCATCACCTCCCATGGATCCTCCCTGGAGGAAGTAGCTGGGGAGGGTGCGCTACTGGTCGACCCATTGGATGTCTCCTCAATATCGGAGGCCATCCACCAAGTCCTGGAAAACACAGCACTGCAACAAGAGTTGATCCAACAGGGTCTATGCCGTGCCGCACAGTTGAAGCCTGAAAACTTCGCCCTGAAGGTGCTCGAAACCTATCGCTTGCTGGTTGGCTAAGACAAAAAACCATCTTTGCCACGAATTAACGCGAATAAACACGAATTTTTCAAGAGGGTTCTAACAAAGAGCCTTATCGATACAATTGCTCCCTCAGAATCAAGATCAAATGAAATGGTCCACAATTAAAAAAGGTTAGACGGATTCGTGTTCATTCGCGTTAATTCGTGGCCAAATTCTGCTACGGTTTCATACAAAAATAAATCCCGCTAATAAATGGATGGGTAAATTTGCCCGTGTGATCCACGCGAAGCACCGCGCCATGGGCTGCCCGGACAATGCTCTCTACTTCATTTTGCGGCAGCGATATCATCCGAATCGGATTCAGCTTGAGCCGTTCGTAGGCAAATGTGTGGCTGAACCCAAGAGTGCGCAACAAGCGGTAGGCTCTGCGCCGCAATTGGAGACGGTTGCGCCACGGCAGATGCAGAGGCATTTGAAAGACGAGCAGCCCGCCCGGAGCCAGTACTCGAATCATGCCGGCAATGAGCCCGGAAACATGCTTGCGGTCCGGTTGATGTTGCAGGACCATCGAAGAATAGACCAGATCAGCGCATCCATCGGCAAAGGAGCTTAGGTCTTCAGCCAGCCGGAAGCTGCAACCGGGGGCGTGTAACTTCGCCATCTCTAACATGCTGGCCGAAATGTCCACGCCGTGACATTCCGGGAAGTACGTATTCAAGGCGCGGGTCAGGCGTCCTACGCCGCAGCCGAAGTCGATGGCGTAGCGATGCTGCCTGGGAAGGTTGGCCTGCTTCGCCGCTACCATAAGAGCGGCGACTTCGGCTTCGCCGGTGCGCAGGAACTCTTCCAGGTTCCAGTTCCTGAAGCGCTTTGCCGGATCCGAGAGAATCGCCCACAGAGGATCGACTTTCGCCATTTCCTCCCAGTCGCGTCTATGGAGTGAAGTTTGCATGGATCAAGCTGAAAACCGGGATTTCCTCATCTACCGGCGATCACGGTGCGCTGGGAGGCGCTGCTGTTGAGCGCGTTCAGGTCGGCCTCCACCATCATCTCCACTAATTGGCGGAAATTCACCTTGGGCTTCCAGTCCAAAATGCGGCGCGCCTTGCTGGCATCGCCACATAGATAATCTACCTCTGCAGGACGAACCAACTTGGGATCAATTTCAACGTACTTTTTCCACTCCAGCCCCACATAGGAGAAAGCCACATCCAGAAGTTCGTTGATGCTATGCGTCTCACCAGTGGCGATCACAAAATCGTCGGGCGTGTCCTGCTGCAGCATCAGCCACATCGCCAGGATATAGTCCCCTGCATAACCCCAGTCTCTCTGTGCGTCCAGGTTTCCCATTTTCAGCCGGTCAGCCAGGCCAAGCTTAATACGGGCCGCATGTTGGGTGACTTTGCGGGTCACAAATTCGGCCCCGCGCCGGGGCGACTCGTGATTGAAGCAGATGGATGAGCAGGCAAACAATCCATAGCTCTCCCGGTAATTCACGGTTATGTGGTGGCCGAATACCTTGGCTACGCCATAGGGGCTGCGAGGATGAAAAGGCGTCTTTTCCGTCTGCGGCTTCTCTTTCACTTTGCCGAACATCTCGGAGCTGGAAGCCTGAAGATATTTGGCCGTTGGACAGTGCTTGCGAATCGCTTCCAGCGTCCGCAATACTCCCAGTCCGGTTACATCGGCGGTAAGCACCGGCTGGTTCCACGACACCGGAACAAAACTTTGTGCCGCCAGGTTATAGACCTCATCCGGCTGAACCTCTTTGATGGCTGCATCTAACGAGCCCTGATCGGTAAGATCGCCTTCGACAAACTTGATCCGATCGACGATGGATTCAATGCGGTCATATTTTTCCAGGCTGCTCCGTCGCACCAGTCCATGAACTTCGTAGCCTTTTTCCAGCAAAAAGTCGGCCATGTAAGAGCCGTCTTGCCCGGTAATTCCTGTGATGAGTACGCGCATATTCGACTATTTCCCTGCCCACGCCAGGTGAAACGAAAATGTGAGGATTATCTGTACCTTCAATCATATACCCAGCCAAGAACTATTGGCCATCATCAGCTTCTCGCGTGGAGTGGTTCATGTTCAATATCAGCCAGCGTTCGCCGATCTTGTGGTAGAGAGCTGTTCCCCTCGCCTTGATGGTCTGGCTGGGAAGCGTGATCCGCAGTTCGTATTCTTCCCAGATCACGTCGCCGATCGCATGTGACGTTCGCGGTTTAAGCGAAAGCACCACCGCCGGAGTGCGTCCGAAGTATCTTTCCTTGAGATATTTCACGACTGAATTACGTCCGTGGAAATCGCCGCCAAAGGCGAGGAAAACAACTTCGGGATCGAGGCACTCCCCAAAGGTCTTGTCGTCAGACCGATTAAATGCCTTCTCGCATGCCGATTGCTGGCGATGCAGTTCAGCAAACTGTGTCTCTTCGGTCTTTGCGCCGCCGGCTACCGTTGCTACCCGGTTCTTCAAGTCGATGGTGAGGCCCAGTTGGGCGATCAAATCGACGCCCAGAACGCCATCCACTCGTTTTCCACAAGATCTTTCCAAAGCGGTCAAGTCAACGGCCAGCAGCCTGAGATTCATGAGCTGATGCTCCCCAATCCTGAAATCGCTCAGCCGTACCTCTTCTCCCCTGGTCGCAAACGCACCGTTCCAGGAGCTCATGGTTATTTCCGACGACTCGACGCTCGAAAAAAAATTGCGGTTCAACAATGTTGTTGTCGCGCCGGTATCCAACAGGAACTGAAATTGCCTTTTCCCTACCGTGGCCTGCACCATCGGCAATTGCTTGCAGCTTTTCAGAGGAACTTCTTCTGCGAACGCTGTAACGACAGACGCCACTACCAAGACCAGAGCGAACCTGCCAACCATGGAAACCCTCACTTCTTAGGCGCTCAATCTCCGCCTCCGCCAAAACGTCTGTTGAAGCCTCAACGGCATTCCAGAACGATTGGTCTATAATCAGGCAAAAAAATTTACCCCAATATCTTGAGTGCTACCTCGGCCACATCCTGAAGTGCTTGTCGGTTTCGTGTGGTCTTCGAGAGGACCAATATTCCAGTCATGACGCTTGCAAAAAAACGGGCCAGCGCCGAAGGGTTCTGGTGCATTCCGATCTCGCCACGCTCCTGCGCCCGCTGCAGCATGGCTACCATCTCCCGCCCGCCGGTCTTCCATGTCTCGGCAACGAGATTCCGGGCCTCCTCATCCTCGTAGGGGAGGCCAACTGCTGCGTTGATAAGCATGCAGCCACGCGCTTGTTGGTCTTGTAAAGACCGCTCAATCGTGTGCTCCAGGTATTCGCGCAATATAGCGCGGAGGGGACGCTCGCTACGAAACAGTGGAACCATCCAGGCCAGCCGTTGTTCGCAGTAACGCCGAAGCGCTGCCATGTAAATGGCGTGCTTATCCCCAAACGTATCGTAGACACTCTGCCGCGCCAGCCCCAGATGCTCGACAAGATCGCTCATCGAAGTAGCCTCGTAGCCCTTGGACCAGAAAAGGTCCATCGCTTCGTCGAGCGCAACAACAGTATCAAACTCTTTGGGGCGTGCCATTGCTGTTGATTATAGGTATTTTGGAACGAATTGTCAAGAATGCATCCAGAGTTCAGCCAGATACCGTGACCTACTATCTCCCGCGCCTTCGGCACCTGGCGGGTAGCCAGATCCGGCACACCTCTTCTTCCTCGGTGACGACCAATACCGAATCGCCGAGAAACCTTCCCTCGGCTACTGGTTAATGCGCGCGTAAACGAACATACCTGCGATCACCATGATCAGCAAGGCTGACGCAGCGCCGGAGAGACGTATCCACGGCTTGAGTCTGTCCATTTTGATGGTGAGCTCTTCCTGTTCTTTGGCCAGATGGATATTGGCGTCATCCAGGAAAAGCTGATCATCTTCATGCATCGAGAGGGTGCTCCGGTAGATCAGCAGCACGACGAGAACAGTGAAAAAACCGGCCAAAAGGATCAGCAGTGCAGGCATCATAGGACACCACCTTTTGTCTTGGAACCGTTTGTCTTGGACCCGTCCCGCTTACTCGAAGGCCGTTTGGGAACGCAACGGCGATGGGTAGAGTGGAACCTGAGCCGATTATAGCTCCGTAGATATCCCGAAATGCCACAATTTTTTAGGCGGTCCGGGACAACCCTCTGCGACCGAAAAGACCCAGCGCCATCTAATTGAGTGTTATAATCAAGTTTTTAGGAGAACTTAAAATACCATGGCCACAACCACTACCCCGAATGTCGAAGCACCAGTAAGCACTCCTGTAGATCTCACCCCGGTCGCTATTGGCAAGGTAAAGGAAATCATGAGCCAGCAGAACCCGGTTCCCGCGGGTTTGCGCATTGGCGTAGTGGGCGGCGGATGCTCTGGATTCTCTTATTCCATGTCGTTTGAGAACGCCCCCGGCGTCATGGACAAGGTTTATACCTTCGACGACCTGAAGGTTTTCGTTGACGCCACTTCGGCCATGTATCTAAACGGCTGCGTCGTCGATTACGTCGAAACCCTCGAGGCTGCAGGTTTCAAGTTTGAAAACCCGAATGTAAAGAGCACCTGCGGTTGCGGGTCTTCCTTCAGCGTCTAATCACTGCTTTACTCGCGTATCGGTTGGCGGGGTCGGACCACCACCTCCCATCACTTGGCCGCTATTAGGATTGTTGGGGACGTTCATCCCGCCTCCAAGCTGTTGCTGCTGCTCAAAACGGGGATCGTAGACGAACTCCCACTCGTTATAGTGATCCTTATCGTTGATAATCTTGATGGACTCTTCCTTGCGTGTGGCAGCCACTCCAATGATCCCACCAGCCCCGGGCTGGAAGGTGGCAAATGCCGATCCGCTGCTTCCTCCTGCCGGGGAGCCACTTGCATTTGACGAATTGTCGCCGCCCGGGCCTTGCGGAGTTGGTGAGGGCGTCGGACTCGGGGTCGGCTGGCTAAAACCGGGGTTGCCGAAGGTGTTGCCGCCGCCTTGGGGGCCATTCACACTTAAAGCACCTCCACTGCCTGGGACCTTCAAGATCGCCTCGCCCTGGTGAATCAGCCGCCAATCGTCCTTTCCCGTCATAGGGTCCTTGTAGCGCTTGCGCAGGAAACGAAAATTGTTGGTGTTTTCGAGCTGTTCGATAGTCAGCGGATAGCGTCCGAACTTACGGTAAAACCTCCTGATGGCTGTCGTGTATTCACGCGCTCGATGAATCAGCTCTTCCTCTTTCTCCCGTTTGATCTGCTGGCGGATTCGAGGAGCTTCAATACTGAGGGCAATCAGCATCAAAGCCATCAACAACATGACCGAGAGCAGCACATAGCCCTTTTGACTTCGCGATTTGCCACGTTTCATGTTTCAGTTCCCTAATTCTGCGGCGTCAACGGAACCGGCTGGCGGTTGTTGTTAAGTACATCTTCCACCAGCACCGAGGTGTTGCTGATCTGCACAATCTTATACCGGCGATTCACAATGTCTCCCTCTTTGGCCACGAAAACTTCGTCGCCATCCGACAAAAAAATCTTCTTGGCTTCCCCGGAGCGATTGGCAAATCCGAAAAACTTCAACGTAATCGGAGGTGGAGGGGGTGGAGGGGGCGGCCCCGGTGGGTCGACCCGCACTGGCTGTACAGGAGTCGGCATGGGCGTTGGTGGCGGCGGTGGAGGCACTTCCATGCGGAAGATATTACGGCTTCCTCCCTCGTATTCGACCCTCTGGCTGGCGGCCAGAAGGTCCGTGCGCAAATTTGGATCGAGATTGTTTTCCAGGACTCGCGGAGCGTTGCCTTTTTTCTGGACGTTCGATGGCCCCGTCGTATTTTGCGACGGCCTCGCCGAAGCGGCGGTTGTTACGGATTCCCCAAGCCATCCCATCGAACTCAGGGCGCGCCACACCACCAGCAGGGCGATCACCAGCAGCACGCCCATCCAGATGGCCTTCTTTCTGTCTTCAGTTCCGATCTTCACTTACGTTTCCTTCAAAAAGGTATCGACCCTGATCTGCAATTCGACCGAGCTTCCTCCCTGTTGGCCGTTGAGATTGATCTGGGTAATGTTAAACAGCAACTTGTCACGCTCCATGGCGTTGATGAAATGCGCAATCTTCGGATAATCTCCGGCCAGCGTGATGTCAGCTTTCACGCGCTTAAGACCGGGCAATTCAGTGTCTTCCGCTTTATAGTGCACCACTGGAGGAGGAAAGCCATTTTCCTGGGCCAGCTTGTTGATCTTTTCTGAAACCCCCGACCAGCGGGTAGCCACATGCTCGTTATAGAACTTTTTGACGTCATCCCGGGTCTTGATCAACGTCTGATCAATTCCCTCAAGCGGCGCGACTTCATGGGTGACGCGAACCAGTTGCTGCCGCAATTCATGCTCTTCGCGCTGCCGCCCCGCCGGAGTAGATCGTCCAGGCCAGAAGAGATAGGCAACCAACCCCAGATTCACTGCGCCCAAAACTATAAGAACAATAATAAACTTCTGCCGCATTGGTCCCAACGAGGTCATTACATGCCCTCCTTACCCGTTGCGGGAGCTGGTTGGATCCAATTGGCCGGCGTGTAATAAGTGTTGATAGCAAACTGGGTGAGAGGGCCCCCCTTCCCTTGCGCCTGCGTCAGTGTCGATTGATCCGTCAAAGTAGGAAAGCGGAAGCGCTCCGATTTCTCCATCCTCCTGATCAACTCGTTGCCATCATCAGCCTTTTCTCCGACTACCGTCATCTTGAGCTGTAGCCGATCATCGGACGTAAGCGCAGGCGTGATCGATACCACAAAGGCCCGCCCAGGCATCATTTTTTCCAGGTCGGTAAACAACTCTGTCCAGGAAAACGATTTTTGCTTGAATTGCTTATTCCAAAAGGAAAGCTGCTCCCGCACATCGTGATTTTCAGGCTGGTTGAGCACCGCTTCGGCTTTCGCCCGCTGTTGCTCCTTCACCCTGATCTTTTCTTTCAGTTCGGCAACATATTTTCCAGACTGGCGCGCGCTCAGATAGCTGTAACGGGCCTTCATGCCGAGCAACACGGTCAGCAGAAGCAGGAGTACCACGGCTCCGCCCCAGCGCAGGTAGAATTGCCGGGCATCGGCGTATTTCTGGGAAGCCAGATTGATGGTAAAACGCATTATCCGAGCAAGGCCCCCGCAACTCCGGCCATCATCGAGGCAGGAAGGTTGTCACCGCTTAGAAGCTGTCCGGAAGAGATGATCGGCGCCAGCTCTTCGACACGCGCGCCCGTATGCTCGTAGAGCATAGGCCCCACCTCCTGAATGGACGCCATGCCCGTCACAAAGATCTTTTCAATCCCGGTTCCAAATGTATCTTCGAAAAACATAATCGATGGCAATACGGCTTCCGCAAGCTCGGTGGCGCTTACATTCTCGCCATGAGGATTATCGAGGGTCCGCATCAAGCGGAGTTGCTCTCGCTCGGCAGCCGCTACCGTAATGCTATGAGGATCGACCTTCAGCATAAGCGTGGGCTTTTGACCCTCAATCATGCCCAAGGCGGCCAGTGATGAGGGCAGCAACACGCCGGGAGAGTAGCCGGCGGCACGAAAAGCAGACTCGTATTCTTCCACGACCTCCTTCGGAGAAATGGCGGCCACCACCTGAACGGAGTTGCCAACGCGCCGCGATTCATACGAGAGGGCAGCATGTTCCACGTCGAAGGGCAGCGCCTTTTTCAGCCGGAAGCGGACCACGCCTTCCGCTTCCAGCGGTTTGCCCGGCAAGGTCTCGAACTCAAGCAGCAAAACGCGGATAGCGGCATCCGGCAGTATGGCGATTACATCTCGCGAGTTGCCACCCACGGAAGCCAGAGCGCCGCTGATGGCAGTGGCCAGCGCCGCAGCGTCGAGCACGTTTTTTTCACCCATGCCGGGCTTCAGCGCGCCGTCAGGCAAGCGGCGGGAGGTGATCATATCCAGCAGTTGCGAATTTCGGGAAGTACGCGCCGTAATCACGTGACTGGGCGTGATCTCGCAAGCCAACGATGGGCGCACTCCGGACTGTTTGATTCGGGCCATAGTTAGCGGCTGGTCTCAATAAATGTGACCTTATTGATCTCCTTGAGCGTGGTGATCCCTGCTTTTACCTTGTTAAGCGCCGATTCGCGCAAAAATCTCATTCCTTCCTCGTGCGCGGCCCTGCGAATTTCTGAGGATGGCCTCTTCTCCAGGATCAACTCACGGATGCGATCGGTGAGGTCGAGCAGTTCGTGGATGGCAGTACGACCATGATAACCCGAACCCGCGCATTCAATACAGCCTTGGCCTTCGTAAAAAGCCACTTTGCCCCATTCTTTCGGGTCGAGCCCGCTGGCCAGCAAGGCATCATCATCATGGACAACCCGCCGTTTGCAATGAGGGCAGATCACGCGCACGAGCCGTTGCGCCAGCACGCAGTTCAGAGCGGAGACAAAATTGTAGGGCTCCACTCCCATGTTGAGGAAGCGCCCCAACACATCCACAACGTTGTTGGCGTGGACGGTGGTGAATACCAGGTGTCCAGTGAGCGCGGAGTTGATCGCGATTTGTGCGGTTTCCTGATCGCGAATTTCGCCCACCATGATCTTGTCAGGGTCATGGCGCAGAATGGAGCGCAGCCCTTTCGCAAAGGTCAGCCCCTTCTTTTCGTTCACTGGAATTTGTGTAATGCCCTTGATCTGGTATTCAACCGGATCCTCGATGGTAATGATCTTGTCTTCATCCGTCTTGATCTCATTCAAAGCGGCATAGAGCGTTGTGGTCTTGCCGCTGCCCGTGGGACCTGTCACCAGCACCATGCCGTAAGGCTCGGCGATGTAGTGCCGGAATTTGCGCAGGTCGTCATCATCGAAGCCGACCACATCCAGCACCAGGTTGCGAAACTTCTCGCTCATCGATTCTTTGTCGAGCACGCGCAGAACCGCGTTTTCGCCGTGGATGGTAGGCATGATGGAGACGCGGAAATCGATGAGGCGGTGGTTGTATTTTACGCGGAAGCGTCCGTCCTGGGGTACGCGCCGCTCGGCAATATCCAACTCGCTCATGACCTTCACGCGCGTGATGATGGTGGACTGATGCTCTTTTTTGATCGGCTCCATGGCAGGCTGCAACACGCCATCGATGCGGTACTTGACCACTACTGAATCGTTCTCGCATTCAATGTGGATATCGCTTGCCCGCTGCTGCAACGCGGTAAAAATCGTAGTGTCCACCAGGCGAATGATCGGGCTGATGTCGTTTTCCGCAGTAATCCTGTCAATGGAGAGGTTCTCGTCGCTTGTCCCTTCTTCTTCATGCACCACATCGAGCACGAAACCTTCGCTGGCTTCTTCCAGGACCCGCTGTGACTGCTCTGTCTTTTTGAGAATCTCGTTGATCTGGCCTAAGGTGGCTACCTTGGTCTTGATGCGGCGATTCAGGAGAAAGCCGATTTCGTCAATCATCATCAGCTTGCTGGGATCGGCGATCGCAATCCACAGATCTCCATTCTGTTCCTGTAAAGGCACAAAATTGTAACGAAACATCAGGTCTACAGGGATCGACTTGAACAGTTCCGCGTCCAGATGGTAATCGCGCAGGTCCACAAATTCGCTGCGATATCGTTGCGCCAGTTCACGCATTCGCTGCTCGCTGGAGGTCCCATGCCCGTTGGCCTGGGCCGCGGTTTCATGGTTCGTATGTGAAGTCTTTTGGTTCATAATAGGTCCCTATCCCCCCGACAATTGCCCTCCCAACGAAAAAATTGGAAGGTACAAAGCGATCAGTACGATGGCAATAATGATGGCCATGAATATAAGGATGATTGGCTCGACTAATTGCATAGCGGCCGTCATGCCGTTTTGGACATCTTCTTCATAGAACTCGGCAACGGAGTTCAGCATGGCGTCTAGCGCGCCGGTGGATTCGCCTACCTCGATCATCTCCACCGCCATGTCCGGGAAAAAACCCGTCTCTTCCAGGCTGGAGGAGAGAGAGCGGCCTTCGCGCACTCGTGACCCGGCGGTTTCAATCAGTCCTGAAACCTTGCGGCTGCTAATTGCATTTCTGGCCGTCTCGAGTGATGGGACTAAAGGCAGGCCTCCGCTCAGCAGCGTGGCCAGCGTACGGGAAAACAAGGCAACCTGGTATTTCAGCCACATGCTGCCAAAGAGAGGCACCTTGAAGCGCAGCTTGTCCAGGGTCTCTCCTCCCTTTGCTGAACGACTCCATATCACGGCTGCCAGAACTAGCATGATCAGCGCCGGCACTATGATGAAGAAATAACCCCGTACTGTGGTTCCGAACGCCAGCAGCAATTTGGTGATGTCTGGAAGCGAGGCATTCATATCGCTATAGAGAGATGCAAACTGGGGCACCACATAGGTGAAAAGGAACGAGAGCATCACAGTAAGAGCCAGAAACAACAGCGCCGGATACCAGAGCGAGGAAATCAGCTTTTTGCGGAATGTCGATGTGATCCGCTGGTAGGAGATGTAACGGTTGAGCACCTCCAGCAGGTTGCCGCTTCGTTCACCCGCCAGAATGCTGGTCGTGTAGACCTTGGGAACCACCTGCTGCGCCTCGAAAGCCTCGGAGAGCAATTGCCCGCTGCGTACCCGTTCATGAACGTTCCCCAGCAGAGACTTAAAGTTCGGGTCGCGCTGACGGCGCGCCAATAAATCGAGCACCATCAACATGGGCAATCCGGCTTTGATCAAGGTATATAACTGCTGGTTGAAGATAATAAAGATGTCGGTCTTAATGTGCTTCTTGCGGCCCAACAGGCCGCCTGTCAACAATCCGGTACGGCCTTTAACCGAATACACCAGGTATCCCTGCTGCATGTAGCGGTCGCGAACCTCCTGCTCGGAGAATCCGTTGTCCACCTGTTCGAGCACGTTACCGCGCTCATCAGCCATCTTGACCAGGAATTCTGCCATGAATATCAACCAGGAATTCTGCCACGGAATAATGAGTTGGGAGAGGTCCTACTCCTTATTATTCTAACATTTACAGCGCTTGTTCCCGCTTAAATAGAACGCGCAGGTTGAAGATTATTGCGCCGGTTTCATGGAAATCGTGCGAATTTTTTTGCGAGTAGAAAAACACAGAGTCCGCAGAGATCGCAATTCATCGCCAAATTCATGGCATCGTCGTTCGCAACACGTATTCCATAGGGATGCGATAAATGTTCCCGAGCCCATTGAATATCCCTTGCGCTCTTTTTCGGAATTCGTCATTCGAGTAAGGCTGATCACGCTGCTCGGTTTGCATCCCGCGTTCACTGGTGAAGAAGAGCCACTTGCCATCTGGGGTCACTCTTGGACTGTATTCCCGTGCTGCTGTATTGATGACTGGCCCGAGGTTCTTCGGTTTCGACCACGTTCCGTTCTGGTTGTAGCTGATGAACAGATCCGAATTTCCAAAGCTGGGTTGGCGTCCGAAGCTGCCGATCAGCAAATAACTTTCGTCCGGGGCAACTAGTGCCTCCAGGCTCCAGATTCCTTCACCGTTGACGTTCTCCCCAAGGTCCTCCGCTGGCTGATACTCTCCATTAACGAACCGGGAACGATATATATCAAAACGACCATTGTTGCGATCCGATGTGAAGTAGAGGTTGCCATTCCGTGCCATCGATGCAAATACCTGACTGCCCTCGCTATTCACCGGCCCTTCGAGAGCCCGCAGCTTGCTCCAACCTGTGGCTGTCTTGTCGGCTGCCCAGATGTAGAAACGATTGCTAGCGACTCCGTGCCGTGGCCTATCTGAAGCAAACAGCAAGGTTTTGCCGTCAGGCGTGAGTACAGGATCGCTGTCCCGATACAAGCCCGAGAATGGCAGGACTTCAGGTTTTTGCCATTTTCCATTGATCAAGCGCGATTCACACAAAACATATAGATAGTGCGGGGGTACCGTAATGTCGTAGTAGAGACTGGTCCCGTCGAGAGAAAGAGCACCGCCAAACTCATCGGCTGGGGTTGAGACAGTACCTTCCCCGATGAGTTCGGGAGTAGGGGCATCCGGAGAATCAGCAGGCAAGCTCTTCGCTACGAGGGTTGCCGCCAACAGAGCGGTCGCGCCTAGCGCGACCAGGTATCTCAATCTCATGTATTCGAACGCCGTCATTTGGGCAGATCCAAGGCCTGCGCATCAATGAAGAAAACGTTCCCGTGTCCGTTGTAAACGGAACGCAATTGCCGCTGCAAGCGCACATAGTCAAGGCGCTTCGCCACCGGCACCGTGAACGGGCTCCGGTCACTGCTAAAGAAAAGATAACGTCCATCCGGAGTCAGAAACGGAAATTCTTCTTCAGCTACCGTATTGATGTTGTGTTCGAGATGTCGCGCGGTGCTCCACTTCCCCGCTTTGTTGCAGCTCACGTAGAGATCGCCCCGCGCGTAGGGCCTGCCACCCCCAGTCAGTTCCTCGGGACGATGACGATACGGGGGCACTTGTGAGCCCACGGAACTAAAGAGGAGAATCTTTCCATCGGGCGACACATAAGGTTGGTAGTCATTAAACTCAGAGTTGATTTCCGGTCCAAGCTTTTCTGGCTCCGCATATCTTCCGCTCGCGAAAAGTGAACGGTAGATGTGGAGAGTGCCCTTTCCCTCACGATCGGAGCTGAAGTACAAGGTGCCATCCGAAGTGACCGAGGGATCTGCGTTCCAGGAGCTGCCTGGTTGATTAATGGGCGGCGGGAGCGGGTGGGGCTCGCCCCAACCCGAAGCGGTTTGTTCCACCTCCCAAATTCGGATTGCGCCCCGCTTACCGTCCGGGAGAGGGCGCGAGGAAGCAAACAGCAGGCGTTTGCCCGAACTATCGAATTTCGGCGGATAGTCCAGGTAACGGCCGGAGAAAGGCAAAACCTCGGGGGCACTCCAATGGCCGTTGCTAAAACGCGAGACGCACAGCAAACCGAGCCGAGGAACGGTCGTGTACGGGGCGAACTGGGCGAAATAAAACTCTGTGCCGTCAGGACTGAACGCTCCTCCAATTTCGTCGTTGGCCGTTGAAACAATGCCTTCGGCGAAGATACGGGGCTCGGCAACCTTGCCCTTGACCTGGTACGGTGGAGGCACTTCGCTTTTTGGCTGTGGGGGCGGCGTTCCGAACGCCAGTGCGCCAGCAAGGATTACGGTAACGATTGCCAAAGACAAGAACAACACTTGGCAATTGGGGATGGTTTTCACTGTGTGGCTTGGACTGTCCATCACTTATGTAATAGACGAGATTTAGAATGTTTCGTCACGTCCATTTCCATAGAAAAACTCAACACCGCCGGGGGCGGGTGTGCTCCACGTCAAGTCTGGCGGAATGTTCTAGTAGTTGCAGGTTGAGCTTCTGATTGTCCGCTTTGCATTCTTTCCGGCTTCGGCCGGGTCTTCACAATCCACGCAGCTTGCATGTTTCAATGCCGGATCGCCATGGATGCGATGGCAGTCCATGCAGGTCTGTTTGGAACCACGTTCAACTACATTCCGTGTGTAGGTATAAACGTGACGGTCAGCCGCGTTGAGAGTGGTGTCGTCTGCGTGCTTGAGATCCACTTTGAAGTCGGCAAACAGATCGTCGCCTACCACGAAATTGTTGGGATAGGGCAATCCGGTGGATTGGGAACGTCCACCGCGCAGATGGCACTGGCCGCAGGCCGAAACAATTTCGCGTGGCTCGCGAGGACGCTTGGAACTCAGCAAGGCCAGCTTGGGGTCTGTAGTGTGCTGCTCCTGGATGTCGCCGTGGCAGGCAAAGCAATCGAAGGCGAAGGCAGAAAACGCGTGCGTCTTCGGATCAACACCTGTGGTATGGCATCCGGCGCATTTTGTCGCAAAGACGTCATCCTGCCAGGTCTTGCCATCCGCCGCCAAGAGGGCGAATTTCCCGTAACCAACCAGCTTGAGCGGATGGAAGTGCTGCGGGCTGCCAATAATGTGGGTTGCATCTGCAGCCGTTTTAGGAACGGCAGGAGCAACGCCCACTTCCCTGATGGTCCATGCGTGCGGCTCCTGCTGCCACGTGGGGCCGACCACACGTTGATGGCAGAAGAGGCATTGGTCGCCGGTCATGTAATCAGGTAAAGGCTTGCCCACATGATCATGCCGGACTTCTGCAGCTTGGGATTTGGCTTGGGTGTTTTGAGGATTAGTGTCTTTCTTGCCGGCAGCGCCCTGCCAGGCGAAAGCACAAGCCATCGCCAGCAGGGCCGCCATCAAGTAGGTTTTGATCATCCGCCTTTAGTCGTTCGCCCGAACCCATCCGTACGCGGCATTCTCGCGCGGAATGTTGAGATCGAGATAGGCCGTCTTCGCCTTGTCGAGAATGTCGAGTGAAAGGGGCTTACGTTTGTCTTTAACATTGACGCCGTAAATCTTGGCGGCATTCAAGCCAAAGATCTTGGCTTTGTCTTCTTTGGTGATCTTGGAATAGCCGAACTTCTCGCAGAACTCATCGCTGATCTGAAAGCGCTTGAAGGCATCAATGGCCCACTGTGGCGAACCCCACCACAGGCAATCGGTCCCCCAAATCACGTGGTCAGCGCCGTAGGTCTTGATGTTCTTGCCCATGCCGTGCATGGCCATGGGAGGATCGGCGATGGCCAGGACGTTGAAGAAGCTGCCAATCTCAGGATAGACGTTGTTGATCTGAGGATTGCGCTTCTTTATGTCCATGAGAATGTTGTGCCAGGCAAAGTCACCCGTCTTAGGATCCATCGCGGAGGCGTATTCCGGCTCGTTCGGTCCGTGCTGGATCGCCGAGTGATAAACGATGAACGTGAGATCGGGATTGTTCAGAGCCGCCTTTTCCACGTCTTTCGGGTTGGCCAGATGGCCCAGAATGCGGGACTGATACGAATATCCCTTGTGAACGGAGAAGGTCTTCAACCCGCGCTTGCGCGACTCCTGGTAGAACCAGGCAGCATCGTCATCGTCGAGCTGGAAGCCATGCCCGGAGCGGCCTGGATCGGTATGACAATACCACTTCCACGAACCGATCTTGTAAACGTTGATCTCGCGCTCCATTTGATCGAGCATTGCGGGCTTGTCAATCGCGTTCTTGGTCTTGTCCCAATAATGATTCGGAGCGAGGTTGCCCTGACTCAAGGCCCGGCGGGACTGGGCAAAGTGATTGATCTTATCGCGCGACTCTGCCATCAACCAGCTTGGCAGGATTGGACCACCGCCGCGAGCCCGGCCTTCGAGGATCTTGCCGCTTTCATCGCGGTTTTTCTCGGGCGGACCCGGTACGCCCGAAATCACGATCATCTCGGTTTCCGAATCGAAAAACATCTCTTTAACGAACTGGTTGAAGCTGTAGGACTCCTTATCGTCTTTCAGGTTGAAGCCCATGTTCTTCATGAACTCCATGCTGCGGAAGTTGGGGGTCCAGCCATCCGTGAAGTGAGTCTGGACATCCATGATGAAGTACTCGCTCTTTGGCAGCTTGGCCTCATAAGCAGCCTGGTCCATGGTTTCGGCTTCATCAACTTCCCAGACTTTGCCCCAGACTTTGTTGGAGGCGACAAAGCAGGTGGCCAGGCCCATGGCGCTTGCCATAAAGGTGCGGCGATCCATGCCCAGCTTTCTGGACTTCTCTTCGGCCATCTGGCCAATCAGGTACTCGACCTCTTTTTGCTTCTTGCTCTGAGGACGGGGAATGAATTCTTCATTGGAAAGAACTTGCGTAGGCATCGGGGAATCGACGCCCTTCTTCCGGTCACGCTGAAATTTCCGGATCCACATGTGGTAGGTGTCCTTTCTGCCGCAACAGTGTATACCAATTTGAGGGAAAACTGAATGGCCATTCAGTGAGAGGAATCGGGTGATCGGTCCATCAGGGGATCGGGGGATCGGATCATCCAGATAAATTTTAACTTACTTTGTTTCGCGACGCGAAGCGCGAACGCGCGAGATAATCTCAAGACTTCTTTTATAGGCTTATCACCTAGCCAACGGCCATTTGCTTTTTGGGGGATTTTAACCTTGCAGCAGCCCACAATATCAGCCGATAAGCGATCAGGGCAGCCCAAATCGCACCATAGGTAAGTGGCTTTCGCAGATCGGCTTTTACCAGCCATATGAAGTGGATGACACCTGCGGCGGCGCTTAAATAAATCAGCCGATGCAGCATCTGCCAGCGCTTGCCGCCTAGCCGCCTGATCCATCCTGTAGTTGACGTCAACGCCAACGGCAGCATCAACGCCCATGCAGTCATCCCAGCGGTGATAAAACGGCGTTTCACGATGTCGTTGAGCATTTCATGGACATCGAAAAACTTATCCAGCCAGACGTAGGTCATCAAGTGCAGGCAGCCGTAAAAAAAGGCGTAAAGGCCTAACATGCGGCGGAAACGGATCATCCACGGCATCCCGGTGATGCGCCGGAAAGGAGAGATGCTCAACGTGATCAGCAGAAAAGTAAGCGTCCATCGGCCGGTCGAGCGGGTGATCACGTCAATGGGATTGGCTCCCAACAGATCGTGAAAGCCCTTCCACGCGAGAACGGCGGCCGGGCCAAGGCACAGCGCAAACACCACGACCTTGAGCACCCGGATCAGATTTTCCCTGGGAGATACCATCAGAAGTTTTTGTGCAGGTCCATTCCTGAATAAAGGCTTGCCACCTGATCGCCGTATCCATTCAACATCAGGGTCTCGCGTTTGAAAAACTCTCCAATGCGGCGTTCCTTCGCCTGGCTCCAGCGAGGATGATTCACTTGGGGATTGACGTTGGAATAGAAACCATATTCATTGGGCGCCATCCGGTTCCACGAAGTGGGCGGCATCTTTTCCACAAACTTGATCTTCACAATCGCCTTGATGCTCTTGAATCCATACTTCCAGGGAACCACCAGCCGGATGGGTGCCCCATCCACATTGGGCAGCACTTCGTCGTAAATCCCTACAGCGAGAATCGATAGCGGATGCATGGCCTCATCCATGCGCAACCCTTCGACGTAGGGCCACAAGAGCACGCCCTGGTTCTGGCCTGGCATCTGGTTCGGCGCGAGGATGGTCTCAAAGGCTACGAATTTTGCCTTTCCCAACGGCTCAAACTGCTTGATTAAAGAGCTTAATGGAAAACCAACCCAGGGAATGACCATCGACCAGCCTTCGACACAGCGGAAACGATAGATCCGCTCCTCCAGCGGGGCCAGCTTCATGAGGTCATCGATCTCCATTTTTTTTGGCTTCGTGACCGCGCCCTCAATAGAAACCGTCCACGGACGGGTACGGAAATTTTTCGACAAACCGTTGGGCTCATACTTATCAGTGCTGAATTCGTAGTAATTGTTGTAGTTGGTGATGTCCTTCAGAGCGTTGGGTTTTTCGCTGGTGCTGAATTGGCTCTTCGTGATGCCCGTCAGCTTGGTATTGGCTTCCACAGTTTCCAGCGTGGTTGCCGCGTTGTGCAGAAAAACACCGGTGGCCAATGCAGCGCCTGTCGCCGCCACTCCGGCCATGAATTTCCGCCGGTCCATGTAAATGGATTTCGAGGTGATCTCCGAGGACGGTATGTCACTCTGTTTCTTGATCAGCATAAGGTTCCTACTATTTTAGACGACTGATCGTCCGATTCAGGAGCGGATGGCGGTGAATAAGCCGGCCGCTTTGGATACAAATTTTTTTACAGCTTTTTGGAATCGTATCTTGATCCGAGACATTGAGACAAGGCGCATTTTTATTGGTTGGGATACGGGTTGGGTTGACCTCAATTGGGCGTGTCCCGGCTTTGATCTCTGGTCCCTTTGGATCGCGGGTGACTCTTTTATTGAAGTTTTCAAAACCTCGCCCGCAGCGGCCGGCATAGTTTGAGGCAGATAACGCTCCCAGGCTTCCAGGAAGTCGGATCGCTGGTAGCCTCGGAGTTTTTCTTTTTTGCCTCGGCGCTGGCTGCGGGGTGAGATGTTGAAGAATTTGCCCAACATTTTTGCGAGGGCCTGGGCGGTCATGGGTTCGCCTTTGCTGAACTCGCTCCAGGTACGCTCATCGAGGTTGCGGGCTTTTTGCGGCCAGGGGCCGCCGAGAGTTTCTGCCAGGGCGATCATGACCTTGGCGGAGTCCTGCTGGTGAGGCGAGAGTCCGGGCAGGATTTGACGCTGGCCGTTATAGGCTTCGAACGCTTTTTGGATCTGATCGAAATGATCGCCGGCGAACGTTTCCATCCAGGAGGTGAACTTGCGAGTGTTTCTGGGGCGCAAGAGTTGACGCGCGGGCTGGGTTTGCTCGTGGGGCTTGGGACGCTGGAGAACGATGGGGATGGAACGGCGAGCCAGGGTCGCGGGCAGAGGTTCCAGGCCAGCGAAGGCTTTGGGACAGAACGCGTCTTGGATTGGGTAATTGGGTAAGTTGGTAATTGGGTAATTGGAGTCATCCTCAGCGCAGGTTTCAGCGCCAGAATTGGAATCGCTTGGGTACGCCTCAGTGCCGGCTTCATCGCCATCGTTGAAATCTGGAGGCTGGTCGCAGCCGCTCAGGAGGAAGCCCGTGATCTTGTTTCTGTCGGTGCCACGAAAGAGGGTTTGCCAGTTGTCGAGCAGGACAGTGGGATGATCTTCGTTGATCTTGCGTTGGAAGTTGGCAGGGGTTAATCCGACCGGCCACCACGGGTCGGCACAGAGGCCGCGCAGGATGGTCATGCAGGTGGATTTTCCAGATTCTTCCAGGGGCGAGGAGATATTGAGATAAGGCGTGAGCGGGGTGGCCTCGCAGGTATAGGTGTGGAGGATCCAGAGAGCCAGAATGACGCGTTGGGACTCGGTACAGACCAGATGGTTGGCGATAAGTTTTTCCAGATCGGACATCATCTGGATTGGGCCGGTCTGGATTGGGTAAGTGGGTAAGTTGGTAATTGGGTAATTGGAATTGCCACTTCGGCTCGCCTCACTGCAGGCTTCATTGCCATAATTTGGGTTTGGGATCTTCGGCTCCCCTCGTTGCTTTGAGGCTTTTGGTTCCTGCTCTTTATCTGATTTTTTCAATACAAGCTGTTGTGCTTCAGTTTGCGACACCGTGTTTACTGGTTCAGTTGCCGATGTTTCAGTTTCCGCTTCGTGGGCTTTTGTTGCAGTTGCGGATTTCTCTTCTTTGGAGGCTTGTGCTTCATTCAACTTTGGTTGGGGCTTTGTGTTCCTGGATTGGCATACCAGGATGCGGGGATTTCGTTTTCGGTTTTGGGGAGCAGACACCAGGCACCATCTTCTTTCAATAAGAGACGATGAGTTGTGGCGAAGCCGGGAGGCAGTTGTGGGGAGCCGTCGGGTGGGGCAGCGGCACCGCAATAGGTTTTGGAATCAAGCTGGAGCGCCATCCAGTTGCGGGCTTCGAATAGCGCTTCGGGAGTGGGGTCTGGAGGTTGGCCGAGATCGGCCTTGGTGGTCACGATGGTGAAGGACTGACCAGCGATTTGGCGATTCAGGAGCAGTCTGCCCTGGGGAGAGCGAGGCAGCTTGAGGCGATGCCTGGTGCTGCCGCGCTCGGTTTCGATAAGGGCCCAAGACCAACCGATTGGGTAATTGGGTGAGTTGGCTGGGGAGATTTGGTAATTGGATAATTGGAATTGCCACTTCGGCGCATTTCAGTGCAGGCTTGATTGCCATAATTTTGGTTTGGGTCCGGCTGTTTCAAGACAGAGGCGAGTTCTCCTTCGGCTGACAGCTCAGGGCAAGCTTTCGGCTGATAGCTCAGGACAGGAGACGGTGCTCCAGTCTTTTGCGCTTCAGTGTTCCCGGTTGCTGTTTCTTTGATCTTTTCGATTAATGGAGTTTCCGTGGCTTGCCACGTTGCCGCCGAGCTGGCTTGGGACGATGAGTTGCGGGATTTCCAGAATGGAAACCAGTCCCAGAAGGAGGTCTCCTGATCTTGCTCGGCTTGGGCATCGTTCAACACAGCCGGCGGTGGCTGTACGCCAGGTGAGATAGAGGAATCTTGTGGTTTGCCGGATTGGGCGATGCGGGTTTCGGCTTGGACGTCGATGACCAGTTTGTGGCGTTGTTGGAGGTGAGGTTGCCAGGCTTCGGGCACGGTGGATTCGGTTTTGGGACGAAAGCACCAGGAGCCATCGAGTTTTCGCAAAGCGTGCCAATTTTCAGTAAAGCCATAGGGGACTTTGGGTTTGCCATCAGGAAGTTTCTCGGCCACAAAATAGCGATGGATGGGATAATCATTTTCGCCGTAATAGGTTTCGCAGTGGACGCTGATGAGGGTACGGGTTTGCGGCTTTTCGGGAAGGAAATTGGGTTCGGCGGGATAGGTGTCATCGATGTTGTGACCGATGACACGATAGGTTTGGCCGAGAAGTTCGTCTTTGAGATGGAGGTAGCCGTCGGGGGAGCGCCGCAGGAAGTGACGAGCCAAGCCACCATGGCCGGGTAGTTGGGCCTCGACATAGGTCCAAGTGAAGGGGTTGCGACTGTCGGAGGTATCGAAGCGTCCGGGGTAGATTTTGGAGCCGTAGATGGGCGGCTGGGACGGCGGGAAGGGCAGGGCGGCGAAGGTGCGATCACGGCGGGCTTCGATGTGGTGTTTTTCAGTTTCCCAGGGAGGACGAGCAGGAGTGGAAACGTATCTCTCCAATTTGCCAGTGGAGTTTCTTAGGAGAATGGTTTGCGGACTGGGGCGCATGGGAACTCCTTTTGGGAATTTCTAATTTTTTTAATTGGGTAAATGGGTAAGTTGGTAATTGGGTAATTTTCAGAATCGCCATTTCGGGTTTAGCTACGACCTTTTCGCGGACGGTGTGGACACCGTGGACGGATGCGATTAATCCTAAAATATTTTAGCGAGTGGATGATTTTGGGTAAAGCTACGCCAACCGGATTTAATGATGAGCCACGGTAGTTAAAGTCCCCGCGAATGACTCGAATTGTTTAGACCCTTCGCTCGCGCTCAGGGTTTCGCCTGCAGGCTCCCGCTCCGCTCACGCCCGCAGAACGGCTCAAGTTAACGTCCCCGCGAATGACTCGAATTGTTTAGACCCTTCGCTCGCGCTCAGGGTTTCGCCCTGCAGGCTCCCGCTCCGCTCACGCCCGCAGAACGGCTCAAGTTAACGTCCCCGCGAATGACGGCGTGTTTTCCAGGTAAATGGCCCTAAAAACTGTTCGTACCGAACATGACCGCGTTTTTTGAGTAGCGGTCATTTCATGCTTAGCCAAAGCGAATAATATACGAATATCAATCGTTTGTCAACTTTGTGTTGACACTGTGCGTTGAGTAAGCCAAACAAGTTGGAAGGCTTAGAACGTCGCATGTTTTGGAATGTCTGGCGGCTGCACAAACAACTTTTTCCGAACAGCCGCCCTCGCAAAATCGTTCGGCTCTTGGTGATTATCTGGGCTATTTGCATACTCTCTCTGTTTTGTCCTTTTTGGGTTGGTGGCGTCTCAAAGTAGCCCTGGCCCGATTTCGTCGTACTCGTCGAACATGAGATCAGGTAAACTGTAAATTCATGCCAGGCGATTTTGACATCATTGTCCGAGATAAAGACAGCAACGAAGTGAGGTTGATCTGTCAGATTAGATTGCGGACTCGTGACATTCAGATTGGCGAACATCAATTGAAAAACGCAATGGCAAGGCTTGCCTGTCCTTTGGGGCTTCTCTTCACACCAGAGATCCTCAGAGTCTACCTGGATCGATATACGTCCGATGCCCCATCGGAATCGATACAACTGCTTGGCGAATTCGATGCCAAGCCGCTTCTGCGTTCCGTGTATTCCCCAAACGCGGATGGTCCCTCAGAAGCGCAATTTGGAGATGCGGTGCAACGTTGGCTCGAGTCGTTGCCTGAGATTTTCTCTTTCGATGCTGTGTCAGACACACGTCTGGCTGGAATCTTAACGACTTTCATCGTCCCTACGGTCGCCTCCGGGGAAGTAGGTGCCGCAGCGCCCCGATACCTCTAACGTGCCGAGCCATGTTTTCGTTGAGACAAACTGGGTTGTGGATTATTGTGCGCCTGCGCACTTCAAGGTTCCACAAGCTGTCCAACTACTTGAAAAGGCGCAGCAAGGCGAGTTGACCTTGCATCTCCCCAGTATTTGCGTTCCTGAAGCCCGGATCGTTATAAGGCAACGTTTTGATCCAGTGAAACAGATTGCGTCGTTCCTCAAATACCTTCGATGGGCAAGGGAAAGTGGCGCGTTATCCCCTGAAGACGATGTGGTAGTCCGCAGGACTCTTGATACCTATCAGGCCACAGCTGTGGCGGAGTTCACTCGTATCGAGGCAAGCCTTAAACAACTCTTGGTCACAAGCGGTCTAAAGGTGTTCCCACTGAACGAGGACATGCTGATTGGCAGCTTGAATTTGGCTGGTGAACAGCTTGATCTGCACCCATTCGATGTATCTGTTCTTGCAGCGGTACTGGGCAGAGCTGCTGAATTGAAAGCCGAAGATGCTACAGCCGAGTTGTTCTTTTGCGAACGTGATAGTGATCTGCAACCATGGTCGAAATTAGGGAGCTATCGTCCACGCTTACGTGAGCTTTACGACGCAGCACGTGTGTGGGTATATGGAGATTACGGCATGAGCTCACATGAACGTCCCAAGGAATGGCAGCGATAGTCCGCTGACAGCTCGCTAGTCCCCTCCCCGCGCTGCGAATTTTGGCGGGTCATACGGCAAGGTATCCGGGATGATGCGGACTCCAGTCGTGAATTTCAGGGGATACTTCCCGCCAGTGGAGTAGGTCAGTTCAACGAAATATGCCGTCCAGCCCTTTTCCGGTTTATCGACTTTGCCGACGTACACTCCAGTTTTTTGCTCAGTGAGCGTGGTCGAGTGATAGGCGGGACCAATGGACACCAGACGGAAGTCTCGATGCTCAGGATTTGCGGCCTGCCAAAGCCTGACCTCCGTGGGCCTGGTGACAGTGGTCACGCGAATTGAGCCATCATCTTCGAACTTCCAAGAAAATTTGGGGCGCGGCTGTTTGCGCAGGAAAGCATCATAAAAAGCGATGAGGCACTGGCGCGCATCGGAGTTCTTGAGTGAATGGTCGGTATTGGGCACGTAGCGCAGATATTTTTCTCCCAGCAGGTCGTCAAAGTAAAAGCGGGAGGAGTCAGGAAGAAAATACTGGTCTCCGGCGGAGTTGATGATGTACTTGGGCAAGGTCAGGCGGTCGCGGTATTCGTAAGGCTCTTCAATCTGCATGAGCTTATGAAATTCCGGAGTGCCGTTGCGCTTCATGATGCCAAGATCTTCATAGTCCTTGACTGCCGGCGAATAGAATCCATAGGCACGATAGTGATGCTCGAAAGATTTCTCGTTGTTGAGCAGGTCGATGACCATGGGCGCTATCGCTACGACCCGTTGGTCGACGGCTGCCGTAGTCCAGGTAGTCCAGCCGCGCTTTGAGCCTCCCGCTACCATGAAATTCTCGATCTTGGTTTTTCCACCGGCCGCTGATCCGAGAAATTCCTGTACCGCGTCCATGGCTTTGACTGCGCTCTTGGTCATTGGGAGACGGGCAGGCCAAAGCTCATTTCCGGTCCGCAAGTACTTGTCCCAGGTATAGGCGATGAACTCATCTTCGACCAGCTCACGCTTGATGGCATCGGGGAAATCGAGAGGCTGATTGGGCACCATGCGCAGCTCGGCAACTGCGGTATGGGTGGTCAGTGCGATCTCCGCAATCAGCGCGTCTACTTTTTCGGGAGCCTTGTCTTTGTTGGAGCCGCCGGTGATGTAAAGGAAGCCGGTTGCATGGTCAATCTGGTCAGGCCGCACAATCGTAAGCCAGTGTTTCCACTCGCTCCGGTCCGCTGGAATTGGAGGCTTCCAGGTCTGCGACGTGAGGGAAAGAACATAAGCTTTGTAACCATCCCCGGGAATCGTACTCACCAGTTCGAACTTGTAACTGGGATCGGGAGCATGGACATAGCGGTCAAGCGCGGTTTCCTGGCGAGAGGCAGCGAGGGGAAATATGGTCGCCACCAGCGCAACGACCACGAGCATTGAGCGAAAGCGCGCGAGTTTCATGGGCGGACATTTTATCCCATGAAGAATGGTATGATCAGGTGCAAATAACCATTATTTGAACAGGAAGAGTTCCAAAGGAGCCAAGCCCTTGCCTACTCTCATCCAGATTTGTGCATTGATGAGTTCCAGAAAGATAGAGTGAAAGGCAACAAATGCACTCTGGCGCAAACCGAACTGGAAGAACGCCTCTATCTCGAGAACGCCAGATTTGTCTATGCTTTTTATCGCAAGCTGGAACCTGACAAGACGAAAGACCAGGCTTTAAGGGAAGCGCGATTCAATCGGATGTATAACCTTGTTTCTGAAGGCAAAGCCAGGAAGTTCCTGGTTGACCACGGTTGCGCGCCGTTCTGAACAAACTCACCATAGTTTTTTGGGCACGAGATACGTAAAACCGACAAAAGCTTCCCAGTGCGTGCTACCGCTTGTAAGGCCGCGATTGAAGCCGCCATCCAGGACGAGATTCTTCTTCAAAGCATACGACGTGGCAAAGAGCGCGCCGATGGCATTGGAGTGGATCAAAGGCTGGGTAAAGTGCCACATCTCTCCCGATACTCCAACACGAGGGGCAATCGGATGAGAGATCGATAAAGTCTGGCCAAACTGTGCACGGTGTATCGGTTCCTCGATCTGTTCGGTCACGATTCCGTTGGTATCAAAGTGGAACCCGTAAGCATCGAAACTCACCAACAGGAGCGCAGATTGACGGTTGGTTCCTATATCCAGTTCAGGCGCAGGACTTGCATACACGCGCCGGAAATAGCTGAGAGCAACGGTAGGCCGATGCCCTTCCCCCGAAACAATCACACCCTGCAATCCCAGGAACACCTCGCCCGGATGCCGGTCAATTCCGCTTTCAATGTGAGAACGAACCAGTGGCTCGGTTTGCACCAGCAATTGCAGTCTCTTGAGGGGCGCGAACTTCACTACCTCGGTATAGCCGAAACGCCGCGAGAACTCTCCGGAGTGCAAAGCG
This sequence comes from Candidatus Angelobacter sp., assembly GCA_035939495.1. Taxonomy (GTDB): domain Bacteria; phylum Acidobacteriota; class Terriglobia; order Terriglobales; family Acidobacteriaceae; genus Angelobacter. Next base: position 16,536 of record DASZFU010000120.1, on the reverse strand, counting down.
TTAAGGAAGCCGGTTTCGAATTGAAGGTAACCGACAGGGGTCAACGTTGCAGGTGTGGAAACCGTAGGACGACCGGGATTGGCCTCCACCTGCCCCCATGCCGCAATCGAAAGCAATAGAGCCAGGGCTGTCTTGACTACCGTTTTTTCCATCCGATCTATTTATTCGTGCCGGCGGCCTGTTTTTGCACGCTCAGGTTCTCCAGCCGGCTGACCTCGGCCTGCAAGGCGGTAGCATTGGGAGCATTTGGGATACGCGCCAGATAGTCCCGCATCTTCTGCGCGGCGCCGGCATAATCGTGCTTGCCTTCCAGGATATTGCTTAAGAGGAGAGCGATGTCAGGACGGCGGTGGTCGGTATCCAAGGATTCGAACTTGCGGGCTTTTTCCTCCGCTGCATCGAGGTTACCCAAATAGAAATTAGCTGCGGCGCTGTAGAGATAAGCGATCGGATAAGCGAAGGGATTCAATTTTTCTATCTGCGCGGTGAACTTCACCGTGTCTTGCCACTTTTTCTGATGAACAGCAATGGCGGCTAACCCAAAGTAAGGATTCACAAAGACCGGATCAGATGAAATAGCCTCGGTGTAATCCTTTTGGGCCTGGTCCAGCAGGTTTTGACGTTCATGGACCTCGCCTAACAGGGACCATGCAGCGGCAAACCGAGGGAACAAACCAACGGCTTTGTCCAACTCTTTTTCAGCTTCTTGTACTTTTTTCTGAACCAGATCTTTTTGGGCTTTCTCGAATGCATGACGGGCATCTTTCGGAGCTTGCATGGTAGTCAGGCTGATGGTGGAGCCTGCGACATTGTCCATGCGACGCAAGAAAATAGTGCCGACGTTGAGCTGCCCGAAGTTGTCCTCCAACCTCATCATGACAGTCGAAGAGCGAAAGCCAGGCAGGACAGCACGCAACTCGCATCCCATGAGCTGGGCCATGCGCCGGGAATCCTGTGAAGTCTTTGAATCTCCCGACATGCCGTTCGTTTGCAGGGGGTCAACGCTGCTTTCAGACGCATCCTGAATTCCATTGTTCTGGCCAAGCTGGAATTCAAAGTGACCTTTGCCATCGGTATATCCCTCGCGCCGGGCCATTCCATTGCAGACACGCTCAATGAGTACCGGCTCAGGCGGGGTCATCCCGCCATCCAACATTACTTTTCCTGAAATAAAGATGGGCTGTCGCTGCAGGGTGACATCGGGAGTATTGGGAGGCGTCATGGTCGGTACGTTGCCTGTTGGGCTGACGCCTCCTCCTTTGCCGCCCTTCTGGGCAGCGGCCGACTGGAGGAGGAGGAACGCGCTGAATACGACCGCAAGCTTCAAGCGATAGGAAATAACCATCGTGATGCCCTCCGTTGATGGCTGATGGCCGGCACGTGAAATGGTAGTTCTCCGTGCGACTGACATATTAACTCTTTTCTTAGATCAATGTCGGAGAAATTGGGTTGGAGCAGTTACTTAGGCTGTGCGGGCTCAGGAACACGGACAATGGCGCCGCGTACCGCGCTTGAAAAGAAACAGCAGCTATCCTGAACTCCTGTACAATTTCTATGTGAAGTTGCGGAGCAGTTCGGCGGTAATTGACGCTTTCTCGGGCCTGGTTCGATCCGAGATCGAAGATGAACGCATTGATCTGGCAAAGGCAGCTCTGACTTTTGCCCGGATCGAGTATCCCGACCTGGATCTTACCTCTTATCTCCGCAGAATCGACCAATTCGGGGAGCGGGCCGGGAAGAAAATCACCGAAACCGGCGATCCCGGCGAGAGCATAGCCGCAGTAAACGAGGTGCTGTTTGTCGAAGAGATGTTCCGAGGCAATACCGTCGACTATTACAGTCCTCTCAATTCGTTCTTGAATGATGTGTTGGACCGGCGTCTCGGCATTCCTATAACCCTGTCGCTTATCTATATGGAAGTAGCGCGGCGAATCGGATTCCCCTTGTTCGGCGTGGGCATGCCGGGCCATTTCCTGCTCAAGCACTACGATGTCGCCGGACATTCAACACTGATTGATGTTTTTGACGGCGGCAGGATCGTAACCGAGGATGATTGCCAGAAGAAACTCAATGCCATCTGGGATGGCCAACTCGTTCTTCAACCGCAATTTCTCTTGCCTGTGACTCGCCGGCAAATGCTGACGCGCATGTTGAATAACCTGAAAACCATTTACCTCTCCCAGCGAAATTTCCGCAAGACATTGCGCATTGTGGACTTGATTCTGGTGAGCTACCCACGCTCTCCTGAGGACGTAAAACAGAGGGCCGTACTTCGCTATAACCTCGACGACTTTCGCGGAGCCCTGGCTGATTTTGAAGAATACGTCCGCATGCTGCCCGACGCCTCTGACGCCGAAGAAATCAAGCAGACTGCCCTCTCGCTGCGGCGGTCCATGGCTCTGATGAACTGACCCCCTTCCCCCCCAAAGCCCGCAAATCTATGAGTATGACCGTCCGATAACAGTAACTAAGGTACTCTGGTTCATCTGCCTTAATCAGTGGTATCCTCACGTTAAAATTATCTAAGTTTTGCTCTTCAAATAGAGGTACTCAAACAGATAGAGTTTTGTAACTCATTACAGGAGAAGGTGTTTTTATGGGGGTTTCGCGTAGGAGTTTTTTGCATTGGGGTAGTTTTCTGGCGATGGGCGCCACCGTGAGCGCGTGGGGCCAGAGAGGAATTCATTCGGACCATTCCGGTGACGGCAATCCAAGCAATACTGTCCATGCAGTGCCTCCCGGAGGTACCCATCATGGCAGCCCCAATCTTCTGCAGATGACCAAGGAGTCATTTGCTCCGTATGTCGGCACTGGGTTTAAGGTTACGCAAGGCACCTCGCAACCGGTTTGGATCAGGTTGATCTCCGCCGAGCAATTTCCCGCAAATCCGACGCACCAGCATGAGATCAACGTCACTTCGGCGAAAAAGACCTCGACCTATAGGCTGCGTTTTCTTGGTTCCTCCGAGAAAGTTTTGCAACAGGGAAATTACACTTTGGAGCACGACAAGCTGGGTACAATCAAGCTCCTGCTCGTTCCCAGCGGCGATGGCCAGCAATTGTATTCGGCCATTGTGACCCATCTGCAATAGATTTTAAGACGCCGGCCTACGCCACCCCTCCGCAGACCGGCGTTCCTGCCTTTGGGCGCAGGGAGCCCCTTCGACTTAGAGGTTCTCTCAATATGCAAATTTCCCGTCAGAACTATTGAAACGTTTGTCGATTTTCTTCACTAGCTATTAGCTGAGGACGGCGGGTCAGATGAAATCTGCACGCCAAAGGCGAATCAATGAAAAAGCTGCTCTTTTTTTTCTCCATTCTGATGACTCCCTTTATGAAAGCCCAAACTCCGAAGCTGGGCACCGACGCCGATCCTATTCGTCAAATGCTATTTGCCTCGCAATCGATGAAGGAACAGTTGCAGTTGATCATGACGGATGATCCAGCCAACCCACTGAAGAGCCTCGCCGATGCCGCCAGGCTGGCGACTGCAGGGAAGAAAGAGGAAGCCAAGGCACAGATCTACAAGATGCTTAAGCTTCCGAACCTCGAGACCCGCATCCAACTGTTGGCCTGGTCGGCTTTGCGTGAACTGGGCGAGGAGCCAGATGAAAAGTCAGGAACAGAAGTCCTTGGAGCTGTGTTCGAACGACCAATGAAGACCGGGTACGACACGCTAGCTGCTTACCAGGACGGCACGGCACGTTATCTGAATTTCTCGGGCTCTGCGATTTTCTGGGAGGTACGCGATGCGACAATTCAATGGCTGTGCCAAAATCTCATGGATTCGGCCGTGTCAGCAAGTTCTCGAGCAACACCACGCACGGATATCTCGCTCCCAAAATCAGGGACACAGGTCACTTTGCTAACGCGTTCGGGCATGTATGTGATTCCGGACCCTCCACAGGCCGTCATTCGAGGAGCGTTAGCCCTGATCGTCGAGTTGATCGAACGGGACAAGAAGAGTAAAGCCGGCTAAGGAACGACCTATTGCTTTGGCACTGCTCATACGAAGCTGGCAGCGTTTTTCTCGTCTGCCGACGCGTTTACAATACAGACTGGCGCAAGAACTCCGCGAGGCGGCGACGGCCCATGGAAATCACCGACATCTCATCATTCCTTAAATACTACGAGAACATTCGGCAAAGAACCTTGAATGTAGTGCGTTCGATCCCTCCTGAAAAATTCGATTGGACCTACATGGAAGGAAAATTCACCTGCGCTGATTTGGTCAGGCACATTGCGGCAATTGAGCGCTATATGTTTGCGGAGTGCGTTCAATTCCGGCCCAGTTGCTACCCAGGACACGGCAAGGACCTCGCGGATGGATATGAGAACGTGCTCGAATTCATGGATCGGCTCCATCGAGAATCCATGGAGATTTTTGGCCGTATCAGTAACGAAGATTTAAACAAGAAGTGCATGACACCCGCGGGCGCGCCCATCCCAGTGTGGAAGTGGCTGCGCGCCATGGTAGAGCATGAGATTCACCATCGCGGACAGCTCTATATCTACCTCGGGATTCTCGGTCTTCCATCTCCGCCTCTTTATGGTCTAACGTCGGAGCAGGTAAAGGAACGCAGTCAGCCTATCGCTGCCAATCCGAGGCAAGTTCAGAGGAACTCATTGCAATAGAGTTCAGTGAAGCGCCCTAAGAATCTTGATGGTTAACGAGAAAACACAAGGTCCCTCCAGCCTACCCGCGCTGATGCGCGCTTAGGCTTTCGGGATGACGGTCTGTTTTTTTATATTCATTCAATGAAACCTTAATTCTCTTTCGTTGAGGGTCTCCCTTGTCCGATCAGCATCCCCACAAACCGGCGCATTTGACTCCCGATCCCTTGCCGGAGATCTCACCCGCAAGTTCAGACGACAAGCAGGGCGGCATTCTGCGCGCGCTGTCGCTGGATGTGTCTCCCCTGAGAGTCTCACGCGACTACCGGCTGCTCTTCATCAGCCAAACGATTTCCCTCTTTGGCTCGATGATGAGCTATGTCGTTTTGCCCTGGCAGATGTACCAGCTCACGAAGTCGTCACTTGCAGTCGGATTGCTGGGAGCGGCGGAGTTCGTTCCCGTTATTACGATGGCATTCATCGGCGGAGCACTGGCCGATTACGTCGATCGTCGCAGAATGGTGCTGATCTCAGAAGCGCTCATGGCTGTGGGCAGCTTCTCTCTTGTGGTCAATTCCCTGCTGCCCTCGCCAAGAGTGTGGCTGCTATTCCTATGTGCCACTGCGTTTGCCGGGTTGAGCGGTCTCAAACGGCCTTCGCTGGAAGCGATCACTCCAAAGCTTCTACCGGCAGAATTAATGCCTGCGTCTTCGGCCTTGCGTTCGGTGAGCGGCACGATAGGCGGAATTCTTGGCCCGGCACTCGGCGGAATTTTTGCAACCGCCATAGGTCCGGCCCTGGCTTATACCCTCGATCTCGCCACCTTCGGCATATCGCTTGTAGCGCTCTGGATGATGCGCAGCGCTCCTCCACCATTGGGTGCGGACCGCCCGAGTTTGCGGTCCATCGCCGACGGCTTGCTCTACGCCTGGAGCCGCAAGGAGCTTATGGGCACCTACCTGATTGACATCAATGCGATGTTTTTCGGAATGCCGATGGCCTTGTTTCCGGCAATCGCAGCAAAGTTCGGCAATGCTTCTGTCGGATTTCTCTACGCTGCTCCTGCGGTTGGAGCATTGTTGGTGAGCTTGGCTTCTGGTTGGACGGCGCGCGTCCACCTCCACGGTCTGGCAATAACGATCGCGGCAGCTCTCTGGGGCGTGGCCATCGTGGGCTTCGGTTTTGCAACCCACCTATGGCTGGCGCTCCTCTGCCTTCTGCTGGCGGGCGCCGCGGACATGGTGAGTGGCTTGTTTCGCATGACGATCTGGAACCAGACGATTCCCGACCATCTGCGCGGACGGCTCGCGGGGATTGAGATGATCAGTTACATGACGGGACCAATGCTCGGCAACGTGGAAGCTGGATTCGTCGCCAGCATGTTCAGCGTCCGGACATCAATCGTTTCCGGCGGAATCCTCTGTGTTGCAGGAACGGGACTGCTTGCCTTAGCTTTGCCCGCGTTTCTCCGCTACGACGGTCGCGAAGGATTGGCGAGGAAGCAGAGAGAAGAAGCTGCGCGAATGGCGGCGGTGCGATCGGGAGATTAGGTACACACCCGAATGTCAACCGCAGAGTACTTAGCATAGCGGAGCCACAACCAAAATCCGGTTCACCGCCAAGGAAACCAAAATCCTAACCACAAAGGAACACGAAGAAAAACCCAAGGACACGAAGGAAAAAAGCAAAGAAATTCTTTCGCGGGGAAACAAGATTTTCAAGGTTAGCAATGCAGAAACCGCAGAGAAGAATGAGGATTGAGCCAATGGGACACACCCTCATTCAACCCGGCGGGACTGGTGGTTTTCAATTACCCACTTACCAAATTACTCAATTACCCAATCTATCTAGTGTTGCGGTCCGGCACTGAGCACAGTCAAGTTCACCGTAGCGCTGGCTGATGTTGTTGCGCTGCTGGCGGTTACGTTGAACGGGAACGTGCCAGCGGGAGTGCCGTTTTGGATGCTTCCTCGTCCACCGCAACTTACCAGCGAGAACAGCATCATCAATCCTGCCAGCAGCATGGCCAGCCGCAAGCGCGCCGCTTTACCTTTCTTTCCCCGGAGAGTCAGCCCGGCCAATCCCAGGAATGGGAGCAGCACCGCATAGATTGGCGTGTTGCTGTGATTGCCCAAGGGATGGAGAGCTGCTGAGCCGGCTGTCGTCGAAACCGTCATGGTCACAGTGGCGCTAATCTGGCTTTCTGACGCGGGATTAAAAGCACAACTAGCTCCCGCAGGCAGGCCGCTGCAGGAAAAGGTGATCGTGCCTAACCCACTGGCAGCATCCACGGTGAAGTCCATGGAGGTACTGTTCCCTGCTACGACCGTTAGATTGTTGCCATTCGCGGTGATTTGCAGGGTTGCCGAGCCAGTATGCGTGGGATCGGAGGCTGTGTCGTTGGCGGTGTTAATCTCTCCTCCGCCGGAGACAGTGGCAGTGTTGGTCACTGTTCCACCGACATTGCTGGCGACATTTACTGTGAGCGTGATTGCCGGATAGCTGGCGCCGGCATTTAGCACATCAGCGCGAGTACAGGTCAGTGTGCCTAAAGTACAAGCCCATCCTGTACCGGCGATGTTGGTGGCCGTTAATCCAGCCGGCAAGGTGTCAACGACCGTTACAGTACCGCCACTTGCCCCTGCACCAATGTTGCTTATGGTGATGGTATAGGTTGCGCCAACCTGGCCGGGAGTGAAGTTACCGGCATGGGTTTTTGTAATCGTGAGGTCGGGACGAGACAGCACAACGACCGAAGCCGTGGCCGTGTTCCCGGTACCTCCATTCGCCGACGTGACCGCGCCGGTGGTGTTGACCTTGTTCCCGGCAGTCGTGCCGGTCACGTTGACCGCGAACATACACGAGCCGCTGGCCGCAACCGTTGCGCCACTCAGACTGACAGTGCCCGAGCCTGCGGTTGCGGTGATCGTCCCACCACCGCATGAGCCTGACAGGCCGTTGGGCGTGGAAACCACCAAGCCGCTGGGCAAGGAATCGGTGAAAGCAACTCCGGTGAGCGCAACGGGATTCGAGTTCGTGATCGTAAACGTCAGGCTGGTGCTGCCGCTCAACAATATGTTGGCTGCGCCAAAGGCCTTGGCAATCGACGGCGGCCCAACGTTGGTAATATTTGCGGTCACTGTGGCGCTATCCACAACCGCGTCGGCATGGCCTGCGCCTGCGGCAGTCGCAGTGTAGGTCGCAGTTGCCGTCCCGGATGACTGAATCGATGTCTGTTGATTAGAAAGCGTTCCCAATATGGGATTGTTGAATTGAATCGGAAGTCCGATCAGAACAGACAAATTCCCCACCGCGATAGCAGTTCCGTGGTTATCTTGAAGGAAGCTGGCGGTGAGAGTCGTTGTGCCGCCAACGGGTATAGCCGCAGGGTTGGCAGTATGGGTAAGCACGATAAAGGGATCGAAGGTTACACCAAGATTGGGATCGTTGATAGTGCCGCATGGAGCAGTACTTGGACCTTGATTGCATCCCCACCAACTATCGGTTGCATCCACCGTTCCATTGATATTGTCCAGCCCCGTTCCAGCGGCTGCGCTATTGCCCACAATCCGGCTGAAATTAAGGTGAACTACCTGAGGGGAAGTGGCATCGATGTGAATGCCGCCACCGTTGCCCGCAGCGGAATTCCCCGTGATTGTTACTTTTGACAGGGATGTCACATCGACGTCTTGATTGTCGCTCCACAGTCCGCCACCGCTGCCGGCGACAGCGGTGTTATTGCTGATGACGGTACCCTGGTCGATCGTGATGCCTTGATTGCTCCAGATTCCTCCGCCGTCACCTGCTGCCTGGTTTCCGGAGATGGTGCTGCTGTGAATGTTGCTGTGACTGAAGGCGCCAAGATTGATCGCACCGCCCTTGCCTTGTGCGCCCGTGACTTGAGTCGCATGGTTGTTAAGGAGCTGCGAATTCGTCAAGGTCAGCGAGGTAAAGCTTCCGACAAGAATACCGCCACCAACGCCACCATTTCCGGTTGTGGCGGTGTTCGCGATGTTGTTTTGAATGGTGCTGTTGCTGATGGTGACAGTGCCGCTGCCGCCAGGATTCGAAAGAGAGAGTCCGCCGCCATCGCCGTCGGTAGTATTGTTGTCGGTAATTACGCAACTTGTAATCGTCAGATTTCCAGCGCCATCGAATCCGGCGCTCCAGTCGAGCGCGCCACCGAATTGGTCTCCCGTACCGGCCGCGGAGGGATTTGTTCCAAACCTTATGGTCAGGTTGGAGATGCTGGTATCGAATCCGGCTCCCAGTCCCTGAGGGTTGATCGAAAAGATCTTGTCAATGCCGCTACCGGCAGATGCGCCAGCCTCGACAATGGTAGTCGCGGAATTTGCGCCGACGATGCTCACCGCGTCGGTGATATCCAGATCGCCAGTCGTGGCATCGTGTGGATCTGCGCCTGCGGCTGGAGCAATCGTGAGCTGGTAGGTGCCGGCGGGAACCATGATTGTGTCCGCTCCAGCGCTGGCGTTAGCTTCAATGATGGCTTCGCGCAAGCTGCAAGTATTGGGGTTTCCAGGGGCGCATCCGTTGGCGGTTACAGTATCCGCCGTGGTATTGACGGTGAAAGTCGGATCAGGCAGAGGCATCATAACGAAAGGCGCAACGTGTCCTTCGTGCAGCAAGATCACGCCGGGCCGTCCGTCGACATTGACCCGCGCCGACAAAGCTGTCACGGGCGTGCCGTCATAACTTCTGACCGAAACCGTTCCCGAGACAAAGCTGGTCATGCCGGCTTTCACGTTGGCATGGGAAATTACCGCCATCTGGCCGGCAGCAGAATTGAAAACCATTACATCATCGGTGGCGTGGCTGGAAACTCGGGCACGCAAAAGTACAGGAGACGCCGCTAGACCACTGGATGGCGCTATCGATGCAAAGCTCTCGACGATGTTCCAGCCTTCGCTAAAGGCTGCCGCTTGCTGAGGAACCACAGGATTCGCCTGTCTGCGCAGAGACGCGAGCCGCATCGCCTTGGCCTCAGCCGGAGTAAACGCGCGGGAGTCGAAGCTGCTGGGCGCAGCAATATGAATGCTGCCATCGGAGGCCAGCAGTGCTATCTGCAAACGCAGGCCGCGATCATGAATGAACGATCCCAGGGCCATCGAAACCGCCGAAACCGGCAGAGAAACAGCTTCCATTTGCATGGAGGACGAATGCAGAATCTGGACCTGTCCGCCAGCGAGAACCGCGGCATCCGCATGGCGGTCGCCATCAAGATCGCCGAAAGCAACGGCGGAAACAGCACCCCTGAGAGGATAAGTTGCAACCTGACTCAGGCCGTTGGTCGCTCCGCCAAAGACAGCGAGTGAAGAGTTTTGCTGGCCTGATACGCCAACGATCAGGCTGGTGAATGTCCCTGCGCTTCCCAGCTCTCCGGCCGCCAGCGCCGTGACGCCACCCGACAAGCGAATCGCTTGCTGGCTTGCAAATTTCCCTTTGCCGTTCCCTGAGAATATGTACAAGACATTGCTGCCACGCGATGCGACAGCCAAATCCAAATGGCCCCTGCCGGTGAAGTTTCCGGTGGCCAGGAAATCGGGCTTTATGGGTACATCGAACACCTGGGCATTCGGAAGAAAGGGCGCAGGAAAATCACCTCGTGCAATCGCCAAGAATGACTCGCGGCTCTGGGGCGCGAAAGCATCAAGGTTGCCGCGATGGACAACGACAACACCGCCTGCCGGCGTACTGTACCCGACTAAAAGGTCGGCAACACCATCTTCATCGACATCTGCTGAAGTGGAAGCCAAAGGTTGGGCATTGCCGGTCGCTAAAGCCTGGACCGCTGCGGAAGTACCGCCATGGTTGACCTTGAGCGCTTGAGCGTCCTGTACGTAAATCTGCGGTCCCTGGAAGGTTTTCTGCGAAGGCCCGCCGGCGAATAAGACGCCGTGGAGGCAGAACATGATTAGAATAGCCAGCGAAAACCCAACACCACGCCTACAGCACCACAACACAGAACTCTTCATGAGACAACTCTCCTTCGCGCACACCTGATTCAGGCCTGGGAACCAATCAAGACCACGCCTCAAAGAGCTTTTGAGAGACGCCGCCCAGCATTCAAATTTCGATTTATGGGGGTACTAGTACTTTGGGTCTCGGTAATGGGTTTTGTCAAGAAAAAACCTTGGTGTTTTAAAGTGATTTCAATTTGTAATCGAAGAAGATCGAAACAAATTGCCCGTAATTATTGATATCGGCACATCGTTTTGTATTTAAGGATGAAAGTAATTCCTGGGGGTGCAGCTAACTAACGGAAGCTGAATATTGAACGTGGAGAAGTGGCACTACTCTCAGAGCTTCAACCATACGGTAGCATTAGGGACGGTCGAATGCTCTTCCTGGATTCCGTTTTTACACATATCTAGACGCTCACCAGCGTGCTCAGAATACTGCTGATATCCACTCCCGCAGGTAGAGTCCCAAAGGTATATCCGTGGTCATCCCCCAACCGTGTAATGCAAAACGCCTCGGCGATGGAAGGAGTTCCGTAGCGCATTAATAACGACGCTTGCAAGGCTAAAGCGAGTTTTTCCGCCAGCCGCCGTGCTTGCCCTTCCGAATCGCTGCCATTCTTGCCTTTCATCAGGCTCGATTCGACATCGGCAACGAAGGCGCTAACTCGGGAATCGGCGCCCACCGAGAGACGAATCTCCGCGATCAGAGCCTCCAGCGTGGACGGCTCTTTTGCCAGTGCACGCAGGATGTCCAGGCAAATCACATTGCCCGAACCTTCCCAGATGGAATTCAACGGCGCTTCGCGATAGAGCCGGGGCATCACGGATTCTTCCACATAACCGTTTCCACCCAGGCATTCCAGGGCTTCTCCTACATGCATGCAAGCGCGTTTGCACAGCCAATATTTGCCAATGGCGGTGGCAATCCGGCTGAAAGCCCGCTCGCGCAGATCGGAGTCGCGCACATCAAACGAGTTTGCCAGGCGAGCCATGAACAACGTCGCCGCTTCGGACTCAATGGCCAAGTCGGCGAGCACATTGCGCATGAGAGGCTGGTCAATCAATAGCTGGCCAAACGCTTTGCGGTGCCGGGCGTGATGCACCGCTTGCACCAGGGCCTGGCGCATCAAGGCTGCACCCGCGATGGCACAATCGAGCCGGGTGTGATGGACCATCTCGATGATGGTGTTGACGCCGCGTCCCTCTTCGCCGACCAGCCGCGCCCAAGCGCCGGCAAACTCCACCTCGCTGGAGGCATTGGAGCGATTGCCCATCTTCTGCTTGAGGCGCTGGATATGAAAATGGTTGCGCTCACCTGTGGGAGTCCAGCGCGGCAGGAAAAAACAGGAGAGGCCTTTGGGAGCTTGCGCCAGGATCAAAAACGCATCGCACATCGGGGCGGAACAAAACCATTTATGTCCGGTAATCAGATATTCCCTGGACCTGCCGATTGGCTCAGCCTGGGTGGTATTGGCGCGGACATCGGAGCCTCCCTGCTTTTCGGTCATGCCCATGCCCATAAGAGCGCCTTTTTTCTCCGCTGCCGGACGAAATTGCGGATCGTAAATCGGGGAAAGGAACTTCTCCTCCCAGTCACGCGCCAAGTCTGGTTCAGTCCGCAAGGCCGCCATGCCGGAAAAAGTCATGGAGATAGGGCACGTATGGCCAGCCTCGTTTTGCGCGGTCATCATCATCAAGGCTGCGCGCGCCATCTGCGCCCCTTGAACCTTCTCGGTCCTCTTCATCACAACCCAGGGCAGGTTATGCAGGCCATGTTCTACCGAGGTCCGCATAAGGTTATGCCATGAAGGATGAAACACCACTTCGTCACGCCGATTGCCATAACGATCATGTGTGTGCAACACCGGCTCGTTCTCGTTGGCTTCAAAGCCCCAACGCTGGGCTTCCACGCCGCCAAGGATGCCACCCAGATCAGTAAGCTGCCCGACCGCCCAGTCGGCTTTTGCTCGCGCAACCGCCTGCGTCAGTGTCTTGTCACTGAGAAAGAGGTTGTAACCGGTAAGCGGAGGAACCTGGTTGAGAACTTCGTGGGTCGCGGCGCTTGGAGTGACTGTAAGTGAATTCATTGCGCCATTATAGCGAGCGCCAACGTTGCTGGAATCTTTGGGGATTCAGAACAGCACGCATGAATGAGGAAAACCTTATAATCTTCACCTCAATTGCTTTTTTACGCTAAGGAGTGAGCATTATTCTGCTGCTTGATTATTCACTCAAAAATAGCGCTTATCCCGTGGCTCCAGTCCAGGCCCGAGAGTTGGGCAAATGCCACCATAACCATGGCAAAATGTTTGCTATAATTATGTCATTACGCGGAAGAGTGGAATCAGTATCTTATGGTGCAGCGCAAGGAGCCTCCGGAGTTTCGCAATCCAGGCAGTGCCATGAAGTCCTCAGAAGGGCTGCAGGCTCTCAATATTCTTGATGTATCCGATTTCCCTGTCAGCACGCCTTTTGTGTCGAACCCGGTAGAGGATACTCCCCCCAAGAAATCATACGCGACCAATCCAGAGCAGTTGGAAAGAACTGAAGATCCCGCATATCAAACCCTTCGCCTCATTGCACAACTATTGAATCTTCGCACCCCCATAAAGTCTGATGCGGACCTGGTAGACCTGGTCAACAAACGGTTACCTTTGCGCTCCATTACCGCATTGGTTGAGCACGGACTCCAGGAGAAGGAGATTTACAGTCTGGTGTTACCACGACGGACGCTCCAGCATCGTCGTTCAAGAAAAGAGAAACTTACCTGCGACGAATCCGACCGGGCTCTTCGTGTAGCCAGGCTCGCGGCTTTAGCCGAACGAGTCTTTGGCGGCTCGGAAACCAGTATGAATTGGCTGAGAGCAAAGAAGAACCGGTTTGCAGGCCGCACTCCCATGGAAATGATGACGACCGAGGCCGGCAGTCGAATGGTCGAAGAATGGTTGTATCAGATCGATGAGGGCATGGCCGCATAAGTGATTCTCTGGCGGATCAGCAACTATGGGAATCTCGAAGGTGCGGGTGGACTTAAGGCTTCAGGCCGTTGGCACACGCGAGGCCGCCATATTGTTTATCTGGCGTCAAGCCCGTCATCTGCTTTGCTAGAGATTCTGGTGCATCTTGAACTTTCTGCCGACCAATTGCCCCGCAATTATCAACTTCTCGAAATTCACGCGCCAGATGAAGTTTTGATTGAAAATGTTGACATTGCGGCCCTTCCTTCAGACTGGATCGCCGATCGGCTATTTACACAAAGAATTGGCAATGCCTGGCTTGACAAAGATTCTTCTGCCTTGCTTCAGATTCCATCAGCGCTGGTTCCCAATACCAGCAATTACCTGCTCAACCCTGCTCACGGTGGCGCCAAAAGGATTCTCATAGTTTCTACCTCACAACATCTTCTGGACCCACGTCTGCTACAACGGACACTCTGAAATGGCTCTGATTAGGTTATTTCTTTTTCAGATCGGCAGCTATCAGCGCGAACTCGTCCAGGGCCGCTTGCAGGTCTTCTACAATCTCCGCCGCAATCACGTCGGGATCAGGCAGGTTGGCGGAATCTTCCAGGCTCTCGTCCTTCAACCAGAAGATATCCAGGCTCCATTTGTCGCGCTTCGCCAGTACGTCGTAGGTGAAACACTTGAATCGATCGGTTTCCTTTCTCTTGTGGCGATTTCCCGGGTTGTAGCACTTCACGAAATCATCGAGGTCAGCCCGCTTCAGCGGATTGGTCTTAAGCGTAAAGTGCTCATTGGTGCGAAAGTCGTAAATCCAGAGCTTTGTAGTCCAGGGATTCTCGGCCGCAGGACGACGATCAAAGAAGAGCACATTCGCCTTCACACCCTGAGCATAGAAAATTCCAGTCGGCAAGCGAAGGAGCGTGTGCACATCACAATCGTTGAGCAGCTTGCGGCGAATAGTCTCGCCGGCGCCACCTTCAAATAACACATTGTCAGGCACAACGATGGCAGCGCGACCATTGATCTTGAGCAGCGATTTCACATGCTGTAGAAAGTTGAGCTGCTTGTTGCTGGTGGTAGCCCAGAAGTCGTCGCGCACGTAGGTAAGGGCCTCTTTGGCTTCGTCTCCTTCTTCATTAATTACGGTGATGCTCGATTTCTTGCCGAACGGTGGATTGGTCAGCACCACGTCATAGTTGGTGCCGGGCGTCTGCGCCAGGCTGTCTTTCTCTACGATAGGCGACTCGTCACCACCGATGCCGTGCAGGTACAGGTTCATCACGCACAGGCGGGCGACGCCTGCGACCAATTCAGTCCCGGAGAGCGTTTTGGCCTTGAGGCGTTTCTTCTCATCACGATCAAGGTCGTAGCGATTGCTGATGTAGTAGTGCGCGGCCAACAGGAAGCCGCCGGTGCCGCAGGCGGGGTCGTTGATGGTCTCTCCCGGCTTAGGCTGTATCACATCTACGATGGCATTGATCAGAGCGCGCGGAGTGAAGTACTGTCCCGCACCACCCTTCACATCGGCAGCGTTCTTTTCCAGCAGCCCTTCGTAGGCGTCGCCCTTTACATCGGCTTCGATATCGAGCCATTGTTCGCGGCCGATCAAGTCAAAGATCAGGCGCTTGAGCTTGGCCGGGTCCTGAATTTTGTTCTGCGCCTTGCGGAAGATCACGCCCAGCATCCCCCCCTTTTTTCCGAGTTCGGTTAGGATGTGGCGGTATTGGCGGTCAAGGTCTTCACCGTCGAGGTCTTTGAAGCTATTCCAGCTCAAGTCTTTGGGAATGATCGCCGGCTTGCTGTGCGGCGGCCTGGTCTGTTCATCGGCCATCTTGAGGAAAAGCAGGAAGGTAAGCTGCTCGACATAGTCGCCGTAAGAGAGGCCATCGTCGCGGAGAAGATTGCAGTAGTTCCAGAGTTTTTGAACGATTCCGTTGGCGGTCATCAGTTAGCTTCGATCAATAAGTTTCAGCGCCGGAGGCGCGGCAAGAAGTTAGCCCAGTGCGTGAGCGCTGGGAAAAAATGTAGTTTAAAATCTGAGCGCCGGAGGCGCGCCACATTGTCTCACACCTACGTTCAAAACATCATCCACGTCGTTTTTAGCACAAAGGGCCGGCGCCAACTGATCCCAAGAGAGATGAAAGAACGTCTCTGGGCGTATATTGCGGGCATCTGCAAGAATGAGAAAGTCTTCGTGCACGCAATCGGCGGAATGGAAGACCACATTCACCTTCTTCTTCAAGTGCCACCCACTGCTTCCCTGGCGCCGGTTGTCCTAAGCATCAAATCCAATTCCTCGCGATGGATGCGCCAGAAAGTTCGTGTTTTTTCGTGGCAAAAAGGTTACGCGGGGTTCAGCGTGAGCGCATCGAACCGGGCCGTTGTTATAAGGTACATCCAGAACCAGGAAAACCATCATAAAAAGATGAATTTCGAAGAGGAATTCATCGCATTGTTGAAGAAACACGGCGTGGAGTTTGATCCAAAATATGTATTTGATTGAGCTGGGTCGCCGTAAGTTTCAGCGCCAGAGGCGCGTCACATTGTCTCAATTGGGAAATATCATTCGAATCCGAGCGCAAGAGGCGCAATGCAAAAATCTGTCGCAGGCTGAAGAATATTGGTGCCGCGCCTACGGCGCTCGTCATTCGTTCCTTGATATCAATTTTGCTTTAGGGGGGTATGGAGCTTCCTAGAGAGCGAAAAACCAAGCGCCAGAGGCGCGACCAGAAGTTAGCCCAGCGCGTGATCGCTGGGGAAGTTAGTTAGAAGTTCGAGCGTCAGAGGCGCGCCACATTGTCTCAATTGGGAAATATCATTCGCACTCGAGCGCCAGGCGCAAATGCAAAAATCTGTCGAAGGCTGAAAAATATGAGTGCCGCGCCTCTGGCGCTCGTCATTCATTCCTTAGGCCCCAGCCTGATATCAATTGCTTTTAGGGGATATGGAGCTTCCTAGAGAACGAAAAACCAAGCGCCA
>DASZFU010000119.1:0-52225 GCA_035939495.1 Candidatus Angelobacter sp. | reverse complement strand
CCTATCAGCCCTTCGATCTCCACTCGATTGCGATTGGCCACCGGCGTGCCTATCACTACATCCTCCTGCCCCGATAACCGCGCCAGCAGCGCTGCCCACCCCCCCAGCACCGTCATGTACAGCGTTGTCCTGTGCTTCCGGCTCAGTCCTCTCAATCCCCCTGTCAACTCTTCATCCAGCACCAGCTTGGCTGCCGCCCCGCTATAACTCTGTTGCTCCGGCCTTACATGATCGGTCGGTATTTGCAATACTTCCGGCGCTCCCGCTAATGCCCTTTCCCAGTATTCCGCCTGCTTTCCTAGAACCTCCCCTCCCATCCACTTCCGCTGCCATACCGCATAGTCGGCATACTGCACACCCAACTCCGGCAGACCATCCTCTTCCCCTCTTACATAGGCACCGTACAAAGTGCTTAACTCGCTGCTAAAAACTCCGAATGACCACGCGTCCGACACAATATGATGAATGGTTATAAGTAATACGTACTCTTCGTCCCCCAACCGGATCAGCCGTCCACGGATCAATGGGCCTGCTTCCAGATCGATAGATGTGCCGGCCTCTTCGGCCACAAGGCGCTCAAGCTCTGCCGCGCCCCCGTCGCATTCCCTAAGATCATGCTCCATCAGATGAAACTGACTGTCATGCTTGCCCACAATCCGTTGGAAAGGCTTCCCATCGACCAGCGTGAAAACTGTGCGCAATGCCTCATGCCGTGCCACGATTTGATTCAACGCCCGCCGAAGGGCAGCCCGGTCCAATTCTCCCCGCAACTGGAAACCGCCCAGGTTCTGGTAGGCCTTACTACCACCATCTATCTGCGCCAAAAACCACAACCGCTCCTGCGCAAACGACAAAGGTAAATCTCTTCTACATTCGACCCTCGGGATTGCAGCCATTGCCGATAACTGGCCACCGGCGCGGGCACTGGCCATTCGCAGTGTTATGTCACGAAGAGAAAAATACATGTATCCTCTCTAAGAAGTGCAACGTGGCCGTACTCGGCAGGTCCGCCGAATACGCTGCAAACCACCCTCCTCGCGCTGCAGGACCCTCGATGCATTTAAGCTTGCGCAGTTGGAAAGATGTCGCGACCTGGCATACTGCAACCGTCAGTTGCTTCGGAGGAGAAATCGGCTTGGTGAGAACGCGGTAGGGAGCCATTTACTACTTCGCGAGGGCGCATGGCTTACGTATTCTCTTAGATTTCGACGAATTCCATGTCCGCCAAGACCATAGATTTCCGTGGCCCTGTGCACAACGGGCATTGGGCCGGCCAAGACCCTACTGCAAGAAAATCGGGAACTAAGTGGCAACAGTGAAGCTATTCGTTTCTGAGCGTTTTTGCCGGATCTACTTTGGCGGCAGCGCGTCCGGGCACGTAGCTCGCGAAAAAGGCCACTGCCATGAGAAAAAAGCTGACTGTAGTAAATGTAAGAGGATCGGCGGGCTTAACGCCATACAGCAGACTAGACAGGAACCGTGTGAGGCCCAGAGCCGCACCAATTCCTATGGCGATGCCCAAAAATGTTAACATCAACCCGTCGCCCACCACGAGCTTCAGCGCGTCACGCTTCTGTGCGCCCAATGCCATGCGAATACCAATCTCATGTCTGCGCAACACTACCGAGTATGCCATCACGCCATGAAGTCCGACAGCCCCGAGAAACAGTGCCATGCCCGCTGCAACAGCGAGGATCATTAGCGTGAAGGAAGTATGCGCCATCGATTTAGTGTAGTAATAATTCAATGTGTGCATCTCGAAGAGCGGAAGGTTGGGAGCTACGGATCGCACTGCGGACCGCACCTCCTTCTCGAAACTCTCGGAGCCGGTGCGCTGAGAGCGGATGGCGAAAGCAACCCGGCGCCGTACTCCCTCAGCTGGATTGCCGTCGATCTCAAACGTCAAGATCGGCCAATACACCGAAAGAGGTGCTTCCTTATCGACACCGTCCTGGTGAACGTCTCCCACAACACCGATAATCTCTCGCCAATCTTTCACCTCGCGAATCTTCTTGCCCAGTGCACTCGCAGGATTGGCCCAGTACTGGCGCGCGAAGTTCTCGGATACCATAATTAGCGGAGGCTCATTGTAGATGTCATTCCAAGTGAATTCGCGACCTGCGACTAGCGGTGTCCCCAGAGTGTTGAGAAAACCCGGTGCCAAGAACTGGAACCGGGCGCGCGGGGGATTTTGGCCGGGAGCATAGACCTGGCCTTCGACCGCGATCGGACCGCCCCAAAGACTCTCATCCATTGGAAGATTTCTGGAAATACCCACTGAGGATACGCCCGGAATAGCCTCAAGCTTATGCGAAATCTCCTCCTCAAGGCGGGTCACATCCACAGCGTTTTTCACCAGCGTATCGGGGATGTCGACGCGGAATGTCTGGACCTCCGAAGGACCTAGGAATCCCGGATTGACTCTGACCAGGGCTTGAAATGTGCGAATGATCAGTCCTGAGCTCACGAGCAAGACGAGAGCCAGCGCCACCTGGACGATGACAAGCAGGCTGCGCAAACGCTTCCGCCCGCGGCTTTCGCTCATAGACCGTCCACCTTCCCGCAGTCCGCTTCTCAAACCAGCACCCGCATATTGAAGGGCTGGGGCGGAACCAAAAAGCAGGAGAGCAGCTATGGACACTGCCAGTGTGAACAAGATGGCCTCTCCATCGATCCCAATCTCATTAAGCCGAGGTAGACTCGCGGGCGCTACCCCGATCAGGATTCGCAAAGCTCCGTAAGCCACTCCCAGGCCCAACAAACTACCAAGTACCGCCAAAACGAGACTTTCCGAGAAAAATTCCGTGGCAATGCGGCTGCTGCTTGCTCCTAGCGCAGCGCGGATGGCCATCTCCTCCTTTCGCCCCTCGGCACGGACCAGAAGCAAGTTGGCCAGATTGGCGCAAGCGATCACCAGCAGGAGGCCAACGCCAGCCATGACAATCCACAAGAGTTTGCCCACGCCCCCAATCACCGCCTGCTTCAGAAACTGCAGTTTCGGCCCCATTTGCAGTTGACTCCAACTTTTGAAGCCATCTGGTGACGGGTAAAAGCGCCTGCCCACGATGTCGAGCATTCGCGCGACGTCCGCGTTCGCCTCCGCCAGTGTCACACCCGCCTTGAGTCGGGCGATGCTCGCATAGTCCCAGTTGTCAATGCGATCCGCTGCGTGATCTATCTTCAACGGCAAGAGCATGGCCAACCCAGTATTGTCCAGGAAACGAAAGCTCTGCGGTAACACGCCGATGATCGTGTGCGGCTTGCCATCCACGTCGATGGTTGTTCCAATCACGGGATGATTACCAAATTGGCGACCCCAATAGCCGTAAGTCAGGATCGCCGTGTCTGCGCTGCCGGGTGACTCGTCTGCATGGGTGAAGAGTCGTCCAGACAGAGGCGTAATCCGCAGAACGCGGAGCACACTAGCTGTTACAGGGAGAGCAGGCACGCGCATTGGTTCACCGAGCCCGGTAACGTTCACTGATTGACCCTCGGAGTTTATTCCTGCATCATAGAGCCCGATATCCTGGAACACGTGATTCTCTTCCTGAAACGCGTAGTAGGCTCCTGTTGATAGGGTTAGAACCGGAATCCGGATGCCGGGGGCCGTAAGTCTTACATCGACGAGTTCCTCCGGGTGCGCATACGGGAGAGGCTTCAGCAGAATGCTATTAACGATGCTGAAAATGGACGTGGTTGCTCCGATTCCCACGGCCAGGATCACCAATGTGACCGCCGTGAACACCGGCGCGCGACCAAGCCTCCGTAGAATACGCCTAAGCTGAGGCATCAACCATCCCATCGCTTTACTCCTTAATCGACAATCGACATCCACCCTGCGTTGATCCATTCAGTTAGTGAGATTGCTCTTGAATATGATCCACAATATTTGTGAGATATGGATCATTCCAACCAGTGCCCCTGGCAGGGCCAATCGCATGAAGATTTGGCACCCAAAAGCTTGATTTGCGAGCGGTTAAACGGCAATTGCAAGATATGAGAGGTCTGATTTTGATTGCCAAAAGGCCTCTCAGCTATAGAAGTTGAACCATGCTCAACAACATTACTCCGCTATGAATATGCAATATGATCGCAAAAATCTTTTATGCGATTGCCCTGACGGTCCTGGTCAACGTCTTCAGGTGGGGGAAAGCCCGATCTGCTGGATCCTCTTGATCTTGCCCTCCAGAGGCAGGCCAAGTGCGAACAACTGGCTCGACATCGTCGATCTCGACTTCGACTGTCATGCTCCTCATAATGGCCTCCACCGTAAGCACGACGCGAACGTTGTTCTTTCTCCGGAGTAGCACGCCTTCCATCCCGCTCATTATCCCCGACCGTATTCGTACGCGGGTACCCGCAACTAAATAAGGATGTGGCTCGATCTTCCTTTCCAGAAGGCCTTCTCGAAGCCACTGGATATAAAGGTCAGGAACAGGCAACGGCTGCGCCCCGCAACCCACAACAGAGATCACCCCCGGAACCTTGAGGACGAGTATACGTCCGCGGTGCTGAATCCGCACAAAGACATAGTTTGAAAACAACGGGAGCTGAACTACTCCTTTCGATCCATCTTTCCATTGACGTTGTCTCTGGTAGAGGGGAAGAAAATTCTCGATTTCCCGAAGGCAAAGATGAGCTTCAACTCGCTTCTCATGGCGAGGCATGGTAAAGACAGCGAACCAGCTCTTTGCCGCATCCAGATCTCTGGAACTTGTAGGGCTCTTACTGATATCTTCCCTCATTTGATCTCTTCCCTGATTGAGACCTGAACACAGCTCCGCTATTCTCACTTGGGAAATCTAACTTTTCCACAAGGTTGAGATGACATTGATTTCCATAATCAAGCGGTTCGCGTTACCCGAAACCGCAGTATGTTTCCAATCCAAGAACAAACAGGAATGTGAAATTCCTGTCCCAACTCATTGGTTTGTTCATGAAAAGATTGCACTTAGAAGACTCCAAGGGCCGTCAGCGTATCACTCCTTCGGCCATCTAGTCAACTGAGAGACTGTGATGTGAGCCAACTGGTCGGGTGCTTACCCTTTAACGTATTGCCAAATATAGACTTGAACTTGTCAGGACGATATCCCGACTTGGCGTTTTACATCGGCGCCAAATCGACCCTGACGGGCCGATTCGTTCTGGCGCACAAGCCCGGTTTGGAGTATCTTGGTGTTCTGCAATAGGAAGATTGAATTGCCAACTTGAGGGAACGAGCTGCCTGAAACCTGTTTCGGTGTGATGAATCCTTTTTGTGATGAATCCTTTTCAAGACGGCTCGGGCAAAGCAGTCGACTTTTTACATGAATACACAGAGTTTCCGAGAATGCCGCGCGAAGAATGTTTGCAGACGTCACTGCAGTTGGGGAACCTTGGTGCGACCGAGGGGCTGCTTTCAATTCTGGGAACGCAACCCTTGCTCGGATGTTCCTTTATAACACGAGGACAATTCGCCAGGCAGCGTGGAGACGGTCATCTTGTTCTACCGCTATTGGCAGCGCACGTGGGGTGGCGACCCTTCTGTGATGGAAAACGATTGCCATGAATGATATCTCGCACCGTCACTGGAGCGGATCTGAGCCGCGGTGATTGAGAAAGGTGGAAAATAAGTTGATTGAAACATCGGATATTATTCAGCAAATTAAGCATATCCTGGTGGAGGACATGCAACTCAATGTGGTCCGCGACGAGATTCCTGATGACTATTCTCTACTAGAGAGCGGTTTGGGTCTCGACTCAATTTTGATTGCCGAATTGATTGCGCGAATTGAGGACCGATTCAGGTTGCAGTTTGATGATCGCGGGCTGGACGTCGAACTGTTCAATAATCTTACCCTTCTGGCTGGCTTCGTGGCTCAGGAGCGTCAGGCAGCTCAGTGCAACGCAGGAAACAGCCAATCTTAGGTGGCAAAATGCTGAATGTGATACAGGATGGTTTGGAACTGACCAGGCGGGGCTTTGTGACGAATTACCCCGATTTTCGGCAGTGGCGCACGGACGCCGTAGAACAAGGTTTAAATAGACAACCGCTGAACCTGTACTTGCACTTACCGTATTGCATTCAGCGATGCGCCTATTGCCATTACAAGACCACAACTCTGCGCAACACGCAACTCAGTGAAATTGACCGCTATGTCGACTCGCTGTGTCGCGAGATCAAGATGGCCACAGAACGATTCCATTTACGAGAGCGGCCTGCGATCTCAGTTTATTTCGGAGGTGGCACACCCACGCTTTTGAGCCCCGCGAACATTGATCGCGTCATGCAGACCTTACGCCAGAACCTCACGCTTTCCGATCCGGAGATCAACTTCGAGGCAGAGCCGGTGTCCCTGACCGCCCGCAAAGCCGAGATACTCACACAACACGGGGTGAACCGTATCAATGTCGGCATTCAATCGTTCTGTGATGAAATCGTTTTTCGTACAGGCCGCAGAGACACCGAAAAGCAAGCCTTGAAGGCAATCGAGATAGCTCTTTCAACTGGCGCAGTGGTAAATATTGATCTGATCAGTGGCTTGCAGGGCGAGACTTCGGAAACCTGGGCATATACTGTTCGCCGCGCTATCGAAACTGGGGCTCAGAGTATCACCGTGTACAAGCTTGAGATTTACGCGAACACAGAGTATTTCGCGAGCCTGAGACGCCAGAAAATCTCCCTACCCTCGGATGAAGAAGAGCTGAGGCTGGCTCGTTACGCGCTCGAAGAGTTGACCAGCGCCGGCTATCAGCCGGTTAACTTCTTCACTTTTACCCGAGACGGCCAATACGTCCAGCGTCACACTACAACCAAATGGCAGGGCACCGACGTTTACGCTTTCGGAAGCTCTGCATTCGGGTCGCTTGGGAACTGGGCCTACCAGAATACGAATGATTTGGAACGCTATTCCGAGCTGCTGGAGCAGGAAAAACTGCCGTTGTTCCGAGGGTATGTATACAACGACCTTGAGCTGATGACGCGAGACGTAATTCTAGGAATGAAGCTGATTCGATTTGACCGTCGCGCGTTCAGAAAACGGCACGGACTCGATTTGGTAAGGCTTTGTGAACCTGAGGTACGGCGGCTTCAAGAGGAAGACTTCCTCAGGATGGATGAGGAAGCTATCGTGCTGACCCGAAGGGGCATTCTCTATGGGGATTATGTGGGGAGGGTTCTCGCGAACGCGCTCGAATCGCTGGCAAACTAGTATTTCCGGTTGGAGGATCGCCCAGAATTATGCAAAACAGCATGAACGGGAGCTCGGGAGCCTCGGCCCACGCCGAAACCGAGAGGACTCTGCTGCAGATTTGGTCCGAAGTGCTGAATACCGATCAAATCAGCATCCACGAGGATTTCCTCAGCCTGGGAGGCGACTCGCTGGCAGCCATGCGCTGCATTAATCGGATTATCGCGATGTTTGGCGTGGAGGTTCCGCTTGACCTGTTTCTCCTCGAGTCGGCAACTATCGCCCAAGTCGCTTCAGAGATCGCGAGCATACAGCCCAATGCCGGGCAAACTGTTGCGAGAGGGCGCGCGTGACCGATCTAGTAGTTGACGGATTGCCCATGCAGGTCACTCCGAGGACTAATGATGCATCGGGTATGGATCTGTCATTTTCTGAGGAACTGCTGTGGCAGGCTGACGTGGGCGATCCGCAGACCTTGCCGTTCTTTGATTGTGCGCGAAGCCTGTGGCTGGTGCTGCGACTCCATGGCCCGCTGAACCAGAGAGCCTTGAGGGACAGCCTCCATGCCGTTGTTCAGCGTCATGAGGTGCTGCGCTCCAGGTTTGTTGCGCGAAACGGACGACCGGTGAGGCTGATCTCCGAATCCCCTTCGTTTAGCTTTACAACTATGGATCGGCGGAGATTCCCGCCTGCAAATCCATACGAAGTCGTGGAGAAGGAGATCATGCCGCTGCTGGAGCATTTCGATCTGGCTTGCGGCCCGCTCCTCCGCGCTGCTCTGGTGGCGCTGAGCATCGATGAGCACATTCTAGCGATTGCGGTGCACCATATCGTCTTCGACCGTTGGTCCAGACGTCTGCTGGAATTGGAACTCAGGCGCTTTTATTGTGCCTTCGTAACCGGCTCCGAGCCGGGCAACCGTCCACTACCTGTTCAATACCAAGGTTATGTGTTATGGCAGCGAGAACAACTGAACAGTGAGCGTGGCCACAAGCTCAGCACCTATTGGACAAATAAGCTGAGCGGGCTGCCTGTTCTTATACTGCCGTGCGACGGCGCTCGCGGGACGGAGATTTCGACAAGATCCGGAACCTCATGGTTCACGATTCCGCAAGAAGAAGTGAGCCGCCTGGTGGTCTTGAGTCGCCGATCTCGGACGACCTTGGCAGCAACCATGCTGGCCGTCTTCATATTGTTTCTCTCCAGGCTTCGCGGCACAGATGATGTTGCGGTAGGGGTACCCCTGTCGGATCGCCGTCGTCCTGAGTTCGAAGAAGTAATTGGCCTGTTCATGAATGTCGTTGTGGTGCGTACCTCCATCCCGACCGGGTTGACCTTCCTCGATCTACTGGATGACGTTCGCTGCAGCCTCGTCGAGGCGTGCATGCATCAGGACATGCCATACGGTTATTTGCGGCGGGCCATCTCCACCCGTCCGCCCTACAGAGTTGTATTCAATTTCATGCCAACACTGGCGGGAGCGGATCTCGAATGGGATGGCATCCGGGTAGAACCTCTCCCGATTCCTATGGAACGTCAGTCATTTGCGGACTTGAGTTTGCACCTGCGTCATGATGGGGGAGCGCTGTTGTGCCGGCTCGTGTACAAAGCCGACCTATTCTCGGAAGATTGCGGCCGGAGCTTTGCGGCTCAAATTCAGACATTCGCAACTGCGGTTTTGCAGGCTCCTCAAAACCCCGTGGATACGTTTAACTTGGCATGATTGATCTTATTGGAAACGCTGTGATCGCATCCAACGCCAACCTGACTACGGTTTCTGCGGATTCGAGTTCGAAGGTCCAAAGGTTTATGGTCCTGGGATCGGCGAGAACCGGTTCCAACCTTTTGCTCTCCCTGTTGAGTGCTCACCCACGCATCAAGACCTATGGCGAATTGTTCAATTTGGACAGGCTGCCCAAAACAATCCTACGCGAAGCTCTTGATGATCCGGTCGCGTTCCTGCGGCGAAGAGTACACCAAAACCACAAATTGGAAATTGCGGCTGTCGGTTTCAAGATGTTCTACGAACATTTGACGAGGGACTATTTCATAAAGCTCGTCGATGTGTCCGATACCGACCCGCAATTACAGGAGGACTTTACTCAGTTCTCAAGCTTTATAGAAAGCAATTACGCATGGGAGATTCTCGATGAGCGATTCCGCACAACGTGGGAGTTTCTTCGCGCCGATCAGGATCTCGCAGTGATTCATCTGCAGCGCAGAAACATGCTGCATACGCTCATATCACTCAAAAGGGCGTTCATGACAAATCAATGGTGGAGCTTAAAAAGCGGTCCGCAGACAACACCGGCTTTGCACCTGGATCCCGAGGAATGCTGCCGATATTTCCAGAAATTAAGCAACTCTTCTGAAGAAGCGGATGCAGCCTTCTCGGCACATCCCAAAATCAATGTAGCTTATGAAGATCTGATCGACAAGCAACAGGACACACTGCAACAGATCTTCGCACTTCTAAAGGTCCCGGCTGAACCCGTGGCAACACGCATGAACAAGCAAAATCTTGCGTCTCCCCGGGAAATAGTGAGTAACTACGAGCAATTGAAGAGCTATTTCCAGCGCACCCGATGGGACGTTTTTTTCGAGTAAAACGCCGGCATGAAGATATTGTTTTTTCATATCCCGAGCCTTGGCATGTACCACGAGATCGAGCCAATCCTGTTGGAACTGCAGGAGCGCGGGCATCAAGTGATTCATTACAACGAAGCCGGATTTCGCGAATATGTTCAGAATGCGCCTTTTTGCTTTTCGCCTTACAGCAGCTATGAGGGATATTTTCCAAACAGATTTCGCAGCTCGATGAACTTGTATGAGCTTGGGTTGCTGTTGCTGGAAACGGCTGAGCACACGGTGGACTTTGTGGAGGCTGCGGTTCTGCGCGAATGGCCAGATCTGATCTTGCACTCGAAATTCACGGCTGCCCCTAAGATCGCTGCCAGGAAGCATGGGATTCCGGCTGCATGTCTGACCACTGGATTTGTTTTTGATCCGCGTACGATCCTGGATGCGGAAAGAGAAAAGCGGAATCCGGTTGATATGTCCAACGTGTCTTCATTCCTGCGCTTTCAAAAGAGAGCAAAGAGATTCTACAACCAGCATCTGGATGGCAGCTCAGACTCAAGCGATATCTTTGTAAACGACGAAGCCCTACATCTGGTTCTGGGCCTGGAAATGCTTCAGCCGACCCGGTCAAGTTTGTATTCGCACTGCAGCTTTGTCGGTCCCACAGTGCGGATAGCGGAGTATTCAAAATCATACGAATTGATCTATGTATCCCTTGGATCGGTTTTCGTGGATAACAAGGTATTCTTTCAAACGTGCATCGAGGCACTAGGAATGCCTGGCAGGCGGGCAATCATTTCGCTGAGCGGGCACTTCTCGCCGGAAGAATTTGGCAAAGTGCCTGACAGTGTAGAACTGTGCCATTTCGTGCAACAGACAAAGATTTTGCAAAAGGCAGCGGTGTTTGTGACGCACGGAGGCAACAGCAGCGTTTCCGAAGCAATTTACTGCGAGACTCCTATGGTCGTCGTTCCCCAAATTCCGGAACAGGTGCTTCGTGCGCAGCTGATCCAGCGGCGGATGTTGGGAAGGTATCTTGATCCAAGCGACGTGACGGTTGACCGGCTGCGCTGCACCGTGACTGAGGTCTTGGAAGATCCGCTGTTCAGGCATAACGTGCAGGAATTCAAGGCGAGCTTGCCAAAGATTCCAGCGGCCATTACGGCCTGCAATCAAATTGAGGAGTTCGCATTGAAAAATGGGAAACGATTGGTGAAGCAGTGATCGGCCGATCTCTACAGGCGCAGATTCTGGCGCGGCTCAATGAATCGCCCGACCGGCGATGCATCTGCTTTTACGGGGCGCGAGAGACTGTTCATTGGCAATCGCGTTCACAACTCTATAGCAAGTCGGTGGCTGTTGCACAACAACTGAGACAGGAGGGCGTTTGTCCAGGTGATATTTGCATCATCGTTCTACCTAGCGGCGAGAACTCTGTCAACGCGCTCCTTGCGACTCTATTGCTTGGTGCAGTTCCTCTCCTCATTGCGCCACCAACAATGGTCGGAGGCAATTTGGAACTGCACCAAACCCTGCACGGCGTGCTTCGTTCCACCAGACCGCGCGTGGTAGTCTGCTCGCCTTCGATTAAACCCGATGTCGCTGGTTTTGAGAGTAGCTTTCCAGCGATCAAGTTTGTGTTTCCTCCGGATGTTGAAGGCATGGAACTCAAAAACGAGCCATTTGCACCCGTGCTTCCAGCGCCCACCGATATCGCTGCCATGCAGCTTACCTCCGGGACAACCGCAGCGCCGCGAATCTGCATGTGGGACCACAAGGGGGTTTTGGCGGCGCTGGACGGAATGGCAGCAGCAATGGCGCTTTCAGCCGCTGATCTGTGTGCAAATTGGACACCGCTTTACCACGACATGGGTCTGGTCAACAATTTCTTCTTGTGCCTGGCTCGCGGTATTCCGTTGGTTTTGCTCTCGCCGCAGGAATTTGCCCGGCGGCCTGCACTGTGGCTGCGCAGCCTTTCCCAAACTGGCGCTACGATCACCTGGTCGCCCAACTTCGGGTTTGCGCTTACTGTACGCAGGGCCCAGGACAGCG
Source organism: Candidatus Angelobacter sp. (assembly GCA_035939495.1). Lineage (GTDB taxonomy): Bacteria > Acidobacteriota > Terriglobia > Terriglobales > Acidobacteriaceae > Angelobacter. Next base: position 40,424 of record DASZFU010000119.1, on the reverse strand, counting down.
AAATCGAGGGCGTGCGCCTCGACCATGTCCGAGCGTTCTGGAACGCCGCAGAGCGCATTCATGCGGAAACCCTCGACGCGTTTCATTGCCGATTCGCGACCTTGGGCATAAGACGAGAAGCTCTTAAGACAAACTTCGGGTGCGCCGAAAACATCGGCGGAGCGACTTTTAGCCGCGCCAATGAATTGCCACCTTGCGAGCATATTGATTGCCGCTTCTTGGAGGAGCGTGGTATTGCCCGAGTGTCACCAGCGACCAACGATGCGGAGAAGATCGTCCTGGTGAGCGCAGGGGTCGCCCATCCTGCTCTTAACATCCGAATTCTCTCGCCCCGTGGCCGCGTGCTTCCTGATGGCCGCGTGGGCGAAATCTGTCTCGATACGCCATCGCGCATGCTCCGCTATCACCAGAACGCGCGCGAAACCCGGCGTGCTCTCCGTGGCGGATTGCTGCACACGGGAGACCTCGGCTACCTCCGGAATGGCCATCTCTTCTGGGTAGGGCGATTGCGGGAGCGAATAACGATTCACAGCAAGAAAATTGATCCCAGCGCATTCGAAACCATTTTCGCCTCAACCCTCGGCCTTCGAGAAGGCTGCTTCGCCGCTTTTGGCGTACCGGACGAGCAGTTGGGAACAGAGCGCCTGATTATAGTCGGAGAAGTGCGCTCTCCTATCACGGAGAGTCTCAAGAAGCTTACGGCGACGATTTCCCGCAAATGTTTCCTGCAGTTAGGAATCACCCCTGGCGACATCGTCCTCGTCCCATCGGGTACGCTTGCAAAAACATCGAGCGGAAAGCGGCGTCACCGCTACTTCCGGAAATTTTACCTGGATGGAGGCTTAGAGCAGGCCCGGATGTCGCTCTCAGATTCAATGCCAGTTGCTGCGGTGGCGGCACAAGATACCCCGGAGAGCCATCTTGAACCAGTGTCGAAGCTGCCGCTCAAATGATGGTTTTAGCCCCTTATGCCCGCTGAAACGAGACTATTGTATATATGCATAACATGACTAATCCGACCTCACGTGTGTTTCTTGCGCTCAGAACCACCGTACTGGTTCTACTTCTGGCGACTCTGGCGCTCTCACAGACAAGACCTGATGACATTGAATCGCGGGTCGAGGCAATCGTCAGCAAGATGACTCTTGAGGAGAAGATTAATCTCCTAGGCGGGGTTGATGGATTTTTCACCCGTGGTGTGCCCCGATTCAATGTGCCACGCTTCAAAATGGCGGACGGAGCGTTTGGAGTGCATAGCGCGATGTACTGTACGGCGTGCGTCCGAAGTAGTCAGTCAGACGTATACGTTTGTATGTGCGGCACCGAAACACGCTTTGCTCACGACACCACCATAGCAGGTGGAATTGCGCTGGCGGCCACCTGGAACCCAGCACTCGCCCAGGAGGTGGGGACAGAACTCGGTCGGGATGCAAGGGCTAGAGGCGTCCATTTCCTTCTGGGGCCTGGCGTCAATATTTATCGCGCACCTTTGAATGGCCGAAACTTTGAACATCTTGGCGAAGACCCGTACCTTGCCTCCCGTATCGCTGTTGGATTCATCAACGGTGTCCAAAACCAGGGGGTGAGCGCAACTGTTAAACATTATCTAGGAAATAATTCCGAGTTTGACCGGCGCAATTCCGATTTCATCATTGACGAACGGACGCTGCGGGAAATTTATATGCCGGTGTTTGAGGCGGCGGTGAAGGAGGCACATGTGGGCGCCGTCATGAACTCCAACAATCTGACGAATGGGCAGCACATGACGCAGAATAACCACCTGGACAACGAGGTGCTGAAGAAAGAGTGGGGGTTCGATGGCATACTCATATCCGATTGGTATTCCACCTACAACACTCTGGATGAAGTCAATGCGGGGCTGGATCTGGAAATGCCGATCGCGCTCTACATGAATCGAGAGAGTCTGCTGCCTGCGATCCAGCAGGGGAAAATCTCAATGACAACCATTGATGATAAAGTGCGCCGCATCCTGCGCATCGGCGCACGTTTCGGGTGGCTGGACCACGATCAGCTTGATCTCTCTATCCCTCGGTACAACCAGCAGGGCCGTCATGTTGCTCTCCAGACTGCGCGAGAAAGCATGGTGCTATTGAAAAATGAGATAAGTTTGCTTCCGTTGAATAAGAAAACCATCAAGTCTATCGCTATCATTGGTCCAGACGCATATCCTGCGGTGCCGGTTGGAGGAGGCAGCGCCTACATGCAGCCCTTCCATGCAGTGAGCTTCCTTGAAGGGCTAAGCAACTATCTTGGCGAATCAGCAAAGGTTCTCTATGCTCCTGGATTGGCCACCCTGCACGAATGGGCAGCGGCCACTCAGTTCATGACTGCCGTCCCCGATGGCCAGCGCGGCCTGCAAGCTGAATACTTTCAAGGCATCGAGTTACAAGGACCTCCCATGGTTACACGAACCGAACAGCATATTGATTTTGGTCCGGAGTCCAAGACCGTCCCGCCCGAAGGCACGGCGTCCGAGCGCTGGACAGGATATTACCTTCCAACCAGCGCTGGATCTTATGACATCTTTGTCGCCTCCACTGGTGAAGATGGCGGCTATTTTCGGCTGTATGTGGATGACAAGTTGATCTTCGATCATTGGAACTCTGGAATGACCATGGTGCCGTGGACGACTCTTTCCTTCGAGACTTCGCCCCATAAGATAGTCTTAGAACACCGTGGCCGCTCTCGACGGCCGCAAACCATATTGCAACTCGGAATCATGCAGCACGACACTGTCGTAAGCGCCGAAGCCAAGAAACTGGCGGCGACTGCGGAAGCTGTCGTGTTGGCCGTGGGTTTTGATTCGGATACCGAAGGCGAGGGTGCCGACCGGACTTTCCGTTTGCCTCCGGGGCAGGACGAGTTGGTCCGGCAGATTGCCGCGATCAACAAAAATGTAATCATTTTGATCACAGCAGGCGGGGCCGTGGACATGACTTCATGGCTGGACTCAGTCCCTGTGGTTTTGCAGACCTGGTATCCCGGCCAGGAAGGTGGAACGGCCTTGGCGGAAGTTCTTTTCGGCAATGTAAATCCTTCAGGACGCCTACCAGTAACGTTTGAACGCCAATTGAAAGATAACCCCGTGCATGACAGCTACTATCCCAGCGACAACTCCAAACACGTGGTGTACGGGGAAGGGGTGTTCGTGGGTTATCGAGGCTACGAACATAATGGAACCAAGCCGTTATTTCCTTTCGGTTATGGGCTTTCCTACACGACGTTTGCTTACCGTAATCTCTCTGTGGTGCGCGCTGGAATCAACGTTGCTGTGTCCTTCGATATTACTAACACGGGGAAGCGTGAGGGGGATGAGGTTGCACAAGTCTACGTCGGCGACAAGCATGCAAAAGTTCCTCGGCCCGCCAAGGAACTGAAAGGGTTTGCAAAAATCCACCTGCGCCCTGGCGAAACTCGGAATGTTACGGTAAAGCTTGACCGTCGCGCGTTCTCTTACTACGACGTTAACTTAAAACAGTGGCATATGGATCCGGGAGAATTCGACATTCTCGTTGGTCAATCTGTGGAACAGATCGAATTGCGGGGAAAATTTGTCCTCAAGGAAGCTGACCTCTAGGACTCTTGAATCATAATAACCGTCGGGAGAATTATCTCTGCGTAGTCCCTCCTTACTTGTCTCCAGAAAGCCATCTCATGATGGTGGCAACTGTTGTTGCTGCGGAGGTTAGTCGACTCTGGCCCAGTATTGTTCCTGAAGTCATCCCCAATTTCTACTGCCAGACCGCAATGGAATGTGTGGCGAGCCGCTCAATAGTGGCGATGGCTCAACGCACCGTCGATTCCTGGTTCTCTTTGTAGATTTTGCCGGGAACGAATGGCAAAGGGTGCAATGGTCTTATCGAACCCTTCAAACCCTCGCACAAAACGCCAACTTTCCGTAAGTCCTTTGTTTTATTTGGCGTCCCCGACGGGATTTGAACCCGTGTTACCGCCGTGAAAGGGCGATGTCCTAGGCCGGGCTAGACGACGGGGACGCATTCGGTAAGGTGAGTCCGCTCTCGATTTTTGCGGTCGCTATGCTTCAGCATTCCTTACTGATGGCGGGACTTTGATAGTAACAGCCGGTGAAACCGACTGTCAAAAAATTGCTTGGCCGGATTCAACTCATTTTTGCGTGAGCGCACTTTGCGTGTTTACCTTGTAGATCGCATTGCGGATTAATGGGGTTTGAACGAAGCTCTGCTCCAAGACTGCTCCAAGCTAAGAGCTAATGGCTAAAGGCTATTACAATAGAAGCATATGCCGGACGAGCAGAGCCCCAAAAAACAATGGATGAATGCGGAAAAATATATCCAGCTAGGCATTTCCCTGCCAGCCGCAACGTTCATCGGATGGGCAATCGGCACGCTTCTCGATCGCTGGCTGCATCAAGATTGGATTTACATCGTCGGCCTTCTGCTGGGAATCATAGCCGGGTTCGTGCAGCTCATACGTGTGGCCATGTCGGCGGAGTCGAAGAATTGAGCGCTTCCGGCTCTCCTCCTTCCGCGCCTCAGCCCAGTTCTTCACCTGAAGCCGAAGCATTTTATGTGCGAGCCTATCAGCGCATGGTCCGCGCCATGCTGCTTCTGCCGGTTGCGATTTTGCCGGTTCTTCTCATCAAGTTTCATTGGAGTGTGGCGCTGGGATTTGTGGTTGGGTCGGCCATCGCTTTCTTCAATTTCTATTGGCTCAAGCGCGCGGTGGTGGCGCTGGGGGATCGCATGACCAACAACCCTCACCGGCAATCGGGTTCGCGGGTGGTTGCCGGTTTCTTCATGCGCTACGTTTTGATCGCGGTTGGAGCGTATGTTATATTCAAGGGTTCTGCCATGAGCGGCTACGGCCTCTTTATGGGGCTCTTCATTCCCGTGGGCGCGGTTCTGATCGAAGCTGTGGTTGAGACCTACGGAGCGCTCCGGCGCGGATTTTAAATTCCCAGGAAATTCAGTCGAATGCCCGAACAATTGTGGTTTACTGTGCTCCTGAACAAGGTCTTCGGCGGACCGGTGAACGCCTTTTTACAAACCTTGCCGCCGGCTTTTCATCCCACTGATCCCCAGGCCCCAATCACCAACGCTTTTGCCATGGAAGTATTCGTAGTGGGGATCCTGATCATGGTTTTTGTGCTGATCCGCTCCCGCCTCTCAGCAGAAAAACCGGGCGGATTGCAACATCTGGCCGAGGTCTTGCACGAGTTTATCGGTAACCAGGAGACGGAAATAATCGGAGGCCACCACAGGCGATTCACGCCCATTCTTTCCGCGTTGTTTCTTTTTATCCTGATTAGCAACCTGATCGGACTTATACCCAGTTTTGAATCACCGACCGCCACGCCTGCAGTCCCCTTGGGATGCGCCGTGGTGGTCTTTGTTTACTATAACTATCACGGAGTCAGAGCGCAGGGGCCGCTTGGATACCTCAAACACTTCCTTGGCCCAATGTGGTGGCTTTCTCCGGTGATGTTTCCCATTGAAATTATTGGAAATGTGGCGCGCCTCATGTCACTGACTGTCCGTCTGTACGCCAACATGTTTGCGGGCGACATGGTGACGCTGGTCTTTTTTTCGTTGATTCCCATTGGCCTTCCTGTTGTTTTTTTAGGATTGCATACATTGGTTTCTTTCCTTCAGGCGTACATCTTTACGTTGTTGACGACCATTTATCTGGCAGGCGCAGTGGCACACGAGCACTAATTTCGCTTCGAGCGTGAGGGCGCCAGCACGGTGAGCGTCAACCACCCACTGGAAGCATTTTCATAGGAGAGAGAATATGCGTAAAACAATGATGTACGTTTTCCTGGTCATGGCCATTTTGTTCCTGGCTATGCCCGTTTATGCCCAGGGCACTGATGGAGGTTCCTCCTCCAACTGGGGTGTGCCGATTGCCGCCGGCATCGGTATGGGAATTGCTTCAGGCCTTTGTGGTCTAGGACAAGGGAAAGCTACTGCATCAGCAGCCGAAGCTCTTGCACGTAACCCAGGGGCACGTCCGGGAATTCAATTCGTTCTGATTCTTGGTCTGGTCCTCATCGAGTCGCTCGCCATCTATACACTCTTGGTCGTTTTCACCAAAATTAAATAGCTTTATTCAGTCGATCAAAAAGCCCAGCCTGAACCGCTGGGCTTTTTTGTTGTTCCAATCCTCATCGCCTGGACCAAGGTAACAGTTATTCCCTTTTCAAAACTTTGAGGAAAAATGTGTTTTTACAACAATCGAATCGGAACTGCTCAGTTACAATCATAAGAAGATATAGGTGATGCAATGAACGTCGAGCACCGGGGGCCTCGCTGTGCATAGTGAGTCAGGGACTCTGTTGTTCGGATCAACGCTGGCGTTGGCGTTCTGGACCGTCTTGATCGCTGAGTTGGTCGGCGATAAGTCCATCTACACCCTGAGTTCTCTGGCCCTGCGCTTTCGTGCGGTGGTGGTCTTCTTCTCCCTGGCACTGGCGGCTGCCGGCAAAATGGTGGCTGCGGTTTTATTTGCAAGCGTCGTCTTCCGCTTTCATTCTCACTGGATCGCAGTCCTGAGCGCGGCTGCCTTCTTCATTTCCGCGGCATTGATTTGGTATGAAGAGCCTGCGGCGACACCAGCCCGGCTTCCAGCGAATCCCGGATGGCAGAGGGCCGCCTTGGCCTGTTTTGCCTCCCTTTTTCTTGCGGAGTGGTGCGATCCGGGACAGATTTCGGCGGCGGCGCTGGCTCTGAGAACTCATTCCTTGTTGCCGGTTTGGCTGGGCGGAACCTTGGCCTTGATCACGAAAGGCAGCCTGGCGATGACGCTCGGAGTAAAACTGCGCGACCGCCTTCCTCAAGGCCTGTTGCGGCCGCTGGCATCCATATCGTGCTGCCTCCTCGGCTTTGTCACTCTGGGAAAATTGTTCGTGAAATAGCTCCGTGTTCTCAATCGGTCGGCTGCACGAATACCCAATGTGATGTTGGAAAGTGGGGATCTTTGACAATCTGCTTTCGTACCTCTACCACCGGGACAACTGCCTGACCATTGCTGTCCGTAAATACCGGCACTGTGAGTTCGCTATTTGCCCGGACAGATTCTGGCCGAATCGTTTGGACCACACAAAGATATAAGAGCGCCACTGCGATTAATGTCAGGACTATTTTTGTATAACGATCAACTTGCATTCAAAAGCCTCCCTTTTTTGCTGCGTCGGAGATTAATCATCTGCTCTTTAGAATGCCAGGACAAATCGATTCTTGCGGTGAATATTCTTAAGGGCGGGGACTTGGAGAAAGCTCTCCCATCGCAAAATATCAAAAAACCGAAAAGATTCGCCGAACTCCTTTCGGTTGCTAAAATTCGGCAAAATCGCCGAATCAAAAATTAAATCCATAAGATGAGGTTCTCCAATTCGGCTCTTGCGTTGGCATGATTTTGCAGTAAAATCCCTTCAATTAAGGTTCGTTAGTCCAGGTAAATCTTTGCGCAACTAGAGAGACGCGTCCCTTATGAAGTTCCGCTTCATATTGACCTTCGTTCTGTTATGGCGAGTCGATGCCGGCGCCGATGACCTGCGCGAAGCATGGAAGATCGATCTTCATCATCAATATCAGTACCAAACCTTCGACCGTGAGCTTGCCCGAAACTGGCTCAGCCAACAGGGGGTTGTGTTTCTCACACCTCAGCAGATCGCGGTCTATCAGGTGAGCAAGCGGCCGCGTTCTGCAAAACTTGGAGCGCGAGACACGAGCGGCGGCGCCGGCAACTTTTTTCTCGACGTGAAAATTTTCGACGCTCACGATGGAAGTCTGATCCAGTCGCTGCATCTTCCCACGAGTGCCACTTTCTCCAAAGTGTTCCCCACCCATGATGGCAAATTCATCGTTCGCACGGGGGAGAGGCTTTGCCTCTACTCATCCGATTTCCAGGAATTGGCTTCCAGGGATTTGCCGCTCAAGCGTTCGGCCCCACTGGAAGAGTGGGAAGTCAATGTGGACCGCTCGGGGCAATTCGTAGTCCTGGCCCATCAGACATTGTTTCTTCACGAACAAAACTCAGAGGAAGGCGACCTGAACTCGGGGAAGTCGAGCGCAGACATCGAAATCCTGGAAGCCGACACTCTGCGAACAGTCAAGACATTGACCGTCTCAAACTACATGAGCCATTGGTCCGTGGGAGACCACTTTTTGGTTGGGAACCACTACACCGTACCTTCGCATGTAAATGATTTTGGCAGGATGGACTACGACGGTCGCTGGACCGAGCTGAACTCGCTATGGAAAGTTCCCCGCAACTCATGCTCCTATCTCATGGACGGCATGGCGCATGAATTCGTTGCTGTCTACGGCTGTAACCGCCTTTTCCTGCTCGCACCGGGAGGCGAGAAAGTGTTTTCGGCCAAGGTCGCTGCCGATGAGACCATTGCTTCGGTCATCAACGCAGACAGTTATTTGGCAGCGGAGTCGGACCGAAACGAAATAAAGTTTGGCAACACGGTCGCAAGGCCGGTACGGATTGAGTTGTATGACGTCCGCCGTAAAACTACGCTGAAATGGGTACCCATCTCGAGCGGCGCCGTCTACTACGACGTATCAACGAATGGCGACCTGGCGGTGATTGACGGCCGTGAACTCACGCTGTATGTAAAAGAACCCTGATCACGCCACGAAGAGCCGATCGACCACTTCCGCCACAAACTTTTCTGCCTGGTTGATTTCGTATCCTGCGGAATGGCCATATTTTTCCTGGAGGACACGGTCGCGCAACACCCCTTCAAACATGCCCATCAGTGATGAGCGGACAAGTTGGGGCGGATATTCCGACGTCAGGCTCTTTTGGGCGCTCTCGACCAAAGCATCCATGACTTTGACGAATTCCAAATAGCTGGCGGTCAGCATGATCATCTTGCCCTCGCGCCGGATGCGTCTTCCTTCCAGCAGCATGAGGTCGCGCAGCTCCGGGTCTGCGGCAAATGCCTGGACAACCGCTCTCATGATGGCCTTGAGCCGTTCCCGGGGAGAAGCAATGGCCTGCGCGTTGGCCATTTGCATCCGCAATCCAGACCAGCCTTCTTCGAAAATTGCTTCTAACAACCCTTCTTTGCTGCCAAAATGTTTCACCAATTGCGACTCGCTGGTGCGGGCTTCGCGGGCAATCATCACCGTCGTGGTGTTCTCGTAGCCGGCACTCGAAAACAGGCGTTTGGCTGCGGCAATCATTCGGTTGCGGGAGGAAGGCTCAGCACGCACATTGCTCAAAGCAGTGGTTGGCATGTTGTTCCCTACCTAGGGTCGAGATTCCACGTGAGCTGGGAAGTAGTACTACTTTTGTACATGCTACTGCACTGGAGGTGGCTTGTAAACCCTTCTTCTGCTTTACTCATTCCCGTGCTCTGCCCTGGTTTCGAGCATCCGGGAACTTTCGGTATTATGAGCGCGGATGACTCCTGCCGCCAAAGCTCCTCATAGTTCGCGACGCCGCGCGATACGCGACATCCTGCTCTACGGCTTGTGCGGTGGAGTATTGATTACGGTCCTTAAACTGACCGAATACCGTTTCCTTGTTGTCGAGCACTCTCTGGAGATCTACGGCGGGCTGGTTGCCGCTCTTTTCGCCGGCCTTGGGATCTGGCTCGGACTGACGCTAAGACGAAAGAAAGCCCAAGTTGTGATAACCCAGGTCGTCCGTCAGCCGCAGGCAGGCCCAAGTTCCGGACCGTTTATGGCGGACGAGAAGCGGCTCAACGAACTTGGCATCACGCCCCGCGAACTGGAAATACTTGGCCTGATCGCCGCCGGACTCAGCAACCGCGAAATCGCTGGGCGGCTATTCGTCAGCGAGAACACAGTGAAGACGCACTCCAGCCGGCTGTTCGACAAACTCGGCGCCCGGCGGCGAACCCAGGCCGTGCAGCTTGGCAAAGAAGCCGGCCTGATCCCCTGAAAAGGTCCCCCGAAAGTATGTTTTTGGGCCTCCAGGCACAAAATCACCTTTACGGGTGACGACACGTCCGGCACATCGGCCCAAAATCCTGGCTGTTCGAGACTCAAATTTCGAAATGGAGACTAATCTTTTTATGAAAAAAACCGTGGTGACGTTCGGACTTATTTCCGGCGGGATTTCCGCAGGGATGTTGCTGGCTACCGTTCCTTTGGCTGACAAGATCGGCTTTGACCGGGGGGAACTTCTCGGCTATACGGTGATCGTGCTCTCGGCACTGTTGATATTCTTCGGGGTACGATCCTACCGCGAAAATGCCTCAGGCGGACGGTTGACGTTTGGGCGGGGGTTTGCGGTGGGTATCCTGATTACTCTTCTTTCCAGCGTCTTCTATGTGGCTACCTGGGAGATCGTCTATTTCAAATTCATGCCCGACTTTGCCGAGAAGTATGCCGCGCACGAGATTGAGCGCGCCAAATCCAGCGGGGCGAGCCAGGACCAGATCCAGAAAAAGCTGCAAGAGGCGAAACAGTTCAAGCAGATGTACGACAAACCGGCGGTGAACATAGCGCTGACGTTTACCGAAGTGTTCCCGATCGGCCTGGTGGTAACGCTTCTCTCAGCTGTAATCCTGCGAAAGAAATCACCGCAACTGGCGGCGTGACGCATGATTCGCGTCCGGACGCTGGACGAACCCGGCGTCCGGGCGGAGAGAGGCCCCACGGTTTGCCATTGCGCTGAATTTCGCACCTTGTTAGCATTACCGCCATGCGCCGACAGATTATTTCCTTGTTGCTCCTGTCATTGTTGTCGTCCACCGCATTCGCCTACGCCGGTCTGGCCGGAAAATATACCGGCACCTGGACCGGAGCCCAAAGCGAAGGCACGATCAAGGTGGCCCTCTCTCAGGCCGAAAAAGGAACCTGGAATGCGGATGTATCGTTCACACTGGGCGACCAGGAAGTTAAATGTACGACCGTCTCCGTCAAAGTTGATGGCGAAAAACTGGTCGTAGTCTACGACTTCAGCGTGAGCGGCTTAGAGGCTGAGTCAACCATCACCGGTCAACTTAAAGGATCAACACTCGAAGGCACCTATTCGACCAAAGGCGCAGACGGGTCCCATGTTGACGATGGGACATGGAAGGCGTCGCCGGCAAAGTAGTGCCGTTTAGAACCGCACAAATTTTGCCACCGAAGGCACGCCCGACGAATTCAGAACGAACAGCAGGTAGTATCCGGGCGGCACAATGTTGCCGTTCGGCGGCGCGGTGACATTCAGCACGCCGGTTCCCTTGGTGAACGACAGGCTCACCATGCGCTGCTCCATGTTGAAGGCGTGCGTGGCCGCGCCTGCGCGCAGCACCACGACCGACGAGATGTTGGCCGCATCGGGCGTCTGTACCTGAAACACAGCGCCATGACCGATCACACCGGTTGGAGCACTCGTGATCGTTGGTCGTGTGGCCAGAGTTCCGTTGGAATCGAACAGGTACGCCGGCGAATAAATTTCCAGGTGCGGCTCAATCGTGCCTCGTGCCGGATTTCCGCCTATGACCAAGACCGTGGCATCGGGCAACAACAGCGCTCCCGAATGGTAGAGACGCGGGAACGCGTTGGCGCCTGCCGAGCTGAAGGTTTCAGTAACCGGGTCAAACAGGTCGGCATTGAGGCTGGCGGTCGATCCGTTTTCGTCCATGGCTGAACCACCGGTGGCGAGCACCTTGCCGCTGGGCAGAATGGTCGCATTCATCTGAATTCGCGGTTGAGACATGGAAGGGCCAGTCACCCACTTTGGATTGCTTACCGACAAGTCAATAATCTCGGTGGTGGCGGTGGCCGGGTTTGCTCCACCCATGATGATCACGCGCGGCTTATAGAGATCAACGGGGCTCAGCGGCAACAGGATGGACGTGCCATAGGTTCGTGTGCCGCTGAAGTTGGTGGTTGCTACGTCCAGAGTCCACTTCTGCGTTGAGGGATTGAAAATGTTGGATTTCGTTTGCGATCCGGAGTTGAAGACCGTGCCGTTGGGCAGCAGATGCATGCGCGGGTAAAGCGGCGGGGTAAATGGCGCGGTGGAAGGAGTTCCCCACCCCGTTCCTATTTTGAAAATCTCTACAGTTTTGTTGGTAACGCCATTTTCATCCTGGCCGGAAAATACCATTACGGAGCCATCGCCCAGCGTTGTACCGGTAGGATACCAACGGCCATGCGCCATGGATTGCTGGTTGGTAAAGGCGTTGGTGGAAGGGTCAAAAGCCGCCGTCAACTTCTGTCCATGAAACGGATCGTATTGCAGCGTGCCGCCCATCACAAAGGGCCGCCCATCGGACAAGACCACCATGCCGTCGCAGAACATGTCCCATGCCAGCGTTTGCGTGGTGATGGTATCCGCCACCGGGTCCCATACGGCAGCCTCGAGATTAGTGTTGCCCTTTACGTTCCCTGAGCCGGAAACGATCAGCACCTTGCCTGTATGCATCAGCGCAAGATGCACAGGATTGATCGGCGTTTGCGTCGGAAGGGCCTTCCATTGACCGTGCACATTCGCTTGGCCATGCAAAGCGATGGGCGCAATCAGAATAAGCATGATCACGACAAGATGTCTTGCAATAGTTGAAGAGATAGAAACGCTAGAACTGAGAGGCGACGCAGTGTTCATGTGAGCCCTCCTTCATGATTGTGTTTGGAAAACGGAGGGCGGTGCAAGACAGAACGCGTGCTCAGAAAACTGAGGAGGTATTTCTGCAACAAGCCGTTCAGGACACTGACCCGGAAGCCCACATATCAGATCACGGAACGGATTGTTGGTCAATCGTAACTAGAAGATAACGGGATTGAATAATTGCCAGAAATGCCAAAATCAGGCTCAGTTCCATTTTGGAAACGCAGTCATAACACAAGCTTCCCGCAGAAACCATTGAAAAGCATTTTCAATTTTGGCAATTATGGCAATTTTGGCATTTATCGCCTGCACTGAGGTGCGCCGAAGTGGCAATTAATGGTTCATTCCACTATGAGGCAACAGGTCCCACACTCGCCAGAATTCTTTCATCTCTTCTGGCTGGCCGAGGGAGATGCGGATGTATTGGTTTTGGCCCAAGGACAAGTTGTAACCGATGAGGATGTTGTTTTTCTTGAAATGCTGGGTAATCTCATCGACGGGATGGTCGGCCTTGAGCAGAATGAAATTGGTGCGCGAGTCGATCCAGGCTCCCATGCGAACGTTGGCGTCGTTGAAAAACTCCTGGCGATCGTCGGCATTGTGCTTGATCGAGAGCCGGACGTGCTCAGCGTCGTCGAGCGCCGCTATTGCAGCCCTGAGACTCAGAAGGCTTACGCTCATCCCCAGGCGGTTACGCATTAGCTGCTGCGCGATCTCGGGCGGCGCAATCGCGTATCCGACCCTCAATCCGGCCAGGCCGTAGACCTTGGAAAAAGTCCGGGCAACGAAGACGCGACCGTCATTCATCGGACGATCCAAAAACGAAACATACGATGAGGTTCCACCGGCATAGTGGTGATAGGCCTCGTCAATCAGCACAGGAATACCGGCGGGCAGCTTCTGTATGAAAGCTTCGAGGTCCTGCCGGGGCGTGAGAGTCCCGGTTGGGTTATTCGGATTGCAAATATAAACAAGTCCGGTGGAAGCATCGCTGGCAGCGAGCATGGCTTTCAGATCGTGCTCATGGTTGGTCGTGAGTGGAACAGTCTGGATCTCCATACCCTTGTCTTTGGCATAAGACTCAAGAAAAGGGAAAGTGGGTTTCGCGATGACCAGCTTTTTGCCGGGCTTGAGAAACGTGTCTGCAGACATACGTAGAATCTCAGTCGAGCCACATCCCAGAACAACCTGGTTCGGTTTCACTTGGTGAAGATTGGCCAGCTTTTCCTGCAAGGCGTCGCCCAACTCAGGATAGCGGTAGATGTCCGTCAATCCCTCGCGCAGGGCCGCGATGGCGAGCGGCGATGCGCCGTAGGCGTTTTCATTTCGATTCAACCGGATCGGGCCGATGGGCGGCTTTGCGCCTAGCATCTCTGACAACTCGAAATGCCAAGGAGATGAGAATGCTGGTAATGCAACGTTAGCAAAAGCGCCGGCCCCAAGACTGCGAAGCAAAGTTCTGCGCGAAATTGACATGGGCCCTCTCGAACTAGGTAGATTCCTGGAAATCTAGTTTCGGATGGCATTTTACATCAGTGCTTATGAACAGAAGCTTCCCAATTTGTGGCAATTTTGCCATTTACGGCAATCCGCTGACCAGAAGAACGTAATGGAAATTCCCAATTTCCAATTCATTCACAGCTTCGTCATGGAATTTGAGCCGCGATTCCGGTAGGAGGACAGATAGCTTTTCGGATGTACGAAAGAATTTCCGGCAGCATCCATGGTACAACCCCCGGATGGGGTGAAAGGAGACAGTGCGAGAAATGCATTCAGGGGCTTCCAGAGACGCTCTGTCAGGATGGCCATGAGAACCAGAAAACCAACCTACGAAAAAAGCAAACCGGCGAATAGTCTGCTACAGTAGTGCTCAAATGGCAGATTTTCGTTCAAAATCAAAGGCGGACGCCAGGGCCCCTAAAGTTTACAGGCCCAGGATTGATTCTGTTCAGGACAAAACCAAAGGACAACCGCCAGGGACCTATCGTCCATTCGCGGCAACACCAGGTGCGGCACCAGCTGTATATCGGCCTAACGCAGCCGTGCCATCTGCTCAGCCCAAATCTCTGGCGAGACCGCCAGCGCCTTCCCGTCCGTTCGCCACAACCCTGGGGACAGCGCCGCCAGTGTATCGGCCCAACACAGCCGTGCCGTCTGCTCAGTCCAAATCCTCGGCAAAAGCGGCGGCGGTCTATCATCCATCCGCAACGGCTCCGGCTAAATCCGCCAACGTGGCTCTGGCACCGTACAGGATGGTTCAGGCGAATGCCGGGAATAACAAGAGTGTCGCCACTCAGCGAGGGCCACTGGGCTTCGGGGGATCTCGGGCCGGAGTTCAGACTTCTTCAACAGTGCAACGGGAGACTGAATTAGAAAAGGAAGCCAGACTGGTGCGGGAGGCGATGGCTGAGGCAAGAATGTTGTCGGTAGACTTTGCCATATCATGGGACCCCGATGACACGAAGTTATGTGTCGACACAGTTTTCGGTCTAGTTGACGACGTCAGAATGTACGCCGAGAAAAGGCACGCGAAATGGAAAACTGCAGGCAAACCAGACGTTGCGATTTCGAAAACGAAAGAGGCTATCTCTGCTCTGCGGGATGAAAACGCCACCCCTGCTTCAAAGCGACAAGTGATGACGGGTCTTTTCGCTCAGCTCATTGGAAACCAATTATTGACCGAAGGAAATAATCGATTCACGTATCTGCTGCTCCTCATACTCTCACTTAAGTTCCAGGCTCAACTACCACTCCACGAGAACATCCTAAATAGGGATAAGGACGCTATGGACCCCGTCACAGGCAAAACAATTGGCTTCGATACCGACAGATTAGGGAGACAATTTGCGAGCATGTACGACCAGTAAGCTTCGGAAGACATTTCCCACGTCTTCGGCGGCAGTTTTTAGCGAGCTCTTTACTCGGCAATTAAAAGAAAATTGACTCCCCATGCGACTTTCATATAGATTTAAGAAGTCGAAATGTACCATTTAATGAACAAATCGGTCATGGCTTGTTGTTGCTGTATGTGTACGGCCAGGCGGACCGGTGCTGCGAAATCTTAAATAAGTCGATACCAGCAGAAATCACCGGGGCCGCTCAAATGAGCGGCTTTCGTATTTTTGGCGACTTCCGGAGACTGAGGAGACGGCATGTCCAAGTTGAAACAGCCAATCGCAATCTATTATGAGCATCCTCGCTGGTTTCTTCCCCTGTTTGCCGAGCTGGAGCGTCGCGGAACTCCGTTTGTCCGCATCAACGCGGCCCAGCATCACTTTGATCCGGCCCAGCTCAATGGCGAAGGTGGCTATTCCCTGCTCTTCAATCGCATGAGCCCCTCGGCCTATCGCCGGGGCAATGGCCAGGCGATCTTTTACACCTTGTATTACCTGGCCCACCTGGAGCAGCGCGGAAAGCGCATTGTCAATGGACACAAGGCTTTCCGCTACGAAACTTCCAAGGCGCTGCAACTTTCGCTGCTCGACTCTTTGGGCATTCCTTATCCCAAGGCGCGGGTGATCAATCATCCGGGAGATGCGGTCGAGGCGTCGCGCGGACTGCGCTTCCCGATCGTGGTCAAGCCGAACATTGGCGGCAGCGGAGCGGGTGTGACTCGCTTTGATCATCGCAAGCAACTCGAAGAGGCCGCCAACGCCGGCGCGCTTGATTTGGGATTGGACAATACTGCGCTGGTCCAGGAATTCATTCCAGCACGCGGCGCGCATATCGTGCGCACCGAAGTTGTCGGCACGAAATATCTCTACGGCATCAAGGTCCACTTGAGCGGAGAAACATTTGACTTGTGCCCTGCCGACATTTGCCGAACCACCAGCGGCCAGGAATTGCAGCGCTCCGCCCATGCCTGCGTGGTCGAGGCTCCCAAGGCCGGATTACGCATCGAGGGATATACACCGCCCGATGAGCATATCCGCAGCGTCGAGAGGATCATGCAGGCGGCCGGCATTGAAGTCGGCGGCGTGGAATACATCATCGACGATCGTGACGGCCAAGTCTATTTCTACGATATCAATGCCCTTTCAAACTTCGTATCGGACGGTCCGAATCTGGTGGGCTTCGATCCCTTCACCCGCTTGGTGGATTTCCTGGAAAAGGAGGCAGCGTAATGCGTTACGGATATTGGCTTCCGGTGTTTGGCGGGTGGCTCCGCAACGTTGCAGACGAAAAGATGGAGGCAAGCTGGGAGTATGTAAGCCGGCTGGCCCGTCGCAGCGAAGAAATCGGATTCGATCTGACGTTGATTGCAGAGTTGAACTTGAATGACATCAAAGGAGTCGACGCTCCTTCTCTGGATGCCTGGTCTACGGCCGCTGCCCTCGCTGCCGTCACCAAGCGGCTTGAGTTGATGGTAGCCGTGCGCCCTACCTTTCATAATCCGGCGCTACTGGCGAAGCAAGCTGCCAACATCGATCACATCAGTGGAGGGCGGGTCTCGCTGAATGTAGTCTCTTCCTGGTGGTCCGAAGAAGCAAAGAAGTATGGCGTTCATTTCGACCAGCATGACGACCGCTATGCCCGCACCTCGGAATGGCTCGACGTCGTCGATCAGGCGTGGAAGAACGATCATTTCTCTTATCAAGGCAAGTACTACAAGGTCGATGACCTGGTGCTTCAGCCCAAGCCGCTCTCGCAGCCAAGACCGGTGATTTATGCCGGAGGAGAATCTGAAGCAGCCAAGAATCTCATCTCGCAAAAGTGCGATGCCTACGTGATGCACGGCGATCCTCCGGACCGGATTCGTGAAAAAATCAATGATCTTTCGGCGCGGCGCAAAAAATGGGGCCTGCCGAGAATGCAGTTCGGCGTGGCTGCATACGGTATCGTTCGCGAGACTGAGAAAGAGGCGCGCGATGAGGTGCGCCGCATTACTGATGTCCAGCAAAACGCTGCCGGTTATGGAAACTACCAGCAGTGGCTGGCCAATACGCAGTTGGAACAGCGGGTCTCATTGGAAGACTACTCCGTTTCGAACCGTGGTTTGCGCTCCGGATTGGTAGGCACGCCGGAACAGGTAGCGGAACGCATTGCGGGGTTCGAAGAGGCCGGCGTCGATCTTTTGCTTTTGCAATTCAGCCCGCAGTTGGAAGAAATGGAGCATTTTTCACAACTGGTGATCAAGGCAGACCGCAAGGCGCTGGCTCCAGCGATTGTGTAAGAGATTTTGGCCCTGCACCCTCCCCCAAAAACAAGGGGTTTACAGCGGAAGCTGTAAACCCCTTGTTTGTAGTTTCTTCGTTTTAGGATGGCAAAGACTAGCCATGAGATATTCGTGATGAGCCAGCAAAGCTGGCGATCATACCTGTAGCCCACTGCGCCAAGCTGTGGGTAAGATAACAGCGAAATGCTGAGCCCCAGCGGGGCGACATACGGTAAACATGGGGCGAAAATTCACTCACCTTTTTAAAAGCGTTATGTCACCCGCTGTACGGGCTTTGGGGTTTTGCTGGAATGTATGAGCGCCAGCTTCGCTGGCTTGGGGTTTACAGCGGAAGCTGCAAACCGCCCTTCTTTGATATAGTGGCGCAGATCTTCGCGAGGGACGCGATGTGCAAGGGCTGAAGCCCAATATCATTCGACATTTTCGGCACGACTGAAGTCGTGCCCTGATACAAACCATGCCCCGCTCACACTGCTGTGAGCCCATTCTGGCATTGCATTCATTATGCAGGGGTCAATAGATTGCATCACTCCTGATTTTTGATCACGACGCATTCAAGACTGCCGGCTGTTGCGGCTGCCTTCATCGCCTCTGGCAGTTCTTTCAATGCAAATACGCGTGGTTGGATTGCATTTATGTCGAGTTGGCCGACGCGGATGAGGTCGAGCAAACGCCGGTAGGAATCTTTGGGATACATGAATTGCCCAATGATCTCCCAGCCGTTGAGCATGACTTCGGTGTAGGGGATTGGCAGAGGAACCGTCATGCTTCCCATCAGCACAAGCCGGCCTTCTCGGGACAAGCTACGCAGCGCCGCAAGGGTCATATTGGGATCGCGCGCGGCGCCGACGATGTCAAAGGCCATCGGTGCGCCGCCATCAGCCGCAGCGCGTATTCTTTCAACGTCGGACTGAATGTCGCCTGTGATGGCAACCGGCACAACACGTTGACCGGCCCTGGCTGCTACAGATTCAAGCTCCTGCCGGTTGCGGCCGACGGCAACAACGCGTCCCGCTCCCATGGCGAGAGCGACAAAAACTGCGGCCGTACCGTAGGCGCCTGTAGCGCCCGAAATGATGATCGTCTCGCCGGCTGCAAGGCGTCCGCGCAGGAGACCGCCAAAAGGAATAATGAAGCGGACTGCCACTGCAAGGTGAGGGGAATCGATGTGGGGGAGATCGTCTGCCGGAGTGACAGCACTCACCGGCCACAGCGCATATTCAGCTAACGCTCCATCGCGCCAGTAGGCCTGGACCTGTTCGGCGACCGATCCCTGTGCGGTAATTCCGATCAGGATTTGTGCTGGTGCTGGAACATTTTCCTGAGCAACAAAATGAGAGGAGAGGATGACCCGTTGCCCAACCTTCAAATGCCAGACATCAGGACCGACCGCATGGATAATCCCAACGGCGTTGCCTCCGGGAGTGAATTTGCCTTTGGGTGGGTTGTAGATAGGGAAGTTTTCCTTCGACGTAATCTTTCATGTACGACATCAACGACGAAGCCTCGACCCGTACCACTACGCTTCCCGGACGGGGATCGGGAATGGGAACTTCGTTCAACTCCAGAGAGCCGCCCAGCCGCTCCAGTTGCCATGCTTTCATAAATTTATTTCAAATACACTTTGATCTTCGACCACTCTTGATCGATTTCACAACGAAATGCAAATGGACGCGTCGAGCGGGAACTGATTAAGAGCTTGCAGCCCGCCGACAGCGGCTTTGGGCTCTTCGACACATGTGGTCTCTGACGACAAGCCTGTATTGGCAGCGTCACATCCTAGCTTACCATCGGAATGGAATCGCACCAGCCGGCCCTGGGACTTTAATCCTCAACCCACCCTACCCAGCACTGACATGCCGGGCTCAATAATTCCGCTTCTTCGGCGTTGCCTCAGAACAGGCTCTTCGGGCTTCAGTCGAGGTGAGTCTGCATGTCTCTGCGTAAAATCTGCGGTTGGCTTTTTTGTGACTGGCCACATTTGTTCTTGGGCGTAGCGATGATTTTTCGAAGAGAATGAAACGCAGCCGGGGGCGGCTGCGCTCCATGGTTATGTTTTGGTTGCTGTGCTCGTTCTTGTTAGCTGTGTGATGTGGCGGTAGCTGCCGGCGAGGAACAATTCTCGTTTGAAGCTACGGTGAACAAACGTGGTTGCGGCATCGAATCCTGCCACGCCACAGGCGTCATGGACGGCGACGAGGTTATGGATTGTCCCACGTCACACGGCAAAACTTCTCTGCCAACCTTCTTCAATTTCGATCCAGGAGGCGGCGGCTGGTGCTGGAAGATTCCTGGAAGCAACCGGTAATTGAAAAAATTCACCCCATGCTCACGACGTTCTTGTATGTGACCTTGGGGGTCTGTGTGAGGCGGCAATCCCACTCCCAGGAAATACACATGTGAATAGCGCTTCAGCCAGCGATCTACATAAGGCCGTTGCGAGAGCGTTGGATGTTCTGCTTGATCGGACAACTGGTTATGAAGGTTCTCATACTCTTTCCACATATCCGCAGAAGATAATGGACGCTGATCCTGCAGCTCTTTCTTATGTTTGTCCACGCATCCTGGCGCGTTCTTGAGGCGCAATCGTATATCGTCGGCGTCACGCACCGTGTATTCCAGAACGTGATTCAAAGGAACAGTGGCAAGTCTGGGGATACCATCGTCCTCAGAAGCAAACAGCGCCGGGTGTAGGGGAGGAATGTACCTTATGGCATCCGGCGTGGGAAGCTCCAGGAATGTGGAATAGTTGTCCGGGTCCGGAGACCATTCCTCTACGGAATACTCCACACTGCTGAAGCCCCGGTCAACCACGGGCTGGCGATCCGTAGTGTCCAAGCCGTGGTGCGACAGCTCAAATCGATAGCTGGATTCGCACAAGGGCAGCGGGTCGCGAAACGGGCTTCGAAAACGGAATTCGTGCTTGGCCGGATCCTGAGGATCGGTCTTGGGCACAAAGGCCGCTACCTGGTAGCCCATCTTCCTTCTCATTACAACTGCGAACGGGCCTTGCAGAATAACGGCCAACTTGGTTCCGGTGGGCGCGGGCCGATAAGAATTTACGGGTAATCTAGGGCGGCATCCACCGAGCAAGCCCAGGGCAGGCATGGCAAGCATGCCTTTCAGTACGTCTCTCCTGTTCATTGTGATTTCCTCTGACAGAGAGAACGTAAACCATGCAGATTTCCCTGAAGACCTGAAAGCTCAATCGGGCGCGCGGCCAGTCAGGCTGAATGCGGCCCAATGATAAGGATGGGTGTTGCCAGCGTTGAATACCTCCTGGCGGGCCGCGAGCATGGAGCGGGCCGCAGTCTTTCCCTGCTGAAAATGGCGATTAAAGCTGCTGATAAGGCGAGTGGAGCTGTCCTTGCTCACATCCCAGCGGCTGGCAATTACGGCTGGCACTCCAGCGGAAAGGAAAGCGCGCACCAGAGTGCTGGTATCCAAGACGCCATCCTGGGCTGAACCGCTGGAGCAGGCTACCAGGGCCGCCAGTTGCAGGTTCTGCAGCGACTGCGAAGGAAAATCTTCCGCCTGTAGCGGCTTTCGATTGGGCATTCGCAGCGCGCCCGACTCACCGTGTCCTATAAATACGAACATCTCGCTTTCCCGTAAATGGTCTGATATCGCCGACTGGCCCAGGTCAAACGCATTCAGAACTTTGACTCCCTCCAGGCCGGCGGTCAGGCTTCGGTTATCAGCGGTCAGAGCGTTGAGAAGCAACTTCGACGCAGGAGGACGATGAGAGACAGGGCGAAGTTCGGCTTCCTTGACCAACCCCGGCGAGTAAACCACCGGATATTTCAAGCCAAAATACCAGCCTTCAGGACTCTCTAATGCTTCCAGATTCAACTTGCTCATCCAGGGATCCAGTTCAGCCATAACTGGGCCGCTCTGCTGAAATCCCTTTACAACCGGCTCGAGGAAATAGGAAAACAGGCGCTTGCTATCCTCTTCCAGATTGACCGGGTTTGAATTCTCGTCCCCGATTTCCTTCGCAAAATCGCTGATGTGCTGCTCCAACTTTTCTCGCCTTATCTCAAAAGCGGGCGGCATCTTGATCATTCCTGCGCTGGTAATCGTCCAGATGACGATACGATCTTTGATAAATGCATAGACCACGCGGTCCCCCGACGCAGGCGTCCGCACAGGGACTTGAGATACTTCATTTTGGATTTGTTGCCACGACACGCGGTCCATATCGCCCGCATAGTTGCGCTCCACGTCCCAGAAATGTGCCCGGTACCATTCCCAGAGTTGCAGTGCCTGCTCGTTCCTACCTTGCCCCAGCAGTGTTCCCACCAGCCCGCGGTAGGTCTCCTCGGTGTCCTTCATCCACGCCAGGCGTTTGTCGCCGCTCTTCAGGCCGGCAAAAGCATGTTCTGCGATTTCAAGGCCGCTTTTATAGGCAGAGCCTGAGGCCTCCAACTGCTGCTGCTTGAGCAGGACGTCTCCAAATATCCGGTAGAAGCTGAGGCGAATCAGATCGTCGTTCGTGGATTCCACCGGATCCTTGGCTTCTTCCAGCGTAAGACGAGCATCCTCAAGATGTCCTAAGCTCAATTGAAGTTCACCGAGTTGAAGCTTGATGGGCAAGCGATACCTGGCACAGACCGGGTCTTGGTAACACGGACTCCATTCAATGGAGGCGGGGGATTTATTCTCGTGGATCAGGATTTCTTCCAAAGCGGTACGGGCGGTTTCTTCAAAGCTCATATCCCGGTCGTCACGGTCGATCTCATTCTCAAGAATGAAGATCATTCGCCGCTCGAGCGCTTCGGCAGCGTGCCACAATTGCTTGTACTTGCTCATACACTGTTTGATGGGTGAGTAGAACTCATACAGGCGTATAGGAACGCTCGGGCCTCGCCAGTAGATTTCCAATCCGGCAACGGCCTTTTGCCAAGTCTCGTCACAATTGCGGTCCACGTTCATACTCGCGTCCAGGCCCCTTGCCCGCAGCTCGAGCAAATAAAACCTGAAGTGGACAGCTTCCTGAAATCCAATTCTTAGCTGCTCATCGGCGGATTCGAAGCTGACGTGGCGATTCAAGCAGACAGCTTGTGACAACGCTAGCTGAATTTGTAACCAACGATAGGAAGTCCCCCGAAGAGCCGTTTGAAGCTTCTGCGCATGGTCCAGGCACGCCGGCCAATCCCAGAGGCGCTGGTTGGCATACATTTCTTCAAACAGCGATCTCAATTCTCCGGGAACATTTCCGGATTGCTTGAAAATCTTCTGCGCAGTCTGCGCGTCGAGGATCGCCTCAGTTGGGAAACCGCGCCGATTATTGGTAATAGCCGCGCCGAGTTCCTTCACTCCGGCCATAGCGGCGGCTTCCGAGTGGCTCAAAAAGTCTTTCATCCACGAGTCTTGATGGCCTTGTTCGAGCATTTCAGCGAGGCGGTGAATCGGCTGAGAGGCCTGGGATACCCGGCTCCCTGGACGGTCAAAAAACCACGTTCGCAAGGCCGCATCCTGATATTCTTCAATGAGGCTTTGGGTTTCCGGGTCGGCAAAATGTTTTTCAAAATAGTCAGATGACTTGGATCCTTGCGGCCTCAGGGGACGTTTCTTCGCCTGATCGGCAGCCAGGCGCCTCCCGGCCTCATCTGCCCATGGCCCGCTCGAATCGAGCTTAAGATATTCTTCCCAGAATGAAATTGCCTGGTCCCACCGAAGCATGGTTTCGTAGGCAATGGCCAAGTTAAACAATGCCGCCTGCTGCTGCTCGGGGGCGAGTCCTGGTTCCTGAAGGACCTTGTGCAACAGATTTACGGTTTGCCCGACATCCGGGGCAGCCTGGCCTTTCTTGGCGGCTTCGCTGGTGTCGCGCAAGAAATAGGCGGCTGCGAGATCGATCTCGGTGGCTGGATCACGAAGTCCTTTATCGTAAGCGCTCTTCAGCAAGTTCACCGCATTGATGTCTTTCTTCAGCAGCGCAAGCCGTCCACTGATTCGCAGCCATTTGGGATCGGCCGAGTCCTGGTGGTGGTTGGCCAGCGACTGAGCGTCAATCCAGGATGGACTGCTGGAAGCATCATTCCTGTCCTCACCACTTAACTTGATGTCAAAGTTATGGGGAAGCCAGGCAAAGCGCAGATTCGTCCTGGGTTTTTCGACAAAGGCATTGACCGCGAGCTTTTCGGCTTTTTGAATCTGGACGACCGACAGGGCGCCAGGAACAAGCATCGCGGCCAATATCGCAAGCGCAAGTCCACCCGCCAGGGAAAGCCTGCGCCAGGCTAACCCCGGAGCACGAAAAAAAAGGAACAGGTTCTTGAGACGTTCGAGAAAACCCGGACGCTGACCTACAGAATCACGGACAAATCGCTGCTGCCATTTCGTCTGCATCGCCGGGAGACCGTCGACGAATTCCTTCGCTTCAGCATTAAGATCACCAGAAAAGTCTTCCAGATAACTCTTCAAGAGCGGTGCACAGAAATCACATCGCGCCGCATGCGTTCTAATTTCCGAGGCAGTTTCCGGGGAGCATAGGCCGGCTGCAAATTCCTGAAGCTGTTCTTCACCGGGACATCCCGGTTTGGGAGTTTTGGCCGGATGAGGCCAAAGGATTCCCAAACGAATACGCTCGGCTTCGAGGCGACGTCCCCGGCAGGAATCGCACTCTGCGAAATGCGCCTCGATTCCCTCCTCCTGCGCACCACGATCTTCACCGCAGTTCCGGGCGACGTACTCCTCAATCTGGCTATCTGTTAAGTGACTACTTTGCTGATTCACGTTGACTGCTCCCCTGAAGCTAAGAACGCATCCAACCGTCAAAACCCTCAAGCATTCGAAGCGGCGCCGCTGTTTCCGCGATCCAGTTCAGCCCTTATCTGCCGTACCAGGCGAGAGAGTATGGTCTCGACACGTTTGACGCTCGAATTGACACCGGGCATCTCACTAATTTCCTTGGCAGTAAAGCCATTTTGGAAATAGAAGAAGAACATTGTTTTTTCAACAGGAGGCGGATTGAGCCTGTCGAGCACCCGTTCGACCTCGGCACATCGCCGATTGTTAAGTAACCTCTCTTGAGAAAAGCGCCCGTCTTCGGAAGCCTGCAAAGTTTCTTCTACGTTTTCCTCGACGATTTTTCGCTTGCGAAAGAAGTCAATCACCACGCGGGTAGCGACGACTTTCAGGTAGCCATAAATGCCATCGTCGTGGCGCCACTCCAAACGGCGCAAGGCGTCCTTATCCTTGTCGAAGAGTTTGATAAGGGTGTCGTGCACCAGATCCTGGACCAGGCCGCGGTCGGACCGGCCTGCGCGGGACATCCGGTTGCAAACAACTCCGGAAATCGTAGGCATGATTCTTTTTACAAATTCGTCCCATGCCCTCTCATTATCAGTGCGCAGGCAATGATCCAATAATTCCCGGATTGGCAGCTTCTCAAAATCCATGATGGATTGAATAACGAGCGGAATTCTAACCTTTTTTATGAGCTGTGGGCCAAAGTTTGCTGAATCTATATCTACATTCATGTGCAAGAGATTAAAGAGCATATATGTCACTTTCCCAGGATGGGACTTGGAAGTCCAGATGGGTCTCACCAAACTGAGCGGGAGAATGCGGGGCGCCAATATAACTGCCCAGTCCATGGATGGCTCCTTCTGCCTTGGGGCTGACGGTATTGCTCGAGAACTTGCTGCAATGGAAAAGAGATTGCCTGGCCATGCCGGTCTCCTCGATTCTCAGTTGCAACAATGACTTGAGGCTGGATAACCGGGAAAAGTAGCCCCCGTAAATCTGCCTTAACATGAGAGAACGTCTGGTTTGGCTAATTCCCGGAGGTCAAACTATTTATAAACATGCAGTAGATTTGCAAATGATCCATTGTTTGCTTTCAGCGACTTTTTTCCAGCCATTTACATCCAGCCAAAAGACTCTCAAATTCCGGCGACCTTGTAAGCCAGGTAAATAGGCCGCCGACACTCTCGCCAGGAGCATCCCAGGCGTTTCAATACAATGGCAAACACCGGTTCTGGAAAAGGATTGAAAGGTATACGACCAACGGACCAGCAGGGAATTCAAAATCTCGAGCATCCATCTCCAGCGACACAATTTGCGAAAGGCCGGACGTATTCTGTTTGGCATACTTGTTCAGATCAGGCATGAACTCAACACCAATAATCTTTCGGAAGGGATACTTCGACGCCATCAGCAAAGCCCGCCCTTTTCCTGAGCCGAGATCAATAAAAGTGAATTCTGCGAAATGGATTGGTAACGCCTGCATCATCTCGCCAAAAAGCCACGGCTCAGTTGCAAAATAAGGGCTACCGGTCATCATGGCGACCAATTGAGGGATGGACTTTGTGTTGGAGCGAGTGGTATCGAAGGAATGGTCGAAATCAAAATCCAGGTCGCCATACCGTGTCCGCCTTCGGTCGGGCAAAGATTCCCGCAACGCGCGGATCAAGCCTGCAAACACTTGTTGAATTGCCTTGCGCCAGCCGTAATGGCGAATGCTGTCCCTTAAACCGCATCTTGCCCGTGGGTGTCGGATGCGGAAAGCTTCTCGAATGATCCAACCTCAGAAGCAAGTATTGGTGAAGTGGCGAAGTCTGGTTTCAGAACAGGACAGCGGGCAAAGTGTGGCTGTATTTTGCCGCGCACGGGAACTGCCTAAATTGCAGTTTTACTACTGGAAAAAACGGGTGCGCGAAGGAGCAGCGCCGCAGTTCGTGGAAGTGCGAGTTGCCAAGCCACACTTGAGTCAGAAGGATTGCGGCTCAACGCTGGGACCAACGATTGAGGTGCGACTCAGCAACGGGCGGAGTCTTGGGGTTGCGCCAGGTTTTGACGCGAGTCACTTGCGGGCCTTGCTGGCGGTAGCGGAGTCGGAGCCATGTTAAACTCCACCAAAAGTATTTCGCCTTCTCCTCCGTCGTTTAATATCTCTCACCTGCAGGTGCAGCGGTGGTCATAGAGCATGCTGGAAATGAGCATAATACCAACAGGAGATTGTAGTGCAGGGATCAGGGTGCCTGATCTCTTTGCGGTGGGCGAGAAAGAGTTCGATCACACGCTCAAACGATCTGGCCTCATTTCTGCTGATCTTCCTGTGGAACGCGGTTTGTTGTCGGCTCTGCACAAACATGGCGCATGGCCGCAAGAGCGCTGCGTTCGCGATACGAGATCCCCATGCTGCCAATCACCTGCTCAGCAAAGAGCGGAAGCTGCGCTACCTTTTCGGGGTCAGCTCGGTTTTCATCCTAACCTCCTGGCGTTCCAGGATGCCCAGAATCACCTCTTGCAACAGCGCTTCTTTGTCGTGGAAGCAGCGATACACGGCTCCAGGTGTAAGGCCGGCGTGCTGCGCGATGCGTGGAATGGTCGTGCCGTCGACCCCTGTGCTGCCCCAGGACCTCCACTGCGGCCTTCAAGAGCTTTCGCAGCGACTCACGGCTGCGCTCCTGCGCCGCGCCAGCCCCTTTCCGGCCCTCTTTTGCCCCTTTTCATGCCAACAAAATATACTTGCAAGCTCAGCCACAGTCGCCAAGACATCGACGGCTGCAATTTGTCTGTAAGGGGTGATCCGGTAAAGGAAAGAGAGAGCATTCGTGACCGCAGCTATCCAACCCACTCCTCCCGCACTTGCTTCTCCTATACATCCACTGCGCGAACGCAACTACCGCTTGCTATGGATGGGAAACGGCATCTCCTGGCTGGGCGACCAGTTTTATATGGTAGCCATGCCATGGCTCATCCTTCAGTTGACCGGTTCGGCCGCTGCCCTGGGCGCCATCATGATGACGGCGGCCATCCCGCGCGCAGTGTTGATGCTGATTGGCGGCGCCATGACAGACCGCATTTCCGCGCGCCGCATCATGATTGCTACGGCCTGGCTGAGGACGCTGCTGGTGACTGCGATCGCCGCGCTGGTCTGGTTCAATCTACTTCAGCTCTGGCAGGTCTATGTACTGGCCTTCGCCTTCGGAGCAGCCGATGCGTTCTATTCTCCGGCGGCCCAGACTTTTCTGCCTTCCTTGGTTAAACCTGAGCTGCTTCCGGCGGCGAACTCGGTCTCGCAATCCACCTTTCAGATCACCACGCTGGTCGGCCCTGCGCCGGCCGCCATGTTGGTAAAAGCGCTGGGCGTGTCGTGGGCGTTCATCATCGATGCCATCAGCTTCCTGTTCATTATCGGTGCGCTGTGGTGGCTACCGGACCCGCCCCAAGCGCAGTCGACGCGAAAAAACGTATGGACCTCGATCGTCGAAGGGGTCGGCTATGTCGGACGCGATGCTGCACTTCGCTCCTTGCTTTTAGTGGTCGCGATGATCAACTTCTGCATCACCGGGCCTATGATGGTAAGTCTGCCCTGGATCGCCAAACAGAGGTTTGGTTCGCCGGTTGCTTTTGCGGTGCTTACTTCTTCTTTGGCTGGAGGTTCTTTGCTGGGCGTGATCCTCGCCGGTCTGAGACGGCAACAGCAGAAGCGCGGATGGCTGTTGCTGGGCGTCAGCAGCTTCATCGGCCTGAGCGTCGGCGTGATGGGCATTCTGCATCACCTGTGGCTCATGGCCCTGGTGCTGCTGCTCATGGCCATGGCGACAGGATTCCTCAACATCCAGCTTATCTCCTGGTTCCAGCAGCGGGTCGAACGCACAGTCCTGGGGCGCGTGATGAGCGTGATGATGTTTGCCAGCATCGGATTGATGCCGCTGTCGCTGGCGGCTGCCGGTCTGGCGTTGAAATGGAGTTTGCAGGGGATGTTTGCCGTCTCCGGCGCACTGGTGCTGCTGGTCACCATGCTCGCCGCCGCACATCGACCGGTGCGCGAGATCGAGTAACAGTCGGCTCTGATTCACCACGTCGGCATCCAACGACTATACGTTTGTCTGGAGCAGCCCATGAGTGAGAAGTTTCAAAAATCTGAGAACCACAACACCGCCGCTCTCCAACCTGTTGGCCTGCGCTCCTGATGCGTGGCATGCCGCGCTCGAAACGTTGCATATGTGGATGCAGATTGTCGGCAAGGTACGCATGGAACTCACGCGGCGACAAATCACTGCTGGAACGTGGCGCTGTCACGGCGCGCGGCCTGAGCACCTCAACTATCCCTTCGGCGAGCGCGTCTTTGAAATTGAATTTGATTTTCTCTTTGGTTGGGGAAGTCATGTCGCCTTATACAATTCTGCCAGGGGAGGCAGCTGTCTTGTAAAAACCGCAAGGGCGTAGTATCAGGCTACTCTTTGAGTGCAATCACACAGAGGACACTAGATGAGTTGGAATGATCCTGCGAAAGAAGACACCAGGATTTACAAAGTCGTAATGAACCACGAAGAGCAGTATTCCATTTGGCCTGACTACAAAGAGATTCCCACGGCTGGAAACAGGTTGGAAGAAGCGGCCTTAAGGCAGACTGTCTCGCTTATATCAAGGAGGTTGGGACGGATATGAGGCCGCTGAGCCTGCGGAAAAAGATGGAGGAATCAGCAAGGAATCCGCCACCTCCTCCGCCAGCTCCAGACCACAATCGGCCCCGCGAGAAGAGCTTGGTCGACAAGCTATGTGAAAGGGAGCATCCAGTTGAAGTGGGGTTGCGACCGGAACGTACCGTGAAATTATTCAAAGAAGCTATTGACCGAGACTACATCCACATCAAATTCATGCAGACCAGGGGAGGAACGGAAGTTGGATTTCGTCTGAACCGGGACGCTTCCGAT
Organism: Candidatus Angelobacter sp.; assembly: GCA_035939495.1. Lineage (GTDB taxonomy): Bacteria > Acidobacteriota > Terriglobia > Terriglobales > Acidobacteriaceae > Angelobacter. The sequence goes on along the minus strand of DASZFU010000119.1, from coordinate 10,985 downwards.
TTGAGTGCTGCCGATTTTGAGAATGGCAGGGGGACCGTTCATGTCGAAAGATCTCTGACGCTTGACTATGTGCCCCTCAAATGCGTCGCCGATATCGACCTGAGCACCCTGGAGGGTAAGGGACACTTGCCCCCCCAAAGGCCTCAGTTGCCTGAATTAAAACATAAGACACTCAAAACATGTGACCAGGGGTGTCGGCAATCGTCATCTGCGACGATGATTTTTCATGCTCGGCATGAAACCGCTGGTCACGCCACGATCCGTCCAGATCTTTCGTCGTGATCTTCCACCAGAACCGCCGTCGAGTCATGCCGCGGGCCTAAAGAAGTCAGGCTTGCGCACTTTTATCCTGCCGTCGTCAAATTTATAAACGTCGGCAAATCTTTCGTCGATCTGTGAGCCGATCTGTCCCATCTGCACTTGAGGGTACTCCAACTCATCTAAATAAACAGCCAACCTCCGCCTCCGATGCATATGCTGGGCGAGCGTGTCGACCAAGTTCATTCTGGGTCGTTTATCTGAGTTGACCCGCTGAATATAATATGAGTCCCTATGAACTCTTGCCGGCTCTCCCATCTCGATACTTTAGAGGCAGAAAGTATCTACATCTTGAGGGAGGCGGCAGCCGAGTTTTCACGGCCGGCAATGCTGTACTCGGTGGGCAAGGATTCCTCGGTAATGCTGAGGCTTGCGGAGAAAGCTTTTTATCCGGCCAGAGTTCCCTTTCCCATGTTGCACATTGACACGACCTATAAGTTCCGTGAAATGATCGAGTTCCGGGATCGGATCTGCCGTGGGCTCGGCGTGCGACTGATCGTGCATACCAACCATGAAGCCATCGCACACGGGGCAAACCCTTTTCGGCTGGGTACCGGTGCCTGCTGCGGCTTGTTAAAGACCAGGGCACTCCTTGATGCGCTGAACACCCATCGCATTGATGCGGCTATCGGTGGCGCTCGAAGAGACGAAGAGAAGTCGCGCGCCAAGGAAAGGATATTTTCTTCTCGGGATGCCTTTGGGCAGTGGGATCCCAAGAACCAGCGCCCCGAATTGTGGAATCTTTATAACGGTCGCATCTCCAGCGAGCAAAGCATGCGTGTATTTCCCCTTTCCAATTGGACCGAACTGGATGTGTGGCAATACATCGAGCGGGACGGGATTCCGGTGGTGCCACTTTATTTTGCGCAAGAACGCGAGATGCTGGTCAGGGGCGAACAGTTGATTCCATTCGAGCACTCCATGGCGCTCTTGCCTGGAGAAACACCACAAAAAGTCATGTGCCGCATGAGGTCGCTTGGTTGCACTTATTGCACAGGAGCGATTCGCTCGCATGCTGATACCATAGCGGAAATCATCAAGGAGTTGCAGGGCTTCCGCCGTTCGGAACGAGAAAACCGCATCATTGATCACGATCAGGAAGGCTCCATGGAACTGAAGAAGAGGGAGGGATATTTTTGAGCGCTGGCGCGCACACCACAAGTCTACTTCGATTTCTTACCGCGGGAAGCGTAGACGATGGCAAGTCCACTCTGATCGGCAGGCTTCTTTACGAATCCGGCGGAGTTTATGAAGATCAACTCGCATCCGTTCGTCAATTCACTGCCGCTAAAAATGAAGGCCTTGATCTGTCTCTCATCACGGATGGATTGCGAGCGGAGCGGGAGCAGGCGATAACCATTGACGTAGCTTACCGCTACTTCTCTACGACCAGCAGAAAATTCATTATTGCAGATGCCCCCGGTCACGAACAATATACCCGCAACATGGTGACAGCCGCCTCGACCGCGGATGTGGGCGTGATCCTGATTGACGCACGCAAGGGAGTTCTGGAACAAACGCGGCGTCATGCCTATATTGCGTGGCTGCTGGGAATCCGCTGCATGCTTGTGGCTGTCAACAAGATGGATCTAGTGAATTTTGAATGCAGGACGTTCTTGGCAATTTGTGAAAGCTTCAAACAGTTTGCCGGGTTGCTCGAAGGAACGCAGACCCATTTCATTCCCATGAGCGCATTGCTCGGAGACCACGTCGTTCATCGCAGTGCCAGCATGCCTTGGTATGGCGGTCCTTCTTTGCTCGAACTGCTGGAAACAATATCCATCGAGGACCAACGCACCAGGCGATGTTTCCGGTTTCCAGTTCAGAACGTAATCCGCCCCAATCAGGATTTTCGGGGATACGCGGGTGCGATCCTATCAGGCAGTGTAAAGCCTGGCCAGGAGGTGGTGGCATTACCTTCGATGCAGCGGACCCGAATCGCCCGGGTTTTCCTGCATCGTAAGGACTTGGCGGAGGCCGTAGCCCCGCAGTCGGTGCTGCTTTCCCTGTCCGATGATCTTGACCTATGTCGGGGCGATATGCTGGCAGATCCGCACGACACGCCGGCAGTTTCCCACAGAGTGCTTGCAAATTTGATCTGGATGTCGCAATCCCCGCTGCGGATCGGCGCGCCCTATGTAATAAAACACACCACACAAACGCTCTGCGGCAGCGTCCTCCGCATTTTTCACAAACTTGACATTCACAGCCTGCAACCTGTCGAGACTACAACATTGCGGCTCAATGAGATCGGTAAGGTGGAGATAGAGGTGCACAAACCGATGTTTTGCGAGCCCTACACTGCAAACCGGGCAATGGGCAACTTCATCGTGGTTGATCCTGCCGATAACTCCACAGTCGCTGGCGGAATGATCCTGGACGTCTGCCCCTCTTTTGCTGAATCCGCGCTTGGTCCAGTTTCAACCTACGGTGGCACACCTGCAGACCAGCGTTTGAAAGGATTGACCGTCTGGTTCACGGGCCTGAGCGGTGCGGGTAAGACAACCATCGGCAACGCAGTCCATACGGAATTGCTGGCTCGTGGCATTCGGGCCGAGATGCTGGATGGAGACACCATGCGAAAACACCTGAACAGTGATCTTGGCTTCAGCCGCAAAGACCGCGACGAGAACATCCGCAGAATCGGATTTGTCGCCCATCTGCTCACGCGCAATGGTATTGTGGTCCTGGTATCCGCAATCTCTCCATATCGGGCAGTTCGCGACGAAGTAAGGAACATGATCCACAATTTTCTCGAAGTCCATGTCAATGCGCCTCTCGATGTTTGTGAAGGACGGGATCCCAAGGGTCTGTACAAAAGAGCCCGGGCAGGAGAGATCTCAGGTTTTACCGGGATTGATGATCCTTATGAAGCGCCACTGGCGCCAGACCTCAGGTGTGATACCGATCAGGAGAGCATCAAGGCCTCCGCCGACAAAGTAGTTGCCACCATCGTGAGATCGCTTTCTGAAGACAAGCAAGGAGGGACTGCGCAATGATGGCTTTGATCCTTGCGCTTTCATTTGTGCTTCCCGCTGTTTCGCCTACAGCCCAAAGCACAGATCGACTCGTAGCGAGGAACGTATCGATCGTCGAGACCAACTATCGAGGCCGGAGTGCGATCCGGGTCATCGCCAACCGCAAGGCCCCAAATGGTACATCGTATGCTTTGCTCAAGGACGTGGTTTTTCGTGACGGTGTGATCGAAGTGGACTTGGCAGGCCAGCCTGTGGCCGAGGCATCTGCCACCGCTCGTGGGTTTATTGGCATCGCTTTTCGGGTGCAGGACGACGGGCGTTACGAATACATTTATCTCAGACCCACGAACGGTCGAGCTGACGATCAAGTCAGGCGGAACCACTCCACCCAATACAGTTCTTATCCGGACTTTAATTTCGCTCGATCGCGGCAGGAGGCTCCTGAAAAATATGAGTCATACGTCGATTTGCAGCCCGGTGTATGGACCAAGTACAAGATCAAGGTGGAAGGACGCAAGGCGCGGCTTTATGTGCACGGAGCGGCGCAGCCATGCCTGATCGTTAACGATCTCAAGCTTGAGCCGCATGATGGAGGAGTTGCATTGTGGGTGGGGCCGGATACAGAGGGGTACTTTACCAGTCTGAAGATTACAGCCAAGTAGGAGCAATCCGTTCCTTTGCCAAAATGGCATTCTTCGAGGGTTGCTTTGTCGAAGTGCGGCGCAAACCCGACTCATGGTCTGCTTGTGAACTTGCAGAGTGTGGACCGAATAATCTACACCATTCTCATTCACCCTGGAATGGAAAACCACACTCCCAGGCTTTTTACACAAGGCAGCTTAACGTCATCCCCCTTGTGTGAAGTTGTGACAGTGTGAAGTTGACTGTTAACGTACTCTATGAGAGTATTTTGAGGTAATTATCTGCGTCGCTGACTCTTGAATAGCTTCGCGATGATCCAGAGTATCTATCTCCGGATTTATCGGCGGGCGTCCGCAACTCTGCTCCAAGTGAATCATTTTCAAGGATTGTGCTTATGGCGGAACTGCTGTCCCCAGTAATATTGGAGCAGGTGCTGAACAAGATTGGGATATGCAGAATTCCTTCGCAAGACTTGGCGCAGCTAAGCGTGCTCTATAAAGCATGGTGTCGCAATGTGCCATTCGATAACATTGAAAACGTTTTGATCTTGGCATCACATGGTACAGCGAACCTAACCGTGCCCCATCCGAACGATTTCTTTGCGCATTGGCTCGAACGCGGTACCGGTGGATTATGTGTAGAAACAGCCCGGGCATGGCACTCGCTTCTTCATACATTATCATTTGACGCGAGATTTGTGATCGCCACCATCGATGAGCAGTTCCCGCCCAATCACCTTACAGTTGTGGTTCGACTGGGTAGCGTTGATTATGTTGTCGATACAGTCAACCTGTGTGAAAGACCACTCGTACTGACGAACCATACTATTGCCTACGATGATCCCCTGGTTCATGCCGTGATGGTTCAACCAGAAGGCCGCTCTTGGCGGCTTCGATACCGAACACCAGTCGAACGGATTGAGCAATCGTGCCTTCTCCTCAAGGACGCCCCGAGCGAACCGTTCCGCGCGGACTTTGTTCGAATCCAAAAAACAGACATATTCCAACGCTTCAACCAGTGTAACTACAGCAGACGAAACACGGACGATGGAATAACGGTGGTGATTGGAGGACATGTAATACGTACGGACTTCAACGGAAAGTCAGTAATAGACTCGGAGCCTGATCTCCGCCAAGTACTTGCGACGGAACTGGGATATGCGCCATGTATTACAACAAAACTGCCGTTCTACGCTGGTTGTGACTGAATTGATACAAAGCATCACGGGTGCAAATGGCGCGGACTGCCCGAGCGGTCTGGCAATTGGCATAGCATCTATGTGGGCATGAGTCGTTGGGTCAAGAAGGGCGTTTTAGATCAGGTATTCGCCAAACTGCAGCAAGAACAGATTCTGCAGCGCAAGATCGAAGCCTTCAGCTTGGACTCGACCTCGGTGAAAGTGCATCCCGACGGGACTGGGGCTTTCCGATCGCACTGTTGCGGCTCCAGCCAGTATCCAGCGGATTGAGCGGATAGCCGAGTAGACCCCGCAACCGGCAAATCGTGAAGACACCGACGCGGGAAAGAATAGCCTGCCTGGCGAGGTCCAGCAGCGTGTATCGAGTCCCTCTTGTGATGCGACGAACAGGGTCGGCCTCCTTCATCGAAAGGTCGCGCCAGAAAGGCATCGTGTCCTCAACGAATGACTCCCACTTTGCTTTGAACGCCATGCGGTGCATAAAGGCCGGTTTCCCGGCATTGCGAAAGCAGTCCATCAGCGAATCGGGCCGCCACGGTTTGCAACCCGAGTAGTGGATCAAACGTATCGAGTCGGAATCGAGGAGTCGACAGCGTTCACTCTCGCTGTAAACACGGAAGTTATCTTCGGCCGGCAGGACAAACCATGGGAGCCTGGGATGGATCTCACTGATCAGGGCCATCAAGCTTTGATCGCCAACGCGGAACATACGAGGATGCACGCGACAACCTACCCTGTAGCACGCAATGGCCCTTTCGAGCAACCCCAACTCCATCATCCTTTGGTTGTTCCAGATCAACACACCGGTGTTCGTGTAATCTCCCTCCATGACTTGTGGACTGATCTGAAAATGCTGCTGCACCCAATCTGGATAACGAAAGGTCCAGCTCCGAGGCGACTCATTCCGGCGGATTCCGGCGTAGCCCTCTACGCGAGGCAGTACTTCGGCAAAGTGGAATGGACGGACGCACAAGATATCACCATCGATGGACATGCTGTATCGAAAGCCCCGCTCTGAAAAGAGCTTTGGACCAAGAAACTTCCAATAACATTCCCGGGTAAGGTGCGCCCCGCCGGAAAAGAGCTGACGATCGTCGAAGTGAACCAATTCTACATCCTGATCGCGAATGGTCTTTTCCAGTGAAGGGTGAATCTTCTCACGGTCGGCGACCAAGAAGTAGCTGTGTTCGGGGTGAAAACGACGCAGTGAAGCTAAGGCTACCAGAGACGGCAACGCATATCCGGCATCTGAAGTGCAATAAATCGCGACCCGATCGGCAGCGGACGACATAGCGGATTCTCCACTAGCGGCGCAAATTCAATCAACCCGTCGATATCTCATGATATAAGAGACGCCTTCGTATTGTACAATTTCGGGTCGTTGATTCCTCAACCTAGTGCCGCAGGAAAGGCAACATGAGTGCAAAATTCAAGGCAGCATGTATCACTGGCGGTGCCGGGTTCATTGGAGCGCACCTTGCGCGTCGCTTGCTGAAACAGAACATAAGTGTATGCGTGCTCGACAATCTCTCGGTAGGCCGAATCGAAAACGTTCCGCCTGAGGCCCGGTTTGTACATGGCGACATTCTCAATCCGGGCGACTGCGCGAGAGCGCTAGAGGGATGCGATGTGCTATTTCACTTGGCGGCCCGAGTGGCCATTCGCGCATCTTTTGAATTCGTTGTTGAAGATACGCTTTGCAATGTGACAGGAACGGCTACGGTCCTGCGTGCTGCAGCCCAGACGGGAAGCGTGCGCAAGGTGGTATCGGCTTCCTCGATGGCGGTGTATGGCGACAATGCGAGGGCGTTGCCCATCCCGGAAACCCGTCCAGCAACTCCGATCTCGCCGTACGGTATATCCAAGCTTGCGCTTGAACAGCTGACCCACCGCCTGGCTGCGGTTGCCGGCATGGAGAGTGTTGCTCTTCGGCTGTTCAACACTTACGGCCCCGGACAGCGCTTGAGCCCTTATGTAGGGGTGATCACCATTTTTACCAACGCACTGAGGGCTGGAACATCACCCACAATTTTTGGCGACGGCCTTCAGGTGCGGGACTTCGTGCATGTTCAAGATGTGGTGAGCGGCTTCGTTCAGGCGATGGAATCTCCGGTCACCGGAGAAACAATCAATATCGGGACCGGTGCACCACAGACAGTCCTGGAAGTATTTGATTTGCTTGCCCGCGAATTGGCCAGCGACATTCCCCCTACTCATGTCGGGGCAGTCCCTGGAGAGTTGCGTTACGCAATAGCATCCATCGAAAAAGCAAAGTATTTGCTTGGCTATGAACCGAAGTACGACTTTCGGAAATCCGTACCCGGAGTCGTGGCTGAGATCATAGGCCATGCGACGGAGAGCTTGTAAGTGGCGGGCGGCAATCATCACTAGATCCACGTTCACTTTGGTGAGGTTCTTGGAAATTGCCTAAAGAGTCGAGCATCACATCTCATGCCGTATAATGCTGTTCAAATCTGAGCGGCACTCGCGGCAGGTTTCTCCACGCCGGGGTCATCAGAAAAGGGTCCACTCGATTCAGCCAGCCAGCGCTTGTAATCGCTCCATGTGCTGAAATCGTAGTAGTAATTCAGGTCGAAGGCGTCGTATCCGAAATTTTCAATTGCCTGATTGATGGCGTTGGTGTAATCGCCGGGATCATTCTGCAGCCATGATTCGATCACAGCCTTGTTCCAGATCATGGCGCCCCAAGCGGAGTAGGAGGCGGTCGGCAGCGGGGTTTTGTTGATCACCTTCCCGTTGACCAATACGCCAAAACGTTCCGGCTGTTGCGTGCTAAATACGCCAAGATTGAAAGGAACGAGCGGACGCGATTCTAATTGTCTACGAAACGCGGTTTTGTCGAACAGAGTATCCGGCATGGCAAAGATATTTACGTCCTCAGAATACGGGAAGGATTCCTTGATCGCTCCCCAAATGTCGGACTGTTCCTGCTGTATGACATAAAAAATACCGTATTCCCGGTACTTTTCCTTCAAGAAATGCTGGACATGCGTTTGAATTTTACTAGGCGATGTAATCACACAGAACTTCTTCGCCCCAGCCAGTTTCATAGCCTCTAAGCTGATATCAATCAACCAGGTTTCGGGTCCAATCGGCAGTAGTTCTTTATGGAACCGGCCCCATCGGGAGCCTTCGCCCGCGCAGGGTATCACGCCTAACATCGAAACCTCCCAAGATGCAACGACTGGATTACATTTTTCATCGCTGTCAAATTCAGTTCCTGGTTTCCGATAATCGGAACCAGTGCCTTCTTTCTGCGTACGCGAAACGATGAGCCGATATCACTTCACGCACCGCTCCGGCGTCAACTGCCGTCCACAACACCATAGCCGTTCCATGCGTGTCCTCGACTACGAATTCGAAAGATGAGCGGAGAGCAACCCGGCCGGCCAGCTGAAACAAGACCTCGCAGGCCCGGCACGCGGGCACAATCGGCAGGACTGAGAATGTTACCCTGCACGAACCGCGCTTCCGGTGGAACATCTTCGATTCGCCTCACGGAACAGATTATCCCGGACTGACACGCTGATATTCTCCTTCAACAATCGACCCACACGATGTGCAGCAGATGAAGTCGGCACGCTGACACAAACAGCACTGAAGTTTGCTCTCATGCTTTTTTCCCCTCCGTCACGTCAGGGGGGGTACTTGGGGCTTCAGAATCACTAAACAACTCCAGCCAGCACATCATCGCTTTCGATAACGTTTCAAAATAAGACGGCGGGCAGGGCGCCGATGGACAAAGGGTCGGGAACGATGACACGGCCTCGGCCAGATACCTATACGCCTCAGCGATCGAGCCTGCACCCTTCAATGAAACAGCAGATATATAACGCCAGAAATACTCGTGCAGGTGGATGCCGAGACCTTCTTTGCACAAATTGACGAACGGATCCGACGCCTTCGAGTGTCGAACAAAGGGAAGACCACTCGTAATGTAGAACCCAAGATGATCCGCAATTTTCTTCAAGAAAAGCCCGCTCCAAACATCATCAAAGCGATCGAATCCGTATGCTCGACCCATCAGCAAATTGTAGGCAGCGGGGATGGCTCGGCGCGAATAGCAGACGTTGATCGCACTTAAAGAAAACCATTGGCCGGGCGGGATGACCTCCCGCCTGCCTCTGAGAACTACCGATACCGGTATGCGTTCCCGAGTCAAGAATGTTGGTGCGTCCAGGTCTGGAACCCCGGTCCAGAGCCCATGGTTAAGCAGTACTTGAAGACGTCCCCGGTCGCCATACGGGAATCCGCGAGGTTCAACACCGTCGATCGTCCGAAACCAACAGTCTAAGTTGAAAGCGCCGATATGGTTCTCGATGAATTGCGCCACGCCCTCGGGTCCCGGATAGCAATCATCATCCAGAGTCAAGATGAATTCGCATCCTTCTTTCCATGCGAGATACATCGGGAAACTTCGGCATGCTCCAGTCTGGCGCGGAATGATCCATTCGCGCGCGCCCAGAACCTTGGGAATATCCAGCCGAGATGTGTGCACAACTGATGCAGCTTTGAGTTTATCCAATCCGTCGAGGGCCGGCTGTTCAAGGTCTTCGTGGATAAAAAGCAAGATTCTGTGCCGGGAATCTAACAGGCCATCGAACAGAGACGCCCATTTCTCCAAGAAGATTCTGGCACTCTCCGGCCGTGATGTCGGCACACAAACACCGATGCTTGATTGTTCTTTCATCTCCATCGGCGCCGACCTCGATAAATTGAATAAACCGAAGAACGTTACTCTGTCGCCGCTCCGTTTTGAAAAATGAATTGTAGCAGACTCAATTGAAAACCGCTAGACTGACTGGCCGACCTTTGGAACGGGTACCATCAAATCTTGATCTCCGTAAATTGGAAGTCCCCCAATGACCACAAGACGCACATCTGCCGTTGTTACAGGTGTCGAACCAAAGAGACATTTTCGAAGCAGTCAAAGGACTTGCTGCTACGGCGCTACTGGATCTCCCAAAAATCATGTGTGCAAAAAAACAGCGGTTACAGCGGTTACACCAGTTACAACCCGCATGAATATTGGCGATTTCTGTTACCGTTTGTTACCGCTGTTACCGCTTGCATATGTATCCGAAGCACCGGAGTGGCGGTTATTGGTTTGCCCTTTCTTGCGACTCCAGTAGTCATAGCGTTTACATGGCTAACTGATGAAGTGACAAGGGGCGTATCTATTGGCTGAAAGCACATTCGATTATCAGATGCTAAGAGAATTTTGGGTACAGCTACACCATCCGAAGAATAGCCACGACAGTTAAGGGTCTCGCGGATGACACCGAATTGTTCTGATCCTTCGCCTACCCTCAGAGGCTGTGACTTTTTTGGTTATTTTTTTAAATTTCACAAACTTTCGAATATTTTCTACAGCTACTTGGGATTAAGATGCAGGCATGAAACCCATAGAAGGCCACGCGGCGAAGGACGAGCAGCCACTCCTGTTGGAACTACCAGAGAAGCCAGAATCGACCGGGGAAAGCAAGACGGAAGCCGAAGCCAAGGGGCCAGTGCGGTTACGGCAGCCGCAACGCCAGCAGTTTGCCATGATGGTGCAATGTTTCGATGATCTGGTACGGGAGGATCATCCGGTGCGCATGGTAGCGGCGGTAGTGGAGCAATTGGATGTGCAGGAGTTTCATGCACCCATCCAGGCGCGGGAAGGAGTGGCGGGGCGGGACGCCACGGATCCGAGACTGCTGATTGGCTTGTGGTTGTACGCCTGCATACGAGGAATCGGATCGGCGCGGGAGGTGGCCCGACGCTGCGAGGAAAGCATACCGTTTCGCTGGTTGTGCGGAGGAGTGACGGTGAACCATCGTATGTTG
>DASZFU010000118.1:0-176412 GCA_035939495.1 Candidatus Angelobacter sp. | reverse complement strand
GAGTATTGGCGGGCGACGAGGTGGCCTGACTGAAGCCGCCGTACTCGGGCGGCCAGCGGCGCTCGGTGTAGTCGGTTGCATAAGCGGAGGTGGACCAGGAATGCCCATCGACGCTGACCTCGCCATCGCAATAGAGATTGTCGAGGGTGACAAATTGCTCCGCCAACGCATGTTGATTGGGCGTAACTCTGCGGCCAAAGATCGTCAGGCGAGGGTCTCCGTTGCCTTTAGGCAGGTCGCCATAGACCTGATCGTAAGTGCGGTTCTCTTTGATGATGTAGATGATGTGCTGAATCGGTGAACCTGCGCCCACTTCGCTGGGAATAATCGACGGCGTCGAAGAAGGCCGCGCCTGGGTCAGAAGAGAATCGTTGTAAGGCGTGTTGGCCAAAACCTGCTTGGTATATCCGGGAAGTTTCAGGCGGAGATTGTCGAGCGGCAGAAGCTCCACGTTGCCTTTTTGCAAGGTCTTCACCGATTCGTTCCCTTCCCATTTCGATGCCAGCGGGCTTCCGGGCCCGCGAATGTCGGCGTGCCCTTCTACGCCCTTACTGTTGGCAATGTAGAGATTCCGTCCCAGGCCGGCAAGGGCGAGCGCCGAGGGATACCAACCGGTGGGAATAAAACCCAGCACCTCACTGTGGGCAGGATTCGATATGCTAATCACGCCAATCGAATTGTTATCGGCATTGGCGACATATAAAAGCTTGCGCGACTGGTCGATCTCCAGCGCGTCGGGCGTTGCGCCCTCGGGCGCCTGGGGCGAGAGCGTGGTGGAAATCCGTTCGATCACCCGGCGCTTTTTGGTGTCGATCGCGTAAACCGTGTTGTCGTTGGAGCAGGCGACAAACAGGCGGCCATCGTCCGACAGCTTCATATCGTTGGGATTGGATCCCACGTGAATCACGCTGGTGACCCGGTTCGAGGCTGTGTCGATCACGCTGACCGAACTGCTGGCCCAATTGGAGACGAACAGCGTCGCCCCATCCTTCGAAAACACCAGCTCGTAAGGATTGACTTCGACCGGAATCCGCGTGACGATCTGCCGGGTCTTCGTATCAAAAACCACCACGTTGCTGGGTTGAGAGTTGACGCCACGATTAGCAGCGTAGAGCAGGTCTTTCTTAGGGTGATGTGCAAGACCCGACCAATAGATCTTGTCGAGGGGAATCGTTTCGTCGAGTTGTCCTGTGGGTTGGTCGCTGAGCCGGCCATCTTTATAAGCGAACTCGTAAACCGGCGCGAGTGTCGGCTTCACCTTGCTTCCATTGGCATTGCCCCCGGAGACGTATAACGTTTTGCCATCCGGCGCCCAAGCCAACCCCAGCCATGTGGATTTGAGTGGGATTCTCTGGATTGCCTGACTAGTCTTGGTGTCGATCACCACCAGTCCATGGGGATTGTAGCCAGCATGGGTAGCGATCACGGCCCGGCCATCGGGAGCAACAACCATTTTCAACACCATATCCTCGGTGTCGACAATCGACTTGCCCGCCGGGGTGATGCGCCATCCGTTGGGCAAATCAAACCCTCCAGGAACGGGCTGCGGAGTTTGGGTCGTCGGTTCGCCAATGGTGCGGGGCGATGGCTGCTGAAGTGTGCCCTTTGGCACAGGAGCGGTCTGCGGAAAAACGGCGGCCGAGAGCAGAGACGCAAGACTAACGAATTTAAGAATGCGAGAGATGGATGTCATACGAGTCATTGAAGAAAATACAGGGAATATATTAAGGGAAGGTGAAAGTCATCGGTTCATTCCCGCGAAAATTGCTCTCCAGAAACGCAAGTGTTGAAATCATTGAAGTTGTTGGTTTCAGGAGGCCAAATTGCGCCAACCTGACCCCCGTTTGCGCCGACCTGAGTGGCATTTGCGCCGACCTGACCCTCGTTTGTGCCAACCTGATCCTCACTTGTGCCGACCTGACCTGGAGTTGGTTGTGGCTGAGGCGAGCGTTTGGAGGCGAGTTGAGGAAGGTGTGGGCGATCCACAAGGCGAGGATCGTACGCTGTTGGGTAGAGCAGATGAGGAATTTGCTGAGGAAAGCGTCGATCTCATCGAGCATCTGACCGATTGAGTCGGGCGATGTTTGCTCCCGGATTTTTCCAGAGATGCTCATAGGCCCATGTTCTTACTGGAAAAATGTTCTGTCAACAGGAAGATTAGCTTTGTTTTCAATAAGATACGTTAAATATAGTAGTATTTTTATGGCATTGTAAGTTAGAGCTATTACTATGGTTCGAAAAAGAGCCATAGTAGTATCTCTTGGTAAATTGGGACGCCGGACGGGGTTCAAGGGGAAGCGAATTCTCGACATTTGTGGGTAAGTTGTTGAAAACACAATCTATTAAGTCTGCATTAAATCTTCTTAAAGCGGGTTGCCGGACCGCAGAATTTGGGGTATAGTGTTTTCCTGATGATAGTGTCTGTCTCCAACATGGCTATGTGCATTATTCGCATGTGCATTAGTGTCTCGTGGCCAGGGCAGGCAGGTTCATAAAGCAAGCAGATTCGCAATTATGAGACCCGCTGTCCAGCAGCGGGTTTTGATTTTTAGGTTTCATTTTTGGTCTTCGATTTTGGTCAAGGAGAAATTAAATGAGCACGTCCCTGCTGTACGAGTTGAAATGCCGCGAATGTCAGGCCACCGTAGGTAACCAACCGCTCTCATTCTGTCAAAAGTGTTTTGCCCCCCTGGAAGTTTCATACAACCTTAACGACATTCGCCAGACACTCAGCCGGGATGAAATTGCCCGCCGTCCCACCAACCTTTGGCGATACAAGGAGCTCTTGCCCTTGCCGGAAGATTTCGAAGCCACATTGCCCGTAGGGTTTACTCCCCTGGTGAAAGCCTCTCAATTGGGCGAACGATTCCAAAGCAAGTCGCTCTATATCAAAAATGATTCCGTCTGCTTCCCTTCCCTGAGCTTTAAAGACCGCGTGGTCGCGGTGGCCCTGGCGCAGGCCAGAAGTTTTGGCTTTGAAATCGTAAGCTGCTCCTCCACCGGCAACCTGGCCAATGCGGTGGCCGCTCAGGCCGCGCGGGGAGGGTTCAAGGCTTGCATCTTTATTCCTGCCGACCTGGAACCGGCCAAGATTCTGGGAACCCAGGTTTACGGCGCAAAGATCGTTCGCATCGCCGGAAATTACGATCACGTGAACCGCCTCTGCACTCAGATTGCCGATAAATATCCCTGGGGATTTGTGAATGTAAACCTTCGTCCTTACTACGCGGAAGGCTCAAAGACCGTAGGCTTCGAGATCGCCGAACAACTGGGCTGGCGCCTGCCGGACAACGTTGTGGTCCCCATGGCTGGAGGAGCGTTGATCACGAAGATTGCCAAAGCATTCAGGGAGCTCACAGAGCTGGGTTTCGTGGAAGCCAAAGATGTAAAGTTCTTTGGAGCGCAAGCTACAGGATGCAGCCCGATCACTGCAGCCGTGAAGGCGGGACGAAACGAGATCGAACCGCAAAAGCCGAATACCATTGCGCGCTCGCTGGCCATCGGCAATCCCGCCGACGGATTCTATGCAGCCAAGACCATTGTGGGAAGCGGCGGTTGGGGAGAAGATTCGAGCGACGCTGAAATCGTAGACGCGATCATGTTGCTGGCGGAAACGGAAGGCATCTTCACTGAAACCGCCGGTGGCGTTACACTGGGCGCCGCCCGCAAGCTCTATGCCCAAGGCCGAATCAAGCCCGAAGAGACTACGGTGCTGTGCATTACCGGTAACGGATTGAAGACCACCGATGCATTAGCCGGCAGGTTTGAAGCAGCAGAACCGATTCCGCCTAAGCTGGCAGCCTTCGAAGCATACCTGGAACGAGAGTTGGTCAGCACGGCGAAAGGAGCAGCTTAGATGAGCGTGACAGTCTCGATACCGACTGCATTCCGGCGGCACACGGAAGGCCTGGGCAGCTTCGATTGTCCGGCCACAAACCTGAACGAGCTGTTCGAGGCCCTGGAAAACCGCTTTCCCGAATTGAAACCGCACCTTCGCGATGAGCAGGGAAAGATACGCCGCTTCCTGAATGTCTATGTGAACGATGAAGACATTCGCTTTCTTGGGGCTGACTACAAATTCAACCAGGGCGACGAGGTGACGCTTGTGCCGTCGATTGCCGGGGGATAGAGACACAAAACCTTTTAGCCACGAATGCACGCGAATAGACACGAATTCAGGTTATGCCTGTCTTTAGAAACAGTGCATCCAACACATCGGATGTAATTAAAAGTGCGAGTCACAATGCAGCAGATTGCGGCCCCAATGAATCTTGTGATCCGCGGTTCAACGCAAGGTCCCTCCGATCTCCCCTCGCTGGCGCGCGGGGAGACCGTCGGGATGACGATTTCATTTTTGTTGTTCGTGATGAGGCTTGACTCGCACTTTTAATCGTAGCCCACCCTACCGTCATATTCGTTCAAAATGACATCTGTTTTGATCTCGTTCGTGTTAATTCGTGCAGTTCGTGGCTAAGGCTTTCCACACAATAGGCCTTGCCTTCCGACACTGCGTAGGTAAGTTTGTCTTCCGCATAGAAGTGAGTGATTTAGGCAGATATTTCCGACTGGAGGCTGTCAGAGGGTGATGAACCGCGTTGGCGAAACATCAGCGCGCAACCAAGAGTTCAATTACAAATGTGTTAGCCCTAATACTCGCGTTTATCGGGCTTCGCCCTCCATTCCTGCAGCACTCGCACGGCTTCCTCCCGCATGGCCTGTACAGTTGGTAGTTTGCGCTGGTGGATGGGAAGCGACAACTGCTCATAAATGAAGCGGTCATCGAAGCCGGCCTGGGCTGCGTCGGTGCGCTCCGCGGCGAAATACAGAGCTCTTGGACGGGCCCAATAGATCGCGCCCAGACACATCGGACAAGGCTCACATGTTGAATAGATGTCGCAACCGGTGAGCTGGAAGGTCTGGAGTTTTTCGCAGGCGCGCCGGATCGCGACAATCTCCGCATGGGCGGTTGGATCATTCCATGCCGTTACCGAATTTGTCCCTTCACTGATGATCTCGCCATCTTTCACGACAAGGGCCGCGAACGGGCCTCCATTGAGTGAGTTAATGTTCTCGTGGGAAAGCTGGATCGCTTTGGCCATGAGTTCAGGCTTGGGGATCATCAGCTTGAAATGATAGCGCAGCAGAAGCAAAACCCAAAAACATCTAGCCACGAATTAACACGAATGAACGCGAATCAAACAAAAAGGAGGAAAAAACGAAAGAAAAAGAAAAGAAGAAGGGGCTTTCCGTGCTTCGCTTTTCTATTCGTGTTAGTTCGCGTTCATTCGTGGCTAAAAAGGTTTTTGGGGTTCGCTGATCCAGATTGTTGGAGTTTTCCTATGACCGAATCCGCGCTCATCCGCGCAAATCTGCGGTCGGTTTTTCTGGCGTTGGCTCGGTAATCAGGCGAGCGCTGTTGTTATACGTAATGTAGGCCCAGGCCCATTCGATCATTACCAGGAAGCGGTTACGGAATCCGATCAAAAACAGCAGGTGAACGAACAGCCAAGCCAGCCAAGCAAAATATCCCGAGAAATGCAGCTTGCCCAGATCGGCCACGGCCTTGGATCTTCCGATGGTTGCCAGAGTGCCTTTATTGAGATAGCTAAACATCTCCCGAGCCTGGCCTTCCAGAGAGCGTCGAATTTGTCGGGCAGCAAATTTGCCCATCTGGATGGCAGCAGGCGCTACACCCGGAGTCCATTTGCCATCCTTCGATTTCGCCGCAGCCAGATCGCCAATCACAAATGCTTCCGGATGCCCCGAAACACTCAAGTCAGGGTTGACGAGCACTCGTCCGGCCCTATCGGTCTCACTACCCAACATTTTCCCCAGCGGAGAAGCGGAGACCCCCGCGCCCCAAAGAACTACCGAAGCAGGAATCTTTTCGTCACCGACCGAAACCTGATTCGGCTCGATGTTCGTAACCATGGTTTGAGTTCGAACCTCTACACCTAATTCCGTAAGCTGCTTGTGGGCGCTGGCTGAAAGGTCTTCGGGAAAACTGGGCAGCACTCGTGGACCGCCCTCAAGCAGGATGACGCGAGCCTGCCGGGGATCAATGCCCCGAAACTCCTGCTCCATATACCTGCGTGAGATGTCAGAGATCGCCCCAGCCAACTCCACTCCCGTTGGCCCCGCGCCGATCACAACGAAAATCAGGTCTCTATGCTTACCCTGAGCGATCGATTCGCGCTCGGCCACTTCGAATGCAAGCAGAATGCGCCGGCGGATGCCGGTGGCATCTTCAATAGTCTTCAGTCCTGGGGCGATTCTTTCCCACTCCGGATGGCCAAAATAGGCGTGGGTTGCGCCTGCTGCGACGATGAGATAGTCGTAAGGCAGATGGAGATCATCCATCTTGACCAGCCGCTTTTCCAGGTCAAATCCAGTCACCTGCCCGAGCAGCACCTCAACATTACGGGCCTGTTTGAGCACAGTCCGGATGGGAGAAGCAATCTCCGCCGGGGAAAGCACGCCCAAGGCTACCTGATACAACAGAGGCTGGAAGGTGTGGTGATTTTTACGATCAACCAGGGTGACCTTTACTGGCGCTTTGGCCAGTGCTTTCGCAGCATTGATTCCGGCAAAGCCTCCGCCAACGATTACCACGCTCGGCCAGTGGTTAGTTTGTGCCATCAGTAACATTGTAGCTACCCCTAGTTTTTCCTTAGAATGACCGGCTAGTTATGAAATTGGTGTTTTCGGCGCTTCCCTGATTGCCTTCGCGCCCACTCCGTGGTAGTTTCAGCCATAGGTTTCAAGGATTTAGGAGAAAATCAGGGTCTCCTTGCTTGGTGGGGCAAACGAGTTCAACATGCATATTGATGATCTGCTTCGAATAGCAATGGAGCGCAAGGCTTCTGACTTGCACCTGAAGGTCGGGAACTACCCCCATGTGCGCGTGGATGGCGAACTGGTCCCGTTGACCGACCAGCCTCGCATCTCTGCCGAAGACATGCTGAATATGGCTTTCAGCATGATGTCGAACCGGCAGAAACAAAAGTTCAAAGAGTCGGCTGAATTGGACATGGCATACGGTGTCGCCGGCCTGGGCCGCTTCCGTGTCAACGTCTTTCAACAGCGTGGCAACGTCGGACTCGTGCTGCGCGTGATCCCCACCAAGATTCGGGCACTCGAAGAACTCTACTTGCCCAAAGTCATCGAGCACATCTGCGAAGAGGCCCGCGGCATGGTGCTGGTGACCGGCGTGACCGGCTCGGGTAAATCGACCACGCTTGCAGCTATGCTGGACCGCATCAACTCCAGCCGTCCGGAACACATCATTACTATCGAGGACCCCATCGAATTCCTGCATCGCGATAAAAAAGGCTTTGTCAACCAACGGGAGGTGGAGGTGGATACCCCGACCTTCGCGTCGGCGTTGCGCGCCAGCCTGCGCCAAGACCCGGATGTGATCCTGGTCGGCGAAATGCGCGATCTGGAAACTATTTCTACCGCACTTCACGCCGCCGAAACCGGCCACCTGGTGTTCTCGACCCTGCATACGTTGGACGCCGTAGAGACCATCAACCGCATCATCTCGGTCTTTCCGCCGCCGGAACAAAAACAGATTCGCATGCAGCTCGCGGCTACACTTCGAGCCGTGATCAGCCAGCGCCTGGTCAAGCGTGCTGATGGCGCCGGCCGCGTGCCAGCAGTTGAAGTCCTGATCTCCACCGCATTTGTGCGGGAGTGCATCATGACGCCGGAAAAAACCCGGCTGATTCATGAGGCTATTGCCACCGGCACTTCACAATATGGAATGCAGACTTTCGACCAGTCGCTCTACGATCTCTATACTCAGGGCCTGGTCACCTATGAAACAGCCCTTGAATACGCCAGCAATCCCGACGACTTCAAGCTCAAGATTCAGGGCATCGCGTCCATTGGCGATGCAGCGCGTGAGCAGATGGAGCAGGCTGGGTTCAGCAAGTTCTGAGATCATTGGGTAATTGAAGAGAATTGGGTAAATGGGTAAGTTGGTAAGTGGGTAATTGAAAAGCGTAGACTGTTAAATCCTGGTTTCAACTTACCCAATTACCCAATCCTCCTTACCCAATTACCTAATCTTCCCTGATGCCATTTCAACGCAAAACCATCACCGACGAGAATTCTCTTTACGAATACGCAGTGGGCGCGTTGGGCCGCAGAATGCGCAGCGTGGCGGAGTTAAAGCGGTTGATGCGCAATCGCGTGCCCAACGACGAACTTGGCGCTCTTCTGGTCGAGTGCGTGATTGCCAGGCTGAAGGAGCAGAAGTACCTTAATGACTCCTCTTACGCGGCCGCGTACGCTTCGTTCCGGCGCAACAATGAAAAATTCGGGAAGCGGCGTGTAATCACCGATCTTAAGGTGAAAGGCGTCCATGCCAACGTAATTGAAAAAGCCGTGAGTGAAGCCTATGACGGCGTGGACGAGTTGAAGTTGGCTCGTGATTATCTTCAGCGGAAGCGGCTGGTGAAGCCTTCCAACAATCGAGAATCGGCCAAGGTTTTTCGCGCGCTCATGCGCGCCGGATTTGGCACTGGTGTCGCTATTGCCATCCTCAAGAAATGGGATGTGGATAATGAAGTGATCACCGCGCTTCAGGAAGAACAGGGGGAATAACGACTTGAGCACATTCAAAATCGAAATGGTCCCATCATTTATCTTCCGCTATCTTCCGCATTGCATCCCCTTGAGTCGCGCAGCCCTCGAATATTAGCAATTATTAATCTTAGCTTGGCTGGGAATCCACCCTGAGGATTTTTACGGGACACCTATATCCCAAAATGGGAAACGCACAAAAAATAAACCGTCCCCGGAGTGAAATATTTCACGTCTAGCAATCACTATGTTACATGAGCACACCCTATGGCCTTTATCCAATACGTTTTTCTTGACTTCGCAAGCTGTCTTGCCTATGCTTGACGCCATTATTTCGACTTTTTGGATTAGGCCTTCTGTCTCCCATGCACAGCTCAGCGAGCATGCCTTGCGATGAGCTTGCATCAAGGAAATGTTATGAAATCGAAATCTGCGGCGCAGACCCTCATCAATGCAGATGAGATGACTGTGCCCCCGGGCGCATTATCACCAACTCTTGATTCAGTCCATGATTCGATTGGATTTGTCGAACTCACGCCTCAGTTCGACGTGTTGGCCGCAAACAAGACAGCAATCGAGCTTTGTGGAGTAAAACCAGAAGCATGTCATTCCGCTGTGCATCTTCTTGGGCAGAATGTAATAGCTCTTTTGCGCGCGCTTCTTGATGGCGAGATCGGGACCGATCTTTATGAGCATGAAATTGAGCTTGTTCGCGCAGATGGCAGGCGGGCGCCCGTCGCAATTGCCGCTCGATCTACCGTGGATGTGGGTGGAGGAACCAATGTGTTCGTCACAATCCGAAGTCTTGTGGCACAACGGGCAATCAAAGGATTATTGGATGCCGCCCGTAGCGCCACGACGGCGCAGGAAATATTTCACGCCATGGCCGAGGAAATCTGTCGTTGGATTCCATTTACGCACTGCGGCGGCTCGATATATAGTGAGAATCTTACTCAGGCTCGTGTTGTTTTTGGGCACGGTCCGGTCATGATTAAATGGCCAAACCGATGGTTCGATTTGACTCCTGCGGGAGCGGAATGGCTCAAACAAGCGAAGCGTCAAGCAATCCCGGATCTGCAGGAGTTCCATAGTGACCCGAGATGGCAGGCCACGCGTGACCCAGCAACGGTGCAAGCCATTGCCCAATTGAAATCATCCTTTCGTGTTCCCGTTGTTCAGAATGACAGTGTCATAGGATCGGTTAACTTCTTTCGTGATCATAAAGATGGGTTCAGGGATCCTTATGATTTAGAGCTTCTATACGCCTTGCCCATTGACCATGTTTTCCTGATGGCAGTGTCACAGTTGGAAAATGAGGATTTCAAATTCCATGAAGATCTGAGAAAACAGCTCTCCAAACAGTCTTATTTCAGTGGGCTCAACAAGTCGCTCTCGGAATTAATTGTCAAGTGCATTTCACAGCACTATGGCTGGGAATCTGTGTCCTTATTTCAGGTCAATCGGGAAACGCAACGCTTCGAGTTACAGACCCAAATCGGGCAACACTCTCCTCCGTTAGATAAGGATTTCAGCCTGGGGCTTCAAGAGGGCCTTATGGGAAAGGCGTACAAAACAGGCACCCCATTATGCATTTCCGATTTAAGCAAGACAGATCAGCCCTATGTCCAGGGCCATGCCTTCCCCGCTCTTTCGGACCTTTGCCTTCCGCTTCGTGTTGGCGGCGACATTATTGGCATGCTGAACATAGAAGATCCTCAGAAAAATGCGTTTTCGGACAAAGCAATAAATACAATAAGCGCTCTGCTGGGAGATATTTGTTCGCAATTGGAGCGTCAGAGAAATGAAACCATCATTAATGCCGCTTTTCAATGGACGCCCACCGCGTTATTTGTCGCTACAGAAAATGGCCGGCTTGAGAAAGTTAATCCCACAGCAACGCAAATGCTCGGCTATGAAGAGGGCGAACTTGAGGGTAAGTCTCTCGATATGATCCTGGAACCGTCCAAGGCCGTTCAAGCGCTTGTTCGCATTAACAATGCATTTCGAAATGATGTAAGTGTGATAAGAAAAGATGGAAAACGCGTTCCAGTAAGCGTCGCCAGCAGCCGGTTAGGCGAGATGATGGGATCGATTGTCGCAGCCAGAGATCTCACTTCCCAAAAAAGAATCGAAGAGCTTGAAGGACTGGAGAGAATTTTTTATGACATTGCGGCGCAAACAAAAGTCCCTCTGGCCATGGCGTTTTCGTGGTTGACAAAGCTCAGGAACCAATTCGAGGCTTCTCCTGCCGATCAAGCGGGTCAGGCAGCTCAGGATCTCGACAAAGTTATTCGGCAGCTTCGCAGAGTTGAGATTACCTACGATCACCTTGCTTTATATGACAAAAATGCCATCGGGGGGATAGAGGTGAATCCGGTTATGGTTGAAACCGGCCGATTGCTGAATACTTTGATGAGTGAATTGCCTTCTCACGACACTGATCGCATACAAATCGGAGGCGACGGATTGAAGGCGCTCTTCCTGGCGGACGTTTATCAAGTATCATTTGTCCTAATCTCGCTGCTTTTCTACGGTTTGCGGTTCCTTCCGGAATCGCAAAAGCTGGTTATGAATGTTCGACTGACACACGATGCGCGCAGAGCTTGGGTCGAGTTTAATGTTGGCGCCCTGGTTCCTGCGCCCCAAAAGCCCTCGCGCCGTAAGATCGATTTATTCATTTCACGCGTTATTACCGACATCAGCCTTGGAACACCCGCTTTAAAGGCCTTTGTTCAGGCGAATGGTGGAAGGCTTGATCTGCCGGATCGCTTCGAAAAGAGCATTCAAATCCGCGTGGCTTTCCCTGTGGCGCATACGGCGGCATGACTATGAAGATACTCATTGCTTATCCTCAAATCGATTTTCGAGATCTTCTGAAGCTCCATCTTCAAGAGACCTTGAGGGATCGAAATCTTTCAATCGACGACGTTGGTCATTTCACTACCGCGCGAGAGAAGCTTCTTAGCGCTTCGTATGACTACTTTATTACAAGCCTCGATCTGCCTGCGAGTCACGAGACTACTACGGATGATTTGAGGCGTGGCCTGCAATTGGCGAAAAGCCTGTCCGATTCGGCACAACGGACTCATTCCCTGATCCTTGTCCCCGCCAGCCTGCCGGCTGACGTGCAACCTCTGGAGCCTGGCGGTTCTTGCTCCTTTATTACTGAATTGCCTGAAACGCTTCTGGAAAGCATTTCCAGCAAGATCCGTTCTGTGGCTTCAGGCGTTACCAACCCCGTGCGGTTGTCTTTGATGATCGCTCAGGACCCAAATAGCCCGAATTGGAACTTTTGGCTGGACGGGGGCAGCGCTTGCGGATTGCCCGAGAGAGGCTCATTCATGCTCCCGGAAGGCTTCATTGATTCCCTCGCCACGCGATCCAAGAGACTGGAAGGGAATTCCAACTGGCTCATGGATCTCACGCATATCGGTCAAGAGCTGTGCGCGATGATTTTCAAACGCCAGGATGCGTTCACTGATATCTTTGACTCTGCGGTGAAAAAGGTTGGCGGAATTGATCGGATCAGGTTCTCGTTTGATATTTCGCGCAAGCACTATTCACTGGCAATAGAAGCGTTGATTGAATCGTCAATCGAATCGTCCCGCTCCGCTTCCAAAGAACTCCCATTCTGGATGCTGCAGTCGCCCATCTATCGAAGTCTTTCCTTGCCGGATCCCTTGCATGCTCTAGGCGAGCAGCCACGGCCACGATTATTTCAAAATTCCGCCCAAACGATTAACTGCTTGATCATACAGGCCGAAGCTGGGGGAAAACCTAGTGTCCCCGGAGTAGGGTTTCCATCCTTTCCGCGGCTTCCAAACATTATGAAAGAATGTGGTGAAATAGAGTCTCTGCTCGACCGCCATAAGAAGCGTTGGCGTATTGGAGAAATAAAACGCCTTGCCAAAAATGATCGCGATCGCGGTAGATATCGCTCATTTGCCGAATATGTGCGCGCTACACTTGCCGAAAAGAATTGGCACATCGTTCATTTCTGTGGACACTCCTACTACCAGCAGCCCGAGATTTCCGATGGGCTGGGCGCGGGCTGGCTGATTTTTCCCGGCAGACGCCCTGATGCGGTTCCGGTCCAGGAATTTGCGTACTGGTTAAAGGCGGCGCAATTTGTTTTTTTGAGCAGTTGCGAGAGCTCGAAGGAAGCTTTTGCATTCGAATTAGCTAAAAATAAAATCCCTGCGGTCTTGGGATTTCGTTGGAGAGTCGATGACTTCGACGTTCCGAACTTCGCAAAAAGTTTTTATGAAAACTTATTTCGGCACAAATCCATCGATTTTGCATTTCTTGAGGCCCGCAAGGTTACCAAGAAACGTTGTGGTGTGAACAATCAGATTTGGGCTGCGCCCATGCTCGTAATGCAGCAACCGATGGCAGCTAGTGCCAGCGCAGCCAACTGACCTGAAAGTGATCCTGTGATTCCGGAGAGCAATTATGCAACGATCGTCACGGAAGTTAACAAAGTTAACAAAATTGATTTCGGAGGCAAGAACCGAGCTTCTTGAATGTCAAGCGTTGCTGGGCCAGCTCACTCGCGCGGAGCGCCAGGCGCAAAAAGGCTCGCTTGGCGAAAAGTCTCTATGGGCGATCTATCGAGCTGTACCTCCGGAGTGGAAAATTCGTGGAGGCGGTCCCGCTATTCCTTCGCCCACCCCCCGTCTTCGAAAACCGGTAAAACTTGCCACCGAATTGAACAAGATCTTGATCCTGGTGCAACAGAAACATCGCTAGCCAGGTTGACGCAAAGCATCGTTGCCATGAACGAATTCACAAAATGATTGTCAGAGATCCAACCCTTTTCCTTTCGATTTATTTGCACAAACGCAGTCGAGGCATGCCTTTGGTCTTGAGACAGCTCGACATCTTTGCCCAGAAATTTCACTTAGAACCCAATTTAGAACTTAAAAATGCATTCCCGAAAGCCTCGGAAATTGATCTGAATTTTTTCGATCATGGCCAGGTTGAGTTTCGCGTACTTACTCATATGAAAACTCCTGGTTTGAAGCCCAGCTTTGGTTCATTTTATGACTTCATGATTTATACATATCATGACGCCATAGTCATACAAATACAGAACACGCGGTTTCAAGATTGGCAAGGAACATTCATCAATGGCTATAAAAAGCTTGCTTCAGAAATTCAGGACGCGCTTGACCCCTCCTGCTTAATGTCCACTGGCTTAAGCGCGTTTGGGATAAGCGTTGTCTATTGGACAATTTCGGATAATGACTTGCATAGCTCCAGATACGAGGATGAAATAGAAAAATTGAGCCCGAGTCAGAAAATGGATATTCGCCAAACGGTGAGTGACCTGGGATTGCTGTGGTCTACGGATGCGCGATTCTTTGAAAATCTGGAAATTGACCAGGGCCTTTGGGTGCTGGGCACATCGCGCAAGTTCGAGGAGCAAGTCAATGATCGTTATTCCCGGATTGTAAACGGCGAGCCACCACCGTTCGCGAAAGTTGTTTTGGCCCGCCATAAGATCTTTTTTGAGATTGGCCAGCATCAACAGGTTCGCAAGGGACTTGACGACGATGCGAATGTCCTTGACGAAGAGACGCTCAGGTTTCTTGAAGGCCAACGTGAAATGGGGGCTGAACTTGACGATCTTCTTTCCGATCGGGCTGTGCGCTTTGAACAGAAGCTCTCCGCGGCGACGAACAGCCTTGCTCATTATCGTAATGACATTGGAAGATTGAAAGAACTGCGTAGGACTATCGAGGTAAACCGGCGCAATTATTTGGTTGCTTGCATCCAGTTGATTGACGAACAGATGTATAGGGCAGTAACACGATCACGTGAACGTGATAAGACGGCGCTCAAGATGCTCGATAGATTAACCACCGACGAAGTTTTCGGGCATGATCTCGGAAACATTGGTCAGAGCTACCAACAATTGGATACGGACATAGGCTATGCAGATTCGGTGGCTGACAGACATGACCTAGCATTGCGATCCGGCACTGATCAGCTTCGAATTGCAAGTGAAAGAGAGATTGCAGAAATTGCACGGCATATGTCAATTGATTCTGCGGCTGTAGTTGCTTCACTGGCGGCAGTCGTAGCCATAGAATTAGCAGTTCGCGATCACGAGCCAGAACAACATTTGTGGGAGTCTCTGTTACTTATTGGCTGGTCAATTCTCGGAGGATATGGGTTAACCCAGGCATTGGGGAACCGGCTTCGGGGCAACACACCCGGAAGAAACAGTATTGTTGCTGCGTTTGGCTTAGCAGGTGGCTGGTTTGTTGTCTGCTGCATGAACCATGACAAGTTGGGGATGGGAGGCGACAAAGTCACTACTAAGATCTTGATTTTGGTGGCAGCAATTGCGATCGGGATTTTACTTGGGACGGGGATCTATACACTTGCTTGGCGCTACGCCCAAAGGCTACGGCAAAAGAACTTACGGCGCCAGACAAAATCTAAGGATATTGATGAATAAGGGCGGCGCAGGAATTCTGACCCTTGCCATCATTGTTGCCATGATTGCCGGTTCCGGCCCCAGATCTGTTCCAGCTCAGGGTACCCGGGCTAATCTTTCGCATTCAAGCTCCGACCGGGCTTCCAGCGCCTTTCAACGACGCCGGGCAACAGCCAAACAGTGCGCGACGGCGGCCGGCACATTCGAATTCGACTTGATTGAAGCAGTCCGGCTGAGCTTTAGCGAGGGTCCTGATAATCAGGATAGCGTATGCCCGGAAGCGTTTCATATCGAACCGAATAAGAAAGATCTTGCGCATGTGGTTTTCGCGATTGTGCCCGATCCTGTCCACACGAACCTTTCCTTGTTTTTCGATCGCCAGATGGACGCGATACAACAGGGCATCATGGAGAGCGGTTGGGGCTTTGAGCGAGCCTTGATGCCATGGGACAACAAGGACCATCCCGAACCGAGCGATTTTCACCTTCGCGTGCAACAGGAGTTGTTTGAAGCTCAGGAGCAGGACCAGCCGGGATTGCTCATATTCCGCCATGCCCCAGACACAACCGACAAGAATCTCGGCCAAAATAGACTGTTCGTATTTGTGATTGCAGAGAGTCCAACAGGAGGCATCCGCAAAACACAGTTTCGTAATGCGGTGGCCCTGGTCAAGAAGTTCTTCGAAAGGGAAACGCCGAAAAAGCTTGCAATCTTAGGGCCGACTTTTTCAGGATCATTGCAGTCGTTGGCATCGCTTCTGGCTTGCACTGCTTTGGATGATTTTCCATGTACGGTTCGCCGAGGCACTGCTGTTTATAGTGGAACAATCACAGGCCGCTCTAGCATCGATCAGTTCACCGCTGCTACACGCATGCCCTTGTACACGCTCCAGGAAAATGATGATTACGTTCTGGACCTTTTCTTCAAGTTCGCTGAGTGCGCATGGGACTATTCGGCCAGGCACATAGCAATCCTTTCGGAAGAGGAATCGCTATACGGCACGAAAGGAATTGTCACTAACGATCCCCAAATCCAGAATAAGCAGCGCGCCGGATCAGGCAGAGTCGAAATGTGCCGGGCAGGAGCGACAATTCCTACAAATCAAGAAGAAGCTGTGCGCATTAGTTTTCCGCGAGAAATCTCGCAACTGAGGAGCGCATACCAACGCAGCTTCAATGGACAGGTAGCAGATGATAAGGCCCCGAGGGCCACATTACCATTGGATCTGGAATCGGGAGGTAATGATGATGATACCGTCCGCCAATACTCACGCAGGCAACTCCCTCTTTCGCAAGAGGCGATACTGTTAGGCATTGTACGCGAGCTGCAAGATCACGATACGAAAATCATATTGTTGCGGGCAAGCGATCCCCTGGATCAATTGTTCCTCAGCCGTTATTTGCGGCAAGCTTATCCAGATGGTCGAATCATCACCTTCAGTTCAGATTTACTCTTCGCCCGCGAAGTAGAAGATGCAAGGCTGCACGGTGTGATGGCCCTCACAACCTATTCACTTACTCCCTCAGCGGACCATAAATTCCTGAACGAATCCCTAATACATTCAGATCGCGTCTTTCCCAGCACCGATTCGGTCGGTACCTACAATGCAATCAAACTTTTACTTGCCAGTATTTTCAAGATAGGAGAGCCTGAAGCCGGATGCCATGGGACGAACCAGACTCTTCCTTGCCTTCATCTGTTTCAATATGCGTGGCCTGACCTTCCGGGACAACAACCTTCGGTTTCATTGGCGCCGCCGGTTTATCTCACCGCGCTTGGCCATGAGGGATACTGGCAAGTAACAACATTGCCATTGGCGCCACTGTCTCAGAATCCAGCGACAGACAATGGTATTTCACGGCCGGCGGGATCCCCGGCGAGCACTTTGCCCAGAATCAGCGCTCCAACAGCTTCAAAGGAGGGCGGAAATAGGGAAGAGTTTTCGCCGTTAGGATGGAACGTACTTTGGTTCATTGTCGTTGGGAGCTCGTTGAGCTATGTGTATTTCATCTGGACCGCCTCCATTTTTTCCGGCTCACAAGCCGTAGCGCAGCTTGCGCCACCGCAACATGATTCTCGGAGGTACCTCCTGGCTGGCGCGGCGTTTTTGCATTTTAGTCTTGTGATGGTTATTTTATGGCCATATGAATACGGCATTCACTACTTTAAACGCCTCCCGCTGGCTGTCCCTCTTGCGACTCTTTTTGTTGTGGCGATCTCGGGTTGTTACGACTTGATTCGCCGCAATTGCTGGCGTCAGGCGATTTTATTCATTTTCGCCTGCATTTTCACGGTTTTTGCGCTTCGATTCACATGGCATAACGATCATTTCCATGTTATGTCGATGTATCGCTCCGTTCATCTCCTGTCCGGCGTCTCGCACCTTTTGTCCCTCCTGCTGTTTCTAGCCGCTGCAATGTGGGGAGTATGGTATGTGCTGTCGGGCAGTTCTCTGCTGGACTCACGACGAAGCCGGTTGCCCAAAAGCAGGGAAATCCCGTACCTAGGTGTTTCTAGCGCTGTTAAGCAGCGCGTTCATTCTTGTCGTTCAATCTTGGAAGAAGATCAGTCTCGCCTTATTCGTTTGCTTCGGGCGGACACTCTGGACTGGCGGACAGTTGCAATCTGTGGCTTCATAATCGGCCCCGTCTTCGTATACACGCGTGGCCGGTTGGTTCGTGCAATCGAGCCTGGCTCGCACGAACTTCTTTTGGGGGTGTTGGCTGCGTGCATCTTTAGTTTTCTGATGGGCTGTGTTCTGCGCCTATTTAACATCTGGAATGAGTTCCGTCGTCTTCTCATAGCGCTTGATAGTTTTCCTCTGAGGCGCGGCTTCAAGCGGCTCAAAGGCTTTTCCTGGTCTCCGCTCTGGAGGCTGGGCTCAGGTAATTTAGGTGATTTTCATCGATTGGTCACGCGCGAAGCTGAGGCTTTGAGGTGTGTCTTTAATCTCGAGATCCAGGGAATGCGCGCGCTGGCTGATCCGCTCAAGACTCAAACGGAGCACGCGCAAACCAAGTATGACCAGGCGTGGGATCATTTTCTAGCAAAAGGGCAATTCCTGACTCCGGCCAATCCAGGTCGAGTTGCTGCCCCAGAGCCCTCGCCTGGTGAGCTGTCGAGGAAGCCGACAGCCTTTTCGGCGCTCGTGGCATGGGCTAAGCGAATGATATTTTTCCCGATTGCATTGAAACAATGGTTATACAAGCTGCGGGAACAAGGCAAAAGGGAGGCCTCTTGGCTGGCCGAATTTGAAACGCTGCAAAAGCAATTTGCCACTGTCGCGCTGCATGCTTTGGCTACCGCGACTACGACGTGGGATGAAGAAACTACGCTTGCTTATGAGGTTGCCAGTTCTAATGAATCCCTTCAGGCCAGAAACGAGGTCCCTTCCGGAACGGCTGTTAGACAGGATCAAAAGCCCATTGTAATGCGCGATGCGCTGGAGCAATTCCTGGCCTTGGTTTATACGACTTTTATCATGGTTGTATTGGTGCGCGCGCGTGCTCTCATCATCGCCGCAGGAGGCATGTATGTGTTGTTTCTACTAGCGCTTACGACTTATCCATTTCAACCCCAAATGGAGATTCGGATGTTTCTGTTTTTGCTACTGATCTTTATGGTAGCGGTCGTCGGTATCGTATTTGCCCAAATGCATCGTGATACGACTCTGAGTCATATTACCGATACTGAGCCCGGCCAACTTGGCTCCAGCTTCTGGTTGCGTCTCGCATCCTTTGTGGCTTTTCCCGTTTTTAGCCTCTTGGCTTCTCAATATCCGGAAATAGGCAATTTCCTATTTTCGTGGCTCGAACCCTCCTTACATGCGCTGAAATAAAATTTAATGTTGGCCGAATCCCAGTTCAGCCGCCTCCAGTTATGTGCTTCGCGACCCCTTACGTTACCGGATAAAACGCCGCCACCAGGTAGAAACTACCATAGCCGTGGGAAGGGTCGGGTTTGAAGCAGACCCCGATGTTCATGCGTCGCAAAGTACGATCGCCCGCAGCATCCAACATGTGGCTGGGGAGGTTCTCCGGAACTGATGCGGTGAAGACCACGAGATCGGTCACTCCAGGCAGGTCATGGATCAGCGAGTTTGGATTGACTTTGCCCGTGCAGGCTGCTTTATCCAGACGCTCATCGGGACGCGCATCAATTTCAGGAACATGCTTGGAACGCCTGGCCCGGTTGAAGGCGGAGATCACTGCATCTCGAAATTGCTCAGCGGAATAGGTGGGAAGGACATTGGCAAAGTTCTGGGTAACGTACAACTCGCCCTGGCTCTGGGTGATTCCAAAACCGACGGAATTGTATTTAGGGCTCAGGATATTTTCGCGGTGAGGCGGTGAGTTCATGAAACCTGTATGAATCTCATCGATGGTCGGCGCCATACCTACGTTTTCGGCCACCGAATTGAAACGTAATCCGGTTGCGCCAACGCGTTGACCCAAAGGGGGCTCGCCACTGAACTGATGAGAAAGTTCCTGATGCTGAACCAACTTTTGCGTATGGAGCCGCGCCGATTCGGCCAGGTGCGGGTCCCACTGCAGTTTCGGCAACCCTGCTTTTCCCCTCTCCTGGTTTACCAAGGTGAGAAGACGAGATTCGTCGGGGGAAAGACCCGATTGGGCAAAAGCAGGCACTGTTACCACCAGCAGCAGAATGATGAAATGAATCGTCCTCATGTTTTGCGTAGTCCGCAGCAAGACAGATTATCAGGATACACGCCTTAGAAAATAAACGGTGTGGAGGAACAAAAGTTGTAGTAGGTTGGGAAAGTCTCTCGAAGTAGCCCGGCACGCCAGTGCAAAAGTGAAGGAGGTTCAAATAAGTTCGAGGATCAAGATTGATGCTTGCCCATCTCCCGTTATGTGCAAACAGCGCTCTTGCCGGACTTCTTGCATCTCCCAACTGCGCGGCACTGGCGTGCCCGGCTACTTCGATTTTTTATCGCGAATCATCGGTCATAACGTTCCTTCCGATTCCATGCATCATAACTGCTGATTGTTACCAGTTCGTTACGTGTTCTTTACTCAGCCGACCTGATAGCTCTGGCTCCAGCCGCGAAGAATCCCCGCGCAGTTCATTCGCAGGTTTCTCGAATCCCAGGATTCTTCGTGCCTGGTTCTTTTCCCTTGCTGCAACTCTCCTTCTTACGCTTGCCGCCGGGCTTTGAGTTCGCTGAGAATGCGGTTGACCTCATCTTCTTTCTCAAGCTGGGCAAAGCGGTCGTCGATGCTTTCGTTTTCCGTGATCAGTTCGTTTTTGGCCTGGCCAATGGCTTCGGAACGCAAGATTTTCTCTTTCATGCGATCGAAGGTGGCCACTGCGGCATGATCGCCGATTTTGGCATGGGCATCCGCGGCCTTGACCAGGGTGCGGGCGCGGCGATGTTGGGCCATCAGTAATTCACTCTTGCCGCGGGCTTCCTCCAGCTTTTGTTGCAGCTTGGTGAGCGCGTTCTTCAGGGTTTCAACTTGTAATTTCTGGTCGGCGACCTGTTGCATAAAACTCTCCTTGCGCTGCTGGTATTCCAAAGACCGCTCGATTGCAGCCCTTGCCAGGTCATCCTGGTTTTTGGCCACTGCCATTTCCGCCTTACGGTTCCAGTCGGCGATCTTTTCTTCATTTTCCTTTTGCTTCTTGGCCAGCAGGTGCTGGTCGGCGATGGCGATGGCAACCTGGGTCTTCACCTGAAGCAGTTGATTGTCCATGTCGAGAATGACCTGCTTGATCATCTTTTCGGGGTTTTCCGCTTTATCAATCAAGTCATTCAAATTTGCGCGAATGAGTGTTGAAACTCTTTCCAGTAGTGCCATAGGTCCTCCTAATCCTCAGCCCGTTCAGGCTTTGGCCAGCTTTCTGATTTTTCTTCCTCGCTGCATTCGGACTGCAGCGATTACCGCGATTACGGCCAGTCCGAATAGCAACCATCCGATAAAGTGGCTCAGAATCAATCCCGCCACCAAACCAGCGACCAGCCCTAGCAACAAACCCGGGAGAGAGATCAGACGTTTCATAAAATCCTCAATATTTTTCTGGCAACGATGCCGGGAATTACACAATGAATGGTTAGAATCAATCCAACCAGTCCAACCAGAAAAACAACAAATCCACCCAATTCCACCCATCCATCAAACCCGGCGTCGAGACTATGACGATCATGCCACGACAGCTAAAACGATGACCAGTCCGAACACCACCAATCCGATCGTCAACATTTGGTTTTCCTTGAATCGCCTTTGGTCTTGACCGGCGATCCTTCACAAGCTATTTACCTGCCCCTTTCGCCTTGGACGTGCTGGTGTCGCCATCAGCATCCGGTTTCGGCGTGCTATCTCCAATCAAGCGCACCTTGGAGAGCAGATCCGACATCGACATGCCCGAGAGCGCCTCGAACAATGCCGGCACCTGGGCGGCAATCTGGGTCATGTCGCCGGTGAGCTTGCTGACGCCCGTCGATGAACCGTTGCCGGTGGAAACAATGGTGATCTTGTCCACGTTGGCCAGGGGCGCCGCCATGGCTTTTACAACCTCGGGCAAGCCACTGATGAGCTTGTCGACGACTGCCGCCTGGTTCCATTGCTTGTAGGCATCGGCCTTCAAATTCATGGCGCGGGCTTCTGCATCACCCTTCTTGAAGATGATGTCGGCTTCCGCCTCGCCTTGTGCCCTGATGGCAGAGGCCTGGCCTTCAGCTTGCGCGATCAGCCGGCTCTTCTCGCCTTCAGCGATATTCATCACTCGCTGGCGCTCTACCTCAGCCTGTTTGAGGACGGTAGCGATCAACTCTTTTTCGTGGCGGGAGATTTCAGCTTCCTGCACCTTGATCTGCTGCTCTTTCTCGATCTGCTGCACTTTGACCTGCTCCGCTACGACTTGTTGTTGGGTGATATTCTGCTGCAGTTCGTAGGCCTTGTCTGCCTGAGCTTGCTGGCGCTTGACCGTCTCGAGGTATTGGGCCTTCTTAATTTCCAGATCGCGTTGAGCTTCCGACTGCTTGGCCAGAGAAAGCGTTTCGGCGAGTACCCGCTCCTGGTCGGCCTGGGCTTTGGCGACGGCTGCCGCTCTTTGTGCTTCGGCCTTCTTGATGGCTGTGTCACGGTCGGCTTCGGCAGAAGCCACGTCGGCATCGCGCTTAATGCGGGCGACATCGGGGCGTCCCATGTTGGCGATGTACTCACTCTTATCCCTGACCTCTTTGATGGTGAAGGAGATCACCGTCAGCCCCATCTTGCTCATGTCTTCGGCGCACGTAGACCTCATGCGGTCGGCCACCATCTCCGGCTCTTTCACAATCTGTTCGACTGTGAGCTGTCCAATGATGCCCCGCAGATGGCCTTCCATCACCAGGCGGATCAAGCCTTCACGCTGCTGCGGAGTCTTAGTGAGAAACTGCTCAGCCGCCGTCCGAATCGAAACATCATCCGATTTGACTTTGAGTTGCGCCACTGCTTCCACCATGACTGCCACCCCTTGATTGGTGTAGAGATCCTGCTGAGGAGCTACGTCAAACGACATTAGCTCCAAAGAAAGCATCTTGTAGCTCTCGATCATGGGAAAAATGACTGCGCCGCCGCCCTTTACAATCCGAGTCTGTTTGCGAAAACCGTAGACGATAAGCGCTTCGTGAGGACCAGCTTTCCGGTATAGCCGGGCAATCATTGCAAGCAAAGACATGAATGCCACAACACCCAGCCCGCCGATGATCCAAACTGTACCTTCCATATACCCTCCTGAGAGTTATTGATTGCTCGCGTCCTGGTCCGATGAAATCCCTGCCGATGCCGCCAGTTCATCCCAACGGCAGACGTAAGCAATGTCCTGTTCATATCTTGTAACCACAACTTCTTCACCTTTGGCCAGCGGTGCGCCACTGTCGCTGCGGGCAGCACATGCTTTGCGCACCCCTACTTGCTCGAAGATGATCTCCCCTGTCCCACCGCTGCGAATGGTGCTGCTCACGTGAGCGAGCACCCCGATCATGTCGTAATCGAGCGGATCTAGTTCGTGCTCGCGTTCGTTTGCCATCAACACTTTGGCCACAAACAGGAACACAATACCTGCAGCTATCAAACCCGCTGCTGATGCCAACGCCAGTCCGGCAAATACCCAGATATGGCGAAGATGAACCAGCAGATATCCGGTTCCACCGAACCAAGTGAGAAAAGCGGCAAAAGTTAAAGGATTGGCGAACGAAAAATGCGCGCCGCTCTTGGCTCCGCCGCCGTGTGTGCCCTGGCCGGCTCCATGGGCTCCGTGGACCTGCCCAAAGTGGATATATTTCGGCAGGTGAACATGAGAATGGAGCGTTCCACTGAGAAACGAGATCACACTGAAGGCAAAGCCCACGACGAAACAGATCAGGTAAAACAATTCCCAGTTCATCTAAGCCTCCGTTCGGCCGTTGCCGGTGGCCCTGTCCAATTCGGGACGCAATACTTGTAACAGCCTCTCGGCCAGTTCAGGAGTTTCAAGAATTGCGTCCAGCAGTACCAGGCAGCGCCTTGAGTCGTCATGTTTGGCCAGATTTAACAACGCCCGGCTGACCTTAGGGTCGTTGCGGAAACGTTCCGCACCCTGAATCAGCCACAGATCCAACTTGTCTTCCAGCGCATCCACATCCGAGATCAATTCGGTTTGAAAGCCCTCGGGATCATCGACCAGGTATCCGGGATGCACCTTGAAAAATTTCGAGAGCAGCAGCCGCGTCGTATTGGTTAGGTGCGGACGCGCCCCATTTTCAATCTGCGAGAGATACGATTGGCTGATCTTCATCCCCAACTCTTGGCGGATGGCGCTCACAACTTCCAACTGGGTCATCTCCCGGCTTTGACCGCGCAAATTGCCTTCGACCACCCGCAGGTACCGTAATTTTTCACCTAGAGTCATTATCACGATCCGTAATATTTATATTGCTATTTGCAATAGATGTCAAGAAAAATCGTATTCTTTGCAAGTTATTGTAAATAAACGATTTTATTGCCCCGTGTTTGTCTCCGGCACAGCTTCTGGTTCGCCGCACTTGCTACATAGTGACTCGAAGCGGAAAATCGCTTCAAATTATCGGGCAGCGCAGTTAAGACGCGGAATGTCCTTTGTACATCAAATTGAGAGCGATCTCTAAGCGCCAGGGGCGCGCCATAAGCAACTTTGATCGCACCCCTGCCTGCGGGTGAATCTGAGTTATCCCAGGATTGCTGAAAGACCCATATAACTTTGATTTTTTGACCCTTGGATCAAATCTGCTGGAACGGGATTTAGTTAGAGCAAGACCGAGCCTACCGCAGCGGCAGGTAAATTATGCCGGCAGCCCAGTCCGACTCTGTCGAACACTGGTCGAGAAGCAGGACCTCCTCGATTACCTGACCGATTGGGAGAGAATCCGGCACAAGGACAATCGCAGTGGACACAGACTGGCCATGAAGCTGGAGGGCCGGAACCATGGTCGCCAGATCATGCGTGAGGACTACGCGCTCATGCTTGGCGGCCCATGCAAGCAAAGTCTCGTCATTGCGACCGGCGACTTCAGCGATGTCCTGCGCACGAACCAAATTGAAGGCTGGGGAACGACGCAACAGCCCGCGGATGATGTCGTTGTCGAAGCATTCGTCCGCCATCCACTTCACTGTGCGTTCCGGCGGGCGAGCAGGCGGTCGCGAAGGCCCTTCGGCGACCACTCCGGATGGGACGAAAGCAGCCTTTCCTCCGCGCGCGCACGATTTTCGAAGTACTCGGCCAACTCGTCCGCATGCCTCAGGTAATAACCGATGACCTGATACACGTCGGGCAGCCGCAGACTGTCGTACTTTTGCACGATCTCTTCAGCAGTCGCGCCACGGTTGAATGCTTGCACGACCAGATCGAGCGTCACCCGCGTGCCGCCGACGCGGTATACGCCATGAGCGTCTCTGGCCAATGGAATTTCGTCAAGGACGACGGTCACATTCAGATTGTCGCCTATTGTCCGCAACGGAGGCAAGGCCGCGTAGCTAAAATTCAAAGCAGCCCACTGCCCAAAATCCTCCCCGGCAACCAACCTTTGATTTCGTCACCCCGTCCACTTCGGAAACGGGTTAATGGTGGATAGGAGAAATCGGTTATGAGCTGGCGGACGGACAGACGGTGTTGGCGAGCAGGGTGAGGGTCCTAAAAGCCCCACGATTCACAAACATTGTTTAAATCAAATGTGTAGAGCATTGACTGTCAAGGAACTACATAAAACCCGGTGTTAGGTTTGCACACGCTTTCAAGAAGATCGTATGCCGTACCTCTTGATCCTCTCGTAAAGGGAACTGCGGGAGATGCCAAGCACTACCGCAGCCCTTTCCACATTGCCATGAGTGTGCTTCAGGACAGCCTGGATATGCTTTTTCTCAACTTCCAGCAGCGTTAAATCGGTCCTGGCTTGATCAACAGGTCCCGCCTGGGTCATGCCGAGAGCCTGACCGAGAGTTTCGTGGGATGTCACAACAATAGCCGGCAGGTGACCCAGAACTGCCTTAACTTGTTCAACCAACTGATGAGTGTCTTCGCTGGGCAAATGGCAATCCAGGACGAGGGCTTCTGGATGAAACCTCTCGGCCTGTGCGAGAGCTTCTGCTCCCGATTCCGCTTCGGCAATCTCATATCCCCGGCTCTCAAAGTAGTTGCGCAGCGCCCAGCGAATTGTGGGCTGAGCATCGATAATCAGTAGTCGTCTCTTAACCATGATCCGCCATTCAGGTCAACAAAGTGATCCAGCGTTCTGTATGGTGAGGTTGTGTCACAAATAACTAAAGACAGTCCTAGTTAAATTACTTTATCTAACCCTCAAATGATTTCATTAACTAGGTTACGTCAATGCCCAGGACCGGAAACCATCCTTTAAGTATAGTTCTTTCAGGTCGAAGTTCCCCGTTTTGTGTTGAGAGAGGAATAGTCTAAATCCCTTTGAGCTATTCATTTCTGAATCAGGTTTGAAGCGGCAGTCTGCAAGATGTATCGGCGACAAGCCGGCACCTTATTCTTACATGCCATTCTCACATGCCGCTGATGGAGAAAAAGCAATGAATAGCATTTGTTCTGAAAGCCGAACAAAACTAAAGATTTGCTTAGATTTGAAAAAGAGGAAGAGTGAATCTCTGACAGCTATCGCAGTTCAAGGAAAACGAGCTGACTACATCCAAGAAAGGGAACAGATTTCCACTCAGGGATATTCGGAGCCGTCAGAGGAAGATTGGATCGCCCTTAGAGTTTTTGGTTTCTCGCAACCCATCGTCCCAGGGATGGTCGCGCTTTGACAAGTCCCGTAAAAGCACACAAGAATTTATTAAAACGATGTAATCTGGCTAGAGGCGTATCAGCCTGAAAAAACATTTGCTTGCGCAAAAGATGACTGATGACTGCCCTGTCCAGAATTTGGATCGCCGGGAAATAATTTATTTTGATAGCAGTCCAACTATTTTTGCTCGAACCTCGTTGAAATATTTTAAGCCGATCTTAGAAACTCAACCGCAGCGCAAGCTGCACATTACGCGAACCGCCACCGCCGAGGAAAGGATTCCCTGTGCCTACATCAGGTGTAGTTGTCAACGGAAGAAATCCTTGTCCTCTTCCGCTGGACCCAACAACGTTAAGGCCGTTTTGAAGGAAATCAACACCAAAATTGGGCCACAGTGGATTGGCAAAGTTGGGATGATTGAACAGATTGAAGATGTCGATTCTCATCTGGAGCTTGAGTCGTTCCGTGATCTTATTGTTTTTCGCCAGGCTGAAGTCGAAATTTTTATAGTCAGGTCCTACAAAGGCGTTGCGGCCAACATTGCCGAAATGTTGGTTACCGGTACAATTGCCCAGGCTATCTACAGCGCAGGGTACCTGGAACGCACCAAGATTCAAGAACTGGCCAGGTCCTTTGGTACCTGTAAACGGATTGCCTACAAGGTCAGGGCGTCCAAAGAATTCGCCGCTACCGTTGAAGTTCCCCTCAAACAGATAGTTCACGTTAAAGGGCTGGCCGGCCGCCATGGCAAGTACTCCGTCCATGGTCCAACCGGAACTCAACCAGTGCATGTATTTGCTTTCAGGTAGCTGGTAGGTGAAGTTCCAGCTCAAATGCTGGCGCATGTCAAAGTTCGAACTCGCCCGCTCCCGGTCGGGACGGAAGCTGTTGTCAGGCTGGGTAGCGTTGGGAACATAGTCCTGGCCATCGCTGGCATTATCAATGGAATGTGAATAGGTATAGCTTAGAGCGGAAGCCAGTCCGTGCCAATTCCGCAGCCGCAATGAAGCCTGCAGTGAGCTGTAACTGCTGCTGGCGGAAGACTCAAATTGGTTGACGAAGCCCAGAGCTGGAAAAGCTACCGTACCGGTAGCCGGATTCACCTGGTTGATATCCCGGTAGCGGAAGAGTTTGCGGCCAGCCGAGCCTACATAACCCGCTTCCACAGCGATGTTCTTGCTCAATTGCTGTTGAACGTTGAGATTGTAAACCTGGATGTAGGGAGTTCGCAGCTTCTGGTCAACAGTAAAGACGTCGGTCGCGGCAAACGTTGATTGATCAAATACCGGTTGCGCAAACTGGATGAGTGCCGTGGGTGAAAAACTGAAGGTAATTGCGTTGGGACCAATGCCATTGTAGGCAGGGCCGGAGTTAAAGGTATTGAAGGGAAGCTGGCCGACAAAAAAGTCTTGCGAGAAGGCGTCATAATAAAGCCCCCAGCCCGCGCGAAGGACCGTCTTGGCATTTCCAAAGATGTCCCAGGCAGCGCCTGCCCGGGGAGCAAAATTATTGAGGTCGCGCGGATAAAGCTGATGTACCAGATGAAGCGTTCCAGTGGAATCAAGCAGGCTGAAACGATCGAGCTGCTCTCCGATTACGCCAAAGTACTCCCAGCGCAGGCCATAATTCAGAGTCAAACGCGGGAAGAGCCGGAAACTATCTTGAGCATAGACCGAGTGATTTGTCTGGAATGTCTGCCGGCTGGAGTTGCCCTGGGCTTGACGTCCACTGAGCGGTACTCCGGCAATAAAATCATCCAGCGTAGCAAAACTGAGCTTGCCGCGATATCCGTTGTCAAAGAAACCATCTACAAAAGTGTGGCGAAACTCATAGCCAAATTTCCAATTGTGGCGGCCCACGTTGTAACTGATGTTGTCAAAAAACTGCCAGTTGGTGTCGACGCGTCCGCGAGGATTGGCCGTATTCGAGCCGAGAGTGGCGTAGCTGGAACGAAAGTTGCTTCCCATAGGAACCGCCGCTCCTACGGAAATCTGGGGGAGACCGAAATCCTGCGAAGTGGTTCCCAGGTTGAGACCGATCGAGTTAGGGTTGAAAGCCCGGTCTTGCGGGAAGAACTGTTCTTCAAAGCGGTTATATCCGCCACGAATCTCCATCAGGAGCCGAGGGCTGAATACGTGGGTATAAGAAAGTGAAAGAATGTTTACATTGGTGGGAGTAACGGTGTTGTAGCCGGGAAGGACTCCGCCACCGACGAGCGCGAGGGGAAAGCTTTGATCACTGTCGCCATAGTAATAACGTCCGGTGAGAAGATCGCTCGGGCCAATGTGTTGATCGACTTTGGCTATCACACTATCAACGCGATTGCTGGCCTTGGTGGAGGCTAAAAGATTGTCCCCCTGAGCGTCAAAGGGCCGGTTCGGCATAGGCCAAGGCTGGCGGGCCAAAAGATTGGCGATCACGGGATTCACCACGCCTCCATTGTCGGCAACGGCGGTTGCTATTTCTGAAGACGTCGGCACGCGCGCCAACGTCGGGATTCCAACACTTTCACGTTGTCCTTCATAGGAAACAAACCAGAAAGACCGGTCTTTTACAAAGGGGCCTCCGAGCGAGAACCCAAACTGATTGTTATGAAAGGCGTTCTGCGGCTGATCCGTCGTGTCAAAGAAATTGCGGGCATCTAATGCGTTGTTGCGGAAATACTCGTAGATCGTTCCATGAAGAGTATTGGTTCCGGATTTGGTCACAATGTTAACCGTGCCACCAGAGTTACGTCCGAATTCGGCTTGCGTGTTGTTCGCAACTGACACTTCCTCGAGAGCATCCATTGGAAGAATCGTGGCTGGAGTGCCGAACACGCCGCCTTGGTTAATTGCCGGAAGATTACGGTAACCGTCATTCATGTCGGTGCCATCCAGCAGGTAATTATTCGAGCGTCCGCGATTGCCATTAATGCTGAACAGGCCGAAGGAACCTGGAGAATCAGCCACACCCGAAGGATCGCCGCCCGAGCCGGGCACCATTACCAGCAGTTTGGTAAAGTCGCGGCCACTGATGGGCAATTCCTCGATCTGCTGGCTCTGGAGCGTGCCGCCTAAATTGTTTTCCGAAGTTTCCACGAGCGGCTGCTGGCCGTTGACTTCGACCGTCTCGGTTACGGTGCCAGGAGCCAATTGCACGTCAGTTCGCTGGCTGGAAGAAACCTGCACCTTGATTCCCTTCACGGTTTGGGTTCGGAAGCCGGTCTTTTTCACAGTCACGTCAAATGTGCCCAACGGCAGCTCAGTGACCAGATATTCGCCGCCATCGTTGGTGACGCTGGCGCGCGCCAAACCGGTTTCCGGATTGTTCACAGTAACCTCAGCGCCTGGTACGGCGGCGCCGGTGCTGTCCGTAACTGTGCCCTGAATTGAGCCACGAAAAGTCTGGGCTTGAAGAACAGCGCAACAAAACAATAAAAGAACGGCCAGGAATGAAATACGAGTGCTCATGAAGATATCCAAAAAAATTTAGGGTTTGAAGTGAGTTGCTCGCCGGATTATACCTCTGATTGCGATGTAGGTAGAGATGACTATGGTGATGCCTCGGCGGGGTTTGGCCATCAGGATTTCGGAGCAAACGCTGCTCGAATATCGGACAACGGCACCATCAGAGTCATTGGCTCTCGTGGGCTTGGGTCAAAGCCTAGTGCCAAATAAAAACTTTTTGCTTCTTCAGATATTGCATGAACAACTATGCCGCGGATTCCGATCGCATCAGCTGCGCGCATAACTCGGTTTGCGGCATCCCGGAACAGAGCACGACCGATGCCTCGACCGTGCCAACTCTGATCTACAGCCAAGCGCGCGAGAACTGCTACTGGGATGGGATTGGGCATGTTCCGTCTAAATCGACCAGGGGCATCTGCCACAGTAACCACTCCAGACGCCAGAGCATAGTAGCCAATCACAGCTCGATCTTCACAAACGACATAAGTACGCGAAGCACCGCTCACTTGGTTAGGACGTGCCCTGCGCCTTAACCAATCGTCGAGCGATGGCTCGCCACAGTAAAA
This sequence comes from Candidatus Angelobacter sp., assembly GCA_035939495.1. Classification (GTDB taxonomy): domain Bacteria; phylum Acidobacteriota; class Terriglobia; order Terriglobales; family Acidobacteriaceae; genus Angelobacter. The sequence goes on along the minus strand of DASZFU010000118.1, from coordinate 146,097 downwards.
ATCCTCGAAGTTATGATGTTCATCCAATGGCTCGGGCGCCAGATACCGACTTACTTCTCCCATGGCGCAACCGTCTGTAAGGCACGGCGTAGCCGTGCGTTCGGCCGTGGGGGACGGTCGAGGCGCGCCAGAAACTCAGCATAGGCTTTTGCATCGACCACAAACACCGTGCGGTCCAAAAGCGCATCTTCGGCGGCGCGACGAGCGGCGTCGAGCACAAAATCCGTCCGATTCTTGTCTAATAAGGCTGCTGCCCGATCTATAAGAGCCCGCAACTCTGGTTTGATACGGAGGTTTAAAGTGTCACGCTTGTTCTTTTGGTGGTGAGACGCCGGCATGAAAATTCCTCTAGAACAAGCATATCATTTCGTAATGACATTGTCGTTACGAAATTTCGCAGCCGGGGCGGCTGCGCTCCACATTCATGTTTGCCTATGGTTTGCAGCTATCGTCCCGGCACGCTCTTGTTGTCAGCCACTTCGGAATCGACAACTGTTCTTACCAGTCTTCCGAGATCGCGAAGCATGAATGGCTTTCGCAGTAATGGGACATCCTGGCTGGCAATGACGTCTTCACCTGATTCTTCTGCGTATCCTGACATGAAAATGACCTTCACCCCCGGGCGCAGCCGAAGGAGGCGTTCCCTCACCGCCCGTCCGCTCAGCCTGGGCATGACAAGATCGGTAATCAACAACTCAAGCTCTCCCGGATAGCGTGTGGCGACTCTTAAGGCCTCTTCACCGTCCCGGGCGGTTAGAACTTTGTATCCCAGCCGTTCGAGGTATTCACAAGCGGCGTCCCGCAAAGCCTCTTCATCTTCGACCACCAGGATCGTCTCCCTGCCGTGCAATGTCTCCACTTGGGGCTCCTGACTCATGACCGGAGCGGGCTGGTCAACATTGCTTTTAGGAAGATAGATCGCAAATGTGGCGCCCCGTCCCGGTTCGCTCTCCACCTGGATTTCGCCCCCGCTCTGCTTCACGATTCCATAGACGGTCGAGAGTCCCAATCCAGTGCCGAGTCCAAATTCTTTCGTGGTAAAAAATGGCTCGAAGATCCGCGATATTGTTTCTTTGTCCATGCCGCAGCCGCTGTCGGAGACGGTAAGGTTCACGTACTCGCCCGGTTGGAGGCCGGGAATACTGCTGTTCGACGGCTCTACACATACATTCCGCGTTGAGATCCGAAGTTCTCCGCCCTGGCGCATGGCATCGCGGGCATTCACCGTAAGATTGATGATGACCTGCTCAATCTGGCTTCGATCAGCGCTCACCATCCTGAGGTCGGGCGCAGGAGAGAAAATGAGCTGAATATCTTCCCGGATCAGCCGCCGCAACATCTCCAGGATGTCATCAATTACGAAATTCAAATTCAACACGCAGGTGGTGAGCATCTGCTTTCGGCTGAAAGCCAAGAGCTGCGCCACCAGGTCAGCCGCCCGCTTGGTGGCTGTAAGAACCCGGTCTGCATTTCGGCACAAAGGATCGCCTGCCGGCAACTTGCTCGCCATCAATTCCGTATAGCCGCCAATCACGTTCAAAATGTTATTGAAGTCATGCGCAATTCCGCCAGCCAATTGCCCGACCGCTTCCATCTTGTGCGATTGAATCAACTCCTGATGTAAAGCCTGACGTTCCTGTTCCAGGCGCTTTCGCTCACTCAAGTCAACCACAATGCAAACACACTCAGTGGCTGAACCGGGAAGCATCGCTACTCCCAGCAATACCGGTACTCGCGATCCATTTTTGTGGATATATTCTTTCTCAATGGGCCGGCAGACCCCGGATTCCTTGAGGTCGGCAATGGCACGGTGATCGATGTCAGCATATTCGGGCGCGGTAATCACATCCCAGCGCAAGGCCCCTGCCTGCAACTCTTCCCGCGTGAATCCAATCAGGTTCAAGAAGGCATCGTTGGCGTCAATGAGGCGGCCATTTATATCACTGAAGTTCACACCTACAACGTTGGATTCCACCAGCTTGCGCAGCCGTGCCTCACTTCTTTCGAGCGCCTCCTGGGTGGTCTTTCTTTCAGTGACATCCTGGCCGACGCCAATCACGAATCCCGGTATTTGAGCGCTGTCCTGCCACAGAATCCATTTCCATGAACCGTCTTTGCACTGAACTGCTGTTTCGTAAGGAGTACGGCTCGCCGGAACCTTGCCTTGGGCAATATCCGACATCAGTTGCTTGGTGCGGTCCCGTTCAGCGAGGTCTGGCCGGGTCAAGTTCCACCAGCCGTCCCCCAGGACTTCGCTTGGCTCATAACCAAGCGCGGAGATACTCGGGCTTACATAAGTTATGCTGGCGGTAGAATCGGCCATCAGGACAAACGCAGCCACGGTATTCAGCACTTCGTTGGCTACAGCCACGCTTTGCTGGGCGCGAATCTTTTCAGTCAGATCGTTGGCGAGCACGAGGACAGCCTGCCGGTCGCCATATTGAACCGGGTGGCGCGTGATTTCGGCGTGCAAGAGGCTGCCATCCTTGCACTGATGCACCATGATGCTCTTTCGATTCTCATCCAGATGCTTGAGATCTTCCAATAACTCCGGGACGGATTCCGGTGGACGGATGTCTTTCACATTCATCGCCAGAAATTCTTCACGCGAGTAGCCGTAGGTCTTGATAGCAGCCGTATTTACATCGAGGAATGCCAGAGTGTTGCGATCACACACCCACATAGGCAGAGGGTTATCGTTGAATAGGACACGATACCGGTGCTCGGACTCGTTGACAGGATGAGGCAGGTCCGCCATGAAAATTGGCTAAGAAATCGCCAGCCAGTATAGTCATAGATTGGCTTTCATGCAGTAATTTTCGAGGAAATCTCATTTTACAGGCGGAAAGCGCCGCCTGTATCCGATCATCCCGGCCACAATCAACGCTGGAACGGATAGTCGTTGATCCAGTGAAAACCTCGATTGACGAGCATCAGCTTCTCGTGATCCAAGCGCTTGAGCTTCATATGGATTTTGTGGCCATCCATGGCGCCATCGAGAATAAGTTGATCACTTGCCTGCCGATCGAAGGTGAAAGATGCCTTCCAGTTCTTGTCGCTGGGTTTTGTAAGACTGAGGGTCTTATCTTTGTCGTTAATGGACGAACTGCAACCCATGAAGCTGTCATCAGCACGCTGAAGCTGAACCGCGGTAGTGAAATCAAATAAGACACGACGCCAGCGTTCAGAGTCCGTGAGAAGCGGTGAACGTATCTGGCCGTCAATGGACATTTCCTCGACATTCCAGATGCCATAGAGTGACGGCTTGGGCCGGGCGCCTCCACGAGTGTGCCATGACTCTATGCCCTGGTATATATTCAGAAAAATCACGTAGAGCCCAAACACGGCCTGCAAGATCAAGGCAATGCGGTTAGCGCGCAATCTCCGAAATAGAGCAGGTTGAGTGGATGGGCCGGTGGCGTGGTTCGAAAACAAGAAGCTGGCCAATCGCCGGACGTCAGGCGCCAGCAGGAAAAGCGAAAGCAGAATGAGGTGGAACGAGAGCAGCTTGACCGGCACATCATAGGTCATGTTCAGCGTGAAGACCTCAATCATGTCCGCCAAGGCAACGAGAGCGCCCAACATGCTTGTACGCGGCAGGATAAGCAGAATTCCTGCCAATGCCTCAGCGCTCCCCACAAAAATCTCGTACGGACGCGAGGCTCCAATCGATGACCACAGAACTCCCATAGGCGAGAAGTTTCCGAAAGGTTCCAATAAGCGGTAAAAAGGCGGGAACGGCATCTGCAGGGGAATCACTTTGGCGAAACCGTAGCCCAGCAATTGGCAGGCCAGCGCGAAGCGCACGAACAACCTGAACCATTTATGAAGCGCGATATAGTTTTTGCGACGGCGATCAACAATGGACCAGATCACCACTGCTACCACTGCCAGGCTCAGCACGCAGAAATTCTCGACCCAGTCAAAGACCCGGTCTCCGCTGCCTGTGATGTTGGTAACGAGAGGGCCCGAAATATGGAAAACGTGCGCAGCAGTCCACAGCGAAAGGTGATGGAGAGGCCAAATTGTACCGAGACTGGGGATCCTCACCTTGGGAATTGCTATCATCCCCGGGACGATTTGCGTGCTCAAGCAATAAAGAGTGAAGTAAGCAAAGCAAAAGCGGAAAGCAATGCGCAAGCCCAAGTTCCATTGCGCAACTGGCTCGCTCGAAACTGATTCTATTGCACCCTGCGGTTCACTTTGGATTGATGAAGCAACAGCCACACCCGTTTGGACCGAATCTGCCATGCCGCCCTCGTGAAAGACGCCGATATCTTGCTTCTATTCCTACCCAACTCGATACCGGAGATGTAAGTGACGTTGGTGTTAGCATAATGTCACCATAAAGGTTGCAAGTCCCCCCTAATGAGCCATGGCGTCGGCTGCCCCGCCGGCCGCCCGTGCGGGCCGCTTCATGATCAAGACCAGCGGCAGCATTGCAATAAACATTATCGACAACAAGAAGAATGCATCCAGGTAGGAAAGCATGGCGGCGTGGCGCTGCACCATGCCGAACATCGCTGCCTGCGCTTGCCGCATAGCCATTGGAGGGTCCATGCCTTGAGCGATGAAGGCGCTTGTCATTCGCTCCAGAGAATTCTGTGCCGCAGGGTCGAGTGCCGTCACGTGGCTGCCGAGAATATTGGTGTGCATCTGGGCATGACGCGCGACCAGGGTGGTCACCAAAGCAATGCCTATGCTGGCGCCGATGTTGCGCATGAGGTTGAACAAGCTGGTAGCATTCCCGATTTCGTGTTTGGGAATTGAATCGTTGGTAATGGTCGTCAGCGGCACAAACAACAGCCCCATCGAAGTGCCTTGAAGTAACTGCGGCCAAAAGATGTCCCAATAACCGGCATTGAGATTCAGCTTCGAAAGCAGATAAAGACTAAACGAGCACACGATCAGTCCTGCTGCCAGCAATTTCCTGGGCTCAATCTTGCTCATCAGCATGCCCACAATCGGCATAAAGAGAAACGACCCCAGTCCGCGGGGCAGCATCGCCATGCCCGCTGTCAGCGCAGGATATCCCATCAATGTTTGCAGCCAAACCGGAATCAGAACCGTGCTGCCATACAGCACAAATCCCAAGACGGTCATCAGGAAAACCCCGGTGCTGTAAGTTCGATTTTTGAAAACCCTTAGCTGCACCACCGGGTTTCCGATTACCAATTCGCGGACAACAAAGAAGATGAAACCTCCCGCCGCAGCCAGCGCCAGAATCCAAATAAGGTGCGAGGCAAACCAATCCACCTCCTGGCCTTTATCGAGCATGACTTGCAACGCGCCGATCCCCACCGCTAGCAGCCCGATGCCCCAATAGTCCACGCCATGTTCACTCCGGCGAATATAGGGTGGGTCGAAGATAAACAGCGACGCCATTACAACTGCTGCAACCCCGATGGGCAAATTGATGTAAAACAGCCAGCGCCAGCTATAGCTGTCGGTAATCCATCCGCCGAGAACCGGACCCAGCATGGGCGCTACAACAATGCCCAAAGCCCAAAATGCCATAGCTTTGCCGCGCTTTTCCGGCGGGAATGCTTCGAGCAAAATGGCTTGCGAGAGGGGCTGCAAGCCTCCGCCCGTGGCTCCCTGGAATATGCGAAAAACGATCAAGAGCGGCAGATTGGGTGCAATACCGCACAGAAACGAAAAGAAAGTAAATCCGGTAACCGAGATCAGCAGAATTCTGCGCCGCCCAAAGTGATTGGCCAGCCATCCCGTAAGCGGTAACACAATAGCGTTGGCGACCAGATACGAGGTCAGAACCCAGGTTGCTTCATCGGTGCTGGCAGAGAGGTTTCCGGCGATGTGCGGCAATGAGACGTTCACCACGGTGGTGTCGAGCACCTCCATAAAGGTGCCCAACATCACGGAGATGGCGATGATCCAGGGATTGACGGTGGCTGGACTAGAACGCTCCGGCATAAAACTTATTGAATGAACACGGTTGGCACGACCGACATGCCTGGCCTCAGCATATGGTTGGGATCTTGCCCTTTGTTGATTCGAATCCTCATTGGAATCCGTTGCACCACCTTTACATAATTGCCGGTAGCGTTTTCCGGCGGGAGCAGGCTGAAACGCGCTCCGGTAGCGCCGCCAATGGACTCGACAACTCCGTCGTAGTCGTGTCCGTAGGCATCTACCTGAATTTTTACGCTTTGTCCTGCGTGCATGTCCTTCAATTGGGTTTCTTTGAAGTTGGCCGTGACCCAGATGTCATCGAGGTTCACAACGGCAAACAGAGGCTGCGCCGACTGTACTACCTGCCCTGGTTCCACATTCCTTTTGCTGGTAATTCCATCAACCGGGGCAACGATCTTGGTGTATTGAAGATTCAATTCCGCCTGGGCGAGAGCCGCGCGATACCTTGCGACTTCGGCAGAAGCAGCAGCAGATCGCTCTCGCATCACCCGGACTTGTTGAGGCACCACGGCGGCTGATTCCATCTGGGCCTGTGCCTGGGCAACCCGGCCCTGAGAACTGGCTACTGTTGCGCGGGCTGCTTCCAGCGTGGCTCGCGCGGAACGCTCGGCGGCTACCGCGGCGTCATATTGTTGTTGTGAAATCTCATCTTTCTTGACCAGTTCGGTCAGGCGTTTCAGGTCAGAAGCTGCTCGGTTGTAGTTGGCCTCGGCCTCCTGCACCCTGGCTGTGGCTGCGTCGACCTCTTTTTTGGTTGCTTCCAGACCTGCGGTGGCGGCAGACAGTTGACCCGAACTCATGGTGGAAGTCAGCGGCACGCCAACGCTGGCAGCGGAAGCATTTGCTTGCGCATCGGCAAGTTCCGCGCGGGCCCGTTGTAAGGCGACTTCATAATCTTTAGGGTCCAGTTCAACCAGCAATTCTCCAGCTTTCACAAACTTATTATCGTCAGCCAGGACGCGCAGCACCGTGCCCGGAACTCTCGCGCTTACCGGATCGATATGGCCATCAACCTGGGCATCATCGGTGCTTTCGCGCACGGAATAGTAACGCCCGATCATCACCCCGCCTGCAATTAAGACCACCACCAGCAGGGCTAGAATCCACTTCGCCATAGGATGCTGGCGGAAGAAACCTCTGGCCGGTTCTTTCTTGGGAGGCTCCCGGACTTTATTTTCTTCCTGCTCCTCCTGGTAACCCGGAATCGTGATTGGATCGGCCAATTACTTCCTCCCCTCCAGAAATGCCCGCGTCCGCTCTTCAGCCACTCCTAACCCCCTGGCCAATGCGAGTTTCGCAACATTATTTAGATACAGCGCCTGGATATAAGTTTCATTTGACCCGGCAACCGCCTCCTGGGCTTGCACCACCTCTAAGCTGCCGGCAACACCAGCGGCATAGCGGTCCTGGGCCTGCTTGAGCTGCTCGTTGGAAAGATCGATGGACTGCTTCGCCACAGCAATCTGGTCCTCGGACGTTTTCACATCGAGCAGCGCTGAACGCACATCGAACTCGATCCGAGCGCGCAAATCTTCAAGCCGCAATCTCTGTTGCTTTAAGGTAGATTCCGCCTGTAGCACGTCGGCCCGCACGCGGCCACCTTCAAAGATCGGAATGCGCAGCCCCGCGCCCACCGAGAAGGTGGCGCGCGAGCTGCCAATATTGGGTCCGATCACGCCATAATCACCATTCAAACCCAAGGTTGGCAGCGCTTCACCCTTCGCGGCTTTGACTTGCATCTCGGCCGAGCGCACCCGTGCTTCCGCGGCCAGATATTCCGGCTTGCGGCTATAAGCCTGCTGCAACGCTTCATCGATGTTGAGTTCCGGAAGCGGTCCATAAGGAACGGTGTCAGTCAATTCAATCTGTTGCGTAACCGGAAGGCCGATCGTTCGCTCCAGAGCCATGCGCTGCTGTTCAAGCTGGTTCCGGGCAGCCAGCACTTGTTGTTGCCGCTGCTGCATCTCTACCTGGGCCCGCAGGACATCGATCTGCGGTGACACGCCTGCCTTTTTCATGTCCACAGCGCGGTCGAAGACCGCTTTGGCGGTGGTAAATTGCGCTTGAGCCGTTTGCAAACGCGCTGCATCGGCGAGCATGAGCAGATATTGATTGCCCACCACCAGTACAACGAGTTCGCGGGCATCATCAACCGTATGTTTCGCCGCCTTTTCATTTTCTGCCGAGGCGCGAACTCGGTTCAAAGCATTGAAATCGATCAGCCTCTCACTCACCGCCGGACGCGCATCGAAGATTGCAAACGGCCCTACGATGCTCGATCCGTTGACGGTAAATGGAATGCCGAAGGCTGCCAGGTTAACTTGCTGCGCCGTTTCCGAAACCCGTATGGCGGCATTGGGCAATAAGCTGCTCAGGCTTCTCCAACGTTGTGCGCGAGCGGTATCCGTTTGTTGCTGGGAAAGCAGCAGGCCAAGATTGTGCTTGATTCCCCGGTCAATTACATCGCGCAGCGATAGCTTGAGTACGCCAGGAACCGGTTTGTCGATGATCCCGCTGCCGCTAAACGGCTGCAGTCGCAAGGACTGAATCTCATCTGGCGCGGACTGCTGTTGCTCGTTCCCGCCGGGACTCGAGACCGGCGCTCCCGGCAACTGAGCCGAAGCGGAAATCGCAGCCAGACAAAACAATGCTGTTATGAAAGCCTTAGTCGAAATGCTCTTGCAGTTCTTCATTTGCTTGCAGGTTAGTGTCTTTAGATGCCAGCATTGGGCATTCAGCACTCAGGCCCGTGTATTTGTCTCATCGCAACAGTGGTTTTTCACACCGAAGATACAACTTTAAACGAAGCTATCTTCCGTGGCTTCGGCACATGGCCTTTATTGTCCTCGCGCAAGGGCGCGACGTGTAAGTCAATTTTTTCTTATGCTCGAGCAGCCAGCTATAGCCAATAATTAATTAACTAGTTAGTTAGATTATCAGAGAGCCTGCTCAGGATGCAACGTGGCGCAAGCCGGTTGGGCCTAAGCCAGTGTGCCTAAGCCAGCGAAGCGGCGATATTCTTCTAGCCCACAAGCGCAAGCTGTGGGGAAACAGGAGAGAAAAATGATAGAGCCCGCGAAGCGGGCGACATAATCTCTATTTATATAGGACATTATTAACCCAGGAATCACTGATTTCGCTGCTTTTTCCTATCTGTCACGAAGACGGCAGCGTAAAATAATTTCGTCTCTCCTCGCCTGGCACAATTTTGACTTTAAGCCAACCCTTTGCGCAAGATCGCCATTTGTCCAGCATGGTAAAGCCCATGCTGGATAATGCCGAGCAGAAGATAATAAAAGTCGTAACTCCGCCCGGGGACAGTCTCTTGTAATCGTGAATCCTGAAGTCCCTTGATTGCCTCAACAAGTTGTTTATTTGTCGTAAACAACTGGTCCACCGACGACTTCCAGGCGGTTTCATTTCCAGGAGACGGCGCAGGCCAATCAACTTCTGGCGGTGGAGACTGGGGCATCGGTACACCATTGATGGCGCCCAGCGCTGCCCGCTCCCACCTGTTGACATGGTTCACAAGTTCCCAAATGGAGTGACCACTTGCCAGGACATGTTTTGAGGCTTGTCCCTCGCTTAGGCCCGACAAAATCTCTCGAACCGGCGAGCCATGCCATGGATCGCCGTCGAAGGCACGATGAAGCTGATCAGCAATTCGAAGACATTGGGTATTCATGAAAATAGTAGCTCCGTTCAGCATTTTCAGTATAGCCCGCACAGTTTTCGCGGAGCCTGGACCGTTTCAAAAAACCGTCAAATTAAAGCTTATTAGCACGCAGGGAATGTGTGTCCGATTCCGTCTTACCAGATAGAAACTCAAGACTAAGCTTGCCCGGCCGTTCGTTTTTGGGAATCAGCATGGGAGGCCGGACGTTCTGACGCAAAGTCGGTGCTGATTTTGAGCCTTGGTTCACAGATCCCCCCGGCCGTTGTCGAAGCCCAAGAAATTGCATTTTTGATGTGCTGATTAAGGAGGCAGATCATGGCAGGTAAACGAAAACTAGCCAGTGCGATTCTCGCGGCGATCGGAGCCGCGGGAGTACTGGGATTCTTGCTGGCAAAGGGGCCTATTCCGCACACCTCGGCCCAACCGCCACTCGCTGTCGGGTTTCTCCGTGGTTACATCGTTACGAGCGTAGGAGGAAATATCGATACGCTCGTCGCAGCAGTTCGATCCCGCGCGCGGGAGGTCTACATTCCAGGGGTCAAGGTGTTCTTGAAGAATCCCAGCGTCAATGTCTCGACACCTCCTGTACTGACCGATCTCAGTGGCCGGTTTACAGTTCCCGCGGAGGAAGGACGCTACCAGGTCTGTTGGTCGGCCAACGGCTTCGTTGAGGCCTGCTCCAAGGACTTCTACTCGGTGAATAGCACGCTCTCGAACATCGGCAATGTGCAGATTGCGGTGGGTCGGGCGAAAGACACGACTGTAGTTACCGGCAAGGTCAGCCTCGCGGATAATTCCTTGCCGCGCGCGGTGGAGGTTCTGGCCAACATCAATGCTTTCGCGCGAGTCCAGTTGCTCGCTGGGCCCAAGCTTTTGAACACCGTTTATGTCAATAACTTCGGCGAGTACCTGCTGCCCCAAGTGCCGTCGAAAGCAGAGATAACTCTTCGCGCCAAGATCGAGGGTGGAATCGTCGATCAGCCGATTCATGTGGGCGCCAATCTGGCGGGATCGCCTTTCCACGTAATTGATCTGCAAATTCCCAATCATCCCCCACGTGTCGATCCGCTTGTTGCCATCGACAGCGCCGGACGCCGTGTAGCTGCCGCGCTTCCCAGTGCAGTCGTTCGGTTGGAAGCACGGGCCTCCGATCTCGATGGCGACCCGCTGAAATACGTCTGGCTGGTTTCCGAGGGGTCCGGTACCCTGAGCAGCACTACCGGAAATGCGGTGCAATGGACATTGCCGGCCCAAGAAGGTTTGTACACGGTTACTTTGACTGCTTATGACGGCAAGGGCGGCTATGGACGATCCTCAGTATCATTGCGGGCCGATAAGAGTGGCGTGCTCTTTTCAGGCACAGTGAAGACCACCTCCGGCAACGTCGTAATTCCAGGCGCCAGCGTTGAGATTAACGGAGTTACAGGCCAAACCGATGCCGGAGGATTCTTCCGCATTCACGTAAAGGACGCCAACAAATTTGTTTTGAACATCCATAAGCAAGGTTTTGGTTTGGTCTCAAGAATTTATGACCGGGGCATTGTCGGGGGCGAATGGCTGCTGACCGGGGCCAGCTTGCACACTGCGGATCCCACCAAGCCCATTTCGCTTATCGATGAACGCCGTCCGGGTAACTGTCCCGGACTTCCCAGTGCTCATCTGCGCTGGCAGGAATTTCCTCAAGCAGCCGTGGTCCAGTACCAGGACGGCAAAGGGAACGTTGTAAACCCACCCGCTAAAACCAAACTGGCCTTGGCGGCATTCACAGAAAAGAACTCCAGGCAGGCAACGGTCCCGCCTTCCAAGGGCTGCGGGCCGGGCATAAGCATTAAACTCCCTGCCAATGCTCTGGAGGATGAAGCCCATCATCCACCTGCCGGGAACGTTCAGGTTTCCCTTTCCACCATCGACCTCATGTCTCCTGACCAGATGCCCGGCGATTACACGGTGAAGCTGCCCAGCAATGCCACGCGGGTCATGGAAAGCTACGGCGCGGGCGGAGTTGAATTTACCGGTGGGGGCCACCGCTACAATCTGAAACCGGGAACCACTGCCGAGGTGACCATTCCCATCGATCCAGCGCAATTGGCCGCTAGCGGACCGCAGCCGGCGACTATTCCCTTGCTGTTTTACGACGACAAAAACGGCGTATGGCTGCCTGAGGGAACAGCTAAGAAGATAGGCAACACTTATGTGACCACGGTGAAGCACTTCTCCACCATCAATACCGATACCATCAAGGTGAACCAATCTTGTGTGGACGTGATTGGGCCCACCATGCCGCCCAATTACGAACTGGAAGTCACGATCCCTCTCGGTCCTGGCCAGGCACCCAAAGTACCGCCACCGTACGCCGTGACCAACCTGGAGTATGCGCTTTACAACCTGCCTTCCAACACCAACATCGTGCTGGTGCCTTATGACAACACCACAAAAATTCCTTATGGAACTTTCGTGGTCAACACCGGAGGGCCGCAAAACCCCACTACTCCCAACCAACCGGTGGGGCCGCCGTATCATGCGTGCTCGACCCAGGTGGTTCTATCTCCCCAGAGTCTTCCGGCAGCGCCGCTGTTCGGAGAATTCCTGCAGGGACTGGGCTTGTCTTCTCCCTACCTGTCCACGAACCTGGGAGAACTCAGTGACGCCGATCCCACACAACATACGCTCAAAGATGGTTTAGATCAGGCAACCGGCAACTACTACGCTCAGATTGACCCGCGCAAAAAACGTTTTCTGGGTGCGGGAAGCGCTTGCGCTGTTGCTCATCCGGGTTTTACGAACGACTTCAGTTGTTTCAAAGCTGTCAACGGCCTGAGTGACGATCCGCTGACCCCGGCGGCCCTGGAGACGCGTGGAGTCTATTCGAACCACGGCGATCTAGGCTTCGGACGGGATATGCATTGCAAGAAACAAATGGCCAGCGATGGACAACTTGATGTGGCGTGCTACGTGACCAACTACGGCACCATCCTGACCGATGATCAGGATGATGCCAATGCTGCGGTTACCGGAACCACAGTAGGCATGTCCAGCTTGGTGGCCACCGTAGCCATGGAGTATTCGCGCATCGAGAGTCCGCCCGTCAATCCAACGGAATTCGATGATCCCCAACGGGTAGTCAAGTTCTACGTCTTTAACGCTGCGGGAACTCCTGTACACGCGGCTGATCTGGATTCGGGGGTCAATATTCGTCCCCGGCCGGTTCCACAGCTCTGCATGGTGTGCCACGGAGGAAATTATCCGGCGGCGGTTTGCCCTGGTCCTCCCACGCCTGCAGGTGTACCACCCTTCAACTGCCGCGACCAGGTCAAGCTAGGGTCCCTGTTCCTGCCCTTTGACTTGCATAATTACGTGTTTCCCACAACAGTCACGGCACAGATTCCTGATCCGAGCAAGAACGGGCAGCAAGCAGCCTTTCAGACCTTGAACCAGGATATTGTGTTGGCTTCGAATCCGGGCATCCAGGGACAGGCAATCCACGACGTGATCAGTTGCGCCGGCCCGGGAAACGACTGCATGTATCCGGGCGGCGGGCCGCAGAACCAGCATGAGGATTTTGTGGTTCCGGCAGCCGCCAATAGCTGGCAGGCTACGGCCGGCAAACAAACGATGTACAAAGTCGTGGTTGCCAATGCATGCCGCACCTGCCACGTTGCCAATCCGTCGCTCAACCTGCGATTTACGGACAGCTCGCAGATCATTGATGTGGTGGCCAATCGCTTGGGAACAAGCGAAAGCCGCGTCTGCTCCCAGCATGTGATGCCTCATGCCAAGCGGACTCACGATCTCTTTTGGCTGAGCCTTGGCCCCCACCAACCAGGCGAATTCCAGGTCTTTGGCGATTCGATCAATACCAATGGCTGGCAAGGGAATCAGTGTGGCGTCTTTACTGCGGGCGGAGCGACGCCGCCCTCTCTGTTCGATCCCGTGAAAGCTGTTTTCACAGGAACAGGTGGTTGTACCTCATGCCACCTTGGAATGAGCCCGCCAGCAGGTCTCAACCTCACGTCTGGCAGCGCTCATGCAAATCTGGTCGACCAGAATTCGACAGAATTGCCGAGTATGAAGCGCGTCAGTTCCACCGACCACGATCCGGCACATAGCTACCTGTTCAACAAGGTCAACGGGACACACGCTGCTTTGCCAGGATGTCCAAACATAACGATTTGTTTCGGGCCATCCACCGGGCCATGCGGAGGCAAGATGCCGTGTGGCGGAACTCTAAGCCCGGGCGACTTGGCGAAGATCCAAGCCTGGATCGCGGGCGGCGCTCCTCCGTAGAAAGAGGAAGAGTCAGCAAGGATTTGCGCCTGCCGCCAGCAGGATTCCGGCGGCAGGCGGGTATTTCAACCCAATCAGGCTTTGGATGGCTTTGCCCCTGCACTCCCGCCCGTTAAGCCTTTCGGGTTGCGCAAAATCTCTGGCGATTAATACGAACGCTCACTTGATCGTGTCCTCTGGTTTCGGCGGTTCACCTCGCTTGCGGCGCATCAAACGGTCGAACGCGGCGAAATCTGCGCGCTCTCGCCGTTCGGCGAAGAAGGCGGCCGTATTCATTACGGCCAGCTTTTCCGCAACGGCCATGGCGACGAATTGATTAATGCTCACACCGTCAGCCTTAGCGCGGCGCTCGACTTCTGTTTTGACCGAGCGCGGCAACCGAAGTAGATAATTACTCTGCGAATTTTTGGTCATTTGATCCTCCGTAAAGCGACCGCTGGCGTCAGCACTTCAATGCCAAACTCTAGTGGTGCGCCACCAAAGTCCCGGTGATTAAACGTCACAATCGCCGCGGCACGCCCGTTGACCGCAGCTTCGAGCACCATTTCATCGGTCGGGTCGCGCAACAGCGGTCGCCACAAAAAATAGCTCTCGACCGGCTCGACCATGGCGACTACTGCATCGACGAATAGTTCAACCTCATCCGTAGTTAGTCCAGCGGCAAGAGCGTGCTCGATACGCCGGCACACAGCCTCATATTCAAGCGCCAGCGCTACATTCGCCAGCAGCGTCACTTTGCCTCTCCGCGCTCGCATCAACAGCGCAGCCGAGGCGCCAGTCGGACTTCGCATGGCAGCGACTACAACGCTGGTGTCGAGCACCAATCTCATATCTCCCACGATATCATATCATGGGCGATATCATGACTCGAAACAAGAGTGACACGGAAACAGCATGTGGAATCTAAAGCGAGAAGGAAAGCCACGACCGGAAAACCGGAGGAGCCTGCCGCAGAAAATCTTCTGCGGCAGGCTTTTTTAGCTGATGACGTACCTGCTGGCCTCGAACACCCGGTTCGCAATCTGCTGGTTCAAGACAATCGTGTTGAACGGCTCGTACTTGAACAACCGGCGCAGAATCACCAGTTGCGTGCGCAGCATGTCGCCCTCGGCGATGGCCGCCACAACTCTGCGAGCTGCAGACTCGATTTTATCCATGGAGCGCGTAAGAATAACCTGGGTCATCGCAATCGCATGTTCGGCTTTGCGTTCGCCCAGCCGGTCAATCAGCTTTTGCGTCCGCAATACCGTCGAATCCATCACATAGGTTTCCATCACCATGTCGGCCAGTGCGCCCAGGATTTCCTGCTGGTCCGCCAGGCCCATGGTGTACTTCTGTGTCGCTGCCCCAGCAAGCATGAGTCCGGCCTTCTTGGCATTCGAAAGCATGGTGCGCTCGGCAGCCAATGTTCCTTCCAGTGGATCAGCGCTTGATGGCCCTGACATGATCTCGTCCATGAGCTTCTTGATCACCTGCAGCAGCGGCAACTGTCCGCTCATCGAGCGCTTCAGCAGCATCTGCATGATGAGCAGCCGGTTGATCTCGTTTGTCCCTTCAAAGATGCGGTTCACGCGCGCATCGCGATACGCCCGTTCGGCCGGATACTCTTCCACAAAGCCGTAGCCGCCAAAGATCTGCACGGTCTCATCGACCACGTAGTCGAGCAGTTCCGATCCCCAGACTTTCAGGATCGAACACTCGATGGCATACTCCTCGATCCCCTTGGCCGTCTGCTTGTAGACATCGGGAGAATTCTTGTCGATGTCGGAGAGCGCCACGTCGATCATTCCAATCGTGCGGTACGACATGCTTTCCAGCGCATAGATTCCCGCCGTCATGGTCGCAATCTTTTCTTTGATCAAGCCGAAGTCAGAAAGAGTTTTGCCAAAAGCCTTGCGTTGCTTGGCATAAGCAATGGCGTGATGCAAGGAGTTCCGCGTGCCGCCCACAGCGCCCGCGCCCAGCTTGAACCGCCCAATGTTGAGGATGTTGAATGCGATGACGTGTCCCTTGCCGATCTCGCCCAGCAGGTTCTCTTTGGGTACGCGGCAATCATTCATAATCAGGGAGCATGTGGACGAGCCGCGAATACCCATCTTTTTTTCTTCAGCGCCCACCGTGAAGCCAGGAAAGGTACGCTCGATGATGAAGGCGCTGAACTTCTCTCCATCGACCTTGGCAAAGACGACATAGACATCGGCAAATCCGGCGTTGGTGATCCAGGTCTTTTCGCCGTTGAGGATCCACTCTCTACCGTCGGGCGAGAGCACTGCCTTGGTGCGGGCGTTCAGTGAATCGGACGCAGAGGTCGATTCAGAAAGCGCATACGCGGCAATCCATTCACCGGTGGCCAGCTTGGGCAGATACTTGGCCTTCTGTTCCTTGGTGCCGAAGTAGACAATCGGCAAAGTCCCGATTCCGGTGTGCCCGCCAAAGCTCACGCTGAAACTGCCTGAAACCGAAAGGTGCTCGGTGATGATCGAAGAGGCGATCTTGTCCATCTCGGAGCCACCGTATTGCTCAGGGATATCGACGTTGGCAATGCCGATCTCGCAGGCTTTGCGCAGCAGGTCGCGCGTGACCGAGAAATCCTTGTGCTCGATCTTTTCCAGGTTGGGAACGATCTCGTTCTGCGCAAACTCCTGCGTCGTCTGCGCAATCTGCTGGTGCTCTTCGGAAAGGTCCTCAGGAGTAAACAGATCGTCAATATGATGCTCTTGGATCAAAAAGCTTCCACCCGCGAGCTTGGTCTTAGGAATCACTGCTGTCGCCATAAATTCTCCTCATCTCCGCCACAGAAAGAGCTTAACCACAGAGGACACAGAGAAACACAGAGGTGATTCAACGTGCTCCTTTGCAGAACCCTAGCCCCTTCAAAGTAAAACCACTAAATCAAAATCGTCGCGAACAAAACTCAATTGTTGGACCAGAGCAATCACTCGTTAGCGCCAGTCCGTACCTTCCACAAATCGTTTGATCCCATCTTTCAGCCTGACGACATGGAAATTAATCAACAAACCAACACGCTTTCCGCTCAGGCGCAGATGTGAAATTATTTGTGCTTCATGCACGGGCAACAGCTTTTCGACACACTTGAGTTCCACGATGACCCGATCTTCCACCATTAAACCGACTCGATAGCCAAGATCAAGTTCAATGCCATCGTAGACCAGAGGAAGCCCGAGCTGCGATGTCACTTTAAGTCCGGCTTTCCTTAATTCGTGAACCATGCACGCTTAGTAAGCGCTTTCGAGCAATCCTGGCCGCAGAACCGAATGCACTTTGATCGCCGCTCCAATAATGGCTTCAGTAATTGGTTGACGGAAACCTCCGTGCTGCTCTGTGCCCTCTGTGGTGAAGAACTCATTGCAGGTTCTCGAAAATGCCCGCCGCTCCCATACCACCGCCGATGCACATGGTCACAAGTCCATAGCGCCCGTTTCTGCGCTTTAGTTCTCGAATGATAGTTGCCGTGAGCTTTGCGCCCGTGCAGCCCAGAGGATGTCCCAGCGCTACTGCGCCGCCATTCGGATTTACCTTGGCTGGATCAAGACCAGCTTCTTGGATCACCGCCAACGCCTGTGCGGCAAATGCTTCGTTCAATTCGATCACGTCGATATCTTCAAGCTTCAAACCTGCAATCTTCAGAGCCTTGGGAATGGCAAAGACCGGACCTAAGCCCATCTCTTCAGGCAGGTATCCGGCAGTCGCAAACGAGACAAAGCGCACCAGTGGCTTCACCCCGAGTTGCTTCGCCTTTTCCGCAGACATTAGGACAGCAGCAGCAGCTCCATCCGACGTTTGCGATGAATTGCCCGCTGTTACCGTGCCTTTGGCATGAAAAGCAGGTTTGAGCGATGCCAGGGCTTCCAATGAAGTATCGGCACGCGGACCTTCATCGACCTTAAAAACGATCTCCGTCCGTTTCGGTTTGGAGCCGTTGGGAGTCGTGAAGCTCACCGGCACCGGTACAATCTCATCGTCGAACCTGCCGCTCTGGATGGCGGCAATCGCTTTCTTGTGACTATTCAACGAAAACTCGTCTGCCCGTGCGCGTGAAATCCCGAAACGCTTCGCCAGCCGCTCTGCGGTAAGCCCCATGGAAAGATAAGCGTCAGGATAGGTGCCGACCAGGCATGGATTGGCTGAAACCTTATGGCCACCCATAGGAATCATGCTCATGGATTCCGTTCCGCCTGCCACAATAATGTCCGCGCCCCCAACCATGATGCGCTCCGCGCCCAAAGCAATGGCCTGTAAGCCTGACGAGCAAAAACGATTGATCGTCATGGCCGAACACTCCACCGGCAGCCCAGCGCGCAACGCAGCAATTCGCGCCACATTCATCCCCTGCTCAGCCTCAGGCGTAGCACAGCCAATGATCACATCTTCAATTTCCCGCTTCTCCACCTGAGGAAAACGATCCAGCGCGCCTTTGATGGCAATCGCCGCCAAATCGTCAGGACGGGTAGCGCGCAAAGTCCCCTTACCAGACTTGCCAACGGCGGTACGGACAGAACTTACGATGACTGCGTCTTGCATATTTAGCTCCTGGCTACTGGCTGCTAGCTTCTACGCTGTGTATCCAACTGAAACATATTCGGTAAGAGCACTCGGCTCAGGAATGGGATCGCCGTGCTCTTTCATGCCTTCCAGATGGAATTTCATTGCTTCGTGAATAAGCTGTTTAACGTCTTCAAGGGTGGCTCCCGCAACTCCCAAACCTGGAAGGTCTGGGGCATAAGCGCCCCAGTCAGTTTTCGATTTCTCGTAAATGACTAAATACCTCATTTAAAATTACCCAGTTACCAACTTACCCAACTACCAAATCCCTTCAGTTCCTCAACGGCTTCCCAGTCTTCAACGTGTACTGAATCCGCTCCTGGGTCTTGCGTTCGCCGCAGAGGGACTTGAAGGCTTCGCGCTCCAGGTCCAGCAGGTATTGCTCGCTGATCGGCATTCCTGGAGTTACGTTGCCGCCGCAGATGACCTCTGCCACCTTGGTTCCTACTTTTACGTCGTGGTCGCTGATGTATTCCGCCTGGCGCATCAGGTGAATTCCCAGCCTCAGCGTGGCCAGCACGTTTTCGCCTGGGGCAGGAATATCGGTACGCGGGACTGGGGCCTTGTACCCGGCGCGGGCCAGTTCCATGGCGCGCTCTTTGGCGTCGCTCAAGACGCGTTCCCGGTTCATGCTGATCAGGTCGCCATTGCAGAGGAATCCGAGATCACGCGCTTCATATGCTGAAGTTGAAACTTTGGCCGTGCCGATCAGCTCGAAAATCCGCTTCATCCCTTCCATCAATTCCACCGACTCGGCTCGCCCATCAGGCCGAATCGCGCGGGCATTTTCCACGGCGCGCAGCAATAACTCTTTGCATCCACCGCCGCCCGGCACAAGTCCAACGCCGACTTCGACCAGGCCCATGTAAAGCTCTGCATGAGGCTGGCGAGCTGCCGCGTGGAGGGAGATTTCCGCGCCACCTCCCAGGCTCATTCCGAACGGCGCAACTACGACCGGACGTGTGCAAAACTTGATCGCTTGGGTCATTCCCTGGAACTGCTTGATGGCCAAGTCAACTTCGTCCCATTCTTCTTCCTGCACCGCCAGCATCAGCATCATCAAGTTTGCGCCCACGGAGAAGTTGGCCGAGTCCCCAGTAATCACAAACGATTCAAACTGATCGCCGATGCCCCCGGTCTTGAGCGACTGCGTAACCATCTGCACGATGTCGCCGCCCAGGGCATTCATCTTGGTGTGGAACTCGATGCAGCCAACGCCCTCGCCCAAATCGATCAGCGAGGCGCCTGCGTTCTTCTTGATCACGCCGTGGGATTTCTTAACTGCTTCCACTGACCAGACGCCTTCAGCAACGTCAACCGGCTTGTATTCTCCGGTCTTCAAATCAAAGGTTGCGCGGCCGGAAGCCGAGGAAGGATCATCGACATACCAGCTCTTTTTGCCCGAAGCCAGAAGCTTTTCAGCATTCGCCGAGATCGGCTTGCCCTCTTTCTTCATGCGGGCTACGGTCGCCTCGACGCCGGCCAGGTCCCACAACTCGAAGGGACCAACCTCCCAGTTAAAACCCATGCGCATGGCGCGATCGATTTCAACCACGCTGTCAGAGATTTCGGGAATGCGATTGGCCGAATAAGTCCACAGGTCGGAAAGGCTTGCCCAGGAGAATTGCGCGGCCTTATCGCGAGAGTCTGCATTGCCGACCGTCATGCGCAGCCGCTCACCCATATCTTCTATATTCTTCGACATCTCGAGCGACGGGAACTTGACCTTCTGCGCCGGACGATACTCCAGCGTCTTCCAATCCATCACCAGACGGTCTTCTTTGCCATCGGGAGTTTTAGTCTTTTTGTAGAAACCAGATTTGGTTTTGTCGCCGAGCAGCTTGCGCTCCAGCATGGCCTTGAAGAACACTGGCAGCTTCAGGTCAGAGCGCTCGTCCTGCACATTCTTCATGAAGTTGCTGACCACGCTTCCCAGTACATCAAGACCCACAAGGTCGATCGTGCGGAACATGGCTGCCTTGCTCCATCCACCTGAGCTGGTCAGCGCATCGACCTCTTCTACGGTCAAGTCCATCTCCTGCATCAGGCGGAAAACATTCAGGCTGCTGAAGGTTCCAATACGGTTGGCGATGAAGTTCGGCGTGTCTTTGGCATAAACGATTCCCTTGCCCAGCCGCACATCGCAATAATGGGCAATGCTCGCAATCGCGCCAGGATCGCTTTCCGGTGTGGGAATGATCTCCAACAGCCGCATGTAGCGGGGCGGATTGAAAAAATGGGTCCCGAACCAATGCCTGCGAAAATCTTCACTGAAGCCTTCGGCGATGCTGTGGACCGGCAGGCCGCTGGTGTTGGTCGTTACGATGCTGCCGGGCTTGCGCACCGCCTCGACTTTCTTCAACAGGTTGCGCTTGATCTCCAGGTTCTCGGCAACTGCCTCGATGATCCAATCGGCATCGGCCAGCAATCTCAGGTCATCATCAAAATTGCCGATGGTGACCAGCCTCTCCAAGCCCTTTTGAAAGAAAGCAGCCGGCTTGGACTTGACAGCTCCATCCAATCCCGCGGCCACGAGCTTGTTGCGCGCAGACTGGTTGGCGCTCTGGGTCTGGTCGGGCGGAACAATATCCAACAAATAGCAGGGAATTCCGGCATTCGCCAGATGAGCGGCAATTCTCGATCCCATCGTGCCCGCGCCCAGCACGGCTACCTTATGAATGCGATGGTGTATAGGCCTTGTAGCTTTGTGGTTGGACTGCGCTTCAGGCCTCGTTGCGCGAACCTGAACCGAATCGGCGACGGCTGCATCACTCATTGGGTCTCCGGGAAAGCAGTAAAAATCAGGCGAGATGCATAGAAACTTGCGCAACGATGATAGTTTCTCGATTCTCGATTGTCGAGCATCACACCGTCGCTAAACATGATCGTAGTCACACTTAAAACCCGTCGTGAGGAAGCTGGACAGAAGTGGAGGAATCGAGCGTTTGGATACACCAAAACCAACGAACACCATCTTAATGAATGAACATTCATTCAGTCAAGCTATCTCTTTAGTTAACAGCAACTTAGTTGTTTCATCTTTCCTTGAACTCGCCGGAACTTGAACCTTCTTCCGTTTGAATCAGTGGTCTCAGTGCAAATCAGTGGTAAATCCGGTTTTTCAACTGCTCTGACTAAACCATTGCTGAACAAACTCCCCGCCATTCCCCGACAGGTCAACCACCACCCGCTTTTCTTCCTTCCCTTTGAGCAGAAAAACCGCGACGACTCCCTCAGGCGTTGGGCGAAACTCGATCCGCCGTTCTTTCGCTTCCAATTTCAAGGTGGTATCCAACCACGTCACATGAATCTTGGTGCGAATCTGGAATCCTATCTGGGCCGCTGTCTTGAGCACATCTTGCGTGTAGGGTCCGTTCTTAAGCTTTTCCGCCCACGGTGCAGCGGCAAGCGCTGATGCACGTTCAGAATCGCGCCGCTTCTTCGCGCCCGGATCGCGTTCTTCCCGCGATTCCAGATTTTTCAGGTTGCTTTCGAGATTGTCGAGGAAGCTCATTGAAAGATTCTATACTTCCTCCATGTTCCGAACGCGATTCAAGAAAGAAATCGTAGCCGAGTTCCTGCCGCCTGCGCGTGCGCTCAGGAAGCAGCGAGTCATTCTGTTGTGCGACGGCATGCCTTCAGTTCCACGCAAGCAACCACTCGCGCAATCCCTGGCGGAAAAAGGCTATTGGGTCTTCTATCCTCGCTGGCGAGGGGCCTGGGAAAGCGATGGCGAGTTTTTAAAACTGCCTCCCCAGCAAGACCTGAGCGACATCATCGACGAACTGCCAAAGGGCGTGCGCGAGAGCGCTTTTGGATGGAAATTCAAATTATCTCCGGACGAAATCTTCGTCATCGGAGGCAGCTTTGGTGGAGCTGCGGCCATTCTTGCCTCGCTTGATCCCAGGGTCAAACGGGTCATTGCTAACTGCCCGGTGGTCGATTGGAGCATCCTGCCGAAAGAGCAAAAGAAAGAAACCTCGAACAAGAGTTACGTGGCCTATATTCGCGAGTCGTTTGGAAACGGCTATCGCCTCTCCGAAAAAAACTGGAACAAGCTGCGCACAGGGACGTTCTATAATCCCATCCATCACATCGAGGAGCTGGCGCCCTCAAAAATCCTCATGTTTCATGCCAAAGACGATCCGTACATTCCCTGGAAGTCGGTCAGCAAGTTCGCGTCTTCTGCGGGGATCAAACTCCACCTCCTCGCTCGCGGCGGACATCTAAGAACCGAAAACATCGTCCAAAAATATTGGCCGCAAATCAAACGCTTCTTTGACTCGTGACGTGTCAAGAAATCTGGTCTCACTTTAGAAATTCACGCAGCCAGCCCAGTCCACCGGAAACCTGCCTCGGCATCGATTTCCTGAATCATGCCTTCCTGGGAAAGCTCGCGCAACCAGGCGTTGATGTCCTCTGTTCTCAGGGCCATCCCTTCCTTCTTGAGTTGCTTGTGGATTTCTTCCGCGGTCATGGGCAAGGGACGGCCACAGGAGGCTCTGGCGTTACGTAGTGCGCTCATGCAGGCTTCGCGCGCTGATCGGAATTGCCCCGGCAAAGGCGAGAGGAAGCGGATTTCTGTCAGACTCATGGCGTTATTAATTGTACCTTCGCCCTTGCAGGAGTCAATGCCACAAACTTGTGCAGCCGACTTAGGTTCCTACCACGCGTATGGGTGGCTCCGGCTCCGGATATTCTTCCAGAATGCTCGTGGATCGAAACGGAAAGATGTATGCGCCGCTGCGCGCGGCTTTCGCCAGCGTGAAGCGGACCTCGTCCCCACATTGCTTGCAGCGCGGAAAGCGGCTATCCGCAATCAGCGTGGCTTCGTGCATCAACCGGTGGGTGTCGTGTTCAATTCTGTAAATCCCACTCCGGGGAACGATCTCCCCAGGTCGGTAGCTTTCAGGCATTCTGGCCCCAGGTCCCTGCGATGTACGGCCAGATACTCGAAGGGCTGACGTAAAGATGCCTGATAACCCGGCAATGGTTGGATGAGAAAATCTTGAAAATCTCGTCGTAGTTCAGGATTAGGAAAACCGCCAGCGATGCTCCTTGAGAATGCAGCGATCCATCACCACAAAAAGCCCGGCCTTGCGGGCCTTGGCCGCAGCATCTTCGTGAATCACGCCCTCTTGCAGCCAGATCGCTGGCACGCCCAGCTTGATCGCCTCATCGACAACTTCCGGAACACCTTCAGGACGGCGGAAAACGTCCACAATGTCGATCTTTTCCTTAATTTCAGAAAGCGACCCAACTGCCTTTTCGCCAAGAGCGCCCTTAATCGTGGGATTGACTGGAATAATGCGATACCCCCGGCTCTGCATATAAGCGGCAACTCCATGGCTCGGCCGCAAAGGACTGTCCGACAAGCCCACAACCGCAATGGTCTTGGCGCGCTTCAGGAGTTCGGTAATCTCGTCGGTAGCCGGCGTCGTGGTCACACCCGCATTTTAGCACTGCATGCCGTCATTACGAGCCCTTGATGCACACTCATGTTGATCTTGTCCACTGAAGTGCATCGTCCACTGAAAGTATCCACTGAAAGCTGTCATAGGCAAAGTAGGCATCACTCACCTCTCTGTCCCGGAGGTGTAGATTTTTCCTTATATATCTTGAAAGCCACCTTGCGTAGTGTCTCTGGAACGTTCTTGTTGCCCTGAAGCACCTTGAGGTCCATAACCAACAGGTTCTTGATAAGCGTAAGCGAAACATCCAGCGGGCACTTGGGATTGTTGACGAGGTTTTTCACCACAATATAGTTCTTCATGAACCTACGGCCACGGGCAATTTCGCGTAATACGTTTTCCTGCACATTTTTGAGGGCGGCAAATGTTTCCACCTCCAGTTCGCTCAGTTTTGGGGATGCCAATACTGCATTCTGCACGATCTTGGCGCCATCGCGAATCAGGATGGATCGCTCTTCTTTACTGCCAAGAAAAGCCACCTTGATTCTGCCGGCGACATTCATCCGGGCGAGCTTTTGAAGTGTCGATAGCCTCTCTGGCTCAAGCGTCTTGGTCCCGGCTGCGATCCAGGCAGGGACAGGCATGTTCGAAGTCGAAGCCGGCTCAGTTTGAGCCACTGTTGGCGAGGGCTGGGTTGAGGCGGCCTCGGTGTCCACCAATTCAAACGCTTTGCCTTCTTCGGCGGCGATCTCTGCCGCATGGCTCTCGTGCCAGGCTTGGTGGGCAGTCTCGGCTTCCGGATCAACCGGCTCCGTTGATATCGGTTCATCCTGCGACAATTCGGCTTTAGGCGGACCTGATAGTGCTGGATCCAGATCGGACTGAACTTGCTCCATCTCCGCCGGCGCAAGGTGTGGGTTCTCCGACAGGGCTGCCAACACCAGTTTGGAGCCCTGGACTCGCGGACTCGCAATCATCATGGCGGCGATCTCCCGCGAGGCCTTCGACGCCAATTCAACCAGTTGCGCCTCGGAAATACGCGGATTCTCAATCAATGCAGGCATCAAGCGTGGTTGCCGATTTTCGTCTGCCCAAAAATAGTCGAGCACTTCTTGTGGCGAGCTGTGATCCGATACGGCCGAAACTGCCGAGGCTGTGTCCCATTCCGCTAATGTTAGCCTGGCCTGGGAGCCGAACAGCGGATTGGCAGTCAGATAAACAAGAATCTGAATCATCTCCGGTGGCGGCACCGAGAGAATCCCCTTGGCTGCCGAACGCATCACGGCTGCCGGCACGGCGTTCTGCTTGATCATATCCAACATGGAACGCATAGATACTTAAGTTTTTACCGCAAGCGAAGCCAGGGAGCAAAGGAAATCACTAGCCCATGATTGCTGGATTTTCTCATGCCTGAGTTGTGTCAATTCGCGTTAATTCGTGCTGGCGCTGGTTTTCTCTTTGGGGTGAGTTGTGTTGCAACTTGTCCGAATTTGCCACGCTGGATTTCCTCTCTCCCTGTTAAAGTTTGTCTTTCGAATCGGCCTCCCGGAAATCGATTCGATTGGAGCAAGGAGATCCCATGTCATTCCCGGCCGAGCTATCCATCTCTGCCCTGCCGCAAGC
Organism: Candidatus Angelobacter sp.; assembly: GCA_035939495.1. Taxonomy (GTDB): domain Bacteria; phylum Acidobacteriota; class Terriglobia; order Terriglobales; family Acidobacteriaceae; genus Angelobacter. Next base: position 120,606 of record DASZFU010000118.1, on the reverse strand, counting down.
GCCAGCCACCCCAAGACCGAACCCAAACGAATCACGCGTTTCTGCCGTCTTGAGTCACATCGTGGAGCAAAATCTGGCAAATATACCGAGCATTGCTTCGATTGCTGGTTCCCTCGATATCTCAGCCAGCCGCTTGAGACGTATCTTCAAGCAAAAAACCGGCGTGTCATTTGGACGTTACATAAAAGTGGTCCGCCTGCAGCGGGCCCGTAAACTTCTGCAGGAAACCCGCCTGTCGGTCAAGCAAGTCAGGATCGAAGTTGGATTATTGGATCACAGTCATTTCGCCAGGGATTACAAGAAAGAATTCGGTGAGAGTCCATCAGAGACTCGCAGCTCTCGCGCTCCAGAACAGCGAACGATGGCAACAACGATGACAAGAGATGATGATCATGGTTACCGGTTAAAGCTTGCCTAGAGTTGCTTGCGCATCCCTTTTAACACTCATTTAACAATGATCTGTTACGGTCGAGAGGCATGCGCACCCTCCAAAAGGATCCTGAAAAACCGGAACCGGTTCCCGGCGAAGTTCGTCCGAGGGTTGCGCCGGTAATTCAAAACCCGGGTGGACTTAGAAGCATTTTTGCCGACGCCGTCTTTCGTTCTTTGGTCACTGCTTGTGCCATCTCGGTGGTGGCCGCTGTTGGGCTGATTGTTTACGAACTGGTCTCGGCTTCTGGGCCGTCGCTCAGCAAGTTTGGATTCAAGTTTCTCGTGGAATCCATCTGGGATCCGGTGAAAGAAGAGTTTGGCGCCGCGCCCGTAATCTTTGGGACTCTGGTCTCCTCTTTGGTGGCACTGGTGATCGCTGTACCGCTTTCGATGGGAACAGCGCTCTTCCTAACAGAGATATGCCCCAGGCGTTTGCGCGCCTTGCTTTCCACATGTGTGGAGATGCTGGCTGCCATCCCCAGCGTGATCTACGGTCTTTGGGGTCTACTCGTTCTGGTGCCGTTTCTGCGCGACTATGTGGCTCCCCTTCTCAAAAAATACCTGGGATGGACAGGCTTGTTTTCAGGTCCTATGTTTGGCCCTTCGATGCTGGCGGCTGGCGTGATCCTGGCCATTATGATTCTGCCGATCATTTCCTCAATCACCCGGGAGGTGATCATGGCTGTGCCTCAGCAGCAACGTGAAGCCGCGCTCGCGCTCGGTGCTACCCGATGGGAGATGCTGCGCGTCGCGGTGCTGAGAAATGCCCGCACCGGAATTTTTGGCGCAGTCATTTTGGGCCTTGGTCGCGCCATGGGTGAAACCATGGCAGTCACGATGGTCATCGGCAATGCCTCCCAATTGTCGCACTCGTTATTCGCGCCCGGTTACACATTGGCCAGTGTAATCGCCAACGAATTCAGTGAGGCGGTCGGCGTTATTCATACATCCGCCCTGGTGGAATTGGGCCTGGTTTTATTTGTCGTCAGCATGCTGGTGAATGCCGTTGCGCAGCTCTTGGTCTGGAGCGTCACCCGGGGCATGCCTGCGAGGAACGTTGCCTAATACTTCTGTTCAAAACATCCAATGGCATCGCCGCCTGAGCAATGGGCTGGCGGTAGCCGCTGTTACTGTAGCTGCGCTTATCGTTCTGGTGCCTCTGTTCGCAATCCTGGCGACCGTGATTGCCAAGGGCGGCGCGGGGCTTAACTGGAGCTTCTTCACCCAGCTTCCCAAGCCGGTGGGCGAAGTCGGTGGCGGTATGGCCAACGCCATTGCCGGCTCAATCCTGATCTTGACGATAGCCAGTGCGATTGGGGTTCCCCTGGGCGTGGGCGCAGGCATTTTTTTGGCAGAGTATGGAAGAAATATCGTCGGCAACATCGTGCGCTTTACTTCCGACGTGCTCAATGGCGTGCCCTCGATTGTGATTGGCATCACTGCCTACGCACTGCTGGTGCTGAAGACCAAGCATTTTTCGGCGCTCGCCGGCGGGGTGGCCCTGGGTATCATGATGATTCCCACCGTCTGCCGCACTACCGAAGAGGTTCTGCTCATGGTGCCGCAATCCATTCGCGAAGCTGCCCTGGGTCTCGGTATTCCCCAATGGCGGACAACACTATCGGTGGTCGTGCGGAGTGCAACCTCCGGTATTGTGACCAGTGTCATGCTGGCCTTTGCCCGCGTGGCAGGCGAGACCGCTCCCCTGCTGTTCACGAGCCTGGGCAATGATTTTTGGAACTGGAAACTGACGGAACCCACTGCGTCGATGCCGATCCAGATCTTTCACTACGCCGGCTCCGCTTATGAGGACTGGATCCAAAAAGCCTGGACCGGATCTCTGGTTTTGATTGCCTTGATTATCATATCGGTGATCCTGGTGAGGTTCGCGACCAATCGCGGGATGCTGAAGGGAGCCCGCTAAATGGACATCGGTATTCATGTCGAAGAATTGAATGCCTGGTTTGGCAAGACCCAGGCGCTCTATAACATCGGTCTGGAGATTCCAGCCAAACACACCACGGCCATTATTGGGCCTTCCGGCTGCGGTAAATCGACCTTTGTGCGTTGTCTGAATCGGATGCATGAGACTGTACCCCAGGCCTCGGTAAAGGGCACGGTCAAGATCTCCGACATGGATGTCTACGGCAAAGGCATCTCGCCGGTCTGGATACGGCGCCGGGTAGGAATGGTTTTTCAAAAACCGAATCCCTTTCCCACCATGAGCATCTACGATAATGTTGCCGCAGGGCTTAAACTAAATGGGTTCCACAATCGGCGGCAATTGGATGAAATTGTGGAGCGGTCCCTGCACAGCGCAGCCCTGTGGGACGAGGTAAAGGATATCGCCAGGAAAAAATCGGGCGCCAGCCTTTCCGGCGGACAGCAGCAACGCCTGTGCATCGCGCGCGCCTTAGCCGTAGAGCCCGACGTATTGCTCATGGACGAACCGGCTTCGGCATTGGACCCGATTTCGACATCCAAGATCGAAGACCTGATTTTTGTATTGAAAGAAAAATATACGGTCGTGATTGTGACCCACAATATGCAACAAGCTGCGCGCGTGGCCGATTACACCGCCTTCTTTCTATTAGGACATATGGTCGAATTCGATAAGACGGAGAAAATGTTTACCAAACCGGCCGATAAGCGGACGGAAGATTACATCACGGGCAGGTTCGGATGACACGCACAAGATTTCATCAAGGCTTAGACGATCTGAAGCAAAAACTATTGGTAATGGGCGGCATGGCTGAACAAGCGGTGGAGCGCGCCGCCCGCGCCTTTCAGACTCAGGACCTTGCGGTTTGCCAACTCGTGTTGCGCGATGAGCCCAAGATCAACTCCACCGAACGCGAAGTCGATGAACTGGCTATCGATCTGCTGGCCATGCAACAGCCCATGGCCATTGACCTGCGCTTCATCATCTCCTGCATCAAGATCAATGCCGACCTGGAGCGGGTCGGCGACCAGGCCGTAAACATCGCTGAGCGTGTCATTGATCTAGCCAACCAGAACAAGTCTGGCCTGACGGTTGACATTCCCCGCATGGCGAACATGGCCATTACCATGGTGCACGACGCCTTGCAGGCCTTTGTCACCGGCGATGTCGAAAAGGCCCGCTCCGTTCTCGAAAGAGACGATCTGGTCGACAATCTCAACCGCGAAATATTCGAATCATCCGACTACGCCATGATCCACTCGGCGGAGAATCATCGCTACGCCCTCGACACCTTGCTGGTGGCCCGCAACCTTGAACGGGTTGCCGATCACGCCACCAACATCGCCGAAGACGTAATCTTCTGGATCCAAGGCGCCGACGTGCGCCACCACGCACAAACCTAGATCGCAGTAGTTCACTAACACGGTATAAGATAGCAGCGGGAGAAGTTTTCCTATTGGCTTCCGCCTTCCAACCTGGATTGACGTTCTTGGTTTGCTTAAAGACGCCTGCCTGTCATTTTGTCCGGCTGCGGTAAGGCGCGATCACCGGCCCGAATCCACGGAACGAGCGCTCGGCGCGGCCAAGATTACGGGCTTCCTTCAGACGCTGTTTTTTGCCGCTTTACTGGTCTTTCAATACATAGCCTTCATCCGGCAGCGCACACACCAATTTGGCAGCGTTCTGGGCAACGCCGCGCCTGCAGTACAGGCGGGGGGCTTAATTATTTTTACTTTCGATTTTCTGATTCACCCCATCTCGCTGCTGCTGCTCTACTTGATGGTTGAAGGAGCACTTCGATTTCTAGGCGGCGTAGTGTTTGGGGAGATTGTTCCATCTTTCTCGGTTTTTCTGGCCTTTAAACTCAGGGGCTATCGCCGTGCGAAGCCGCAGGTAGTCATCGAAGACACATTTGAAAACTTGCCGGATGGAGAGCGGGTGAAGATCGCAAGCGCCCATCCCAAATCTGGGTGGAACGCAACCATCACGATTGAAATTGACGGACGATGGTATGAAGTCGAAAAAGAGGAAATTGGAATGCAGCCCAGAACCTACATCTATCTGCTGCGTCCTGCGCCGATGGGTAAGATCCTGAGAAAATATGAGCGCTATATGCTGCCGGCCGCTGAGAGTATCGGCACTATCCCTGAAGTGCAAAGCTAATGCAGAGACAAGGTAGAATGCTTGTCAGACCATGGAACCAATCTCACACTTCTTTTACTCTGACCGGCTCAAGCTGCAATTCTGGGATTATGGGCAAGACGACAAACCATCGCTGGTGCTGGTCCACGGCGGACTGGACCATGCGCGCAACTGGGACTGGGTAGCGCGTTCTTTGCGCGAGCGCTATCACGTCTACGCTCTTGACCTGCGCGGTCATGGCAACAGCGCCTGGGCGCCCGGAGCCATGTACAGCGTGGCCGAGCAGGTTCTCGACCTGTCTGCTTTGCTCGATATTATTGACGACTTTCCCATCTGCCTGGTTGGTCACTCGTTGGGTGGAATCATCGTGCTGCATTACTCGGGAGTCTATCCGGACCGCGTTCGCAAGGCGGTCTCCATTGAAGGATTAGGTTTTCCGGCAAAGCATCGTGTCCACGGTCCGTCCCATGAACGCTTGCGGAACTGGATCGAAGGTGTTCGCGGCCTGGAAAAGCGCCAGCCCAAGAGCTACCCCGATCTGAATTCCGCAATGGCGCGTATGAAGGAGAAAAACTCAAGGCTCTCCGACGAAGTGGCGCGGCACCTTACTTTGCACGGCACGAATTGGGAAGCAGACGGATCGCTGGTGTGGAAGTTCGACAACTACGTCCGGGTCTTCTCCCCCTACGGACACAACATGCAGGATGCCGTTGAGCTATACAGCCAGATCACCGCCCCAGTCCTGCTTTTCTGGGGAACAGAGAGTTTCGCGCCGGTACCAGAGACCGATCCCCGAGTCCTGGCAATCAAGAACTGCCGGATCACGTCGGTGCCCAAGGCAGGACATTGGGTCCACCATGACCAGTTGGACTTGTTTTTGAAAGAAACCGCAAAATTTCTGGAAGAGTGAAAAAACTACAACCTCTTGCCCACCACACGCCGATACAACGCCGTGATCTCACCCACAATTCCCCGGCGAAACAGCAGGACACACAAGACGAATATGGCTCCGATAATCACCGTCACAAACGGTCCGACTTTATCGGCCAACTGGTTCTGCAAGGTGATGATCGAGAATGCGCCCACGATGGGACCAAACACTGTGCCCATGCCTCCCAGCAGCGTCATTAAGACAACTTCGCCCGAGGTGCGCCAATCGGCGTCGGTCAAGGTGACAGAGGTAAACACAACCGCTTTCGTGGCTCCAGCCAGGCCAGCCAGACCAGCCGAGAGAATGAATGCTACCAACTTGTATTTGTTTACATCGTATCCGAGCGAAAGCGCTCTCGGCTCATTCTCGCGGACAGCCTTGAGCACCTGTCCAAAAGGAGAATGAATGGTCCGGCGGATCAGGAGAAAACCAAACACAAAGATCGCAAAAACAACATAGTAGAGTGTCCGATCATTTTCCAGGTTGATCACCCACAAAAGGCGTCCTCGGGGAATCCCTTGCAGCCCGTCTTCACCGCCGGTGAACGGAGCTTCCAGAAAGAGAAAGTACACAAGTTGAGCGAGGGCTAGTGTGATCATGGCGAAGTAGATTCCCTGTCGCCGGATTACCAGTGCGCCAATCGCCATGCCTAACAAGGTGGCCACCAACGTACCCGCCAGGATACCGAATCCAGGTGTGCAGCCTTTGACCTTGATCAGATACCCCGTTACATAGGCGGCGGTAGAAAAGAAAGCCGCATGGCCAAACGACAGCAACCCCGCATATCCCAACAGGAGATTGAAAGCGCACGCAAACAGGGCAAAGCACAGAGCCTGCATCAGAAACACCGGATAGCCGACAAATGGCGCAACCAGTCCTGCGATCAACAGCAAGCCGTAACCCAACATTCGAAGTTTAGAAGCCTTAGAACTGGGAGCGGACAATCTTCCGGGCGAGTTCAAGATCACAGGCTGTGCGTTGGCTGTTTCGGTTGCTTCGGTGCGTTGGTCCACTCTGTTTTATTTCTCCTTGCCGAAAAGCCCGGTGGGCCGCACCAGAAGAACAATCGCCATAATAAAGAACACTACGGTATCGGAAGCAGACGGGTAATAGACCTTGGTAAGCCCTTCAATCAAACCCAGCGATAATCCAGTCACGATGGATCCGAGAATTGATCCCATGCCTCCAATCACCACCACAGCAAAGACAACGATAATCAGGTTTGATCCCATCAACGGGCTGATCTGCGTGGTCGTTGCCGCCAGGACACCCGCGAAACCGGCCAAGCCCACGCCGATGGCGTAGGTAAGCGTGACCATGATTGGAACATTAATGCCAAATGCCTGTACCAGACGCGGATTCTCGGTGGCTGCTCGCAGGTAGGCTCCCAGTGGGGTCTTCTCAATGATCAACCAGGTGGAAAAGCACACCAGCAGTGAGGCGCACACGACCCACGCTCGATTCTTTGGCAAGAACATGAATCCCAAATTCAAAGCGCCCTGCAGGCTTTCAGGATTGGAATAGGGCAATCCATAAACACCATAACGGTAACGAAACAACCCCTCGATCACCAGCGCCAGGCCAAAGGTAAGCAGCAACCCGTAAAGCGGATCGATTTTGTAGAGCCAGCGCAACATGCTGCGCTCAACGATGGCGCCTGCCAGCGCCACCAGCAGCGGAACCAGCAACAACGCCCACCAATACCCCAGGTTGAATTGAGTGAGCGCAATCCAGGTGAAGACCGCACCCATCATGTAGAAAGCGCCGTGGGCGAAGTTCGTGATGTTCAACATGCCAAAAATCACGGACAGTCCCAGGCTGAGCATGGCATAGAAGCATCCATTGACTAGGCCCAAGACCAACTGTCCGAGAAGCGAAGGAATAGGCACGCCGAATACCATAGGAAGTTATTAGCTCTTAGTAGTTAGCCATTAGCCATGACTCTTAGCTCAACTTTTAACAACTTTCTAAGTAGTCAATTCTATGAATGCCCTCGGTGTGAGAACGCTGATTCCCCTATACGGATGAAGATCCAAAAGATGTAAATGTTGCTGTCAAGAACGATCCGCATTAATGTGAGGACGCTTTGCGGCGCTTACGGCGGTCCCGGCGAAAACCATGAATCATCTTTACTACATCATCTTCGGTTTTGATCCTGGCTCTTTCTGCCGATTGCCGTCCATAAGGACCGATCTCATCCCATACACTGTTGCGCTCATATTGCCGTAATGCTTCGCGAACAAGCTCGCTCATCGTGCGGTGCTCTTTCTTGGCTAGTCTTTCTGCATTATCGAGCATCTCAGGAGGCAGAGTGACCGAGAGTGTTTTCATGGTTCTCATAAGCGATGTTGTAATACACGATTTTACAATATCGCCTGTCATTTCTTCACCATCGGACAGCGCGACTCCGACAACGGTTGAAATGCCTGATCGGCTGGAATGGTGCTGATCAGCTTGTAATAGTCGTATGGGTACTTTGATTCTGCCGGTGACTTGACCTGGAAAAGGTAGAAGTCGTGCACCATGCGATTATCAGGGCGGATTTTGCCGTTTTTTACAAAGGCATCATTCAACGTTGTTTCTCTGAGTTTCTTGATGACCACGTCGGCATCGTCGGTTCCGGTTGCCTGAATGGCTTTCAGATACTGCAACACCGATGAATACACGCCGGCCTGCGACATGTTTGGCATCTTGCCCCCCATCTTGGCTGCAAATGCCTTGCCGAACTTTCGTGCTTCGTCGTTCATGTCCCAATAAAAACCTTCAGCAACATACATGCCTTGCGCTCTTTGCAAGGTGAGAGAATTTACATCGGTGATATACACCAGCAGTCCGGCCAATGTCTGGTTCTTGTTGATTCCAAAGTCTGCAGCGGTCTTAATGGTATTGATGGTGTCGCCGCCGGCGTTGGCTAGACCGATCACCTTGGCCTTGGAAGCCTGCGCTTGAAGCAGATACGAGGAAAAGTCAGACGCGCTCAGCGGATGCAGAACAGAACCCAGCACTTGCCCACCGGCGGCCTTGACGGCCCGTGTGGTGTCGTCTTGCAGGGAATGTCCAAAGGCATAGTCGGCAGTGATGAAGAACCAGGTGTTGCCGCCATGCTGCACGACGGCCCGGCCCGTTACGCCTCCAGTAGCATACGTGTCATAAACATAATGGATCGTATACGGGTTGCAATCTTCATTGGTAAGACGGGAGGAGCCTGCGCCGGAAACAATAAACACCCTATGTTTTTCATTTGCGACTTTACTCACCGCGATAGCTACGCCGGAATTAGGAACGTCTACAATCAGATCGACTCCTTGCGTATCGAACCATTCGCGCGCCTTGTTGGCGCCAATATCCGCCTTGTTCTGGTGATCAGCAGAGACGACTTCGATGGGCTTTCCCAGGATTTTTCCGCCAAAAGTGTCCACGGCCATCTGCGCGGCAACGATCGAGCCTTTGCCTCCAATGTCGGAGTAAACACCGGACATATCGCTCAATACGCCGATCTTCACCACGTCTCCGGAGATCTTTGCGCTGCCCTGCTTGCTTTGCGCCGAAGTCACGGCAACTGCGCACAAGACCATGCATCCAGCCAATATGACCATCTGTTTGCGCATCATTTGGATTCCTCCTTAAGAAAGCAATCTTGGCCAGCTGATTTGTTTTAGTGCAAGCAAAGTTGCTTCAGTTGCTTCAGTTGCAAAAACTACTAAATACTTAAGAGCTAAGAACGAATGGCTAAGGGCTAAATGCTAATGGCCCAATCACTCATACGGCCAACAATTCGTCCAGCAGTTCCTGCTTCTCTTTCATCTCGCCCTTGGCGACCTCCAAGACTATACGCCCTCTTTCGACAACATACATACGATCGGCCAGGGGAGCGGCAAATCGAAAATTCTGCTCGACCAGCAAAATGGTGAAACCTCGTTGTTTGAGTTGACGGATGACCTCACTCAGCTTTTGCACAATGACGGGCGCAAGCCCTTCGGAGACCTCGTCCAGAAGCAACAGATTTGCGCCCGTACGCAGGATTCTGGCAATAGCAAGCATCTGCTGCTCCCCGCCTGAGAGCCGGGTTCCCTGGCTGCGTCTTCTTTCTTTGAGATTCGGGAACATGCCATAGATTTCAGGTATTCCCATACCCTGACTGGAAAGCACCGGTGGAAGCATCAAATTTTCTTCGGTGCTCAAGCTGGAAAATATGCCGCGCTCCTCAGGGCAGTATCCCACCCCCAGCCGGGCTATACGGTGGGCGGGCCACTGGATGGTCTCGCGGCCATTCACCATCACTGATCCTCTTCGCTTGCCCAACAATCCCAGGATTGCCTTAAGGATCGTAGTACGACCAGCTCCATTTCGCCCCAGCAACGTAACCAACTCACCACGATTCACCTTTAAGTCGACTCCATGCAGGATATGCGATTCACCGTAAAAAGCGTGCAGATCGGTGAGCCGGAGGTATTCCAATTCGCTGGACATAATCTTAAATTCTTTCCGATCCCATATATGCTTCGATCACCTGAGGATCGGCAGAAACCTCTGCATAACTTCCCTCCGCCAGAACCGAGCCGCGCTGGAGCACGGTGATCACATCACAAAGGTCCGCTACCACGCCCATGTTATGTTCCACCATGAACACGGTGCGATTGGTCGCCACTTTTCGAATCAAGTCCTTCACCCGGTCAACATCGTCGTGGGCCATCCCTTGGGTCGGCTCATCCAACAACAGCAGCTCGGGATCTTGGGCAATGGTGGTGACGATCTCCAGAGCCCGTTTGCGTCCATAGGGCAACTCCACTGCAACCACATTGGCGTGCGATTCAAGACCTACTTGTGACAACAGTTCCAAGGCGCGATCATTGAGAACCATGAGAGAAGACTCGCTCTGCCAGAAAAAGAAATTCGTGCGCAGCTTGCGCTGCAACGCGATGCGAACATTTTCAAGGACGGTCAGATGCGGAAAAACAGCCGATATCTGAAAAGACCTCACCACGCCGCGACGGGCGATCTCCGCCGGCTTCTCACGCGTAATATCTTGACCATTGAAACAGATGACGCCGCGTGTTGGATTGAGAAACTTGGTGAGCAGATTAAATACCGTGGTCTTGCCCGCGCCGTTAGGACCAATCAGGGCATGAATCCGGCCTCGGCGAACGCGCAGGTTGACATCGCTGACAGCCACAAAGCCTTTGAATTCTTTAAAAAGGTTTCGGGTCTCCAAAATGTAATCGGCGTTCATCAGTGTTAGCTTTTGGCTAAGCCAGCTCAAACTTCAGCTCTCCCAGCTTCTCTACGCTGCAAGCTATCTTGTCGCCGGGCTTAAGCCATACCTGTTTTTCTTTGGGATGGCCTAGAATCACGCCTTCAGGAGTGCCGGTGAAAATAATGTCGCCTGGTTTCAAAGTAATGTATCGGGAGATATAGCTGATGACTTTCGAGGTGTTGAAAATGAAATCGCTGGTGTTGGAGGACTGACGGGTTTCACCATTCACGCGGCATTCGATTTTCAGATTATCGGGACTGACCTGATCGGCCGTAACCAGATAAGGCCCAATGGGCGCAAAGTGATCGGGAGTCTTGCCGAGCATCCATTGGCCGCCGGTCTCCAGTTGCAATTCCCTGGCGCTGAAATCGTTGCCGGTGGCATACCCCGCTACACAAGAAAGAGCGCCGGCCTCGCTCACGTTTCTGGCTTCCCGGCCTATCACGATTACCAGTTCAACTTCGTAATCAAATTTGCTTGCGATGTCCACAGGCAGCGGGAGCGGCTTATTGTGAGGATGCAATGCGTTGTTGAATTTGCTGAACAGAACCGGCTGTTTGGGAATGGGTACCCCGATCTCTTGGGCATGATGCCGGTAGTTCAATCCTACACACACGATCTTTTCCGGTCGCGTGACCACCGGACCAAACTCAATCGCCGCCTCATCGAGAAAAGCGCCTTGCACAGAGACAGATTGAAGCGCCGTATCCACGAGCGCGTTGAGGTTGGCGCCTTCGAGGTTCTGGAGCAGATCGTCCATGGTTCCTGGAGCAGGCATCTGTAGCAACCTGGAAGCCTCCGCGACATCCAAAATGCCCCGATCGGTTTTGACACCAAGCCGGTAATTCCCATTGCGGTGCATGGTTAAGAGAGTCAGCCCACGCGCTAACTCGCGCTCATGTTTGCGTTCAGGCTGGGCCTGAATTGAAGATGAAACCGCCACCTATGCTCCTTTAGGCTGATCGATAACCGAAGGCTACTTTGGGGCTGGGGGATTCAAGGCGTCCGCTCCAGCTTGGGCACACTGGCCGTCTTGTTCGCTGCTGCCTCCCGACATGCCGATGCCACCCACAATCTTGCCTCCTATCAGCAGTGGAAGTCCGCCTTCAACCGGAACCGCTCCTTCGAGGGCAAGAACACGGAGTCCTACGCCACCAGAGGCTAAGGCATCCTGAAACGCTTTGGTCGGACGTTTGAAACGCGCCGCCGATCGGGCTTTGTTGATGGAGACGTCGGCACTGCCATTTTGTGTATTGTCCATCTTCTCGTAATAGATAAGGACGCCCGCAGGATCGACAATGGCTACAGCCATGGTCCAATTGTTTTTGCGGGCCTCGGCCATGGCTGCGGCTGCCGTTTTCTTGGCGTCCTCAAGGCTTATCGTCGGGCCATAGGCAGGAGCCTGGGCTACCGTCGTTGCCAGCGCACACAATGCAAAGATCGCAGTAAAAACGAGTTTCAAGGATAAGGGGGACATGATAGCTCCTCTGTTATTTCGGGATGACACCTTGGTTCCTGTACGAAGAACCGCACGAACGGAACGTGGCAACGGAGTCTAAGCGGCCTGTAATCTCGTGTCAAGGCTACGGATCATAATTGTCAAACCTCGTTAGAAATGTCCCCATGCTACGGGATCATAATATCGCCTGACGCTGATGGGACAAGAAGATTAATACGAGTGGCTGGGAATCACGAATCGTTTTTTCGATACCTGCTGAACTGGTGGCTCTCAATGCGGCGGCAGCTTATCCATCGATACCAGGGAGCCTTTTCTTTGAGGAATCCGGGCGCCATCAATGTGGTCGGACGCATTTTGGGTGGGTTGCTTTCTTCGGCAGCCGATGGTTGCTGTTCCGGAGGAATTACAATCCCGATCTCAACCGGGGATACGGTCACAAATTTCTCGTCAATCAGGCCGGCGCGGACCATGTGGCCATAAAGAGTTGGGCCGCCTTCACACAAGAGACGGCGAATTCCGAAATCCTCGTAGAGAATCCGCATGGCCAAAGCCAGATCAACAACATCTCCCTGTCCGGCCACAATCACCTGCACATGAGAATGGGTTTTCTTTTCATGCAATCGAGTTGCGCCTGCTGCCGTGGTAACGATGATGATATCGACCTGATCGCCATCGAACACCCGAAACGCGCTAAGGTCCAAGCGAGCAGCGCTGGTGACAAAAATATTCTTCTCGCGCTTCAAGCCTAGTTTCTTACGTAGCTGCTCGAGCGGCGGCTCTTCCACCCTGTAGACCGGTCCCCGATTGCCCAAAAGGCCTGTTTCTTCCGCCAAGGTATTGATGCCGAGCAAAACCCCATCCGCGTGTGCGCGGAGCAAGTCCATGAGCCAGCGGTCTTCCGGTGATTGCGAAATATCGGCGCCGGTAGGGTGACGTCCCTTAAACGAGGCAACGCCGTCGAGAGACTGGACGAAATTGGCATAAATCCAGGGCCGGCCTTGAGATAAATCAGGGAAACCCAGTTTTCCATACGGCTGGTAGGCAGGATCATCGATTGGCGATGCTTCACCGTCGTCAAACAGGATTTGAAAGTTACGCACGGCACACAAGAATACCTGAATCGTCGAATAGATTCGTTGGCGTATCTATGAGCCTGTGTATAGCTGGAGTGAAGCCCAATAATAAGGATCACGCCGCACGGTCTTGGAATGGAGCATCGCACGCTTGGAGGCGCGCAAGGCCGCTGCAGGACTCTGATCGTTGGCTAATGCAGCGTAGAAACGGTCCATCAATTCCGGGGCAGCTGCATCGTCGACGTCCCAAAGTCCGGCGATTACGTGGTGCGCTCCCGCCCGCAAAAAGCCCCAGGCCAGGCCGACCAGCCCTTCGCCCGAATAGCTGCGCGTTCCCGCCCCAGAACAGGCAGAGATGGTGACCAGCTCCGCTTTGAGACGCTCCTTGATAATCTCGCGAGCATAGAGCTTATACCTGGAAGAACTGTTTTCCCCCTCTGGGGCAAGAATGATTGCGGAATCCAGTGGGCTGATTTCGCTGGCGATGCCATGAGTAGCAAAATGTATGACTCCGTATTGCTCGGGATGGCTCCTCGCATATGCGGAAGGCATCGCGTCTTTGCCGACGATCACCGTTCTGTTGGCGGACGAAAAATGGCTCGCGAGCGCATTGATTTCTTGCTCAGCATGAGCCAGAGGAGGATATTCTTTCGTGGCTTGCGTGGGGGCGCCAAATATCAAGAGTTTTTTGAGCAGCAGGCTATCAGAATGTTCAGATTCGACCGTTGCGACCCGCATGTAGAGCGGAAGGGAGCTGGCATTCTCCACTTCAACATCGTCAATCCAATAATGAGGCCACGGATTGGGGGGCACTAATGCCTCGAAACTCAATTGACTCAGACTGCCATCCGCGATCCGAATGACGTGGGACTCCTGTGGAATCAGCACTTCCGCCGGTTGAACCAACATGCTATAGAGCTTTTTACCCAATTCAAGCCCATCGTCCCCGGAGTGCTGCAGCTCGCGGTTGTATTGATCGACGAGCTTAGCAATATCGCGCCTCGCTGGCAACGTGAAGAACTGAAATCCCTTGGGCGCAATCACCCAGGCGATCGACCTGTTGCTTCCCAGCCAATAGGTAAGCACCACAGAATTATGCTTTCCGAGAAAGCTTTGAATGCCGGAAAGGTTCATGCTCGTGGAACCCGTCAGGTTTTTTAATTTCAGTCCGTCGGCGAGCGAATGGGCGCGATTGGATTCGGCCACCTTAAGAGCTTCAAAAGGCTTGTTCTCGGCCAGCAAAAGACCGATATATTGATCGTAAACCCGCGCCGCCTTTTGGAAGAAAGCCATCTTGCTTTCTTCGTTCGAGAGCACAAGGTGTGTGTTCTCGAAACTGGCTATGGCTTTCTGAAACTGCTGCTCGGCGCCGGAAGCATTATTTTGGGCCACATATAGGTTGGCCAATTCGGCCTGGGCCTGCCAGCGAATGAATGACTCATCTTTCTCGTTTTTAATGATTTTCTCGAGCAGCAGCCGGGCATTTTCAAATTCGCGCTTCGCGATCCCGATCCGCGCCGAAGTTAGGTCGAATTCAGGCCTCTGGATGTGAAGAGCGGCTGCCTGCTGGCTATATTTCTCTGCCTCCCCCAGGTTGCTTTCATCCAAAGCCACTCCCGCCAGAGAATCCAGAACATGGGCCATGAAGCCAATTAGATTCGCTTCTCCCGCGCGTTGTATTTGGTCAGCTACCTCATATGCTTTGAGATAGTACTTCTTGGAGGCCGAATAATCCTCTTTGGCGCGATATACAGCCCCCAGGTCATCGAATACGGATTTGCGGAAGATAGGTTCGAAGCTATCTATAGATTTTTCTTCCTGGGAATAGCTTGAAACCGCTTTTGGAAGGTCGCCTAACTCCAGATAGCTCCACAACAGGTTGGAAAGCACGATATGCTCTGTATATGCATAACCTGAAGCTTGAGCTACAGCTTTACACTGAAGAATATAATCTATCGCTTCATCAAAGCGGCCCGTGTTAATTGCAATAGCTGCCAGGTTGGAAAGGGCCTGTGCTTCTACAAAATGATTGCCTTCAAGATGTGCCAGGTCTAAGGCTTTGAGGAACTGCTGTTCTGATCTGTCATATGCCGCCTCTGTAATCGCAAGCGCTCCTTTGTATAAAGCAATCTGGCTCAGCATAAAAGTAGCGTTTGCCGACGCCAATTCTTCAGCTTGGGCGAACAGAACGTTCGCTCGCCCGCGCCGGGCCAGACTTACATTTGCGTACCCTTCCGCCAGTTTTGCCCGGACTGCGAACTCACTTTTGGATAATTCAACAGGAGGCGGCACCGACAGCAGAGCTAGAACATCTTTCGATTTTCCCCGCCAAACCAACACTTCAGCCTTGAGCACGCGAAATTTCCAGTTCCAGGCCGGATCACGTGGCGTGCTCTCGCGAAAGCCCTGGTCGGCCTTTGCTTCGGCGGCTGCAAGGCTGTCCTTGTCCCCTAATTCAAGCAGTCTGCGGACGGAGGAATAGAGATCGCTCCACGAGGTGTTTTCACCGCCGCGGCAACCGGACAGCATTATCAAGACAACACAAGCAGGGGCTAACTGCCTCCAGTTGGTGTTCCACCACCGCCGCCTGCGGGTGGGTTTATGACAACATCGCGTGTTTTCGACGGTTTGCCGCGAGTGGGCTTCTTGGCCGACTTCTTCTTGCCGGTTTTGCCTTTCGACGGCGCAGCTGCGGCGTAAATAGAGAGATTGAATGCTGAAAGCTGTGGATGGTTGGAAGAGCCCACTTGAACTGGAAGCATATATCGTCTCCG
This sequence comes from Candidatus Angelobacter sp., assembly GCA_035939495.1. GTDB lineage: Bacteria > Acidobacteriota > Terriglobia > Terriglobales > Acidobacteriaceae > Angelobacter. The sequence goes on along the minus strand of DASZFU010000118.1, from coordinate 104,599 downwards.
CGTATGTGATTGCATCATCAACGGGGATACTGGGTCTTGTTTTTTCGAGGTCAGATATCAATTGAGATGAGTTATTGTGGTTGAACATCAAAGATTTCACAATATTCCGGAAGTTCCTGCCGTCTTGCAGTGCTTTGACTACACCGTCTGCTGTTAGAAACATCATTCAGCGGCACATGCAGATCATGATAAGTCACAATTTTTTCGGAATAAGATGAGTCTTATAGTTCAACTACAATTCACTTTCCCAAACTATCTAGAACCCTCAAACAAGCAATACCCCGATTAATGTGTGACCTGAAAATATCAGTTTTGAAATGCTAATGCAAAAGAATAATTTGCTATTTCAGTCCTATTCGCATTTTCCTTGTTTATTCCTGTGATAACTACCTTATACTCGCCCGGCTTTAATGTTCCGCCACGAAAGTTCATTTGCAGGTGATCGTTGACCTGCTCCGGAGGCACATTGCGGGAGAATAGGTTCCTGCCCGATTGATCGACAAGCTGCACTTCATAGGTTTTGAAGATCTCTTCTGAAGGGATGTCAAATCTGAGACTAAATGGCTGGTTGGGGGCGACCTGCAACGGAACATCGTTAGGTCCGCGAGCATTCCGCAAGGTCACGTTGGCGGCCGCGAGAATTTCCGGCTGTTTCAGCTCGCTTATCACCGAACTTTGGTAAATGCTGAAGCCAACCAGGGCCAGCAGGGCAAAGGCGAATGCCGGAGCGGGCACGCGGAGGCTGCTCCAAAAACGCCCCCAAGTTGTGGACTTCGCGATCGGCACGGGCACCGGATCGGGATCCGGGAGGAAGTCTGTTTTAAAGACTTCCCGGGCATGATCAATGAATTCCGATCCGATCTTTACTTCCTCGGCGCAGACGGAGCAACTGAAGAAATGTTCTTCGTATTCTTCCATCTCTTGTTCGTTTAGTTCGCCCAGAAGGTAACGCTCGGCAACATTATTTTGGATTGCAATATCGTGGTCCATATTCTTCACCTGATGAATAAACTCTCTGTCATGCCTCAACGCAAATGAATCAGTTTTTATTCTTTTTATAATTTGTCTTAAAACTCTTCTTGGCCCGATGGAGCAGTACTCGCAAGTAGCCCCGATCGACATCGAACTCTTTGCAGATTTCATCTTTATCCCGCTCATCGAGGACCGCGCGGAGAATTTCCCGGTCGCGCGGCGAAAGTTTGACTAGCACTTGGCGCACGATCTGGACCCGCTCCTGCTGCAACATTTTTTCTTCCAGATCGGCATGGGGATCAGCCATATCGGCGGACGCTGCGTCGAGATTCTGGTTTCGGCTCACGTCCCGCCAGAGCTCCAGCCGGACGTTGTTGCAGACCGAGTTCACAAAAGCGCCCAGGCGGTCCGGCTGCCGGATTTCCCCAGCCTGAACTGCGGTGATCACCCGCGAAAAAGTTTCCTGCTGGACATCTTCGATAGCATGAGAGGAGAAAAAGCGGCTGCGCAATTTAGCGCGCAAAAGATCGCCGAAATAGCTGACGAAATGCGCTTCGGTCGCGGCATCACGCTCCTGAAGCCGCCGAAGGTAGGATTCATCAAACGAAAAAAGATCCACTGTTTTTGGCGACCAGTATACTTCACTCTTCGGACGAGCGTACTGCGGCGGAGCGGGTTCCGTATTGCGATGAGGATAACGACGGCCACGTAGTCCCTCGATCCCTTCTGCCGCGATGCTCTCTGCCTTCCTCAAAATAACCGCACTCCTTGAAGCTAATTTTTGCTTCCTGATGAGTAGTGCGGCTCGTAGCGTATTCGTTTCATAATTTATTTAAAAATTTGGATTAGTAACTTCCAAAAATATGAGATTTGGGGATTAAACGTGAATTAAGGCGGTAAGCAAGGAACCTTGATCGCCTGAGCCGATTTCTCGAACAATTAAGATAACTGACGCATAATCAGCAGTTTACAAGAAGATCAAGGCTCAAAATAGCCAAGTCCACGCCCTTTGTATCCCGGTTACTTAGGTTCTGGCCCGATCAGACATTGAAGGAGACGCCTTTACGAGCTGGAACCGCACGGAGTTGCCGCATTTGATGCAGTGGGGAAAAGTCTCCCCTTTGACCAGGATGGCCTGATGCACCGGCCGATGAGTGCGGTGTCGCACCGAGTAGATGCCGGTAGCCGGTACTGATTGTCCTGGCTGGAATTTCTCTGCGGTAAGTCTGGCCTTGGGCATAGCCCCCACCTATGCAACCCTGCCGATGCGCCCATTAGATGCCGAGCGAAGTTGGAAAGAGGTATCCGGGGCGTCTTTGGTAAAAAAGTCACCCACTATGCCGATAAACAATGAAACGCTTGGAGTTTTCTATGCACTATCTATCAGAAACGTCAGATTTGGAGATTACCCGTATGAGTTTAAACCAAGCCTTGCGAACCACCCGGCGTGTGCGGTGGATTATGCGCCAAAAATCTCGATTGATTCGTCTCTTCCGCCTGCGTCATTCAGCCGCGATCAATTGCCCGTTTTGCGGGGCACGCGTGGAAGAGGGCCATCCTTTCTGCTGTCCAGATCTGGAGACGATGTGGGAAAAAACTGAGCGCGACAATAGCCGGGTTGCCTGATTGTTGCGTGATTACGAAAACCCGATAGTTTGTTCCTCCCCTTCACCTCCTCTGCTCCGGGCAACGAATTTCTGAATAATTCTTTACCGATTCAGCGCTGATTTAGCCTGTTTGATATCCAATAACTGCGACTTCCCTCACAAATCAGGGTTCAATTGCGGTAGTTGGAATTTACGGAGCTGTTATGAGTGCCCGGTGGGAAAAAACGATAGGACAAGTGATCGGCCTGGGTAGCGTGGTTTGGGGCCTGTACCATCTCGTTTATGAAGTCCACGCGCTCGGACAGGAGTTGGATCCGGGATTCCTGCGATATGGACCGATGCAAACCATGTTGCTTGGTCTGATCCTGTGGCTGCACGGCAAATACCGCCACTCCTCCATCAACACCAAGCATGCTTAAGCCGTAGCGCGATTCCTTGCAGGAAAATTTCGTCTATGCTATCTGTGCTGAAGACGTTATCCTGATCTCCGATGAAAAAACATACTGCCTTACTGACGCTACTTTTGTTTTTGTCTGCTCAATCATTTGCCTGGGGACCGAAAGGCCATCAAATCGTGGGCGATGTTGCCCAATCGCATCTGAACGAGACGGCCAAACATAACCTTCAATCTTTGTTAGGAGATGTCACTCTGGCATCCGTCGCCAATTGGGCCGACGACATCAAAGGCAAGCGTCCGGAGACCTATGCCTGGCATTTTGTGGATATACCAAAAGATGCGGGAACCTTCTCACAGGCCCGCGATTGCTACCGTCCCGATGAGAAACGCCCATCGTCCAAGGACGACCACCACAACTGCATCGTGGACCGAATCACCATGTTCAGGCAGGTCTTAGGCGATCCAAACGCCACGCAGTCGGACCGGGTCGAGGCACTCAAGTTTCTGGTGCACTTTGTGGGCGATATCCATCAACCGCTCCACGCGGTAGACGAGGCCCGGGGCGGAAACGACATTCATGTGGTCGAATTTGGCTCTCCGCAATGCGGCAAAGGCCGTTGCAACTTTCATTTCGTATGGGATATCAGCCTGATCGAGCATACCGGCGTCTCGGAACAGGATTATGTCGCGCGCGTCGAGAAATTGATCGCCTCGCAAAACCTGCCAACAAAAGCCACCGGGACACCCGAAGACTGGGCCAACGAGTCCTTTCGCATAGCCCAAAAAGTCTGGCTCAACGAAGGCGGCGCAGTCGATGAAGCCTACTATCAAGCCAACATCGGCGTTGTGGACGAAAGATTAGCCCTGGCCGGTTTGCGATTGGCGGCGGTGTTGAACGATGTATTAGGGAAGCCGGCGGAGTCGCAAGGAACAAGTAAATAAACAACAATCAGACGTATGCGAAGGTTGCATCATGGAAATTATCGAGAGAGCGCCGTCTTGAGGTCGTGGTGTTCAAAAGCAGAGGCCATTCTCTCAATCTCAGTCTTTGAAATGTCATGCCGAGCGGCTTCCTCGCGCCACTCCTCGTAAACCAGCGGTATGATCTCGGAATGACGGCTGATCGAATTCGATATTGGCTCGGGCATCATGATGGGGGAAACCGGTGATTCGGGGGACGCGAATCAGCCATTCAGCTCCGGTTTGTTGTTGATCGAGACATTATGCGCAACTAAATCGCAATTGTGCGCAACAATTAAAGGTTATACGCAACTAAGATTGCTTATGCGCAACTAAGAGACATAGCCTTTTAACAAAGATCAATGGGGCGCGAGGATGAGGGCGTCCCTGATAACCGGAGTTAGACGCGAATGAGTTCTGCTTGGATCGCGGGCCAACGTTTGGGGATGCGTTCGTTTCGGGTGCTGATGTCAGAGAAGTTGGCAGGAATCAAAAAGTGAGGGACCAATGGCAAACGTGAGTGACGTCTTGTCCTGAAAGTCGAGGAGTGAGCGAGTGGTAATCGGATGCGGTGGAAGCTTGGACCTTGTCGAGGGTGCGGCCTTTCATCTCTGGAAACTCGACCAGCCTGCGGAAGGGGCGCTGACGTTCGATCTGTTGTGCAGGTCGCTTGGGAAACTTCTTTTTCATAAGGATGCTCCTTTCGGTCGGGACGACAAAGAGCACGAAAGAACACAAAATTGATGCGGTTTGAAGGTGAGGGCAGGGACGCATAGAGAGTGAGGTTGAGCCAGGGAGTTGAGCATATATAGCCATTCGTTTACCTGCCTCCACGCAGATGGCGTTGGCCAGGGATCGCTCGATGTCTTCAGCACCGGTCGGTGCCCGCTGGTTAAGGCTTGGACTTCTTTTGCGATTTGGTTTTTCCTTTTGCCGCGTTTGCCTTCGACGAAGGAAGGGATTGGTTGGGATTGGTTACTGTCACTATTGATTTCTATAGCAAAATGATATGCTCGATAATCATTTGTAGGAGATTCCTTCACCGGCAGACCCGCGTGCTAGAGCGCAAATAAATGGGGAAAGACAGGCCGTTGACATCCAAAGGATTTCAGCGTGGACGAAAAGAAAGCAAAGCGAATCTTTGCCAAGCTGAAGGGCAAAGAAGTCGGTAATTGGCGGGTAGAAGAATATATCGGCCACGGCAAATCTGCTGTTGTCTTTCTTGCAAAGGACAGCACCCGTCGAGCTGCCCTTAAAATATTCGACCTTGAACTGATCGAGAAATACGGAAGCGAGCAACAAATCAAACGCATAGACCGCGAAAGAGAGTTGATCGGTCAAAAGCACAAACACTTAGTCGAGATTTATGACGGCGGGTTGTGCTCACGCACGAAAGTTCACTACGTAGTGATGCAGCGAATTCGCGGGCCAGCTTTGTCTGAATGTTTAGCCAAGGTACCTCGTCAGAAGATATGGTTGGTAATTTCCCAGATAGCAGAGGCGGCAAAGTGCTTGGAGCAACTGAAAATTGCGCATCGTGACATAAAGCCAGCCAACATCGCTATGACAAAGGGGTTCACTCACTCGACGTTGCTCGACCTTGGAGTGATCAGGCCGGTCGGCCTAGAAAACATAACTGACCACGATCGAAATCGGCCTTTTGTAGGGACACTCCGATATAGCCCTCCCGAGTTCTTGCTGCGGGAAGAAGCTGACACATTGGAAGGCTGGCGCGCGGTAACTATTTATCAATTGGGAGCAGTTCTCCATGATTTGATAATGGGATGCCCAATATTCCCCGAAATCGAGGAGCCATACGCAAGGCTGGTTGAAGCTATACTCCATAAAGCCCCACGAGTAGCATGTGCGGATTTGCCTCTGCCACTGGTAAATCTGGCGCAAAATTGCTTAGTCAAAGACCCAATCATGAGATTGAAGCTCGTTTCATGGGATGATTTCATCCCTAAGAAAAATGAGAACGGAGCCTTATTGGAGATCAAGAGAGAGATCCGTACGCGGCAAATCGCTCTGCGTCTTCAAATTGAAGCCGATATTGGCACACATAAGAGGAGTCGTACCATACCTAGTGACCAACTGTTACATGAACTAGCAGAAGCGCTTCACGATGCTATTCGGGAAGATTGTGTTTCAAGTAACCAATTCCCACCAATCTCGATTGAATCAGTTTTCTACGACGATGTCTGTAGCACTAGGATCGTAGTTTCGTTCCAGCCAAACAATGAACCAATATTCCCATATTACATGACGCTCGTCATCTTGATCGAACTTGTATCTCCAAAAGAATCTATTCTAGAAATTAAGTATGTAGCGGCTGTTTCTCAGGCAGAGATATCGCTGGAGAGTCTTTCTACTCAACCAATGGAGACACTTATAAGAGGCGTTGCAAACCAAGAAGAAATTAGACGACGTGTAAACCTTCTAATGTTTGGGTTGCTTGCTGAGGCTCTAATTAGCCCTAGCTTCGCCGAAGAGGGTGGAGGTACGTCGGCAATCAAAACCCTCAAGCTCAGACATTGACAGTCTAGCGGAGACACTTAGATGAACGAAACGTGGTGGGTCAAACCTGAGCAGCTCGATGACGATCAGAAAGAAGTCGTCGAGCTGCCACGAGATAAAAGTTATCTTGTTGTGGGGCCTCCTGGATCTGGAAAAACAAATCTTCTACTTTTACGGGCTAACTATCTGGTTCGGTCTGGGAGGCCAGATATCCTAATATTGGTATTGACGCGAACGTTACGGGAGTTCATGGTTAGCGGGAGCAAAACATACGCATTCGCAGAACAAAAAATACAGACATCCATTAATTGGGGGAAAGAATTTTTATGGCAGCACGGCGTTTCGTTTAATGACCGCGGCGATTTTGAAGATGTTCGAGAGTTATTGTGCTCAGAGGTCGACAAAATCGTGCGTAGCCAAAAGCTCTCGCGAGTTTACGATGCAATTCTGCTTGACGAAGCCCACGATTATCTGCCAAAAGAAGTTGCATTATTTAGCAGATTGGCCAAGCAGATATTCGCTGTGGCAGATCGTCGACAGAAAATTTATAACGGCGCAGATGCTGTTGAGACTTTGGAGTCGACAGTGAATGAAGTCCGCGAATTGAAATTCCACTATCGAAACGGTAAAAAGATCTGTGTCGCTGCTGACACTGTCGGAAAAATATCAGAGCGATATGAGCTGCTTGTCAAAAAGTGTAATTATGATGAAAAAGCACGTCCATCCACGGTAATGCCACTGAAATGCAAGGACCTCCCTGAGCAAATTGAAAAGATTATCAAAACATTGAAACTACAGATAAAGGCCTACCCTGACGAACTACTTGGCGTAATCGTTCCTAGACGAGAGGATATGGAACAGGTTTGGCAACGTCTTGCTACATCCGACATCGGCAACCTGTGCGTGCATCAAAGTTCTCAGGCAGGTTATCAGCCATTTGGCGATAAGAAAATCTGCGTATGTACAATTCACAGCGCAAAAGGCTTAGAGTTCCGCGCGGTCCATATTCCAGCGTGTGAAGGTATTAGACGGTTTGCCGCGCAAAGACGTATGATGTTTACGGCAATTACGCGTGCAAAAACATCTCTATCAATTTACTACAGCGGTGACATACCCGGCTATCTGGAATCGGCATTTGCCTCTGTCAAGCCAGCAGGTGTGACACCCAAACTCTCAGACCTATTTCCCGGAGAATCATGATGTGGATACGACGCGGAAGTCGGAGAATTTTTTTAAATGCTTTGGGCGCAAACAATGGTTCGGGACAACCGAGCGCTGTCGAGACCCCTGGACTCCCAGCAGAGGGGCCTCTCGGGGACGAATTGTTCTTGATATGGGAATCTGAACCTAAGTCTCAAAGCGACTTACCCGATCTAGTTGTCGTTCCAAATGGGGAGGCAAGTGATTTTCTTGCTTGGGTATCGACATTTGCTCCAGGTATTCTCCCATTAACCGCGTTCATTCGGGTCTTGGAGATTCGAAGTGCGAAGACATTCTTAAGGTCAACGAAGCCTATATTGCGACAAATCGAGAGTTGCTGCGCTGGCCTTATTCTTGGAGAAGTGATTAGCCAAGCTCCCGCAAGGGTCGACACGACTTCACTGTCGCCTTTGGGTTGCGCAAGCACTTTGTCGTATTGCATGGCGAGAGCTCTTGCATTGCAAGTCTTGGACGACACCGCGGATCAGATTGTCGAAAAATGGTCATTGGCTCGAAATCTGCTTGGTCAACCTGATCGAAAACTTCGCACTAGCGCGATCAAGGACATATGGTTAGTTTTGGTGGATGTTCTCAATGAAGATCGCTTTACTCTACGAAATAGGCAATTGTCAGCGCCACTAGGGGCTATAGTCCGCGCGTGCGTGGAGTTGAAAGCAACGCAGAAGATTGATGTGCATACTTGGCGGAACTTGGTCGGCAACAGCAGAGATATTCTCGCTGCACCTGAAAGAATGCAAGGTTCGAGAGAAGAGCGAGTCATGCGCTTCGAAAATGCCCTCGCGGCACTATCACAGAATGTTGTTGTGGAGCCTAATCTAGCCTCATTTATATCTGGGTACTTAGCTAGCTTGATTGATCCCAGCTCGTTTTCGTATACCAAACTCGTTTTGCCGCTTTTGGATAGATTCCCTACAGTTATGCTCTGGTATGGGCTCTGCGCAGGATTTCAGCAGCGGAATGATCTTCTTAGTCAGTTTAATGCCCTTGGACGGCGTGTGCTGCGTGATATAGCAAAGCCTGAATCTCCGTTAGGGCGACCCAGCTCAGATATCTCGGTCGACGAATTAGAAGTTTTCATGCGCGGTGATAAGCAGTTTCGAGATTTTCATAGGAGTAGTCCTAAGCATATCTCGATTGAGATATTACCTATGATTTCTATGAGCGTGAACTGGCCAGACCGCTCAACGAAAGAGCCGCATACGTTAGTTGAATCGAAAGAACACCAGGATTTCGAATTTGTCGCGAGACAACTCAGTCAGGCGATCCAGTCATTAAACCAGATTCATACTAGGCTTTTGGGCTCCCAACGCCGTCATTTAGAGTCAGTACCTAGCGGCAAAGTTTTCTCTTCGACCGTTACAAAAGGACGTGGCAAACGTCGAAAATCCTGACTCGGTGATTGCGAGTACCCCTATTGAAACAGCTTGCACAAAAAGCAAACCCTCATCCGCTTTAAATGCGCTCTGATCCAAAACCGTAGCTGCGCACCAGCCTTCGGCAAGCGCGCAAGTAGTTTTTTGCTCGCTTATGCCCCCGGATGGAACGCGGGGGCCGCGCGACTAAGGCTCCTTCGGCTCCCCTCAGGACAACCTATGTCCTGATACACGTCTTCACTGGACTAATTGCTTCTTCTTTAAAGACATAACTCTGACATTTCCTGGATATGTTCCTGTTATCCTTACTCAAAATCGCTCTCCTGGCCGGAGCCTAACATGAGGTGAAAAGTTGCGTTGTCTCAACATCTGCAGGAAGTTTTTTCTGGCCGGGTTACTGCTTGTCATTCCAACTGCGATTGCCGCGCAGAATGCCAATGCGCCGCGTTCTTCGATTACCATTCATGCTTATAAATCGGGGCTGTTTTCGGGATTTGGCCATAACCACACCATCACCGCTCCTATCGCCCGTGGGACCATCGATACGAAAAAAATGTCAGTTGAGATTTCAGTTTCGACCAAGCAGATGAAGGTTGTCGATCCGGAGGTTTCGGAGTCCACGCGGGCTGAGATTCAGGCCGACATGCTGGGGCCGAAGTCGCTGGATGTCGATAAATATCCCGAGATACACTTCCAATCTTCGCGCGTCGAGCAAACGTCTCCTCAATACTATCGCGTTACCGGGACGTTAAGCCTGCATGGAACCAGCAAGGAATTGAGCTTTGAAGTTACCGGCGGTCCCGATCGTTACCAGGGCAAGGTCAAGCTGAAGCAGACAGATTTTGGCATCCAGCCGATCTCGGCTGCGGGAGGCACGGTCAAAGTTAAGGACGAGTTGTTGCTCGATCTCGATATCTATGCAGCGGAGATGACGAATGGAAACCGCCGTTAAGCGGTCTACACTCCTGAACGTCAACAATATCAGCGGCCATTATGATGATTTTGCCTGGGCTTACCGGCTCTATTGGGGCGACCACATTCATCATGGACTCTTCACCTCATCCGGCCTCACGCCGAAGCAGGCCCAAGAGGCCATGCTGCGTCATTGCGCTCTTCGCGCCGGAGTACGCACCGGGATGTCTGTGGCCGACGTTGGTTGCGGACATGGAGGAACAGCGCGGTTCCTGGCATCCGAGTATTCATGCTCTGTCCTGGGGCTGACCATCAGCGCGGAACAATGGAAGATTGCCCGCAAGCTCTCAGCATCGCTCAATGGCGCCATCCGCTTCGAATTGGGCAACGCGGAAACGTTTGAGTACCCGCCTGAGGCGTTCAACTTGGTTTGGAACATGGAATCGTCAGAGCATTTTTTTGACAAGGCTGGCTATTTCCGCAAGGTTGCGAACGCCCTCAAGCCGGGCGGAACGTTGATGGTGGCCGCATGGACGGGTTCCATGGAGCATGAGCTTATCCGCGAAATAGCGCGCGTGTTTCTCTGTCCGGAGCTGCAGACGAGCTGCGACTATGCCGGGCAGATGCAGGAAGCGGGGCTCACTCTCGTCCACAGTGAGAGTCTCGCCTCCGAGGTGGTTCCTACCTGGGACATCTGCTCCGAACATATGCGGGCGGCACGGTCCTTGCTGCAACTGGTTCCGGAGAAATATCGCTCCTTTGCGGAAGGAATCGAGCTGATGCGGCAGGGATACCGCAATGGGCAATTACGTTATTCTATTATGGTGGCTCAGAAGAGGTAACCATGCGGAATCTACGCTCATGGACACTCGGCGCTTTGTTGATTGGACTGGTGTTTCTCCTGGGGGCTTTTGTGTTTAAACCAGCCCCTGGGAAGGCGCAGAGGAAAACTGTCGTGGTGGAGCTATTCACGTCGGAGGGATGTTCGAGTTGCCCTCCGGCAGACGAGTTGCTTGGCCGCATGAATGGACAGGAGTCTGCAAACGGCGCGACGGTTATTCCTCTCGGGTTCCACGTGGATTACTGGAACTCGCTTGGCTGGCAGGATCGTTTTTCTTCCCGCTCTTACAGCGAGCGCCAACAGCAGTATGCGGAAAAGTTCAAGCTGGAAGGGCCTTATACGCCGCAGATGGTCGTGGATGGGACAGCCGAGTTTGTCGGCAACAGTTCCAGCCGCGCCCAGGCAACGATCGCGGAGGCGGCCACGCGTCCCCAGCAGGCCGACATTCAACTTTCAGCGAAAGATCCCGGCAAGGTGCAGGTACAGGCCACATTGTCAGAAACACCATCCGCCGCCGATGTGATGCTGGCCATAACGGAAGACAATCTGATAACCAAGGTGGGGGCCGGGGAAAACGACGGAAAAGTGCTGCACCATGCTGCCGTTGTACGTGATTTTCGCCGGCTCGGCCGTTTGTCCAGCGGAAAGTTTGACCAGACGCTCTCTCTGCATCGCGACAAGGAATGGAACGCAGCCAACCTTCACGTGGTGGTCTTTGTCCAGGCAACCGATCGAGGCGTGATTGAAGGGGCGGTTTCTACGCCTTGGAATTCATTGGCCGGGGCCCATTGAGCGATTGTCTAGCTTGGCCATCTCTTGCACGAAGAGCGGATTGCCGGGAAACTGGTCATGCAGCGAAGCTAGTTTTTGGCGGGCGGCAGTCTTGTTCTTCTGTCGCAGATCATTGAAGGCCAGCAGAATGCGGGCAAAAGGAGCAAGGTAGCGTCCGCGTTCCGCAACCAGTGTCAATTCCTTCACGCCCTGATCCTGGTCGCCTTTCATGCCTCCCAGCCGCAGGATCCAGCGGACGGGAGCCGATTTTCCACCAATAATATATTTGCCCATCCCAGTGGCAACATAGGCGTCGTAGTAGCCGGGAGAAAGGGCCAACAGGCGCTCGGCAAAGTTGGTTGATGTCTTGATGTACGACAAGGCCGACATGTTCTTCTTGGTGATCAGAGCGGCGCCATCGGCTTGAAGTCCATTGATGAGCACCATGGCGAACAGGGCTTTTACGTCGTTCTTGTTGCGGTTCAGCAGATCATGGGCCAGCTTTTCCGCCTGTCCAAGCGCTTGGTCAAATTGTTTCTTCGCGTCCGGCAGCCAGTTGTAGGCAGGACGCGCGTCAAAATTGTCGTCGGAGGAAAACATCTCGCTGCGCAGAATGTGCAGCCGGTCGAATTCTCGAAACAACACTGCGCAGGCCTGGGCTACCCATGGCACGGGATCGTCCTTCGACAAAGCCTTCGCTTGCTCTGCTCTTTGAAAAGCCTGGTCAAATTGCAGGTTATACATGGCTTGAAAACTGCCATCCAGAAGGTTTTCCACGCTCTGGGGCTGGACCTTTGGCTGTGCGGAAGCAAGGGCAGGAAGGAAAGCAAGACAGCCAATTCCCAAAAACACGCTGATGATTGGGCCGCGGATACCGGGTCTCAAATTCTTGCCTCCCTCTGGAATCCAAAACAAATCAGACAGTCTGGAGCATGGTGATACAAACGCCTGCGGACAAAGAAAGTTTCTTTTCAGCGCAGCTTGTATGAAAGACTCGCCGGTTGAAGCAGCAGCACTGAGACTGGCTTAAGAGCGGTCTTCTAAATACAAATCTTCCTGTAGTTGGATGACAAATGGCAAACCAGCTTTGCATCCACCGGGAATCATTTTGAACGGCGGGAGTAAGGTTAACACTTCTTGACGTTTTTCGGTAGCCAGCAAGGGAATCGAACGGCGGAGACGAACCGGGAGAATTACCTGGGCAGGTCTTACCCTAAGGTCATGCAACCTATCGACCGGAAGCAAGTGATTTAACCGCAGAGGACGCAAGGAAAATCGAAGACCAAGACCAGTTAGCCACGAATACACGCGAATGAACGCGAATTCAAAAAAGTAGGCTCGAAGAAACAGACGATAAGGAATTGGATAAAAAACGAAAGCTGGAAATTAGTGATAGAAATGTCGTCGTTGACGCCTTTACACGATGACGGTTGGGACGATAGAAAAGAAATGGTTCTCAATTATCGAAGCGTAAATCGAAACTGCGGGAATAAGATTTGGGGTTTTTGAGTTTTGTTTAGAGGCGACGTGGGCGGAACTTCGAACGAAGAATTCGAGCAACTGGCTTTGCCTTTGTTGGAGCCTCTGTACAATTTTGCGCGCTGGTTAAGCGGCAACTCCGACGAAGCCAAGGACTTGGTGCAAGAGACATTTGCCAAGGCGCTCAGGGGCTTTGGCGGGTTTCACCAGGGTACAAATTTTCGCGCTTGGATTTTTCGCATCCTGCACAACACGTTTTTGACCAGCCGGACGGGTCTGGAACGGCAGCAAGTGAACTCCGATGATGACAACCCTATCGAAGAAATCGCTTCCAGCCATGACACGCCGGAACTCCAGCTAATACGTAGGGCCGATACCGAACTGGTTCAGGCGGCCATCGCCAGCCTGCCGCTGCTCTTTCAGGAAGTAATTCTCCTGGCAGATATCGAGGAGATGAAATATCGGGAGGTGGCGGAGACCCTCGACATCCCCATCGGCACGGTGATGTCGCGGCTGGCGCGCGCTCGAAGACAGATTCGCAGGTACATCGAGGCGAGTTTGAGCAAAAAGAGAATTGGGTAAGTGGGTCGTGATATTGGGTAAATGGGTAATTTGGTAATTGTGTCGGGTCTTATTTCCTTCAGTCCTTGCCTGATGGCCTGTGGACGGACACAATGGAGCCAACCTTGGAGACATAACGGTCCGATAGTTGCCAGGAGTCGCCTGATTTTCTCCAAACGTCGATTACGAAATACTCACCGCTGTCGTCCTTGCCTTGATAATCCGCCTTCTGGCTACGCATGAATTTCACGACCGCTGTGTCTCCAAAATCGCGGACCGCCATCTGGCTGATACGAAATGATTTCAAATTGAACTTGCCTAGAACAACTGGAAGCCAATCTTCTGCGGCAAGAGCATCGCCGTTGGGCATCCAGATCTCGAAGTCGCCAGACAAAAGTCCTTTCACCGCCGCCTGGTCTTTCTTTTGAATTCCGGTCAGGAGTTGCTTTTCCAGTCCGGTGAAAAGTGTGACTTGGCGGGTAGCGGTGAATATTTTCGGAGCTAGTGGCGGTTTGACGGGTTCCTGGGCCGTCGATGAGGTGACGCAAGCCAGCGCCAGAATTGAAAATAAGAGCAGGATGTGAGGGAACATATTTTGTATGATCTCCTTGGCAATACAAATCAACTGCGAAAACCGTTTTTCGGCAAGCGCGTTCCCACCACTGCGTTCGGCTGGCGCCTTCACTTCGTGGTGGGCTACTGTCAGCCGTCTCGCTTGCCCAGGACTTATGAAAAAAGCCGCCCGAAGGCGGCTTTTTTCATGCCGTGCTGCTTTTTAGAGGTGCTGCGCGCATGCGCCGCCACCGGAGTTTCTCCAGTTTTGCTGGAGCAACCAGTTGTGGCCGCCGAAAGTCTGGTTGAATTTCGAGCCGTTGGAAGCGGTTTGAACTGCGCCGAAATTGAAGTTGCACTTGTCACCGTTTTCCTGGCCGCTGGAATCAAACCACGCGTTCAGGTCGGGGTCGGAGATGGCTTCTTCAATCTCATGCGACAAGGTGTTGGCCATGCCATCAGCGCCGCTGTCGCCGTTGGGAGATGTCGTCTGGGCTTCGCACCCTGAGGGACACTTGTCGACGTTGCCCACGAACGCCCATTTGATGTTCTGCCCATTGATCGTTTGGGCGGTGTGGAACCCGCAGAACTGGGTGCAGAAACCCCGTTCGCTGACGTTCGAAGAGGTCAGCACCAGGTAGACTCCGGTTGAATCTGTCGGCAGGCTGCCATTGGCGAGGTGAGAGGAGATCAAGTTGGTCAGCCTGGTATTGGAAAGGTTCGTGCCTTGCGAACCGGTATCAAATATCTGGCTCTGCAGGTGCAACAGGCCCGAAACGTTTGCGGTGTTGTCGCCGTACGTGGTATTGACGCCCTCAAGCGCGGAACCGCCAAGGCCGCCCAGAAAAGCATCAATCAGGTTGACGGTGGTCTGGCTGTCGGAAGCCTTGGGACCATTGGTCCAGTTACCGTACCAGATGACATAGATGGGCACGTTTCCGTGCAGAACCGGACCGCCATGATAGTTGATGCCATTGCCCTGGACCACGGCTTTGGGAGCCGGCTGAGCCGCCATGGTTTCTGCAGGAACATCGATGACGTGGCCGGTGGGTCTTACGTCTTGACCCTGCTCATTCGGCTCGTTGACTGGGTGACGCAGTGTCTGCGCGCTGAGGAAGTTTAGGGTCAGCAACAAAAAAAGAAAGGTCAAGAGGACCTTGCTCTTGCCAAGGGAAACCTTCATTGAATTGGAACCTCACTGTTAGGGATTTTGCTTACGTCTGTCGGGAAGAATGAACAGAGAAAGCCAGCCGATAAAATGATTGTGAAAACCAAATCAGCAATAGAAGTCATATTTAGAAATGTAAGCTCGAGAGCGCACGAGTACCTTAGATTCAGCAACTCTGGAGCGGGGGAGTGTACGACACAATACCATTCAACGCAACACAACCAATACAGAAATTACAAAATCGGAAATATGATGAGCGTTTACTAATTTGCGTGAACAAAAAGGTGGTTAACCGTAGTTAATCCCGAAGACACAAGCGCAGCAAAGCCGCAATCAAAAAACCCACGGAGACGCGCAGAAGATCAAAACTAAGTCAATCGCAGAGACCGCAGAATTACGCAGCGGGGCGGAGCCACAACCGAACCCGTTTTTACCGCGGATTAACGCGGAAGAACGCGGATCAATACTTGCTTACCACTGATCTCCGCAGACGCCACTGATCTGAAGGCGGCTTGATGAAATTCTTCGCGCCTTGGCACGAATTTGATTGTTAGCGGTGCAGAGGAATCCAGGTGGCTTTTACCGATCAAAATTTGAGCGAAAAAGTACGATTTCGAAGCACATTGCGGCGGGGAGAAATTTGCGTGAAAAAAAGATTTTCGAAGCGCTTAAATTAGCGGTACAAGGGAAAGTTTGATCAGAAAGTATTTTAATCAGAGAACACCAGGAGCTCACCACAAACACGAAGCAGAGAACAAGGGCTAGCAGCTACTCAGCCTCTCGACCGATTCAGGTAAACAGATGTCGAATGTCTTTCCGCAATCGGGGCAAACAATGTGCTGAATTCCAGAGGAACGATCGGAGATCTTCCGCACCGGAAATGTATCGCCCCATGGGCACTCGATAAACGTGATCTGGCCCGCTGCCATAAAATCTCCTAATACGCATTTTTTGAACTTGAGCTTTAGAGAAACAGTAAACAGCCGCCTTCGCCGGTCGCAAGTTACCTTCGTTCCAACCCAATCGCTTGGGATGTTAACGGAACATGTTCTGCTCTGAATATTGTTTACAAACTATTGACCAACTCGTGACACTTCAGCGGCGGGAGTCATCTTATTCTTTATAAGACGCGAGCATTAGCTGTGCTCATTGCAGGGGCGTGGGTCCGGCAAGGCCCACGCCCTTTTTAACTTTACTGCCTGGCTACGATCACAATTCCTGTAGGTGCGTTACCACCTGAAGAAAACGGCGAACCACTCACCGGCATGAGTCCACCGGTTGTCGAGTTCACGGCAAACGATGAGATCGTGTTGTCAACTTTGTTGGCTACCAGAAGAAAGTTACCCATCGGATCGAGAGCTGTCCCGAAAGGATGCTGCCCTGTTGCCATGGTTACGGTGGCGGGCATGGGGCCGTTGTTGATGTTAAACACCGACACACTGTTCGCGCCGACGTTGGAGACAAACATGAACTGATCGTTCGGATGGATCGCAACCCGCAAGGGCGCGACATGGCAAGAGACATTACAGCTTGCCGGAGCGGCGGGCGCGCTTCCAACTCTTGTCAACGCTCCAGTTGACGGATCGGCGCTGAACGTTCCAACCGTCTCCGTCATGTGTTCCGCCAAATAGAGGAATTTACCGTTTGGATCAGCGGTGATTCCAATCGGCGTTGTGCCCGTTGTCATCGGCGAGTTTACGGCGGTCAGCGAACCGGTGACACTGTCAATCTGGAACGTCGAGATGCTGCTGGGCGAAAGGCCTCCGCCCGTATTTGTGTTAGTGACATAGAGAAACGCGCCCGAAGGGCTGACCGTAACCCCAAACGGGCTCGTGGCAGGGAATGGCGAGCCAGGGACCGGCGTTAGCGCGCCGTTGGCGCTGTTGATGGTGAAAGCAGAAACACTGCCACTTTCATTTCCAACAAAGACAAACTTACCAGCGGGATCGACAGCAACGCCGTGGGGCGTGGCTCCGGTCGAAAATGGCGAGCCAGGGACCGGAGTCAGCATTCCCGTGCTGGTGCTGATGGAAAAAGCTGAAAGACTGCCGGCATTCTGGTTGCTCACAAATAGAAACTTGTGCATAGCATCCACTGCCAGGAACTCCGCTCCGGCGCCTGCGGAAAAAGGAGAACCAGTAACAGATGAGAGGCCGCCCGAGCTGCTGACGGCGAGCGCCGAGATATTGCCGGAGCCTGAATTCGCTACGAAAGCGAAGCTGGTCGCCGGGCCTGCGGACATCATCAGATTGTTTCCCATGCTCCCGCCACACCCATTTACAACCAGAAAAAGGGTAAGCATCGTTCCCAATATCACAGATAACATGAGCAGTTTAGTAGAGCGG
This sequence comes from Candidatus Angelobacter sp., assembly GCA_035939495.1. GTDB lineage: Bacteria > Acidobacteriota > Terriglobia > Terriglobales > Acidobacteriaceae > Angelobacter. Next base: position 86,923 of record DASZFU010000118.1, on the reverse strand, counting down.
CGAATCTTAGATGTCATAACAGCCTCCTTCGTGGTTGCTATGCTGAAGTGGCAGCTTTGGATAGGTTTCGAGACTAGAAGCCAGGAGTTGCAAATTATAAATTCGCCGATCTATGCCTGTTGTCTCTGGTTTGTAAAATTCGTTGAACTCCAATGACATCCCATTTTTGGAATGCGCTTCAGTTGGCAATATGACTGCGGCATGCAGTTTGCCAGGAATCAGTACAATGCCTAGGCGTACCGTTTGTGCATAGCTCGGAAAATCAGTAACATGAGTTCCATGTACGACCCCGAAACAGAGGCCGGTTCTTCCAGTCCGGACTCTCAGCAGTCCGCGTCGCGCCGGTGGAACCGCCACAAGATTGACGTGCGCTTGAAGGTCTCTGCCGCCATGAAAGACGGGAGCACCAACTCCGTTTTCGGGCGCGGCAACAGCCTTAGTCACGGTGGATTGGGCGCATATATCCCTAGTTCCATTCCCGTTGGCTCAACGGTTGACCTGGAACTGACATTTCCTCATTCCAGTCAAGAGGTAAAGCTAAAAGCAGTGGTACGCAGTTGTGAGGGGTTCCGGTACGGATTGGAGTTTCTTGAGGTCCCAGACGATATCCAGCGAACGATCGTCAATAGTTGTGGGGGGCCGGACTAATTCACTCGATGCATTTCCTGTCCGACGATCAAGTCCGTCAATCTGTTGAACCCGGCGAAATCATCGAAGCCCTTCGTAAAGGATTTGCACGCGATTTCCGCGCCACCCTGCGAATGCCGGTACGCACGCAGATCGAACTTGCCGGAAGCATTCTGCTTCTCATGCCATGCTTTGACCAGGAGTTGCAGGCTGCCGGCGTAAAGATCGTCAGCGTGAGCGCAAAAGCAGGCATCAGTGCTACCTATGCATTTCTCGATGCGGAGACCGGCAAAGTCCAGGCGATCTTGGATGCCAATTACCTCACTGATCTGCGCACAGCCGCCACTTCCGCTGTGGCCACTGATTTTTTGGCGCGGTGGGAGGCCAAATCTCTCGGTGTATTTGGGAATGGCAGGCAGGCGGTTGCGCATCTGACCGTGTTGCGCCATGTGCGTGATTTTCGGAGATTTTTGGTCTGTGGATCGGGCCGCACCGACCTCGGAGCGTTTGTCAGCAGGATGAAGACTGAACAAGGGATCGAGATTGAAGTTGTGGATGCTGAGCGTTGCGCGAGCGAGTCTGACGTGATCTGTACTTGCACCACGTCAAACGAACCTTTATTCAAGGGGGAATGGCTTCGTCCCGGCACTCATTTGAATCTGGTTGGAGCCTTCCAGCCGCACACCCGCGAAGTGGATGATGAAACCGTGAAACGTGCGCGCGTCGTGGTGGATACCTTCGAGGGCGCTCTGGCGGAAGCCGGGGACTTGCTCATTCCAATCAACAAAGGGGTTGTGGACGCCGGCCACGTTATCGCGGATCTTCATCAGATCGCTGGTGGGGAAAAAATCGGCAGGACCAGCGAAGAAGACATTACTTTATTCAAGAGCGTAGGGTGTGCCCTGGAAGATCTGATTACGGCGAAATTGGTTCTTGAGAAACGTTCTTAATACACAGCGCGCATCTGCACGGTTTGTTTGGTTGCCAAGGAAAAACGCGGTTCCGCCGGGGCATGGCGGAGAATGCGGGCGCTCACGTAATCGGCGACTGCTGGACCGTGCTTGAATCCGTGTCCTGATCCACCTCCTACGATCCACACGTTTTCAAAATCAGGATGGCGGTCGATCAAAAAATCGCCGTTCGAGGTGTTTTCATACTGGCAGACGCGCGTCTCCAGGATCGGAGCAGCGTGCATGGCGGGAAGATGTTTTTTCAGGAAGCTACGCAGGCGGTCAATTGCTACGTCTCGAACTACGCGGTTGCCGGTATCCGGATCGAAGGCAGGGCCATGCTGATCAAAGGCGATCTTGAGACCCCGGTTTTCCATGTCGGGAAGCGCATATGGAATACCTGGATAACCATGATGCAGCCAGACGGGCATTTGCGGCGAACCATAGCCGGTAACTCCAGGCGGTGGACCAAGGAAAAAAACTTCCTGCCGGCTGACGAAGATGCGTTGCGCAAGCAGCTCCGGAAACAATTTTGGCAACCAGGGTCCGCAGGCAAAGACAAATGTGGCCGCAGAAATAACACCGCTGCTGGTCTTGATTTGCGATAGCGAGCCACGGCCCTCGGGTGGCGAGACGAAGGCAATCTGATAGTCAACCCCGTTTCTTACTGCATCTTTTACCAGTGCTTGCACGGCCTGGCGCGCCATCAGAAGACCGCCGCGCGTCTCAAGCAGCCCCCAGGCTACATCTTCGAACAGAAATTGCGGGTAACGCTGGCGAATATCGTCAGCCGATAATTTTTCAAACGGTACTTCGTTGTTGCTTAGAACATCCAGGAGTTGTTGGGTATAGGTGTCTCCATCAGTACTCAGCCACAGCACGCCGGTACGATGAAAGAGGCGCAGGCGAACCCGGTCAAAGAATTCGCACCACAATGGCAAGGAGCGCACTGCCCAGCGCGTGTACAACTCATCCGGTCCATAGCCGGCACGGATGACCCGCGTTTCTCCTGACGAACTGGCGCGGCCATTCGTAGCACCATAAGCGTCAATGAGGGCCACGTGGGCGCCACTGCGTTGAAGATAATGCGCTGTCCACGCGCCGAAGACTCCCGCGCCGATGACCGCAAAATCGTAAGTTCTGCCCATGAATGGGAATTCTAAATTAGCTTCTAGCTCCTGGCTTCTAGCTGCTGGCCGGAAGAAAATTTTGTCCGGGTTGCATTCATTTTTCTTGTACTCTCGATACCTGCCAAACTATACTTCAGCGCCGTGCCCGATGCTGCCATGTCGGATGATTTAAGCATCCGGCCCGTCTTATTTCTCGCCTTACATGTCCGGCTACACGGATAACGCCATGTTTCATCAGAAACTGCTGGATACCGGCAGCGTCTTTATCCAGAAGCCGTTCACCGCCGATGGCCTCGAAGAAAAAGTACGAATGGCACTCAAGATACAGGTCCAATCAGCCTGAGAACCCCATATAATCAGACAAGATAATCAAACAAGCACACCAAGCTGGGGGCCATTTTGCCGGAAAACCAGGAGAAACCTAAAAAATCTAAAAAAGATCAACTCAAGTCAGCCCTGCCCCAGATATGGGAACTTATTCGACCCCGGCGCTACCGGCTGGCTATGGGCTTTGTTTTACTCGCCATCAGCCGGGTCACGGGCTTGGCCCTGCCTTATTCGAGCCGACTGTTGCTCGACGTAGTCATCCCCAGAAAGGACATGCAACTTCTGCTATTGCTGGTCGTGGGAGTAGTTCTCGCCTCGCTCGTGCAAGGGGCAACTTCCTATGCCCTGACCCAATTACTTTCCAAGGATGGCCAGCGCGCTATTGCGGAGCTGAGGCGCAAAGTGCAGGCCCATGTAGCCCGCTTGTCTGTGAGCTACTACGACTCGACGAAGAGCGGAACGCTGGTCGCGCGCATCATGAGCGACGTAGAAGGGGTGCGGAACATCATTGGAACAGGGCTCATGGAGTTTGTCGGCGGAGTGCTTACGGCTGCGATTGTTCTGGTTTGGATGATCAAGATCAGCCGAGTAATGACCGGCATCGCAGTGGGTGCATTGTTCCTGTTTGCGCTGGTGCTCAAGAGGGCGTTCAAGACCATCCGTCCGATCTTCCGTGAACGGGGCAAGATCAACGCCGATGTCACCGGAAGGTTGACCGAATCCCTGGGTGGTGTGCGTGTGGTGAAGGGCTATCATGCGGAAGAGCGTGAGCATAAGGTCTTCAGTGGCGGCGTCGAGAAATTGTTGCAAAATGTACTGAGTTCCCTGACCGCGATGTCCACGATGGGACTGGCCTCAACTCTGGTTATGGGAAGCGTTGGCGCGATCATCATGCTGATCGGTGGCCGGGAGATGATGAGCGGCCACATGACTCCAGGACAATTCTTCCAGTACACGCTGTTCATGGGTTATCTGGCTGCGCCCGTCATGCAAATCACCAATATTGGAAGCCAGATTACAGAGGCCATTGCCGGTCTGGATCGGACCCGCGAGATCTTTGGTGAACTGCAGGAACATGCGGATCCCGAGCGCACCATTGCCCTTCCTCATATTCAAGGACGTCTTGAATTTGAACATGTCAATTTCGAATACGAGGCTGGGAAGCCAGTGCTCCAGGACGTCAGCTTTATTGCAACTCCAGGCAGCGTGGCGGCCCTGGTCGGCTCTTCCGGATCTGGCAAATCAACCATTATTGGATTGGTTGCTGCCTTTCACAAGCCAACGCAAGGAACGATCTACATCGATGGACATAATTTAAGCAAGGTTCGCCTTGATGCGTACCGTCCAAGGCTGGGAGTTGTGTTGCAAGAGTCGTTTTTGTTCGCCGGAACGATCCGTGAAAACATCATCTTCTCCCGTCCTGAAGCCACGGAAGAAGAGATGTTGCGCGCCTGCCGGATCGCCCACGTGGATGAGTTTGCTGAGAAGTTTCAAGACAAGTACGACACAGTCATCGGCGAACGCGGCGTGAAACTCTCGGGAGGCCAGCGGCAGAGAGTTTCCATTGCGCGGGCGGTACTGGCCGATCCTCGAATCCTGATTCTCGACGAAGCGACCTCCAGCCTCGACTCGGAATCCGAAGCTTTCATTCAACAGGGGCTAAAATACCTGATGGCTGGACGAACGACGTTTGTCATTGCCCACCGGCTTTCGACCATCCGGCAAGCGGATCAGATCCTGGTGGTGGAAGCAGGAAAAATCGTTGAGCGTGGCAATCACGATGCTCTTTATGCTCTGAAAGGGCGTTATTACGATCTATACACGCGGCAACACGGCCTCGAATCGAACCTGCTTCTCGCGCCTGGAGAAGGCGGCAAACCCATCGACGAACCCGTTCCTGGACGAGTTGCAGGCGAACCCACCCTCGATCCCATTGGTCTAGTGCGGGGGCAGGGTTTCTAACAACTAAGCTGTTTGGGATCGAGACATTGCGGGTTATGAAAAGGATCCAGGTTTTTAATAGGATCGCGATCTCGTCCCGGCAGAAATACCCGTTTTGCATACATAAGCACGGCTACAGGCCTCCCATTCTTTTCAGCAGGTCTGAACTTCCACTTTTCAATGGTGGTTGCGATCTCGTCGTCTTTGCCTAATCCTACGGGTTTCTCAATCTGGACGCGCGTTACATCTCCCTTTTCATCGACAATGAAAGAAAGGGTAAGCATATTGGCCGTAACCTTGGTAAAAGTGGCAGGGCTGATCTCAATTCCTTGACTTGAAGATTGCAGCTTGGGCACGGATACATCCTGCGCTGCTACCTGGACGCTCTTCATAATCTCTGCCTTCTCCTGGTCTTGTTTAGCTCTGCGGCTGCGTTCGGTGGTCAACAGCTCTTTCCAATAATCCGGAACGATGTCGGAGAGCCGTTGCTGCCGGCTTAGAAACACTTTGTCAATCGTAGCCGAAAGCATGGTTGCATCGTATCCCGGCGTCAGATCGATGGTGATGTGAGTGGATCGGTCCAGGGTGTAGTTACTGAATTCGCTGGCTGACTCTTCCCATTTGACCACATTGCGTTTGGCTTTGATGATCAATGAGCTATCTGTGAGTTGGACAGAGCCAATCTCGAGGCGGCCAAAATATGTCCATGGCCCAATGCCGCTCATGCCTTTAAGCTTGCCTTCGGAATCAAAGTTGAGTTCGTCGCTGGTGTAAAAGCTTTGTAACACTGCCACCTTGCCTTGGAGTATTTTCTGTAGTTTTGACTCCAAGACAGCATGGTCGGGAGGCTGGGAACCATGAACTTTGTCAACTGGATAGCTGAGCGCTACCAAAAGCGCCAAAACGCAAATCTTCGCGGCCATAGCAATACCTCGCAGGATTGCTTACACCGAACCGGACAAGTTTAATCTTACTTCTTTTTGCCTTCAATTACGTAGGAAAGAGAGAGGGAAAAGCCGGGGAGTAAGCCTGGTTCTTCCAACACTCCCGGTTCCCGCACTACAAGAACTCCACTGACTGAATAGACTTCCGCAAGCCGCAAAGAAGGATAGATCACCCACACTGCTACGCTACCCGCCCCCAGGTATTGGTGAATCTTTTTGATCGTATCTTCGGCGCGATTCGTGGGAGAGATTACTTCAACCGCCAACGCAGGAGCGCCTTCGACCGGCGAGTGATCCAGGTCAATTTTTTTCAGATGGTCTGAGGCGATAAAAGCAACATCGGGATTTCGTACAGTATTGGGGCCCAATCGGAAATCCATTTCCTCAACAACTATGCCGAGACCATTGGACTCGACGAAGGGCATTAGCTGTAGGGTAATACGCTGCCGGATCAAATTGTGTCGGACTGCCGGAGATGCTTCCATCAAAAGCTCTCCTTCGTCGAGTTCATAAGGAGCTCCTTCCCGTTCCGGCAGCTTAGCAAAGTCTTCAAACGTGAGCTTGACCGTCGTACCCATGACTCCTCCATCGTGACAGGTCTAGTTTACTGCGCCAGCAAGACCACGCCAACACAGACGAGAAACGCCGAGACCCAGCGGCGGCGGTCGACATTTTCTTTGAGGAAGATCTTGGCGAGGGCGGCGCTGGTTATGAAGGTGAGGGACGCGGAAGCTGGAGCAACCAGACTGGCATCGCCCCAGGAAAGCGCGGTAAGAAGGCTAAAGAACCCCACTGCCATGCAGCCCAGCCCCATCAGGAAGCGTTGTTCGCCGAAGATCCTGCCAATCACCACCAGGAGGCCGCTGCGGGCGCGAAGCTCGTCAAGATCGCCGATACGTTTCATGGCGCTCGAAAGTAAAACATCGCCAGCGCTGGAAGCCAGGACGATCATGCTGATGGCGCTCCACAGTTTAAGCGAGTTCATGCTGCTCCTGCCGGTTGCGCAGCGGCTGCCCGTCGAGTTTAGTACCGTCACGCTGATGCTCGGTCAGGGCCGGCCCTCGCGTTACCCACCCTACGCCGCAACTGATCAGCAAAACACCTGCCCACCGATAGACCGACACAGTTTCGTGGAGCAGAAACTTCGATAGTAATGTAATGAGCACGTATCCCAAGGCTGTAGCTGGAAGAACATAGCTAAGATCGGCCCAGGAGAGCGCAGTGAGATAAGAAGCAAAAAAGGCGATCAGGCAAAGAATGCCAATCACAACCCAGGGATTGCCTAAAGCGGCAAATAGATCGGGCACAAGATGACTGAAACGAATCGGCTTAAGCTGGTTCATGCCGACCTTCAGCAATATGTCGCCGGTCCCCGCGAAAAGCGTTACCAGCAAGAGAACCAAATACTTCCGCACGTTCACTTGCTAGTCTCCGCTCACCTGGGCAGTTGATTCCCGTTGCTGGCCTGAATCGGCAGTTGAGCCAGGAGTCTGGGGGTGGTTGGCCCGCATCTCCTTGGCAACACGGTTCCGTTGGGCGCGCAATTTAAGAAAGGACTTGGCCTCTTTGTAGAGCCGCTTACGTTCTTTGCTGTTGAAGACGGCCTTCTTCACGATGCGAAATACCGCCTTGGGACGGAAGTAGTACTCATCGTAGAACTTATGCACCATCTCCAGCACGTATTCGCGTGGAAGGCCCGGATATTCGATCTGGGCAAGCTGGTGTCCGCCTTCGTCGACCATCTTCTCGGTTCCGATAATGAAGCCGTTCTTCTTGGCAAAGTCGTAAAGTTCGGTGCCCGGATAGGCATGCGCGAGCGAAACCTGGATGGTCTCAACATCCAGCTCCTTCGCAAAGTCAATGGTGTTGCGAATGGTCTCACGACTTTCTCCTGGCAAACCCAGAATGAAGTCGCCGTGCACCACCAGCCCTAGTTTTTTGGTGTCTTTGGTGAACTGGCGGGCGCGTTCCACAGTCGCGCCTTTTTTGATGTTTTTCAGGATCTGTTGGTCGCCGGATTCATATCCCACGATCAGAAGGCGGCAACCTGCTTCCTTTTGCGCTTTGAGAGTCTCGTAATCGGTGGTGACGCGCGAGGTGCAGGACCAGGTCAGATTCAAAGGCTTAAGCTTCGAGCAAAGCTCCACAGTGCGAGCCTTCTGGATATTGAAGGTGTCATCGTCAAAGAAGTATTCCGCCAGCCATGGCCAATATTCTTTGGCTTGGGCCATCTCGCGGGCCACGGCGTCGGTGGAGCGCTTGCGCCACGGGTGTCCACTTAGCGTTTGGGGCCACAGGCAGAAAGTGCATTGCGCCGGGCATCCACGCGTGGTGTAGAGCGAGACAAACGGATGGAGCAAAAAGGGCACGTTGTAGCGACGCACATCCAGATCGCGGTAGTAAACGTCAGTGACGTTGGGCAGAGCATCGAGGTCTTGCGTATCGGGACGATCAGGATTGTGGGCAACTTTGCCGTTCTTGTCGCGATACGAGATTCCCAGGATGTCCGAGAGCGGCTTGCCGTTGGCAAACTCGACGATGGAATAATCAAATTCGCGCCGGCAGACAAAATCGATCACGGGGCACTCTTGCAGCGAGCGTTCCGGCAGCGTCGTGACATGAGGACCGACGAAGGCGATCTTCAGGGCCGGATTGGCGTCCTTCATCTTGGTTGCCATCAGCACATCGCCCGGAAACCCTGGAGTGCTGGTGAACAGAACCAGAAACTCATATTGCTTGCCGATCTCGATGGTCTCTTCCACCGAGATATGGTGCGGAGGAGCATCGAGCAGGCGGGAGCCTTCCAGCATTCCGGCCGGGTAGGCAAGCCAAACCGGATACCAATAGGACTCGATTTCACGGGTAGCAGGCCAGCGGGAACTGGCGCCTCCGTCAAAATTCTCAAACGAGGGCGGATTCAGAAATAAAGTTTTTAGAGGCATTGGACTCCACAACTATACTAACATCTTTGCTTTGGGGCTAAACGGTAAACAATCCAAGCGGTTACAAGCAATGGATGCCAATCAACCGCAGAGAGGGATTTCGGGTAGTTGCGTCCTCTGGGGTTGCTCTTATCTGGGCCGGAAATTGTTTGTGTGCAAAAAAATACCAGTTACAGCGGTTACACCGGTTACAACCCGCATGAATACCGGCGATTTCTGTTACCGGTTGTTACCGCTGTTACCTTTCGTCCCACCCTTTGCCCAGCCTTTCCCTTCCCCAATCATAAATTTTCGACCCAATGGCGTTGCCAAAGGGGTTTGAAGTCGCCAGCGTGTTAATCCTTATAAACCTAGCCCGGCTTCAACCGGATGGCTTCCGGGCCGATCCCCATAGGGATGATCGAAAAGCTTACCTGGGTAGGTTTTAAGGGTTGCGGGAGTGAACCGTCAAGAAGAAAATGAATTTAGGGTGAAAATATTGAGAAATAGTACGTAAGTTATTGATAGTAAGGTGAATATAGTTCTAAATTAGAAGTATTACTGGAGCAGGGATCGAAGATTTAATAGTAGTTCTATGGTTAGGGGCACTCCTGGACAGTAGAACTCAGCAGAGCTGCAAACAAAAAGCAAAAAAAACAAACCCACCACGGAGACACGAAGGCACTGAGAAACACGGAGAAAACCAGTGCACCGCGGAGGCGTCGAGACGCGGAGAAGATAAAAGGCAAAGCTTCAACCGCAGAAAACGCAGAGTATCAAAGCCACAACCGAACTCGTTTTTACCGCGGATTTAACGTGGAAGAACGCGGATCAATACTTGCTTACCACTGATCTCCACAGACGGCACTGATCTGAAGGCGGCTTGATGAAATTCTTCGCGCGCTGGCACGAATATGATTGTTAGCAGTGCAGCGTGGCCGAGCCCCAACCAAAACCATTAACCACAGAGGACACGAAGGAACACAGAGGAAGTCAAATCAAACCGAACCGAACCGCCGAGGATTCCAGGTGGCTTTTGGCGGGCGTTGCGCTGCCATTTTTTCGCTCTATTCATTAACGCGCTTCATCCAAGGCGCCGCTGAAGTGGGCGTTAATGCCGAGAACAAGAGCGAAGGCTATCTATGCTCGTTCTGCTTCGGCATCTTAATTTAGTGCTTCGGTCCCAACGCCCAATTTTCCAGGTCTCCGGTCTGCCGCAAGAGTTGCACTTGGGTTTTATCCAACTGGAAAACCGAATCGATATAGGCCACGTAACGGTCATGTTCTGCGACCCGGGCGCTTTGTTCGTCTTTCAATGTAGCCGCGCCCGACTGGATTTTTTCGTGAGTGGCAGTCACATCGGTATCAGCTACCTGGTGCTCCAGCCGCGAGACATCGCGCGCGGCAGATAACTCTTGCACGGAACGCTGCAGCTTGAGGGTTTCTGAGCTGACTTGGTCTTTGGCATTTTGGGCTTCTTTTTGCGCCTTAAGAGCATCGGCCTTGGCCGCCTCGGCAACAGCCCGTTGTGAAGAATTCAAAATCGGAAAGCGAATCGCCACTCCGAGAGTGACGTTATGGCGCTGAAATTTCCGGAAGAACGCATCGTAATTATTGTAGCGGGCGAGAACGGAGTATTGAGCCACGAGGTCGAGCGAAGGATATAGCTGCTTCTCCTCACCAATGGCGCGAAACATCTTGGTCTGTGCCGTTAAGCTAGCTTCCTTTACCACAGGATTTTTGCTCAAGGCCAACGCAATCAGGTCCTGGTCCACGGGAACGGGAGGCAACGGCGGAATAGTCTCGGTGGAAGTCTGGATGGAGGCGACCGGCAGTCCGGTCAGTTGCGATAGACGGAGCCGAAGCTGGTCCATGGCCGATTTGGTTTGCGTGAGTTGCAAGCGCACCTTTGCCGAAGCCAGCTTGGCTCGATTGAGATCGACTTGGCTATCAAGCCCGGATTGCACGCGCTGATTCACGATGTCCTCGAATCTGGCGGCAAACTCCTGTTCTTCGAGCTGCACATGCAAAGAAGACTGAAGCAAATCAAGCTGCATATAATCGATTGCGGCTTCCATCATTACGTCGTTGCGACGATCGGCATTCAGGGCTTCGGTGGTCGCGCGTTCGTTTTTTGCCGCTTTCGCAAATTGTTGCTGGGCCTGATTGAAGAGATACTGTTGCGCATTGACATTAAACACTGATGGGGCAGAGCCTTCCAGGCTCAGAGGAAATCCGTACGAGAACGCCAACCCTGAACCTAATGTGATTTGAGGCGTGAACAGGTCGCGAACCTGATGATAGCCGGCGCGGGCCCGTTCCTGATCGGCGGCGGCAATGCCGGAAGTGGCGCTGTTTTTCAATGCCAGTTCAATGGCGGTACGGAAAGGAAGCTGGCCTTCCTGGGCTCGCATGTTGCTTGAAAGAATAATGAAAAGGCAGCCTGCAAGAGCGACCAAACGGGTGCGAGATGTCATGAGATTCACCTGGTAGATGATTAATGATGGCGGAAATCGTGATTCTATCGGGAAACGCGGGCCAACGCATCCTGGGCCGGACGATATTGCGACGCTAAGGCCAGAGCAGCGCGATATTCGCGGGCAGCATCGCGGGCCGCTCCTTGCTTTTCAAATAACAGTCCCAGGCGATAGCGCGCGCGAAATGCGGGGCCATCCTCGGCGAATTTATCCAAGGCAAGATATTGTTGAAACATCCGGATGGCAGCGGGAAAATTGCGCCCAGCCTGCAGCAGGAGAGTGGCGCCATCAAAGAGCGCGATGCCGTTGTCGAGCCTAGCCTGGCATGCTTTGTTGACGGTGGCCTCCATGTCATTGATGCGTCCCATGCGCCGGTAAAATCCAGCCAGATCTACCCAGTGTTGCGCGAGATTTCCGCTGCTCTCAATGGCGGCTTTGAATTCGCTCTCTGCTTTGTTTTTTGCTCCCAGTTTTTCTTCCAACCGGGCCAGCATGTAATGGGCTTCGGCGGCATCATGACCCATCACAACTTCGGCCAGCTTGCGGGCCTTGGCTTTGTCGCCTCCCATAAATCCAGGGGCTTCGATGTAGAACTCCGCCAAATCGGCATGAGCCATGACATTGTCTTTTCCAAGAGATTGGGCTCGTTCGAATTCTGCTTTGACCTTGCGCACCAGGGTAAATGCGCGGAGCGCGCCTACGTTTTCTGCCTTCAATCCATAAGAACGGCCCAGCCACTGGTGATACTCGCTGTTTTGCGGTTCAAGCCCGGCGGCTTTTTCACAGGCGCGGATGGCGTCATCCCAGATTTCAAGCTGAAAATACAGACGGCAGGTCACATTGTAGGCAAGCGCGTTTCGCTGGTCATTACGGATACGAGCATCAAGATCGTGCAACGCTGCGTCTGTATTGGCGGTGTTGAGTAGTGACTGAATGCCGGATAAGCCAGCGCCATCCGGAGCGCCGCCAGTTCGGGCCTGAGGCAGAAGCGTAAGGCTGAGCAGCAGGATGCCAAGAAATCGAAAGGTCCTCAACGTTCAACCACCTTTACTTCTGTGCCGTTTCGCAGAGGCTGTGCGTTGGTGGAACCAGGAGCAATTCTCGTTCCTTCTGTAACACCGCTCAGGACCTCGACACGGGTAAGACCGGAGATTCCCGTCTTTACTTCAATGGGTCTGATTTTATTGTTCACGATTTCATATACGATGCGCTTGCCGTCAAGATCGTGCACTGCTTCCCGCGAAACTGTCAGCGCATTATCATGCCGCGCGGTCACAATCGTGACATTGACGTTTACGTTGGGCAGCAGAGTTCTATCGGTGTTGGCGAGCTGGGATGTAATCTCGCCAACTGTCCTGGTGCCGAGATTGGTCACAACGGTGGGAGTCTGTGTGAGGGTTCCTTCCCACATCCGTCCGGGGACGGCATCCCAAGTGATCTCCACTTTCTGGTTCCTGGCCAGGCGTCCGATCTCTGGTTCATCCACAAAAGCCCTCACCTGCATGGTGTCCAGATTGGCCACCTGAACAAGAAGCTCGCCAGCGTTGACATAGGAGCCGGCTTTTACCGGCAGTTGATAAACAGTGCCGGCGAATGGGGCATGGATGATGGAGTTTCGCAACAAGTCCTGGGCGGCAGCGTAAGCGGCATGCGCTTCAGTGACCTTGGCCTGAACTTTTTCGATTTCGGGATTCGAGAAACGCTTGGAGAGCTTAGATTGCAGGAGCTGGATTTCGCTTTCAGCCCTTGCCAGCCGTTGCCGGGCTTCATCGACTTCCGCGGGAGCCGCAGCTCCATTCTGTTGTAGCCGCTGGACGGTTTGCAGGTTGCGCTGGGCCACATCCCGCTCCGCCTGGGCTTTACTCAATTCCGAACGCGTCGTAAGAACTTCCTCCTGGGTCCCGCCGCTCTGCACAGCATGTAAGTCGGCCTCAGCGGCGCGAAGCTGCGCCAACGAGCGGGCCGCGCTTGAGCGTGCCTCCGCGTCATCCAATTCCACCAAGAGTTGTCCTGCCTTTACCTGGTCTCCGGGTTTCACCAGCACCCGTTTTACAGATGCTGGAGCGGGCGCGTGGGCCTCAAAATTCTTTACTGGTTCCACTTTGCCATTGGTGCTGATTACGCTGGCGATTGGCTGGCGAACAACGGTTTCCGCGCGCACCGGGACAATGCCTTTGCGCATCATGCCGCTGGAGAAGACCAGCAGCACAGCAATGGCAATGGCCGCGCCCAAGACCAGACGGTTACGCCGCCAGAAACTCGCAGTGTTATTGCGTGCCATAGTGAGAACTTTTAGTATAAACAACTGGGGTTCAAAATCAGCCTGGCCGAATCGGTAAGGTCTTCACGAGGAAACGCTTGCGGCGGGCAGATTAACTGAAATGGTTTATTTTTAGCGGGTTATCCTGCAAAGAGCTCAGCTCGGGCGCGTTTTTCGCCAGGAATCCATGTCTTCAACTGCACTCGACTACATCACGGTTCGAGGCTTCAAGAGTATCGCGTCGATTGAAAAGCCTCTGAGAGCCGTCAACATTTTGATCGGCCCCAACGGATCGGGTAAATCCAATTTTATTGGAGTCTTTGCATTTCTCCATGCAATCCGAGAAGGAAGACTGCGGCATTATGTGATCGAAGCTGGAGGCGCAGAAAAAGTATTGCACTTCGGCTCGAAGACCACCGAGCAGATTTATTTGCGCCTATCCTTCAACCAAGAGGTCAACCAATACGACATCAGGCTAACTCCCGCCCAGGACGATGGACTTTATCCGTCTTGGGAGAACGCGTTCTTTTGGGATAAGGTTCGCTATGAACAGCCTTTCGCAACACGTCTTATGTCCCGCGAGCAGGGGAGAGAAGCCGGAATCAGCGATCCGCAACTTGACGGCACGGCAGGGTGGGTGCGGCGCCACCTTGGTGGCTGGCGGCTCTACCATGTGCATGATACAAGCCAGTCCTCGCCCATGCGGAAAACCGCGAAAGTAGACGACAACAGTTATCTGCGCCCTGACGGCTCAAACCTCGCTGCTTTTCTCTATTATCTGCAACAGAAACATCCGACATCCTATAGCCTTATTCGGCGAACAATTCAGCGAGTGACGCCCTTTTTTGACGATTTCAAACTGGACCCCTTAAGGCTTAAGCCCGACGACATCAAGCTTGAATGGACGCATACAAACTCGGATCAGTACTTCGACGCATCGTCACTTTCCGATGGCACGCTCCGGTTCATCGCCCTCGCCACTCTCCTTCTCCAACCCAAGGAGTATCTTCCATCAATGATTCTGGTCGATGAGCCTGAGCTTGGATTACACCCGTACACCATTGAGATGCTAGCCTCTCTCATCCGGCAGGCGTCAGAGAGCACGCAGGTGATTGCTTCCACGCAGTCATCTCTGCTCTTGGATCATTTTGACCCTGAGGATGTACTCGTTGCCAATCGCGTTCGTGGCGGGACTCAAATAGCGCGACTGGAGCATCCTCAATTGAAAGAGTGGCTGGAGGACTACAGCTTGGGCCAGCTTTGGGAAAAGAATGAATTTGCCGGGCGTCCGGTTCCCGAATAGCCATGCCTCGTTTGCTGATCCATGTTGAGGGACAGACCGAAGAAGACTTTGTAAACGTCGTACTTCGAGACCACTTGATTCATGCAGGATATCAATCTGTTAGCGCAAGGATCATAGGTAATGCCCGCCTGCGTCGTCTTCGGGGTGGAATCCGGCCTTGGCCCCGCGTAAAAAAAGACATAATCAACCATCTGCGACAAGATAGCGGATGCCTGTCAACTACCATGGTCGATTATTATGGTCTCCCAAGAGAGGGAGACGCAGCGTGGCCAGGTAGAGCAGAGGCGGCACAGTTGGAGACAAGCAAGAAAGCATCACATGTGCAAGACGCTTTATTGCGTGATTTACTTAGGGATATAGGAACAGGTTTTAATCCAGATCGGTTTCATCCCGTTCGTTGTAATGCATGAATTTGAGGGATTACTCTTCAGTGATTGTGCTGCGTTTGCCCAGGTATTGGAAGACCGGGATTAGCTCTGACCTTCCAGAAGATACGAGACAGTTTTGCGTCGCCGGAAGATATAAACGATTCTTTTGAAACCAACCCCTCCAAGCGAATCGAGGATGTCGTACCTGGTTACGAAAAGCCCTTCCTTGGTAATCTCGCTGCTCTTGAAATTGGTTTTCAAAAAATTCGAACGCAATGCGGCCATTTTGATGGCTGGATTAAGACACTCGAAATGAGAGCTCGATAGGTTGGAACTGAAGCAGTGGGCACATCACAGGCAGTGTGAATGAGAGTTTGTAGTGAGAATTCCCTGAATCAGTTTTATAAAATAAGCATCATGGGGTTCCTTCGGCTTCACCTCAGAACAGGCTCTTCGACTTCGCGCCATAGATCTGAGTTTGGGAAGCACAGTTCAGGCGCTCCGCTCAGGATGACAGGAGGTTGTAGATAGCGCGTTATGGCGGCTGACTGAGCGGCAATGAGAGTGTCAGAGCCTGGGAGTGCCGAAATCGCATCCCCTCTGAATGTGCGTGGCCAGTTCCTATAATAATTGCTCCAAGATCAACTCCTCTTATTTCCTGTCATCCTGGCGCAGTCGAAGGCCCCCCGATGACTCGGTTGACCATGCAGCGTCAGGGAGTTTTAACGAGAATGCCGAAAGACTACGAATATTGGGTTTACATCATGGCCAGCGCCAGTGGCACGCTCTATGTTGGAATGACGAATGACCTGGGTGTCCGTGTCAGGCAGCATAAGACCGGCGATATTGAGGGCTTCTCCAAGCGTTATCACTGTGACCGGCTGGTTTATTACGAGAGCTACGATTGGGTTCATCGAGCTATTGGCCGTGAAAAGCAATTAAAGGGATGGAGGCGTTCCAAAAAGATTGCGTTGATCGAAAGCAAGAATCCCCGATGGAAAGATTTATCAGAAGGCTGGGGCAAAGAGCTCCTGTTCCGAAACCAATCCATCAAAGAAGCTGATGAGCAACTAGCGAAGAGGATTAAGCTGGAACCGAAGTAGTAGGGAGCATCAGGCAGTGTGAATGAGAGTGCATGGTGAGAACTCCCTGAATCAGCTTTTATAGAATAAGCATCATGGGGTCCTTCGACTCCGCGCCATTGGACTTGAGTTTAGGACGCATAGTTCAGGCGCTCCGCTCAGGATGACAGGGGTTTCGTTAGATTTGCGTATTTCTTCGGCGAATAGAGCTGAATTTAGATGCGTTTGTCCTGACGTCGGTATCTACGACCCACTCACCGGCGCATTCAAAAATGCAGTTGTTACAATGAATCACAATGCCAAACCGCACAGGTTACACCGAGCACCACGCCAAGGCGGGTTTGGACCATCGATTTCCTGAAATCGACACCTGGCCGAACCAGTTCCCCGCATACGAGATCATGGTTGATGTGCCGGAGTTTACCTCGGTGTGTCCGAAAACAGGGCTACCGGATTTTGGCCTGCTGGAAATCCGCTACATGCCCCACAAGCTCTGCCTGGAGTTGAAGTCCCTGAAGGAATACCTGCACCATTACCGCAATCTTGGCATCTTCCAGGAAAACATCGTGAACCAGGTGCTGGAAGACGTGGTGCGGGCTGCTCGTCCTAAGTGGGCGGTGGTGAAGGGTGTATTTCGTCCGAGGGGCGGACTTGGCACAACCGTAGAGGCCCGCTGGCCCAGACCGCGCAAATGAGCTGAAACCGTATAATGGCGCAGCTTGAATGCCATCGAAACTTTACCCTCGCCTGACGCTCGCGCTGCTCACCGGCCTGAATGTTCTCAACTACATTGATCGCTCGGTATTGTTTGGGGTCCAACCGCTCATCCAAAAAGAATTTGTCCTTACCGACGTCCAACTCGGACGCCTCAACAGTGCATTCTTTCTTTGTTATCTGTGCGCCGCACCCTTTGTAGGGCGGCTTGGTGATCGCTATGCCCGGCACAGGATTGTCGCCATCGGCATTTTCGTATGGAGCGGGTTCACCTTGCTGAGTGGCATTACTCATACTTACGGCGAGTTGCTCTTCCGGCACATCATGGTGGGCATCGGCGAAGCCAGTTATGCCGTGATTGCCCCTACATTGATTGCCGACTTGTTCCCGATCGAGCGCCGTGGACGCATGTTGTCGATCTTCAATCTCGCCCTGCCCTTTGGCACTGCTTTAGGTATTGTGATGGGCGGAAAGATGGGAGTTGCACTTGGCTGGCGGGCGCCCTTCATGGTGGCCGGCATTCCAGGTTTCCTGCTGGCGCTCATGTTGTGGATTCTGCCGGAGCCGGAGCGCGGGAAGAGCGATTTGGTTACAGCCTCTGAGGTCCGCTCAACCCTTCCCGGTTTGCTGAAAAATGGCGCTTTTGTAAGCGCAACCCTCGGCCTGGCCATGTACACGTTTGCTCTCGGCGGACTGCAGCAATGGATGCCGACCTTCCTCTATCGCGTCCGCCATATTCCTCTCGATCAGGCGACGACGATCTTCGGCGCGATGACCGGCGCCACCGCGATCGTCGCTACGCTCACCGGAGGGTGGCTGGGCGATAGATTGCTTAAGCGTCAGCAAGGTGCCTACTACACGCTTTCCGGGGTGGCAATGCTGGCTGCGGTTCCTTTGATGATGGTGGCCATCTACATGACGGGCAGCCCCATGATTCCCGCCATGTGTCTGGCGGAGTTCTTTCTCCTGCTCAATACCGGTCCACTCAATGCCGCTATTGTGAACTCAGTGGATGCGAAGATACGCTCTACCGCCCTCGCCGTGAACGTGGTTGTGATTCACCTGCTTGGAGATGTGCCGTCGCCCTCGATTATCGGCTGGATCTCCGATAAGACTTCATCGCTACAGACCGGTTTTTGGGTTACGTTTGTTGCGGCCGCGCTGTCGGGCGTGATTCTCGTATATGGAAGCCGTTATGCCCCTCCAACCTTAAGGCCAAGGCTGCCTGAGGGATGAATTTCAACTCTGCTCTCGTGGCAACTCCTAAGGGGTCGCATGATCTCCAACAATAGAAGCGTTTCTAAGAGGAAGCCATGAGAGTGTTGTGTACTATTGCGTTCTGCCTGCTGATCGTTGCCGGTTGCAGCAACCAAGATACAAATAAAACGCGCGAGGAAGCGTCCAAGATCACATCCGAGTTCAAGCAAGCGACCAGGGACGCCAGCAAAGAAATCAAAAAAGGCGCAGAAGAGGCGCGCAAGCAAGGCTCGGCCGTTGCCGAAGGTGTTCGCGAAGGCTGGAATTCCGACCAGAAAGCGGTCAACGTCAATTCCGCCTCCACATCGCAACTGATGAACCTCCCAGGAATCGATGCTCAATCGGCTCATCGCATCATTTCAAACCGTCCTTACCGAGCCAAAGAAGACTTAGCCAAGCGAGGCATCGTCGGAGAGGACGAATATCACCGGATTGAAGACAAGATCGTTGTGAACTAAGAAATTGGGTAATTGGGTAATTTGGTAAGTGGGTAATTGAAAGGCTTGCTTGCCTTGAGCATATACAGGTTTGAATTACCCAATTACCAAATTACTCAATTACCCAATTCATTTTGTGGGTTCCATCTGCAGGGCATCGTTAAACCGGTTGAAATAGTTGAATAGCCCAATTGCTGCCAGCAGCTCAATCACTTCTCCTTCATCAAAATGTCTGCGGAGTTCGTCCCAGAACTGGTCATCGATATTGTGAGCGTCTCTGGTGACCCGCTCGGCCAGGCGTAATGCGGCTTTCTCGCGGTCGCTGAAATCGGCGCTATTCTCAAAATTGTGAAGGTCTTTGATCTGCTCATCTGTCCATCCCAGCCGTCTTGCCAAGACGGTATGAGAGGCCAGTCAATATTCACAGCGATTGATCTGCGAGGTGCGGGTAATCACCAATTCTTTGAGCTTGGCGGAAACGGTCCCAGTCTCCATGACAGCGCGAAAATGGGCAATCATGGTTTTCAGGATCTCGGGACGGTGGGCCACTGTGCGAAACATGTTGGGGATGTTTCCACGTACCTTCATGAAGTGGTCGTAGATCGCGGCCACTTCATCGGTAACTTGAGAGCGGTCAAGGCGTGAGATTCTTGGCATAAAAAAATAGGAAGCAGGCGGGGTTAGCCCCCTGCCTGCAAAATTATATTTGGGGTGAATTCTTTTCGGGCTTCTTTGAGTTCCGATTTTCGGGATATCAGTCCGTTAGTTAAAAGCCTTTACCGCCGCCGTCTCGTCATCCTTGATATCGAAGACGGTGTAGAGCTTGGTGATCTGGAGCAGGTCGTGCACCTTTTTGGTGAGTTTCAGCAGCTTTAGTTCTCCGCTTTGGTTGCGCACCGTGGTATAGGCGCTCACCAGTTCTCCGATTCCGGAGCTGTCAATGTAGGTGACATCGGCCAGGTTGAGCAGAATCTTGTTTTGGCCTTTGCCGACCAGGTCGCGGATGGTGTCCCGCAATACCACGCTGCCTTCCCCAAGGGTTATACGTCCGCTCAGGTCTACGATGGTCACTCCGCCCACCTGCCGGGCGCTTGATTTCATGGTCACGTTGTTTCCTCCTTGGCGTTCGCGGCCTCACGGCCAACATGCTTGATTAAAGTAATTTCGGTTCCAGGATCCAGTTTTCTGATCTTCACCTCGTCCATGAAGGCCCGGATCAGGAAGATGCCTCGCCCCGACTGCCGCATCAGGTTCTCCGGCGCGAGCGGATCAGTAATCGACTCCGGATCCAAGCCCTTGCCCTGGTCGGTGATGGTGATGACCAGCGACTCGGGAGTCATCTCGTACACCACGAACACCTTTTTCCGGGGATCATAGGCGTTTCCGTGGAGCACCGCATTCACCGCCGCCTCCCGGACCGCCATCGCGATGTGGTGTTGCTGGTCTTCGCTGAATCCTGAACTGGAGGCGATCTCGGTGGCTTTCTCTTCCGCCTTATTGACGCTCTCCAGCGTTGAATCTAGCGTATACGAAACCCGGTTTTTTAGGCGATGATTCACAATTCCTGCCCGGCCAGGGGCACGCTTGAATTCATGTGCTATGTCACAGTATAAGGCGAACCGGTAGTTTGCCTAGCCCGAGATGAAATTGTCAAACCGTATGAACGTCTGCCTAAAGGCCCGCGATTCACAAACGAACCGCTAGACGGCTGATACTGGCAGTGGGTCAGTTTTGTTTCAAGGGGCCCCGCAGCTTAGTCCTTATTCATCGCTGCCGCGATGAACGTCTGCCTAAAGGCCCGCGATTCTCAAGCGAATCGCTAGACGCTGATACTGGTAGTGGGTCAGTTTCAGGGAAACTGACCCACTACCTGTGATTCTTTGCTGGAATCCACCAACAGCTTTCGGTATTCTGCATTTGGAGCCTTAACTCATGCAACAAATCGCCCTCTCCAGCATCATCGGCGCCCCGGTCTACGATAATTCCGGGGAATTGGCCGGACACGTGCGCGAAGTGGCGATTGCGCCCCAGGATGATCCCAACCACATCTCGGACTTTATCGTAAGGAGCCAGGATGGCGACCGCATGGTCCCTTTGAAGTCCGTGCTTCCCATGCAGGAGAGACTGGTCCGCACCATGGACCGCATCGCGGATTGGCCCCACCTGGTCAGTTGGGAAGGGCTTTTATTGCTGGAACGAGACCTGCTCGACCAGCAAATCATTGACGTTCACGGTCGCAAGGTGGTGCGAGTCAATGACGTCGACCTGCACCAGGAGCTTTCGAATGGCAACCTGAAGCTGAAAATCGAGAAAGTGGATGTGGGGCTGAGAGGCGCCGTCCGGCGATTGTTAAAAGGCCTTGCGCCCATGAAGGCCATTGAAGCGCTGGTTGTGCGCCTGCCGGAGAGGACCCTTCCCTGGGAATTCGTGAACCTGATTGAAACCGATCCCGCCCGGCGCGTCCATCTGAAGCTTGAATATGAAAGGCTTTCGAAGCTTCACCCTGCAGATATTGCCGACATCCTGGAGGAACTTTCACCAGCGGAGCGCGAGGCCGTCTTTGGCTCTCTGAATGAAGAAGTGGCGGCTGGAGCCCTGGAGGAGATCGATCCCAAGCTGCAGGTGGAGTTGATGAGTTCTATAGACTCCGACAAGGCTGCCGACATCGTGGAAGAGATGGGCCCTGATGCGGCTGCTGATCTGCTCGGCGACCTGCCTCAGGAAACTTCAGAAGAAATTCTGGAAGAGATGGAACCGGAAGAGCGCGAAGAAGTGAGCGAACTTCTGGCCTTTGAAGAAAATACGGCCGCAGGACACATGACCAATGAATATCTCGCCCTGCCGCCCGACGCCACGGTCGCAGATGCAATCAATCGATTGCGCCAATTCGAAGGCGCGACCGACACCATCAGCACGATTTTCCTGGTTGATTCCGAGGAGAAGCTTGTCGGAGCGGTCCCCCTCGTTGCCCTCGTCCTAGGCACCTCTGAGACCAAGCTTTCGACCCTCAGCCCTGAACACACTATCTTCTGCGAAGCCGATGTCAGCGAGAGCGAAGTCGCGGAAATGTTCGACAAATACAACCTCCAAAGCCTGCCGGTCATAGACGAGAAGATGCATCTGGCCGGAATCATCACCGCCGACGACGTGATCAGCATCCTGCGCAGCAAGGTGTAATCACCGGCTTTTGGTATCAAGGCCAAGATCCAAACATTTAGCCGCGAATTACGCGAATGCTTACCACTGATCTCCGCAGACGCCACTGATCTGAAGCCGGCTTGATGAAATTCTTCGCGCCTTGGCACGAATTTGATTGTTAGCAGTGAATTGAAGGCGGTACTTCGTATTTTTTTATCGCATTTTCATAAAGATAGTTGTTCTTTTTACGTTTCCTCGTTTATTCTGCGGAGTTGGTTGAATTTTCGTATGAACGCGTCCAATGAAATGGCTCAGGAACTGGAAGACCCGGATCCTGCTTCTGTTCGCGGTTATCGGCCCGGGATTTATTACCGCAAATGTCGACAATGATGCCGGCGGCATCTATACCTACTCGTCCGCCGGGGCCCATTTCGGATACCAACTTCTCTGGAGCATCATTCCTATCACCTTTGCCTTGATCGTGGTGCAGGAGATGTCGGCCCGCATGGGCGCTGTAACCGGTAAGGGACTCAGCGATCTGATCCGCGAGGAATATGGCCTGCGTCTGACTTTCCTGATGATGACCCTGTTGGTGCTGGTGAATTTTTCCAACGTGGTCGCGGAGTTTGTCGGAATCGCCACCAGCATGGAGTTGCTCGACGTCTCCAGGTACATCAGCGTCCCTTTGTCAGCCGGGTTGGTGTGGTTGCTGGTGGTCAAAGGCAACTACAAGAGTGTTGAAAAGATCTTTGTTGCGGCCTCATTTTTTTATATCTGTTACATCATCGCCGGGGTGCTCGCCAAGCCTGGATGGACGGCAGCGATCGAGGCCACTGTGCTGCCTCCCGAGAAGGGCCTTTTCTGGCACAAAAACTACATTTACATGCTGGTGGGGGTCATCGGCACGACCATCGCGCCGTGGATGCAGTTTTACTTGCAAGCCTCCATCGTGGAAAAAGGCGTGACTCCACGACAATACAACACTTCCAGGCTCGATGTGATCTTTGGCTGCTTTTTTACCGATATTGTGGCCTGGTTCATCATCGTTGCCTGTGCCGCTACCCTTTACCTTCATAATCAGCACGACATCCATGAAGCGGCTGATGCGGCCAAGGCCCTTGGGCCTTTGGCGGGCAAATGGGCTAAGCTTCTGTTTGGCGCCGGACTGTTCAATGCTTCGCTGTTTGCGGCATCCATTCTGCCTCTTTCTACTGCGTACACCGTCTGCGAAGGACTGGGGGTCGAATCGGGGCTCGACAAGAAATTCGGTGAGGCCAGAATCTTTTACTGGTTCTATACGATCCTGGTGGTGGCAGGGGCTGCGATGGTTTTGATCCCGAATTTTCCCATGATCAAGATCACCCTGCTCTCGCAAGTGCTCAATGGAGTTTTGTTGCCCCCCGTACTGATCTTTATGCTGCTCCTCATTAATAAAAAAAGGCTGATGGGCAAGTATGTGAACGGAAGAGTATTCAATATTATCGCCTGGGTTACAGCCATCGTGATCATGGCTCTGACCGTGGCGTATATGTTTGCCTCCTCAGCAGAATCTGGAGGTTGATTCTGGTTCAGGAAGTCTTCCCAGCGTGTGATAGAGAACGATTTCCATGGCTTCGAAGCCCTATATTTGTCAGTTAGAGAGAATCATCCGCCCGGAAGCAATGTCGCGCACCAAGGCAACGTCGGCCTCAAGGAAGTCGTAAGCCGGCAGTTCGGCGCGGCGGACCCAGCGTACATCGCGAAAGATGCGGTTTTCGATCTCTCCCTGGAACCGTTCGATCCGGTAGAAATGCAATTCGACAGCCGCGCCATTGCCGTAATCGTGGCAAATGGTCGCAACTTTCGGCCCGATCTCCGCCAGGATGCCTAATTCTTCTTCCAGTTCGCGATAAAGAGCTTCGGTCGGCTGTTCATGGGGTTCGATCTTGCCACCGGGAAATTCCCATTTCAGGGGAAGTGGCTGGTATTTGGTCCTCTGGCAGATCAGAATCTCGTCGCCACGCACAACCAGCCCTGCCACGACCTGTTTCATTTTTGAATTCTAAAGCAGGTGTTACCCTTAGGTACATTATGAAAATCTCAAATACCGGCTCATCGTCGATTTGGATGGCGGTTGCGCGCATTGCCGTGGGTATTATGTTCCTGTTTTTTGCGCAATATAAGCTGATCCACCCCGACTTTGCTCATGGAGGATATGAGAAGTATGTCCATGGATATGTCGACCAGACGGCTGTGGGCTTCTACAAGCCCTTTCTAAACCTGACTCTTCGGCATCCCCTTATCTCCGGCTATGCAGTGGGAGTGGCCGAGTTGCTGATCGGGCTTTCGATGGTGCTGGGTTGGTGGGTACGAGTGTTCTCGGTTGCCGGCGCCTTATTTATGTTGAATCTCACCTTGTGTACCTGGCAACTTCCGGCAGGTTCGCCGGCGTGGCGGTACTTGGGGAATCAACTCGGAAATATTCCCCTGCTGCTCTTGTTCCTCCTATTTATTGCTCATCGTGCCGGACAGACTCTCGGTCTGGATAAATAAGGCCGCTTATTGCACCTTGCTTGCAGACATCGAGTAGAAATCCATCAACTCGATTTCTGGTCCGCCGCCGTCGGAGAGCTTGTGCTGAAGCATGCTCAAAGCGTCCCGCAATTCCTGAATCTCAACGGGAAGCGCAGCCGACTTCCAGCTTCCGCAATCTGATGCCAGGGCTTCGCACGCTGCCGTCAATTCCCGAACGGGGTAAGTACTTAGGCAAAGGCGGCGCGGTGAGGGTTCCAGATTTTGCGAACATGCCCCGGTTGGTGAATCATTGATCTCGCTTCTGGTGGATGTCTCTTGTTGAATCCTCGCAATCATCTGCGCGATTTTTTCCTGATTTTGCGCTGATAAGTTGTTGAAGGCGATCCCCATTCCTACGAGGGGATAACTTGTACGCACCGTACCGGCCGTTTGAAACGAAATTCCAAGGACATTCACGGTCACAGTAATCTGTGCGTCAACCAGGAGTGGCGTGCTCATCTCCAGATAAACGCCACCACGGGAGATGTCCTTCACCTCGGCATGAACAGGATAAGCAACCCCTTGCTGCTTGACTGATGCAGAACCAGTGCAAGAGTATCGCGTATGCCAGCGCTGCTCTCCCGGAAATTGCCCAGAACTCCGAACAGGCGCCAGGGCGTCCCGCAGCCGTCCGGGATCCACTGTAAAATCAGGTTCGTCTTCCGGGAGGATGACTCCCCAAACAGACTTGCCGGGTTCCAGAGAGCGTATGCCGGCCTGCCCGGCCATGGCGCTGCTTGGAGCGCCCATCCAAAACACCTGGAATCTGGCCTTTACACCCCCGCGCTGGACTTCGATGGTCTCACCGGGTTCCAGCAACGCGGCCAGCCCCCCGACTCTCGCGGATGTCTCCGTGAGATCCAGCGTATGCGCAAGCAGCTTCTCTTGCGTGTTGCGGCGAATAATGGTGATGGGTAGAACAACCTTTCTGCGAAATACACTGCGTGACGACATAATCCCCTCCGTTGTGTAATCGGCAGCATCGGCGAGAACTTAAATGCCGTACTTCCGCAATGACCCGGTCAATATATCGTTTTTGAAGACAGCTTCCTGTGATCTTTATCACAGGACTTGTAAAATAGAGGATTAGCGATGTCCGAGTTCACCGAGCAATATGACGTAGTTGTGGTAGGCGCCGGCCATGCAGGCTGCGAGGCGGCCATGGCCTCAGCTCGCATGGGGCTGAAAACAGCATTGTTCACCCTGAATGCCGACCTCATCGCGCAGATGTCGTGCAATCCAGCCGTGGGAGGAATTGCCAAGGGTCATCTTGTCCGGGAAGTCGATGCTCTCGGTGGAATCATGGGAGAGGTGACCGACGCAGTCGGCATTCAGTTTCGTCTCCTGAATACCTCGCGTGGTCCGGCAGTGTGGTCTCCTCGCGCCCAGTGCGACAAGCAACAGTACCGGGTAAAGATGCGTGAGGTATTGGAAAGCCAAGTGAACCTCCACATCAAGCAAGCAGAAGTAGCAGAACTGCTGGTTGATGAGATTCGTGTGTCACAGCCGCCCCCGGCTGTGATGGAAGCAGATTGTGGAGCAGAGTCACCCTCAACTGCTGTGAAGACAGCTACAGGCATCAAGCTTCGCGACGGTCGCTGTATCGCGGCCCATGCCGTAATCATCACCACTGGCACCTTTCTGAATGGATTGATTCATTGCGGAGAACAAACCTATCCCGCGGGACGCAGTGGCGAACCACCTTCCCAGCTTCTGGGCGAATCGCTCAAACTGCTTGGGTTGCGTGGATGCCGGCTTAAGACCGGAACTCCTCCACGGCTCGATGGGCGCAGCATCGACTGGTCGAAGTTTGAGTTGCAGCCAGGGGACGACGACCCTACCCCCTTCAGCTTTCGAACGCGCAAGATCACGCAGCGCCAGGTGCCGTGCCACATTGCATTCACGACGCCGGAGACGCACCGCATTATCCGGGAAAATGTCCATCGCTCGCCCATGTACTCAGGGCAAATCCAAAGCATAGGCCCGCGGTATTGCCCCAGCATTGAAGATAAGATCGTCAAGTTCCCCGACAAGACCACGCACCAGTTGTTTCTCGAGCCTGAAGGGCTGCATACGCATGAAATCTACGTCAATGGCATGAGCACCTCCATGCCCATCGATGTGCAACTGGCGATCATCAAATCCATCCCTGGGCTGGAAACGGCGGACATGCTGCGGCCTGGCTATGCCATCGAATACGATTCCATCGATCCCACGGAGCTTCAGCGCACTCTGGAGACCAAAAAGATCGAAAGGCTGTTCCTGGCTGGACAGATCAATGGCACTTCCGGCTACGAAGAAGCGGCATGCCAGGGAATCATGGCGGGGATCAACGCTGCACTCAAGATAAAAGGCGAACCGCCTCTGGTGCTCGATCGCACTGAGGCTTATACGGGCATTCTGATTGACGACCTGATCAGCAAAGGCACAAACGAGCCTTATCGCATGTTTACCTCGCGCGCCGAGTTCCGCCTGCACCTGCGCATCGACAACGCCGACCGCCGCCTGACTCCCCATGGCCGGCGTATTGGTTTGATCAATGATGCTGAGTGGACCCGATTCCTGGCCAAGCAGGAGCGGGCACAAAAGCTGACCGAGATACTGGCCAAGACGAAAGTATCTGCTGAGCTGCTGGAAAAGATCAGTCTCGCCCGCCAGAAGCGTATCTCAAACGCAAAAGACTTGAGTGATGGATCATGCGTGCCCGAGGTCAATCTGGAAAGCGCGACCGGTTCTTCCATGGCGCAACTGCTGCGCCGTCCTGAGATTGTGATCGAAGACTTTGCTCCAGTTGTGGCCGAGAGCTATCCGGAGTTTTTTGCCGCGATCACTGCGATTTCCGGCGATACGGTCAGCACGCAGCTTTCTTCCGCCGCTCGCAACGAGATGAAGACCGTGGAGACAGAGATAAAATATGCCGGATATCTGGACCAGCAGAAGAAATCCATCGACCGCCTGAAGAAGTCGGAGCAGCGGGTAATCCCCTCCTGGTTTGACTATTCCAAGGTGAGCGGCCTCTCCCGTGAGATGAACGAAAAATTGCAACGAGTTCGCCCCAGCACCCTGGGCCAGGCCTCGCGCATTCCAGGGGTAACGCCAGCAGCAGTTTCGCTGATCAACGTTTTTATTGAGATTCAGGCGAAGAGGTTTGCGCAGGCGCAATCGCTGGCCTAGAAGGGCGCTTTCGTCTGCCTCAATCTTTTAGCGATTTGAAACCGCAAGATTCTCGTTCTTAGCCCGTTCCTACAATGAGTCGAAGTGTCTCTTGAGGGTGATCGATATGAGAATCCGCCTTTTCAAGCGAGTATCCATTCCATTCGTTCTTCTTCTCGCCGCCAGTCCTGTTGTGAGCGGGCAGAACGGACATCGATGGCCAACGCCTTTTGAAGGGCCCATTCACACCCAGTTACTTAAATCAAAACCACTGAATAAAGATCCTCGAAAAAGGGAGAGATATCCTCTCAACACTTCATTTGCCTGGATGGTCTTTTGTCCAACTGGAGAAAGGCTCGAATCCGGTTCCCTCGATGACTTTGGCAAGCCTGTGAACTTGGTTCGTCCAAAACATGACGAGTCCGGACGAGAAACTGAGGTTGTTGCGCACGAGGGCGACAAGACAAGCATCCGCCGTACCGAACGCGAAATAGGACCATTCGGCACCACAGAGGAAAGGGTTTTCGTTGATAACAAGCTTTGGTACCGGATCGTCAGCACCTCTAGCCGAGAAGGCAATGAGATCGACTGCAAGCACTTTGACGAATCCGGCCAATTGATCTTCCACTCCATAGAAAAAAAAGACAAATTTACTAAGGACCTCGAAATATGGGGCGCGCAGGGGAAATGGTCTTTCCATTCTATGGAACGCTATGACGAGAACGGCGAGGTGATCGAGAGCAGCCGTTTCAATTCCGAAGGCTCTTTAGTTTCCGAGTTTTCGTTCAATCAAGGCCATCTGACTTCTCATTGGCAGGACCCGCAGTGCCACTGTACGAATGTTGGCGCGTTTGGCTTCCCAGGCGAATACACCGTCTACTACACGACTGATGAGGATGGCACATTCCTTGAGCAGGTTCGACATCATAAGGGCCAGCCGACAGGCCGCGACCCGGACGACGTCGAAACTCGCGATGTCAACGGAAAACTGGTTGAATGGCTCACCTTCACGTACGAGCGCGACAAATACGGAAACTGGACCAAGAGACTGGTCTCAGTGCGGGATGTTGAGAGCGGTCTCATGATCCCCGTCCAGGAAGACACGCGTATCCTGACGTACTATTGAGCAGAGCGCAAGTTGTTGCATGATACTGTTCACCACAAGAAACTGGTTAAGATAGTCTTGCCATGCAAACCAAGGTCTCTACCAAAGGACGGGTTGTACTCCCAGGGCCAATTCGCCGCAAGCTGGGCATCCGTGCTGGCGACCCTCTCGATGCAACATCGAAAATGGGCGTATTGTCTTAACGCCACGCAGGAAGCACCGGCCCAAGGGCAAGATTGTGACTGATTCCATAACAGGTCTTCCAGTTCTCGGTGTCAGTCCAGACGCGCCCGTCTTGACCAGTAAAGAGGTACAAGAGATTTTGGTTAACTTCCCATGATTGATCTTGCGCGATCATGCCGGCATGCCAGCTAGAAGTCCATCAAAGAGAGTAGTTGTAAATCAGCTCAAATTACCAACGCCCAATCCCCCAATCGCCTCGCTCTTCCCAAACCGCCCCGGTCGCGTGATAATAATTATTTAATCGGTTCTTAACATACGTCCCAACGGAGCCCCGGACCCTCTTGACCAAAAATTAGCTGCCCAATTAGAACTTCGGACTAATTTCGTCTCTGTCAGTCCCGGCCCCGATTTTGAAGGAGGCGCCCCTTGAAAGTTTACGAAGGCAAAGATATCCGCAACCTGGTGGTGATCGGCCACTCTCATTCCGGAAAAACATCGCTGGCTTCTTCCCTGCTCTATACCGCAGGGGCCACTCCCAAGCTGGGCTTGGTGGACGATGGCTCCACCTTAACCGACTACGATGAAGAAGAAATTTCCCGGCAGATGACGGTCTCCACCGGCATCGCCTCCCTGGAGTGGCGCAATACCAAGATCACTTTGCTCGATACGCCCGGCTTCACCCTGTTTGCGCACGAAGCGCGAGTTGCTATGGGCGCTGCCGAAGCCGCAATCGTGGTTGTGGATGGCGTTTCCGGCGTGGAAGTCGTGACCGAAAAAGTCTGGCAGTACGCAGAAGAGACCGAGTTGCCGCGCGTGATCGTGGTCAGCCGCATGGACCGCGAGCGTGCCAATTACGAGACCACCCTGGAAAGCTTGCGTAATGCTTTCGGCCGCCAGGTTGTGCCGGTACAGCTACCGATTGGCAGCGAAAAGAACCTCAAGGGCGTGATCGACCTGGTCACCATGAAAGCCTACACCTATGAAATGGGTGGCAGTGGCAAGGGCAAAGAAGGCCCTATCCCATCGGAGCTGGAAGCGGCTGCCAAGACGGCCCATGAACAACTGGTGGAAATCATCGCTGAAGGCAAGGACGAGCTGATGCAGGAGTTCTTTGACAGCGGCACGATCAGCGAAGAACATCTCATTCCCGCGCTGCATGAAGCCATTCGCGACGATAAGATCTTTCCCGCCGTGTTTGCTTCAGGATTGGGCAACGTCGGTAGCGATCATCTGCTGGATTTCATTGTCGATTATTGTCCCAGCGCGGCGGAGCACAAGCCGGTCCAGGCAGCGCCAGGGGCCTCTGGCAACGGTCACCCGGCCGAAAGGAAGGTCAAGGATTCCGAGCCCGTCTCTCTTTATGTCTTTAAGACCGCCAATGATCCTTTTGCGGGGCGCATCACCTATTTCAAGGTATTTTCCGGGGTAGTGAAAAATGATGCCGCGCTGCAGAACTTCACCAAGAGCAGCCAGGAAAAACTTTCGCATCTGTCGATTCCCCATGGCAAGAACCTGTCGCAGATTGCTGAATTGCATGCCGGGGATATCGGCGCGGTAGCCAAGCTTAGGGAGACTCTTACCGGCGATACACTGGGCGAGAAAACCAGTCCGATCCAATACCCGGCTGTGAAGCTGCCGGAACCGGCCATCACCTTCGCCATTGAGCCGAAGACCCGAAACGATGAAGACAAGCTCTCCAACGGCCTGCACAAGCTGATGGAAGAAGACTACATGGTCCGTTTCTTCCGTGACGAGCAAACCAAGGAGTTCCTGATTGCCGGGACCGGCCAGCAGCACATCGAAGTTATCGTTTCCAAGCTGAAGCGCCGCTATCACACTGAAGTCAATTTGAAAGCCCCCAAAGTTCCATATCGGGAAACCATTCGCGGCAAAGCAGACGTTCAAGGACGCCACAAGAAGCAAAGCGGCGGCCATGGCCAATACGGCGATTGCAAGATCAAAATGGAGCCGCTGGAGCGCGGCAAGAGCTTTGAGTTTGTAAACGACATTTTCGGCGGGGCCATTCCCAAAAACTACATTCCTGCGGTTGAAAAGGGAATTGTCGAGGCCGCAGCCCGTGGCTTTTTAGCGGGATATCCGGTCGTCGATTTCAGGGTGATCCTTTATGACGGCAGCTACCACGATGTCGATTCCAACGAACTCTCTTTTAAGACAGCCGGACGTATCGCCTTCAAGAAAGCCATGGAGCAGGCCAAACCCACGCTGCTGGAACCGATCATGCACGTGGAAATCACCATTCCCGACGAATTTGCAGGAAGCATCATGGGTGACCTGAACTCGCGCCGTGGACGCATCCAGGGCATGGACAACCGGGCCGGAAAAACCATTGTGAAGGCCGAAGTCCCCATGGCCGAGATGCTGAGCTATGGGGCCGAACTTACCTCCATGACGCAGGGCCGCGGCAGCTTCAACATGGAGCTCTCCCACTACGACTATGTACCCGCCCTACAGCAGGAAAAGATCATCGCCCAATACAAAGCAGAGCGCGGCGAAGTGGTGGAAGTGGAAGACTAACGGATTGCCAAAATTGCCATAGTTTTTTAATTGAGGAATTTGAAAAACGAGCCGCCTGAGGTGTTTGGAACACGTGCCAGACTACGATCAATATCTAAACCCGGATGCAACCGTGATTTATCCGCATCGAGGCAAAATGCTTTTGCTCGCCATGGCCGCCATCGCGGCGGTCGCGCTCTCATTTTGGGTTTGGAGGACCGAGGAAGACATTGAATATCATGTCGCGGGCATAGTTGGCGTTGTATTCTTCGGTGGTGGTCTCATCTACTTCCTGATGCGGCTTGCGCGGCCGCGCCCTTCGCTCGTTCTGACTGAGCTAGGCATGGTGGATAATGCATCCGCCCTGGGAGGCGGCTTTATCCGATGGGACGAAATTGATAACGTCTCGATTACCCCGTTTCGAAACCAGCAGTTTCTCGCCATCCATCTGAAAGATCCAACTGAATTTCTAGGCCGCCAGCCCTTCATTAAGGCATCCATCATGCGTATGAATCAAGGTTTGGTCGGGCCCCCTATATGCATCCCTCGGAGCGCCTTACCAATGACCCTCGAAGACGTAATCGACAAGATCAGGCAGAAATGTCCGGGAATTTTGGTTGAGTGACTTGATCGTCCGGCGAAGGGAATTCCCCTCGTTTTGCGTCTTTATCGAGTGTGGCGCAAAAGTGCCGCTTTCCGACTAAGCACTACCGGAGGAGACAACGATCATGAATCCCTCGCAACGAAAAGCATCTTTGCGCCTGGTCGTCACGCTCACGATCTTGTGGGGCCGCCTGGCTGCAGCACAGACTCTTTGGCGGATCACGAAGCTGCAATAGCTCATACCACCACCCGCATCCCATGCCCAAAATTAGCGCTGGCCGCCTTTAGCTTAGTTGCCATAATTCTTTGAACCAGGCCAGGAATATTGTGCCGGTCATAAACGCCCATAATCACGTTGTAACGCTGGCGCATCTCTTGTGCCCGGTCACGATCCGGCTGCCTTTGCGGAGACTGCGCTACCTCGTTTTGAATAAGAGAAGCAATCAAGTCGGCAGCCTGCAACAACTGGCAATCCTTGCGCGATTTAAAAGTAATTGTTCCCATGCGATCATGGCTGTCGCGCAAAGCTTTCAGTTGCAGGAATATCCCCGCCGATCGCTGCATGAATTCATTCTGGTCCAGAACAAACGTCAGTTGCTCGCCCGGCGGGACCGGTGGATCAGGGAGTTTCTCCACAGTCCCCAGGAACATATCGAAGAAAAGCTGGAATGCGAAATAATATGGATGTTCATTCTCCCATTGGAACCAGTCTGGGGCACAGCCTTCGTAGTCTGCTACGCTCAAGATGCTGGCTACGCCGAACGATGTATGTTTCCGAACGATCTCAACTAACGCTTCCAGGAATTCGCTGCGCTTCTGCTCCGGCCAATCCCGGTAAACGCCGTTCAGGTGGAGTCCGCGTACCCCATAAAGCTCCAGAGTCTCGATCCACATTTTTTCAATACAAGCCCACCCTTCGGCAGAGGCAGCATAGCCGACAACTGTAATGACCTCTGCCCCAGTCTTGTTTGCATAGACAATCATCTCTCACCAACCTTTCTAGCTGGTCATCAACTCCCGGGCACGATTAGTGGTGGTAATCACAGCATTGATCAATGTGACTCGCAGGCCGCCCTTTTCCAGTTCGATCAATCCGTCGATGGTGCATCCTGCCGGCGTTGTGACTGAATCTTTGAGCAGAGCAGGATGGTGCCCGGTTTTCAGCGCCAGTTGGGCGGCGCCAAAAAGTGTTTGCGCTGCCAAGGTCGTAGCCAGGTCGCGCGGCAAGCCCACTTTCACTCCGGCCTCGGCAAGTGATTCGAGAATTACAAACACAAAGGCAGGGCCGCTGGCGGAGAGAGCCGTAATGGCGTCCATGTGTTTTTCATCCACGATGGCCACGCGTCCCACGCTTTCAAATAAGTTTTTGGCTGTCTCCAAGTGTTCCTCCTTGGCGGTAGCGCCTGCCGCCAGACCCGTCATGCCTGCGCCCACCATCGCCGGAGTATTCGGCATGGCGCGAACCACGGCAATATCTTTTCCAAGCTGCTGTTGGATAAAAGGCAGTGTAGCGGCGGTGACTGCAGAGATCACCAGCGTGCCCGGCTTGAGCGCCGGAGCAATTTCAGCCAGCAACTGCGGCATCGCTTGCGGCTTCACGCAAATCAGCACGACCGGCGCATCCGCCACCGCCTCGCAGTTATTGGTGCTCAGGACAACGCCGCCAAGCTGGCCGGAAAGTGACTGGCATCTGCCTTCATGCTGGATGGTGGCAATCACTTCGTCCTTGCCCACGAGTCCGCGCTCCAGAAACGCCTGCAGCAAAATGGTGCCCAGCTTTCCGCAGCCCAGCAGGGCAAGTTTCTTGGGGGCAAGGGTTTGAGTGGAGGAAACTGTTTCAGTTTGTATCGCAAGTGAAGTCATCATTTTTTCCTTTCCGTTTTGAACGCACAAAGCAAAACCCGCTGCCTTGGCGGCAGCGGGTTCAAATAATTGCTGTTCTTGAAAAAATTTCAGCGCATATTTATCCTCTGGCCTCCAAGACACACGAATGGCCCCACGGGAGCGGGTATGCGGCATGTGCTTGGTTGGACAGAGCGATCATGCAAGGCACTATAACGGAAGATGAACCAAGATGCAAGACCCTCTCCAAATCCAACAGTTACAAATTCGAAATTGAATTTACAATTTCCCCATGAAACTCACCCTGCAATTTGTCTTCTGCCTCTTGCTGAGTTTGGTCACTTGGAGCCAGGACAAGCCGGCCCAGGCCCCGCCACCTCAGGCAACAACACCGATCGTCTCTCCTGAGGTCCATTCCGACAGCACGGTAACCTTTCGTTTTCGCGATCCTAATGCAAAGGCTGTCTCACTCAGGCTGGAGGGACAGACCAAATCCATTGCGATGGAGAAAGACGACCAGGGTGTCTGGAGTGCGACCACCAGTGCCTTGAATCCTGATTATTATGGGTACTCTTTTGTCGCCGACGGCGTGGCTTTGATGGATCCTTCGAACTGGCTGATCAAGCCGAACCTGCTCAACCCGCAGAGCGCAGTTCACGTGACCGGCGCTGCAACGTTGCCGTGGGAAGTCAACGAGGTGCCCCACGGAGAGGTACACCATCATTTTTACCGCTCGGCGGTGGCGGGCGATGATCGCGACTATTACGTGTATACGCCGCCGGATTATCAGGCCAAGGTGAAAGAAACATTTCCAGTGCTGTTTCTTCTGCACGGGTTCAGCGATGACGCCAGCGGATGGAGCGCCGTGGGCCATGCCAACGTTATCCTCGACAACCTGATTGCGCAAGGCAAAGCCAAGCCGATGATCGTCGTCATGCCCCTTGGCTACGGCACTATGGAGATGGTGCGGCATGGAGCGGGCGTTTGGAACAACGTAGAACTGCGGAACCGCAACTTTGACAAATTTCGAGAGGCAACGTTGACCGAGGTGATGCCTAGGGTTGAGAACGAATACCGGGTCAGCAAAGGTCCTAAGGCGCACGCGATCGCGGGACTCTCGATGGGCGGCTCGGAATCCCTGTTGACCGGATTGAACAGCCTCGACAAGTTCTCCTGGGTGGGAGCATTCAGCTCGGGCGGCATTCCTGACGATTTTGCGTCGGATTTTCCCGGCTTGGATGCCGGCGCCAACCAGCGGCTTCAGTTATTGTGGATCGCCTGTGGAACCGACGACCGATTGATCACCCTCAACCGGAATCTGCGCGGATGGCTGAAGTCCAAAGGGATCAAGGTCACGGAGATAGAAACGCCAGGCGCGCACACCTGGATGGTCTGGCGGCGCAACCTGGCTGAATTCGCTACGCTCTTGTTCCGATAATGTCTAGAACGTGAACCTGGCTCCCATCTGAATTTCCCGTTTTGGGAAGTCTGAACTGTAGCCCAACGGCTGATTTGGCGCAAGAGTATCGTTTGCCTGCACATTGAATGGCGCCGCAAATGTGGCGCCGACTACATCGTTTACTCTCGAATAATTCGTCCGGTTGGCGATGTCGAATCCTTCCGCCATGAGCTGCAAGGCGGCTTTTTCATTGAACTTGAAACGCCAACTCAGCCTCATATCGAGATTCACATAGTTGGGGCCGATTCCAGTATTGCGACCAGCCCCCGGAGGCCGGTCTGCAAAGCTGGTGTGATCGCCGTTGGTATCCGTTCCCGTGTATAGATTAAATGGGCGGGAACTGTTGTAAGAGATCACCGGGGCGAGTTCGAATCCCGAAAGAATACGCCCGCTCAAAGGACTTTCGATGATGCTGGCGACTACTACTTTATGCCGCTGGTCGAACGACGAGAGAGAACGTTCCCCGGCAGTGTTTAACTGGTTGCTGCCCCAGTAGCTGTAATCCAGGGCGTCGTCCATGGCCTTACTGTAGGTGTAATTCGCAAGGATCGAAAAGTGATGGCTGAAGTTTTTCTTCAACTCCAGGATGCCTGCATGGTAAAGGGCTCCGGCCGTGGACGTAAACACGTTGCTGTTGAAGACCAGCGGATTTACAAAGCACGGATTATTCACAGCCACCTGGCACTGCGGCGCACCCCAGTTCTGAAACGGCAAGCCGTTGGTGCCGGGCACGCCTGTCATGACAGGAGCGCCGGGCAATAGGTTCTTATCGATATTTCGAGTCAACTTCAGCGTGTGGACATAGACATAGTTGGCAGAAACCGAAAGGCCGCGACTTAGCTCACGTTCAACGCCGAACGATGCCTGCTCGGAATAAGGACTGCGGAAATTAGAATCGGTCGTCTGGGTAAACGACAAGGGCGGCAGAGGACCGGTATTGCTGGGTGCAATGCCAAACGGAGCCAAATCAGCCGGCGTAATGCAGGTTGCTTGCCCGCACAGGATCTTCCCTTGCGCAAACAGCGTTTGGAAGATGGCTGCCGAATTGACCGCCGGGTTTCCGGGAACACCGTTCAAAGGGACAATGAACGCGCTGATGAGCCGTGAATTGTTGCGATTGCCGAGCGCCGCCGTAGTGGTGTCAACCTGCAACATCACTGGTGCGTAATACAGTCCGAATCCGCCCCGGACAGCGGTCTTGTGATCTTTGAACGGGTCCCAGGCAAAAGATGCCCTTGGAGCAAAGTTGTTATAGTCGGTGTTGATGAAGGAGCGCTGGTCGATGTCGTAGCGGAGACCGTAGTTCAAAATGAGGTTTGGCCGGATCGACCACTGGTCCTGCCAATAGAAACTCGTCCACGGCATCATCGTGGTTACGTTAGGATCTCCGAAACTCTGAATATAAGCCTGTGGAAGTCCCAGGCTCACCGATTGAATGCTGTTGATGGGAGCGGGAGACACGCCAACCAGTCCACAGGCGGCCGGTACCTGCAAGCAGGGGCTCAGTATGCCGCCCGGCAGATTGCCAAAGACAAAATCTCCGCCGAGAAAAGTCGCTGATGAGGTGCGGTTGCCGCGAAGGAGTTCTTTTACACCCATCTGAAACATGTGCTTTCCATAAACGTGGGTAAAGTTGTCGGCAAATTCGTAGTCTCGTTCAGTCGAGATGTTGGGCAGCGTAAGGTTGCGTCCAAAGCTGCCGAATCCTGCAACCGCGACGGTCGGACCGCCTGGCTCATTGGGCATGAAATTGTACTGGTTGATGTTCCACTGGGTCCGAAACTCATTCAACGTGTTCGCATTGAAGGTATGCAGCCATGAGCCCTGCAAGGAACTGGTCCAGGTCAGTTCGGAAAAAGCGCCGGAGAACCCAGTCAAGGACTCAATGGAAGGGTCGCTCTGGCTGAGATGCGCAAATACGTAGCGCAAAGAACCTTGATTTGTGTCGTTGAAGGTGTGGTCGAGGCGTCCTGAGAACTGATGAGACTGGCGCGGAGATGGCAGCAATCCGCCGTTGATTTCAAACTGGTTTACGATGAATTGCTTGAGTGGCGACGATCCGGGATTTGCGGTCAAAACATTTTGCAGGATGCCCGAGCACACGCTGGCCGGAAGCGCCGGCTGGCCTGTAAGGCATGGTACCGGCGTTCCTCCCAATGCCGCCAGCCCGCTGAGGATCGGCGCTTGGGCGTCGCTTGGACCAAAGATGTTGCTGTTGAGCATGAGAGGGAGGGAGGCTTCCTTATTCTGCAGCAGGCCTTCGTATGCGGCAAAGAAGAAAGTCTTGTCTTTTTTGATCGGGAATCCAATGGCGCCGCCGAATTGCTGCCGGCTCAGCCCATTCTTCACCGGCTGTGCTTGAGCGTTGAGCGAAAAAGGCTGGCCCGGCGCGAGCGCCTGGTTAAACGCGAACGGGTCACGCGCATCCAAGGCATCGTTGCGGAAAAAACCATAGAGCGTGCCATGCATTTTGTTCCCGCCGGATTTGGTCACGATGTTGATGGAGGCTCCGCTTGCCCCGCCCAGACTCGCAGCGTAATTGCTGCGGTTGATCTGAAATTCCTGCACGGCATCCTGGCTTACGTTGGCAATTACAAAACCTGAATAACCATT
Source organism: Candidatus Angelobacter sp. (assembly GCA_035939495.1). GTDB lineage: Bacteria > Acidobacteriota > Terriglobia > Terriglobales > Acidobacteriaceae > Angelobacter. Next base: position 49,022 of record DASZFU010000118.1, on the reverse strand, counting down.
GAATGTGCCTCCGTCGACCGTTATGTCGTTGCCTCTGCCATTGTTGCCATAAAAGGAAAGGCCGGATTGCGGTACCTGTTTTTCCCGAAGGTTCCGGCTATCGGCGATCACGTTGGATTCGCTGACGCCCGGCAGGAGCAAGGTGAAGGTGAGGTAGTCGCGGCGATCGATCGGCAGCTCGTTGATGTACCTCTGCCCCAGAGTGTTGGATTGGGATGAGAGTTGAGTATCGACCGCAGGAGGCTGGGCCTGCACCTCGACCACTTCAATCTGTGCAGACACAGGCGCTACCTTTAAGTGGAAATCCGCAGAGGCAGTCTCGCCGAGAGTCACGACTACAGTGTTTTGAACTTCGGAGGCAAAGCCTGGGGCCTCAACAGTGACACTATAAGCCGCCGGAGGCAATCCGCTGAAACGATACTGGCCGCTATGATCTGTGACGGTGTTGTGCTGAATTCCCTTCGCCGTCTCAACAGCGCGCACAGCCGCTTTTTCCACGGCTGCCCCCGATGGGTCGACAACCGTGCCGCTGATGGCGCCGGAGGTTCCAACGCCTTGACCACAGGCTACGCCAGCAATCGACAACACGCATAGAAAGACACACACCAACCAATAGGTTGATTTCATTGCACCTTCTCCTGAAACGAATCTGTGATTTCTCTGGGCTTGCTTTGGCTAAGGGAGGATGGGGGACCGGTCCCGCTTTCTCACTTGCGATGGGTTCGGCGACAAAGCCAATTTATGAAACGACTCTAACATTCAATCTCGTATCTGTGTTCCGTACGAAAGTAACTTCGGTGGTAGCTGTGGGGCTTAGAGTAACCGGTTGATGACTGGCTCTCAGGGTTACGTTGGTACTCGAGGGTTCTTCGGTTCGCTCAGGAAATGCATTTTCTCGCAAGACGTGCGGAAGCCCAAACCAGTATTTGGTCACGATCTGCTTACCGTGCTAAGCTCAACGCATCACACTCGGCAAAAGACATGGTGCATCGGGTATTTTCCGGCTTGTTCGGCTTGGCATTAGCCCTGGCTGGTCTAATGGCTTCCGGTTACATTTTCATTGATTTCAAGGGCGGTCTTCTTTCGGGCATCATGGCAATCCTGGTTCCTGGTGTGCTCATGCTGAGCGCTTTCTACATGGCGTTCCGTTTCATAAGATTTGCAGCAACGGGAAAGAAATGAGTCCTATTTCTCCGGTTTATCGAAAATCTTGGCGTCCACGATCGGGTTGAATTCAACATTGCTTACAGCGATAGAAACGCTCGGTTGGCCGTTGGAGCTGATCTCCTGATGAAAGGGGATGGTCACGCCATCTACAGTTTTCCATTCTGAGGATTCAACCACTTGAGTTCCCGGGCCTGCAGGCGAGGTACCCTGGAATTGAGCGCGCAGCACATGCCCGTTCTGGGGATCGATGAACCAGCGCAGTTGATCGCCGGCGCCGTTGATATCCAGTACCGCGGCTTCCACGTTGCCGATTTTCTCCTTGCCTTGGGCCGCGAATGAAAATTTCGGATCGTCAACGTGCTGGGCGATGTACCACACCTCACGATGCAAGCCTTTCAACGTGTCTTCCCTTTGCGATGACGGCAGGTCCTGAGTTCCTCCCATGGCAGCCATGGACAGGAAGCCTGCCTTCCCGGTAGCGACCATGATCATCTCGCCGCCCGGAGTATTTATCTTGAGATGGACCTTGTCATTGCCCAGCACCGTCTCTTCCGCCTCGACGGAAACGCCTTGCGCTTTCAGCGTGATCGTGGACTTTTGCCTCATGGCTTTGATCGCTTGCAGCTTGGCGGCTCCTCCGGCGGCTTCGATAACTTTGTTGAGCAGGGCTTTGCCCTCGTCGTTGCTTGCGGCAGGAGCCGCCCCGGCAACCGCTGCCCCCGGCTGCGGCGTTGTGATATCCACTTTAGTGACCTGGCCAAAGGTGCTCAACGGCTTGTCAAAATCGGCGGACTTGCCCACAACCAGCACGGCAAATTTGTCTTTTCCCAGGTATTTCCTGGCCACGCGATCAACGTCTTCGGCAGTAACTTTCTCCACGCCTTTCTGGTAGCGCTCCAGGAAATCCGCAGGGTAATGATGGAATTCAAGGTTGGCGCGGAACTCAGCTACTTTTTCCTTGGAGTCATATTGAAAGACGAACGAGTTCAGGATGGCGTCCTTGGCGCTCTGGAGTTCTTCGTTGGTGACCCTGTTGGTCTGCATGCCTTCAACTTGTTTGTACATGCCGTCGATGGCCTGGGCTGTCGTCCCGCTCTTGGTGCCGATGATCAAAGTCGTCAATCCCGGATGATCGAACAGCGCGGAAACGCCACCGCCCACGGCATAGGCCAGGCCGGCTTTGGTTCGCAGATTCACAAACAGCCGGGAAGAAAAGCCGCCGCCCAGGACATGGTTCATGATCTGTAATGCATAGTAGTCAGGATCGTCGCGCCGTGTGCCGGGAGCGATAAATCTGATCTCAGCCTGGTTTACGTCATCTTTCTCTGCAAAATAAATGCCGGCCTTGGGTGGAGTGATTGCAATCGTGGGGCGCGTGACATCCGGCCCTTTCGACCAGCTTTCAAAAACGCCACGCAGCTTGGTTTCCATGGCGGCTGAATCAAAGTCGCCGGTCAGAACAAAAACGATGTTGTTGGGATGAACGTGGGACGCGTGCCAATCCAGCAAGTCCTGGCGGTCTACATCTGCGACCGTGGCATATTCAGCCTCACGCGCATAAGGACTGCCGGGACCATAGCCGATCTTGGCAGCTTCCCGTGCTGCAATTCCACCCAGATTGTCGTTACGGCGGGCGATCCCAGTTCTTTCCTGATCCTTTGCAAGATCGATTTTTTCCTGGCGGAACTCAGGATTGCGCAAAAGATCCTGGAGAAGATTTAAGACGAAATCAAAATCTCCTTTGAGGCAACGGATGGAGATATCGGTCGAGAGATCAGTTCCATTGGTTTCGATCTTCGCGGCCCGGGCTTCCAACAAGTCATCGATTGCATCGCCAGTCTTGCTCTTGGTTCCGCCTGTGCGCCACGCCTCTCCGTATATGGAGACAAGACCAACTTTGCCGGCGGGTTCACTTGTGGATCCGCCCTTTATATAGGCGATGCCATCGATCGTTGGCAATTCGTGGTCTTCCTGAAGAAAGATCACCATTCCATTGGCAAGCTCGATACGTTTCGGTTGCTGCGGATGGAATTCCGGCAACGGAAGCTTCTTGATGGCACGCAGATCGGCGGCCGCCAGGTCCTGGTCGCCGCCCTCTTGAGCGACTTTGGACGTTGATTTCTTTTCAGACGCTTCCTGCTGGGCGGACGTTGAGGTCTGCGCCACTGCGCCAACGACTAGGGCCATCAGAATCGCGAGAACGGAAATTTTAGTGAAGGCTTTATTTTGAAACATTAGCGGTTCTCCTTCTTCTGCGCATCTCCGGAAGCCGTCTTAGGCGCATCGTTTTCTATCATGGCCACGGTGCGGTTTTTTTCTACAAAGGTCTTATTGGCCACGTTCCGGATGTCGGCCTTGCTGACCTTATCAATCTTGTCGACTCTGCGAAACAATTCGCGCCAATCGCCATAGCGTAGTTGATTGGCGCCAAGCTGGATCGCCAGGCCCTGATTGTCGGCCAATCCGCGAATCAGGTTTGCTTTGGCGCGAGTCTTTACCATCATCAGTTCTTCGTCGCTGACATCTTCATTTTTCAGCCGCTCGATTTGCTCATGGATGGCTTTGCCCATTTCCTCGGGAGTGTGCCCAGGCACCGGTACGGCTACGAAACTAAACAGGCCGGGATACTTGGTGCCAGGTAGCCCGGAAAAGCCGCCGGCAAACGCGGCAATTTTCTGGTCACGCACCAAAGCGCGATACATCCGGGAAGTACGGCCCGATGAAATCAAGTCGGAAATCACGGCGTAAACGGCATCGTCCGGGTCTTTGGAGCTTGGCCGATGGTAGCCTTCCACATAGAAGGGCTGCGACCGGTCGTGCATGACGATGGTCCGTTCGGCGACCTGCTCAGGCTCTGCTGTGATGAGCGGTTGGGGCTTGGGAGCCGATGGAATCGATCCAAAATACTTCTCCACGATGGGGAAGACCTGTTCTGGCTTAAGTGCGCCCACCAAGGCTATGACCGTATTGGAGGGTACGTAATAGGTGCGGTAAAACGTCTCCGCTTCTGTTGCCGTAAGATGGTCAATCTCTGAAGACCAGCCGACGGCGGAGCGATGATACGGATGCGCCTGGTAGGCCGTAGCCGTAAACTGCTCGATCAGTTTTCCGATTGGGTTGCTGTCGGTGCGCAAGCGCCGCTCCTCGTGCACCACGTCGCGCTCTTTGTAAAACTCGCGCAGCACCGGGTTTCGAAACCGCGATGATTCCAGGTAGGCCCACGTCTCCAACCGATTGACCGGCATTGAATAAAAATACTGGGTAGTGTCCATGCTGGTGCTGGCGTTCATGCCGACTCCGCCTTCGCGGTCTACAATCTCGCCGAAACGGTTCTTGATTACATATTTGTTCGCTTCTTCGACTGCCTTGTCGAACGTTGCCTTGAGGTCTGCTACCTTTTTCGCATCGCGCCCCAGTTCTTTGCGGTCCTCGCGGTCGTAGGCGGTCCAGGCCTGTTCCACTTTTTCCAGTGCGACTTTCTCTTTTGCGTAATTGGTGGTGCCAATACGGTCGGTGCCCTTGAAAGCCTCATGCTCGAACATGTGTGCCATGCCGCCCTGACCCTCCGGGTCCTGCACCGCACCCGCGTCTACGATAGTAAAGAACGAGAACACCGGTGCTTCCGGCCGCTCGCATAAAACAACGGTAAGGCCATTCTTGAGCACCTTGACGGTCGTCCGTTTTTCAAAAGACGCTATATCCTGGGCCAGGACATTTCCCAGGAAAAAAACGGGGACCAGCAAAAGACTAAAGACAGTAAGGTAGCGACGCATTGCGCCTCCGTAACAAGGATCTGAGCAAGTAAAGTAAATTCTTTTGTTTTGGAACTCAATATTTTCTCACGATGAAGGCATTGGTTGGAAGCGATGTGCGGGAGTAGTGGTCAATTTTTGGATCAAGATTCCAGCAGTTCTAAAAAAAATGAAACGAATGCGACTGAGCGTGCACTATTCCTAATGAAGGCCAAAAGCAGATTATGCGCTATTGTGCCTTCTTAATACTGACTAATAGGCAGGAAAGAACATGAGCACTAAACCGGCAACTCCGGCAGTCAAGCAACCTAATCTTTATCAACTTCAGGGCCACGGTCTCCACATCACTTACAGCACCTCTGGTATCGATGGAAAACCTCACTTCAGCTATCAGGACGCTCATCAGAGCCTGCAATTCTCCGGCTCTGATATCCGGACTGTTCCCACCGAAATCGGCACATTGGTTACAGTGACCATCCGCAAGACGATTGATACTGGTTCAACATCGTTTTCACTGATGGTGCCTACCGTCAATCTGGGTACCGCGAACCAGGTCCACATCAAGACTTTTGGCGTTACCACGGTCCATAAGTTTTCAGTGGTACCGGCTTTCAACCAGGGACAAACCGAACTCTATACGTTGACCGACCTTTCTGGCACGGCATCCTTTGTATTGTTTTAGTCGACGGGCAGCGACACCCTCAGCGGCGTTCGGAACTGTTGAGGGTGCCACTGTCACTTCCTCTTCCAGCGGATTCCTTCTTTGGTGTCTTCGACCAGGATTCCCGCTTCCGAGAGCTGATTTCGAATCGCGTCGGCGCGGCCAAAATCGCGCGCTTTCTTGGCGGCAGCGCGTTCTGCCATCAGATGCTCAACTTCTTCGTCGGTAATCATCTGCAGCGGCAGGTCTGATTCGGCCAGCTTGCCCTGTGCGCGGGCCCATTCCAGGCTTTGGCTGATTTTCACTGCATCGTCATCCTTCAAGACATCGAAGATTTCGTCAAACTGTTGCAATACAGCTAGCAGCGGAGCTTTATCATCCTGGCGCAGTTCACCGTTGTCAGCCGCGGTGTTTGCTTCCCGCACCAGGTTAAAGATGGCTGCCAGGGCTTGCGCCGTATTCAGATCATCTTCCAGCGCCTCGCGCATCTGCTGCATAGCCACGGTTGCCTGATCATGGATATGCTGGTTTTTGCCTGGGGCAAACTGCCCCATTCGCAGCCGGGACTGAAAGTTACGCAGACGCTCAACGGAATGCGCAGCCTGTTTCAAGCCATCGAAGGTAAAGTTGAACTGCTTGCGATAAGGAACAGATGAGAGCAGATAGCGGATGGAGGAAGGCTTGTGTCCTTTGAGCAGCAGGTCCCGCAAGGTGAAGAAATTGCCGGCGCTCTTCGACATTTTCTCGCCTTCGACCAGGAGAAAGCGCACATGCATCCAGAACCGCGAGAAAGTCTTGCCGGTCAGGGCCTCGGATTGGGCAATCTCGTTCTCATGATGAGGAAAAGCCAGGTCTTCGCCACCGGCATGAAGATCGAAGCTCTCCCCCAGGTACTTCATCGACATCACGGAACATTCAATGTGCCAGCCGGGCCGCCCCTTGCCGATGGGCGTCTCCCAGACTTCCTCGCCGTCTTTAGGGGCCTTCCACAGGGCGAAGTCGCGCGCATTGTCTTTTTCATATTCATCCACGTCGACGCGCGCGCCGGCCTCTATGCCGCTGAGATCTTTTTTTGAGAGTTTTCCGTATTCGGGAAACCTGGCGATACGAAAATAATATGAGCCGTCATCGGTACGGTAGCCAAACCCTTTTTGTTCCAGTTCGCGAATATAGGCAGCCATTTCCTGGATATGCTCGGTGGCGCGCACCATTCGCTCCGGCTGCTGCAGATTCAAGGTGTGCATGTCTTCCCGAAAAGCTTGCTCGTAGGTCTTGGTATATTCGCGTACGGTTTTGTGCTCGCGTGTTGCGTTGCGGATGATCTTGTCATCCACATCGGTGATGTTCATGACGTGCTGCAGCTTGAATCCGCACATCTTCAGAAACCGCCGAAGGATGTCTACGGCAACGAACGTCCGGAAGTTGCCGATATGGCCGTAGTCGTAGACCGTCGGCCCGCAGGCATACATGCGGACAGTGTTGTCGACAGAGGGAGAGAATTCTTCTACTTTCCCGGAAAGCGTGTTGTAGAGACGTAGGGCCATAAGAGGACAAGCATTTGATTCTAGGAGGAGCGATGAATGGGGTCAATTATCGAATCGCATCAATCAGCGTTCATCGGCAGAAATCTGCGGGGAACTCGATCGATTGGCCGGATTAGCAGTGCGACCAGCCGTGCTCTTGAGATCAAAGGCCAGCCGCACAACATAATGGATCCCCGAAAAAACAGTCAGGGCAATGGTCAGGTAGATGCCAATCGTTTTGGCCGCAGCGACCCAACTCGCGTTGGATACTTCACGGAACAACACCAAAGGCACGGTCGCGATCTGGACAACTGTATTGGCCTTTCCAAACAGGCTGGGTTGGAATACGCGCATGGCCCCAACGGCGTACACCAACGTGCATACAATGAGAATAATAATGTCGCGGCTGAAGACCAGTACCGTAACCCATGCCGGAATTCGGTGCCGGGAGGCAAGCACCAAAAACATGGTGCTGAGCAGCAGTTTGTCGGCTATCGGATCGAGGTACTGGCCCAGCACGGTCTTCTGTTCCAATATCCGGGCGAGCAGGCCGTCGAGTCCATCTGTGATTCCTGCGGTAATAAACAACGCCAGTGCCCAGCCATATTTCCCTTCGAGAACGGCGATCACCGTCACTGGAACAAAAACAAGGCGCAGCAAGGTGAGCAGGTTGGGCGTTGAACGCAGTTGTGAAATCATCGGCCTGACTCTTGAAAGAATTTTTCCGCCTCGACTCCAGACTTGGCGGTAAATTGCTCCGCCACAGAAGGTATGCCGCCGCTGCGGGCGTCCAGTTCGATCCGCTCGACGCGATGCATGGGAAAGAACACAACATCGGGGCTGGCCGCCTCCCCTGATTTGACCAGTCGCGAAAAGTCATCCAGCGAACGCAGCTCAACGCCGCGCAGGCAAACGCCGGCCTGCGTCAGAGAGAGAACTATCCCCCAAAACTTCTCCCGTGGAATGTTCAGGGTTACCAAGACCACCGATCCCGGGCCAAGCCCTTCAGAATATGTTTTGATCGCATCCCCCACTGAATTGATTGTGAGCCGGATGATGGTGGAATTGCAAGTTGGGTATCTGGCTCTATGCATTCGGCACTAGTTCCGCAACCACGCCGATCATCAACACCACAAAGCGAGCACCAGGGTATTTCGCACAGCCGGTAAGGAGGATTTTTTGCGCGCTCCGTACGCTTGGCGAAGTCTATGCCACCCTGACAGCTCCTGCCCTTACAACACCACGGAATGCCTATTATACTAGGTAAATAGCTTGGAAATAGGAGTAATGCCTAGTATATTAGTCATACATGTTGTCTCTGTCCTTTATAGGCGAAGAGATCGCTAAAAAGCGCAAATCACTTGGCTTGAGCCAGACCGAGCTCGCTAAGAAAGCAAAGGTCGGGCGCTCCACGCTGGACGCGCTAGAGAATGTGCGCCTGGGAGAACTTGGCTATTCTAAGATCACTAACATTCTAACGGCGCTCGGGCTTGAGCTGAGGCTGCACGAAGCGAGGACGCGCCGGCCGACACTTGAAGAACTGATGGACGAGCAAGATCATGATCAAGGTTTGGACCGACGCCGCTGAGGCCGGACTGCTCGACCGCTTTGGCGGGCGCGGCAGCACGTTCCTTTACCTGCCCGGCGCACCTCCGGCGCGCACCGTGTCTGTGACGATGCCGGTGCGCTTGCCATCTTGGAACTTCCAATACGGGCTTGCTCCGATCTTCGAGATGAACTTGCCGGAAGGCGTGCTCCGCGAGCGGCTGCGTCTAGCTTTCGCAAAAGCGGCCGGAACGTTTGATGAGTTTGATCTTCTCGGCATCGTTGGCCGCTCCCAGATAGGACGCATCCGCTATACCGGCCAGCAAGAGCAACTCCACGAGGACGTACCCTTCCAGTCCGTCGATGAAATCCTTGAAAGGCGCCGGGACGGTGACCTATTCCGCTATCTCATTGACAAATTCGCCGCTTTTTCCGGCATCAGTGGCGTGCAGCCCAAGGTTATGGTGCGCGACGAGGCCGCTTCCGTCCCACTCCGCGCAGCCGATCACCGGCTTTCTCAAAGCTATCGGGGCGCTACACATATCGTGAAGTTCTGGGAACAGGATGAATTTCCCCAGTTGGCTGCTAATGAGTATTTCTGTCTTAAAGTCGCTGAAAAATGCGGGCTTGAAGTTCCCCCCTTCCGCCTGGCGGAGGATGCTCTCGCGCTCGTCATCGACCGCTTCGATCTCCGTCCGGACGGAACCTATCGCGGATTCGAGGATTTCTGCGTGCTCAACGCTCGCCGAACGGATGAGAAATATCGCGGCAGCTATGAAGCGTCGATTATGAAACGTTTCGCAGAATTTGCAAATTCACCGCATCTGGGCGAGGATCTGGAGCGACTTTTCACGTTGATCGTCATCAACTGCGCGTTACGCAATGGTGATGCGCACCTGAAGAACTTCGGCATCGTCTATGACGACGTTCAGGGCGAGGCACGTCTTGCTCCGGTCTATGATGTGGTAACCACGTCCGTCTACCTGCCCAAAGACAGCATGGCGCTCACGCTCAAGGGATCGACAAAATGGGCGAGCGCCAGGGAACTGCAACGCCTAGGTGAGACCCGCCTGGGCGCCACCCCCGCACGCGTACGCAAGATATTCGAACGGGCAAGCGACGCTATTTCCGCCATCTCTAACGAATTCCCGACCTACATGAAGCAGCATCCGGAATTTTACGAGGTCGGCACCCGCATGCTTCGGGAATGGGAACAAGGCATTACACTCTCACTCAAAGCGCCATGATTTGGCCCTTATGCGCGTGACGCGGCACGGTGGAAGGAGCGTTCCTCGCGGTATTGGTACGGCACAGCAATGCTCACGAGTTGAATTATGGAGCAGTTTTTACTTCCAACTGCAAAACCGCAAGAAAAGAATGGTAGGCCCGAATGGACTCGAACCATCGACCTCTTCCGTGTCAAGGAAGCGCTCTAACCAACTGAGCTACGGGCCTGCAAGAGCAGTGAAATTATTGTACCGTACTCGGAGGTGGTTCGCATTGCGTTGCGCTCCTGTTTCTAATAGGCACATTGAAGCTTTATTGAGCCACGTTGTAGATCCAAATACCAAGCAGCACCACTCCCAAGGCAATACAGAAATGCTTGCTTAAAATTGCAGCCGCCAAGAGCACAACGGCAAAAATCCATAGACTGGCGCGCGTACGGTAACGAACAAAATCGCATACCAAAAGCGCAACTGCTGCGATTGGGATGCATAGCAGCGCCCAAACCGCGTTAGAAAAGCGAAATGCAGGCATCAGAGCCAACCGAAGAGCGCCTGCCAGGATGAGTGTGGCGGCGATGATCGGGAGCAGGTATTTGTCGATTACTTTCATTAGCGTTTTAGGAAACAGCCCTGATGAGAAATTCGAACGTTCTCGCGTACACTGTTTTCATGAAGAAGTATGTAACATTCAGCGCGCCCGAGAAACTCATCACCCAGGCGCGATTGACCGCCCGTTCCCGAGGCAGAACCTTGAACGCAGCCTTTCGAGAATGGCTAGAGGGGATTGTGGCTGATACCGTTGTGGCTGGGCACGAAGATCATGGCTGCGGGGCAAATTCGCGCCATCATTTGGGCGTCGTGGCCGGCGCCGGAGGTCATGCGGCGGTATTTCAGGCCACGCCTTTCTACCGTCTGTTCGATTCGTTGCACCAACTCCTGGTCGAAGATAACCGGCTCGAAGCGGACAATGCGCTCTATCTCGATGGTTACGTTTTCCTGCTGCTCAAGCTGCTTCAGGAATTGAGTTAGCTTGTGCTCTGCAGACTGGAGGCGCTGCTCGTCGGGGTCGCGTAGATCAATCGTAAAGACAGCCCGGGATGGAATGATGTTGATGGCATCCGGCTCGAAGCGAATGGTTCCTACCGTGGCGACCGTGGTTTGGCCGGCAATCACGCTGTCGCGAAGAAAAGTGATGACTCGGGCCGCCGCCAGCCCCGCATCGCGCCGGAGGGCGATAGGCGTGGTGCCTGCATGGTTCGCAGCGCCGTTGATGGTGACCCTTTGCCAGGAAATACCTTGCAGATCCTGCACCGCGCCGATCGTGCATCCTTCCCTCTCGAGGATTGGTCCTTGCTCGATATGCAGTTCGAGGTACATCGCTGGACGCGGGAATCGCGGAGTTGAAGCTCCCGCGTATCCAATCCGTTTTAGTTCTTGTCCTAGAACGGTACCGTCGGAGCCGATGGCCGAGAGCGCGGCATCGAGGTCGTAGCCCCCGGCATAGACGAGCGAGCCCATCATGTCCGGCTGATAGCGGACTCCTTCTTCGTTGGTGAATGCAGCCAGGATCACCGGCCGATCTGGATTGGTTGCTTGCGTTTTTAGTGCCCCGATCACAGCAAGGGCGGCAAGAACTCCGTAGCAGCCGTCGTAGATTCCGGCATCAACCACGGTATCGATATGAGAGCCGATCATGAGCGCCGGCTTTTCGATGTCTGCGCCCCAGGAACCGAAGATATTCCCAATGGCATCGACCGTGACCTCAAGACCTGCTGCACGCAACCAGGAGACGAGCAGATCGCGCCCCAGCTTGTCTTCATGGGATGCTGCCAGTCGAGTCAGTTGGCCAGGGGCGTTTCGTCCGGTGTCGCCGAGTTGGCGCAGGCGGGCTAGAAGGCGAGCGCCATCAATGGAGAGCTGCGGTGGGTCAGTAGAGCGTGTCTTCAAAATTCTTGCACCAAGGCAATGGATATTTTAGAAGACTGCATTCTTGGCTTGGGAACAGAGAAGGTGATTAGGTTGGGCACTGCGTAAGAGAATATTCGTGTCAACCAGGACATTCATCAGTGATCGCGGCCTCGTACATAGATTCACGGCTCACTGCAAAATCAGGAGTAGGGCGATGGCTGGCAGACCATGCTTCGTAAGCAGCCGCTCGTTCTTCTGGCGACAGGGTTCTTTGCATCGCGGGTAGCACAGCTCCCTCCACCATAGAAAGTATATATTCCTCAAGAGACACTCCCTGGGTTTGTGCCTGCGCCTGCAGTCCAGCTTCGACTTCCGGCTTGAGAGTCAACGTAACTGTCATAATGTTCAATTCTACTATGATGAATTCAGAGGCGAAAAGAATTGAACGTTCACCTCATTGATGGAACCTACGAATTGTTCCGGCATTTTTTCGCTGTGCCTTCCGCGCTGGATGCGGACGGCCAGGAAATCGGTGCGGTGCGTGGAGTCGTGACCTCTGTTTTGTCGATGATCGAGCGCGGCGCAACCCACATTGGCGTTGCGACCGATCACGTGGTGGAATCGTTTCGGAACGAGTTGTATTCGGGATACAAGACCAGCGAGGGTGTGCCATCGGAGCTGCTCTCACAGTTTCCTGTTCTTGAAGAAGTTTTACAGGCAATGGGTGTTGTTGTCTGGCCGATGGTCTACTTCGAGGCCGACGATGCGCTTGCCTCTGCCTCGGTTCAGGCGGCCAAAGACGAACGTGTGAAGCAGGTATTCATTTGCACACCGGACAAAGACCTCAGCCAGTGTGTCGCTGGTACCCGGATTGTCCAACTCGACCGCCGGCGCGATATCCTGCGCGATGAAGCCGGGGTGGTGGCTAAGTTCGGAGTCAGCCCGCTGTCGATTCCCGACTACCTGGCGGTGGTCGGCGATACGGCCGATGGCTATCCTGGCTTGCCAGGTTGGGGTGTCAAGGCTGCGGCGGTTACATTCGCTCAGTATGCCCATCTCGAAGGCATTCCTAAGGATTGGAAAGAGTGGCATCCTTCGATCAAGAAAGCCCGCTTGCTCTCGGAGTCGCTCTTCAATCAATGGGATGATGCGCTCTTGTTTCGCACGCTGGCCACGCTGCGATTGGATGTGCCGGTGTTCGCTACCATCGACGATTTGCGCTGGCAAGGTCCGCAGGCGAACTTTGACGAGATCTGCGTGCGGATGAAACTACCTGAACTTCCCGTCCGGGTCAGGGCGGCGATACCTGTTTAGAAATGTGACCGGACGTTTGTTAGTGGGCAATTTTGGCAGCTTGGCAATTACGGCGATCATGCCTGCACTGAGGTAAGCCGAAGCGGCAATTCTCTGATACCTTAGTTTGTACTCCTGCTCTAGACCATTTTTCCCGAGGAAATGCAAAGTGCCGAAGATTCAGCGCGCCATTTTGAGCGTTACCGATAAGACTGGGATTGTTGAGTTTGCCACTAAGCTGGCTGCATTGAAAGTTGAGTTGGTTTCAACCGGGGGCACGGCCAAACTGCTGCGCGATTCCGGTGTCCCGGTTAAGGACATCTCTGAATTTACCGGCTTTCCGGAGATGATGGATGGCCGGGTGAAGACTCTCCATCCCAAGGTACATGGCGGCATTTTGCATGTCAGGAACAATCCAACGCATGTTGCTGCTGCCCGCGAGCATGGCATTCAGCCGATCGATATGGTGGTGGTGAACCTTTACGCGTTTGAAAAGACCGCTTCCAAGCCCGGAGTGCATTTCGATGAAATCATCGAGAACATCGACATCGGCGGCCCCTCGATGGTGCGCTCCGCAGCCAAGAATTTTCGCGACGTCGCGATTGTGACCTCGCCTGACGATTACGCGTCTATCGCTCAGGAAATGGCTGCTTCGAGCGGAGATTTGAGCCTGGCTACCCGCTGGCGTCTGGCGCAACACGCCTATTCCACTACGGCGGCTTACGACACGGCCATCTCATCCACGCTGGCGAAGATCAAAATAGAAGGAAACGAGTTCCATCTGCCGCCCACGCAAGACACCGGGAGTTCAAGCTTCCCGCGACATCTCAGCTTTTCGCTCAACAAGGTCATGGACCTGAGATACGGCGAAAATCCTCATCAGAAAGCTGCGATGTATTCCGATGGATCGGGCTCCGGCGTTGCTAATGGCCGGCAGCTCCAGGGCAAAGAACTTTCGTACAACAACATTGTGGACTTGCAGGCGGCCTGGGACCTGGCCCAGGAATTTGAAGAGATCGCGTGTGCGATCATCAAACACACCAATCCTTGCGGCACAGCCACCGGCAGCAGCTTGCGACAGGCCTACCAGCGCGCGCTCGAAGCCGATCCGGTCTCCGCCTTTGGTGGGGTGATCGGCGTAAATCGGGTGGTGGATGAACAAGCTGCGGAAGAAATCAGCAAATTATTTGTCGAAGCCGTTGCCGCACCCGGTTTCGACGCCGCCGCCCTGGCGAGATTTGCGTCCAAGAAGAATCTGCGCCTGGTTGAAGTCCGCTCCACCCGGGAAAAGTTCACCACCAAATACGTTTCTGGAGGAATGCTCGTTCAGGATGTTGATAATCGTCCGTTGACTCCGTCTGATTTGAAGGTGGTGACGAAGCGAGCGCCAACCAGCGAAGAGATGCGTGCCTTGTTGTTTGCCTGGAGGGTTTGCAAGCATGTGAAATCCAACGCCATTTTGTATGCCCGCGATGGCCAGTCGGTGGGCGTGGGAGCAGGACAAATGTCACGCGTCGATTCCTGCAAAATTGGCGCGATGAAGGCGGTGCTGCCGCTGAAAGACACCGTAGCAGCCTCGGATGCTTTTTTTCCTTTCCCCGACGGTGTTGAAGAAATCGCGAAAGCTGGGGCCACGGCGGTCATCCAGCCCGGAGGCTCTGTCCGCGATCAGGAAGTGATCGAAACGGCCGACCGGCTTGGCTTGGCGATGGTTTTTACGGGCGTTCGCCATTTCCGCCATTAAAATTTAAAATCCCGCGATTGACACGCGATTCCAGCCCCTTCGCTTCGCTCAGAGTTTCGCCTCGCGGCTCAGACGCCGCGATAACGGCTCAAGTTAAGATCAGACCCTTCGCTCCGCTCAGGGTTTCGCCTCGCGGCTCAGACGCCGCGAAAACGGCTCAAGTTAAGAATTGTTCTTCCCTGCCCAAAAACCCGCTCAAGAGCTTACAATTAGAAGGTTGAACATGAAAAAACGTACTCTCGCAGCTACTCCTCGGCATCCAACAAAGGGGTTCTTCCGTTACGCTATGACTTTTTCACGATCTCTTTCTCTTTGGGCAGGGCTGGTTTTGGCATGTTTTCCGGTTTTTGCCCAGCAAAATCCTCCTACACCGCCTGTCTCTGCCGGA
Organism: Candidatus Angelobacter sp.; assembly: GCA_035939495.1. Lineage (GTDB taxonomy): Bacteria > Acidobacteriota > Terriglobia > Terriglobales > Acidobacteriaceae > Angelobacter. The sequence continues at coordinate 33,815 of DASZFU010000118.1, read as the reverse complement.
AAGCAGGCTGGCGCGACTCAATCGGCTGCTCCCAAAAAGGCTGACCACGCTGCCTCTTACTACCATTACTCGCTGGCCCACATGTATGAAGAGATGGCGGCCATGTATGGCAGGTCAGAATACGTCAACAAGGCCATTGAGGAGTACCGGCTGGCAATCGACAACGATCCTTCTTCGGAATTTCTGAACGCCGGCCTGGCCGAGCTTTATGCCCGCACGGGACGCATTCGCGATGCCGTCACCGAAGCCCAGGACATCGTCAAACGCGATCCCAACAACCTGGTGGCGCGAAAGCTGCTAGGCAGAATCTATCTGCGCTCCTTGGGGGATATGCAAACCGGCACGCAGTCCGCGGAAGTGCTAAAGCTGGCTGTTGAGCAATATGAGGCCATCGTCAAGCTGGAACCACGCAATCCCGACAATCACTTGCTTCTTGGCCGGCTTTACAGTTTGAGCAAGGACTTTCTCAAAGCCGAGGACGAATTCAAAACGGTCATCAAGCTGGAGCCTAATTCAGAAGAAGCACTTACCAGTCTGGCGGTTCTCTACAATGAGGAAGGCGATAGCAAAAAAGCCGTTGAGACTTTGAATGCAGTACCCGAGGCGGGCCGTAGTGCGAAGCTCTATGCCGCGCTGGGCTATACCTACGAACACCAAAAAGACTACAAAAACGCGATCTCCGCTTATCGCCAGGCGGTTGCTCTGGACCATGACAACCTCGACGCCATGCGCTCCTTGGCCAAGAATCTTGTCAACGACGACCAAGTCGAAGCCGCCCTGGAAGAGTATCTGACAGTGGAAGAGGCCGATCCCCAGGACGCCGAGACAGCCATGCACATCTCGGAGCTGTACAGCCGGCTCGGCAAGTTCGATGCCGCCCTTGAGAATCTCAAGAAAGCCGAAGCTGTAATCCCGGACTCTTTAGAGATTCCCTTCAAGGAGGCTGCAATCCTCGATTTGCAAGGGAAATACGATGAGGCTGTGGACACCCTGCAGAAGGTACTCACCCGCACTGCCAGAGCCGATGGCGCCTACAACGCCGGGGACCGCTCCAATCGGACAGCCTTCCTGGAGAGGCTTGGAAGCATCTATTACGAGCAAAACAAAGTTCAACTTGCCCTTGAGACCTACAAAAAGATCCTTGTGCTGGATAATGATGAAGCGCCTCGCGCCTATCAATTCATGATCGAAATTTACCGCGACCAGAAGCAATGGGCCGAGGCAACTCGTGTAGCCAAAGAAGCGGCCGCCAAGTTCCCTCAAGAGAAAGGCATCAAACTGGCCTTGGCCAATCAGCTTGCGGATGAAGGAAAAGCAGATGAATCGGTTCAACTGGCGAAATCCTTGCTGAAAGGAACAGCGGAAGACCGTGACACTTATGTCATGATGTCACAGCTTTATAGCCGGCTGAAACGCTGGCCGGATGCCGAAGACGCGATTATACAAGCCGGCAAGCTCTCTTCCCGGCCAGACGAAAAAATCGACATGCAGTTTGCTTTGGGTTCGATCTACGAAAGGCAGAAAAAATACGATCAGGCTGAGCAGACGTTCCGCCAGGTGCTGCAGCAGGAACCCAACCACAGCAGGACCCTCAATTATCTGGGCTATATGCTGGCTGACCACAACTCTCACCTGGAAGAAGCTCTGGCGTTGATCAAGAAAGCCCTGGTGATCGAGCCGCAAAATGGCGCCTATCTCGATTCCTTGGGGTGGGCATACTTCAAGCTAGGTAACTTCGATCAAGCCGAAGAAAACCTGCGCAAAGCGGCCGATAAAACCCCCAACGATGCCACGATACAGGACCATCTGGGCGAGCTATATGCCCGGACAGGCCGCCTGAAAATGGCCGCTGCTCATTGGGAGCGGGCCGTAGATGAGTGGAACAAATCGCTACCGGGTGAGTTTGACCAACAGGATCTGGCAAGGGTTCAGAAGAAATTGGAAAGCACGAAGATCAAATTGGCGCAGCAGACGAGGAACTAAACATATTGGGTAAATGGGTAATTTAGTAAGTGGGTAATTGAACGAATTATCCAAACGAGGCTAAGGTGGCAGGCTAAAACTGGCCAAAGATTACCAAGTTACCCACTTACCCAATTTCCCTCAGTCTTTGGCTTCTTCCAACTGGCCCTGCTCGACCTTTTCCTGGCAGGCGATGCAATAACGAGTCCAAGGGACGGCTTCCAGGCGTTTGGGGTTGATTTCGTTGCCACAGGAACTGCATTCACCGAAAGCGCCTTCACGAATACGCTGAAGCGCGGACTCGACCATCTGCAGGAGCTGGCGGTCGTTGTTGCTCTGGGAAAACAGGAACTCCTTGGTGTAGGAGCTGGCCGCCCGGTCGGCAATGTCTTGCGCCGTGTCCTGGTCGGCAACACGTCCATCTTCCTCGGTACGGCTGACGGCCTTCCGCAAGGCCTGTTGCCGCTCTTCAAGACGCTTCTTAAATGCTTCCAGCTTCTTCTTATCCATGTTCCTCGATAAATTATCAATACTATTCGCCATGCCTGTTAACCGTCAAATATTTGGTACAAGTATGATGCCTTCTTTGGACGAATCGTTCTGACTATTTGTGAGCTGAGTAATGCCCCTGCATTTCAGAGTAATAACGATTCCCCCGTGAGGTGGGCACACCGACGCGATTGCATGGGACAAGCTATGCGTAAAGAAAAAAGCGGCCCACAAGGACCGCTTTAAAGAGGCAAGGGATGGAGGGAAATCAGGGAAGGCGATGCAAGATGAAGTCGGGGCCTAGCCCCAGACACTTGAATTGGGGGAATCGACAACTTTGGAAGAGGATTAAATCCATTTTAATTTACGACCTCTTTTAGATATCTAAAGCTAGAGCAAGTAGAGAACCAAAGCTCTTTGGGTCTGAGAAGGAATCAAGCCTGCAAATCTAAAGCCAGTCTTTTCAAAGTTTTATCGGCTATGACGTATTGCTTGCTGAAGGCAAATTCCAGAATTCGATAGGGTAAAAGAAAGGCAATATATTGGTATAAATATTCCATATCTAGGCAATAAAGTGCTTATGTTGTCCCTTGTTTTGCTCTTCCATTGCTTTTAGCTTGTTCAACAAGGCTTTATAGCTGATTTTCAAGATCTTTGCCGCTTGGCGGCGATTCCATCGAGTCTGGGCCAGCACCCGCTCAATCGCCTCGCGTTCTGCCTGCATGGCAGCCCTTCTTCCAATTTCCAGAAGAGAGGGCATTTCGAACTCCGCAGCGCTACCGCCATTGCCCTGAATGGGCGAGACCAGGGCAGGTCCGCTGGCGGCCGGCTGCGATCCGAGCGACGAGACAATCGGCTTGTGAGTTGAAAGCTCGCGGATGATCTGGGCTTCATTGCCTACGATCACGTAACGTTTCACCAGGTTTTCGAGTTCGCGGATGTTGCCGGGCCATGTGTACTCCATGATCCGGCTCACCGCGTAATCACTGAATTGTGGCGGATGTTTGCCGTACTGCTCGCTGTATTTGGTGAGAAAGAAATCCAAAAAGACTGGAATCTCTTCGCGGCGCTCCCGCAACGGAGGTATGTGGATGCTGACAACATTGAGCCTGTAGAAGAGGTCTTCGCGAAACACTCCTTCCTCTACAGCCCGCTCCAAAGGCTTGTTGGTAGCGGCCAGCACGCGCACATCGACCTGGATATCGCGCTTGCCGCCCAGGCGGGAAAACTCGTGGTCCTGCAGAACATGCAGGAGCTTGGCCTGCAAGGCGGGATGCATCTCGCTGATCTCGTCCAAAAAAACCGTCCCGTTGTTGGCCTGTTCGAACTTGCCTAATTTTTGACGGTTGGCGCCGGTAAACGCGCCTGCTTCATAGCCGAACAACTCGCTTTCCAGCAGCTCGTGGGGAATGGCGGCGCAATTCACCTTTACAAAAGGCTTGTCTCTGCGGGTGGATTCGGCGTGAATCATTCGTGATACGACTTCTTTGCCTGTGCCGCTCTCGCCACGAATCAGGACTGTAGCGGTTGTATCGGCAACCTGCTCGATCGTGGTCTTGACTTCAATCATTTTCGGGCTGGTGCCGAACAACATGCTGAAGTCCACCTGGCGGCGAACCTGCTCGCGCAGATGTGTGACTTCGCTATAAAGCCGCTGGTTGTCGAGAACTTTATTCATCCGGACATCAAGTTCCTTGGGATCGACCGGCTTGCTGATGTAATCGTCAGCACCCAGCCGTGAAGCCTTAAAAATTGTTTCCGGATCCTTGCTGGTGGAGAGAATCATGACCGAGATCGCAGGTTTGATCTGCTTGAACCGCTGGAGAATATTGTCGCCCGCCATGCTGTCGATCGACATGTCCAGCAGAGCTAGCTGCGGGTCGAAGGTCCGAAAGACCCGTAGGGCCTCCTGCCCTGTAGGGACCATATTTACTTCAAAACCCCGCCGGGCAAGATGCGAACCCAGGTACTTCGCCATAGCCACGTCATCATCAATGATCAACACACGGGTCTTGGGGGTCATTCCGTTCTCCAGGGGCAACAGGGAAGAGGGCTAAACCCTCTACAGATTGTACTCCGATTCCACTTTCAGGCATTTAGATGCCAAATGCCCATCGGGGAGTTGGTTTCAGCAGCAGCTTTCGCCGCCTATTCGCATCAAAACCTAACCACGGACAAAAGGAGACGCGGAGAAGGTTCAAACCCAATCTTCAACCGCAGAGGCCGCAGAGTTACGCAGAAGTTTTTCTAAGGTGGGTCACTGGCAATGCATAGGAACCCAGAAACACGAAGGAAAACAGCTACCAAGAACTACAGACTTGGCAGACACACACGTATAAATACCGCCTTTAGCGGGGAAAGCTAGAAGCTAGCAGCTTGAACCCTACGATGACCGCTTACTGGGAATGAAATGATAGGGCGGCCAGGGACCGCTCATTGCTACTTCAATACCCGGTAGATGGCGGCTCGCCATCTGGTAGCGGTTTTGATATTTTTGCACCTGCTTGTGGTCGATGAGGTGGGCGATGTCGATCTGCATGTGGCCGGACTGGACCTTGCGGCAGCAGATGTCCTGGTCGAGCGGGTCAAATATCTTGTTGACTTGCACCGACAGGGCGCGGGCTTTGGTCTGGCGCTCTCTTTGCCGTGAAGCCTTCTCGCGCAGCTTGGTCAAGTATTCACTGCCTACGGTGCTTGGCAGCTCGATTTCTTCCAGGGCTTGGCGGAGAGAGCCGTCTTTTACCAGAAGTTTCAGGTGCATCTCGGCCTTGCCTTTGAGGCGATTGACGCTTTCGACGAAAGCCTTGCGATTCAGGCGTACAGCGCGGCGCAACGCGTCGTCTGTATCAAAAACGGTGCCGAAACGGAACGGCAATACCGTGGTCCGCTTGAAACATTCTCCTACGACATGTGCGTGTTGCAGCAGGGATTGCTGGCCTAAATCGCCCGCCGGAACATATTCGCTGACAATGACCGCAAACTCACCGCTCGGATATCCGAACGTTTGGGCATCGCCAATGCCTTTTAGACCTTCAACCGGAAAAGGACGCCGGGCGCGCACGTCTCCTTGAAACGCCTGCTGCTCAGTAATGCAATACGCATACCATGCCATAGGAACCATCACTCCTTGGTAAATTGGGGGCGCTGCTTATTCAATTTTGCTCACGGACTTTGTTCACGGACGTTAAATAAACTAACGAGAGGAGTAATGAGCGGAATTCAATAGGACTCATTACCAAGGAGCCGGCAGGTTTTCCGGCGTAAGAACCTATCCTAGAACGGTCTTGTAATAAAAGCAACAGCAGTAACAAAGGATTTTAAAGTTTTCTTCATCTCCAGCGACTAAAAACAAAGCCCTGTAGCCCAAAACAAGGCCAAGATATTACAGGTAAGTCATTTTTAATCAATCTGTTGTGAGCTTCTTAGGCCTGAAGTTGGAGGCCATGCGGCACGACTCCGCAGCCAGTCACTCGCTGGCAGCTCGTTCCTGGCTAAACGCTCAAGTTCCTTCGGCCCACCTCAGGACAGGCAGTGCCGTTACACGTCTTTAAATCGGGTCATGTCCTATCAGCTACCTACCAGGGTAGCGCTACGTATACAAAAAGCATCTCACAAGTGCGGAAGTGTTTGAGAGTTACAACTTAATCTCCCCCTATGCAGCCCAAGGAAGTTGTCCAACCCGGTTTATATCCGCCGGAGCGGTTCGTGGTGGAGGTGTTTTCGGAACTACACCAGGAAACCATCCAGAAGCGGTGGAACCATTTGAACGTGCTCCTTCGCTTGAGCATGTTGACCGGGTTGCAGATGCAACTTGAAGCTACGCTCAACCTGTTGTGCGACATGACGGCAGAGATTACGTCCTTTGAAAAGTGCCTGGTCTATTTCTGGGATGAAGGACAAGAGCAAGTGCACCTCAGGATCGTGCGAGGCTTTGCCGAAAAGACTATGGCCGCTGAGTTTACCAGCGGCAACATTCTGAACTTTTGGACGACCAAGTATGGCCGTCCGCTCCTGGTTACACGCGGATACAATCCCCAAGCCGATGCCTTGCTGGAAACGGTCGGGAACGAAACGGCGTTGGTGGTTCCGCTGTTTGTGAGCAACCGGGTGATCGGCTCGATGCAATTGTTTGGCGGCAAGCAGCATCAGTTCAGCCGCGAAGATGCCCAGCTTCTTTGGGTGCTCTCTCTGGTGGCGGAAAACCTGCTGACGCGCGAGTATGCAAATGAAGGATTGCTGCGATTTGCCTTTACCGACTATCTCACCGGCCTGAAAACGCGCGGATACTTCGAACAACAACTGGACCTGGAGTTCAAGCGGGCCGAGCGCCGGCGGCAGAAGTTTGCCCTGCTCATGATCGATATCGACCACTTCAAACAATTGAATGACACCTTTGGCCATCACACCGGAGACCAGGTGTTGCGGGATGTGGCTTCAATCCTGATGAGAGACATGCGCGAAGTCGATACCGTGGCCCGTTACGGGGGCGAGGAATTCGTCATGATTCTTCCGGAAACCACTGAAACCGGAGCAGTTTATGTGGCCCAGCGCCTGCGGAAGGCGGTGGAACAAGCGAGATTTCTTGCTGGCTCCCCGCAGTCAATTCAGCATCTCACCATAAGCATTGGTATCGCGGTTTTCGATTCGGACGCACAGTTCAAGCGGGATTTGATCGAATTTGCGGATGCCGCCCTGTACGCCGCTAAGCATGGGGGGCGCAACCGCTTGGTCTGCTATTCGGAACTGGCTAGACGGGAAACCCGGGAAGTATCTTGAACCAGGGAATAAGCGATGGCGGCAAATCCAATGAGCACGATTCCAGGCAGCGACCTCGAGAGACAGTTTCCCGCAGGAACTGAAAGTGACGTCCGCGTGAACGATGGGAACGATGGAGGCGTCACAAAGATAAGAAACTGGCGCGTAATCCATGCCTGCGAATATGCGCGCGATGTGCTTCCTGTCGTTGAAGGACAGGTAATGGCCGGGATGCGTCCCTACATCGTGACTCCTCAAGGTGCGGGGAGCGCCGAGCTTTACTTGTCGAAAAAGGACCAGGAGCAACGCCCGGTCTTGTCGCTGTTGCGGGCCTGGCATGACGTGCGCAACTGGCGGAAATCATTGTTGGAGTGCGACCCGGAAACCACTGCCGATGTGGTTCACGCACACTCCTTTGCTGCGGGGATGACGGCGGTGCGCGGGTTTCCGTGCGTGGTTTACGACCTTTGCGCCTGCATTGAAGATTGGGCCATCGCATCGGGGCAATGCGACCATGGCAGTTGGATGGGCCGATCGTTTCGCGTGGCCGAGCAGTTCGTTCTCTCGCGGGCACAGGCTGTGGTCGTTCATTCTCCGGGCATGAAGCGGGCGGTCGCAGAACGCGGGGCCCCGCATGAGGCCGTATTCGTGATTCCCGAACCGTTGGATTTTGAGCCTGAGATTCCGAAGCTGACCGGCAGTTTTTTCGCAGAAGAGCTGAAGATACCGCCAGGCGCAACGAGTTATTTCGTTCCTCAATTCGCAAACGAAAAAGATGAAGCTCTCCCAGCCCCAGCCTTGGCTGTGTTGGAAGCCTTTGCCTTGATCGTTGCCGAGGTTCCTACAGCGATGCTCCTGCTGGGCGCTTCTGGATCGTGCGCGGCCTTGTTGAAACCACATCTGGAGCGGCTTGGTATCGGAGACCGCGTAGTTCATGTGGAAGATGATCTTGCTACAGACGCCACGCGCTACGCCGATGTAGTCGTTGCCATCGCCCAGCCTTCGGCGGACGACGGGATCCAGCAACCCAACAGGGTCTTCCTCGAAGGTTTACGGTTGGGCAAAGCACTCCTGGCCGCCGACGTGCCAAGCAATCGCGAGGTCAGCCCTGAAGGGAGAGGCTGCCTATGGTTCAGCCCTGGGGATGTCCGTGACTTGAGCCACCGTATGGCTTTTTTAGGCAGCAATCCTGATTTCCGCTCGGCATTGGCCGCTTCGGGCAAGGCCTGGATTCTTGAGACACGAAACATCGCGGCCGTAGGGAAAAAATACGACGCAGCCTACCGCTTTGCTCTCAACCGGAAGAAAGCTCGAAACGGTGGACCGGGCATGACAAGCCTTCAACCTATCGTCTCCGTCAGTTGGTGATCAGCCGGATTCTCTTGCCATCCACCAGCGCCTGGCTGCCACTACCGCCCATACAGCCTCTACCACTCCAAACGGCCACACTCCCTGGAGAAATGCGTAAATGGAGGCCATCAGGCAGGCAAAAGCGAATGCCAGAATGAACCCCGTGTTTTTGCGCTCGAACGCGTAGCACACGAGCATCATTGTTACTGCAAATAGTCCGAAGAGAGTGAGGCGGTCCATTGCGAATAATATTACCCTCGAATCGCCCGGCAACTCTTCGATGCGTGCACGACGTGGACAGTCATGGACGTAGTGGACTCGATGTTTGGTGGTGCAATCGCTCTAGAATACCCCTGGCCAATTTCTTGAATGAGGTTCCGATCATGAATTCGACTTCCACCATCCGTACTGAAATGCAAGGCGGCGTGTGCTCGATCATCCTTTGCCGGCCGGAGCGCTACAATGCCATCAACGCTCGCTTCCGCGATGAGTTCTCAGCCGCTTTGGATGCGGCCGATGCTGATGATGACGTATCGGTGGTTTTGCTTCGTGCCGACGGCCCATCGTTCTGCGCCGGATACGCCCTGGATGAATATGCCCAGCAAGATTCTGGGCAGCGGCGTGGACGTGTGTGGGACTCGGTTTACGATCTCCGCAACATCTCGACCTTTGTTTCCGCCTTTGCCAAACTCTGGTATTTATCCAAGCCAACGATCGCGGCGGTTCAGGGATGGTGCATCGGCGGTGGTACCGATCTGGTCTTTTGGGCCGATCTGATTCTGGCATCGGAAAGCGCCTCTTTTGGGTATCCTCCAGCTCGAGTCTGGGGCGTTCCTACGAATCCTCTCTGGGTGCAGAAGCTCGGATTGCAGCGCGCCAAACAATATCTCTTCACTGGCGACGAAATGCCGGCACAAGAAGCTGCGAAGCTTGGTCTCGTAGTTGAGGTTTGTCCAGACAATCAACTGCAGTCGCACGCCATGGAGCTGGCGCAACGCATTGCCCTGCTACCCTGCAATCAACTCCAACTCATGAAGCTCTTTCTCAACCAGCAAGCGGAAAACCAGGGGATCGGTTCCTCCCGGCTGATTGGCGCGCTCTTCGACGGCATAGCACGCCATACACAGGAAGGCTTGAACTTTGTCGCCAACGCCCAAACCAAAGGATTTCGGGCAGCCGTCCGCGATCGGGATATTCCTTTCGGTGATTATGGTGAAGGCGTGAAAGGCAAGAAGAGGAGTGCCAAGAGTTAGTGAAATCATAATCAATCTGGCCACATTTCATTTCAGCAACAAAGTTTGCAAGAGCTTAACTCTGACGCGTTCTACGAGGGACCGGTGATGGGACACGGGGGAAACTCCTGTGTCGACGCACTGGTGTCAATCCCCGAACCAGGAGTACGTAATGGCCAGAAAAGCCTTTTGTGGTCTTTTCTTTGTCGTCTTGTTCTTTTCAACACTATGTATGGCTCAAAAAAATGAGTTTTCCGTATCCGTTGGGGCGACTGTCGCCACCGGCACCACAGGGAATTTTTGTAATATAAGTCTCTTTATTATTTGCCACCCTCTGCAATTTGGGTTGAACACGAGTACGGCTCCGTCCTACGAAGGGACCTACGCCCATCAACTCGGAGATTTTAGAGTTGGCGCTCTTTATATTGAGCTTCCCATTTTGGGTATTCCAGCTCGAAGTGTTCACTTCGCGGGGGATCAAGTTCGTGGAGCCAATAATTCAGCGGTCTTCGTTACGCCGTCGCTTCGGCTCAAGATGCTTCCCAAGAGTTGGATTTCACCATTTGCCAGCGCAGGGGGAGGATTTGCCTACTTTGGGAATTCGTTCATTTCGCCCAACACCTCCGCAGCAGGTCAACTCGGCCTCGGAGCGGATTTCAGAAGTCCGATTCGGTTTCTTGGGTTTCGCCTAGAGGCGCGCGATTTCATTAGTGGCCGACCCAAGATTGAGCAGGCTTTTGGGGCCAACTCAGTTCCAACTCATCAGCACAATCTGTTCATGGGCGCTGGAGTAGTGTTGCATTTCTAACAGCAACGGAAAGGCGGCAGCAAGAATCATTTTGGAATTCAAAAGGCCTCCCGCTGGGAGGCCTCGTTTTGAAATTTGGATTGCGGCTATGCCTTCACGATCTTGCCGGATTTAATGCAGGAGGTGCAGACGCGCATGCGCTTTGGCGCTCCCTTCACCAGGGCCCGCACCGGACGCAGATTCACATTCCAGCGACGCCGTCTAACGTTATGGGCGTGGCTGATGTTGTTTCCAAATTGCGGCCCTTTGCCGCACACTTCGCATACTTGTGCCATTGCATGACTCCAGAAATCGACTCAGAAGGGCTGGTAATACAGTTAGGACTTCAGAGCGTGATTAAGTTTCAATTTTACAGAAGGTTATGGATTGACGCAAATTCCAGTCTCACCAAACGTTTGAAATTTACCGCAGAGAACGCAGAATGCGCAGAGGAATTCGTAAAGCCAGGAACTTATCGAGCCGATTGTTCGAGAATAACCTGCTGGTGGTCATGTTGTGGGCAGGCTTGTGCCTTGGAGCGAACTGATCGCGTTCATTCTGCGGAGCCCTGGGGGCGTGGCAAATTGATCTGGTTGAATTGCTGAAGCGAGCGCTCGAAGTCCATCGATCAATGTGCTGGCTGGGGTGTTCAGAAATTCATCGTTGATGCAGTACACGCGTTGTTGGCGGACTGCCTTTAAGTCTTCCCAGCCGCGCTTGACGATGATCTTTTCCAGAGGCACACGGTCTCCAGCGCCGCACCAGGCAGCGATGATCACATCGGGGTTGGCCGACTGCACCTGGTCCACTGAGACTTGCTTCCCGGGCTCTCCGTAAAATCGTCCTGCGGCGGCCTCGACGAGTTCGGCCACCCACTTCTGCGAGAGGATGAGCGGCTTACCCCATTCCTCGCAATAGACCAGTGGTTTTTCAAGATTTACAACCTTCTCTTGAACGGCAAGAATCTCAGATCGCATTCTGTGGATGATCTCAAAACCCTTGGATTCTGCGCCGGCAATCCGGGCAATGGTGGCTATGTCGGAATACACGTCTGAAAGAGACTTGGGCGAGAATCCCACGAAGGGAATACCCGCCTTCATGATTTCAGCCAGGGCTTCAATCTGGTAAGGAACGGATGCAATTACCAAGTCGGGCCGCGCCGCCAAGATAAGCTCTGCCTTGGCGGTCCAGGAGTCTTCTACCACCAGGCATTGTTGTTGCGAGAGTTCCGGACAAACGTCGAGACAATATTTCGTACACGCAACCAGTCTATGCAGGAGACCCAGATCACGCAGGGTCACAGTGATGCTAGGCTGTAATGAGACAATTCGCTGTGGAAGATAGCTTTCCGGCATCAATTCCGATTATAAGATGAGCTATTCGGAGAAAATACTCGATCACTTTCAGAACCCGCGTAACGTTGGCACCCTGGAACATGCCGATGCCGAGGCCCGCCTGGAACATCCGGTCTGCGGCGACATCATGACCCTGGCTGTGAAAGTTTCGGGAGATCGCATTGATGATGTGCGCTTCCGCACCCGGGGCTGCGTTGCCTCCATTGCCGCGGGCTCTTGTCTTTCTGAATTGATCAAAGGACGCTCGCTGGCCGAGGCCCGGAAATTGAAGCGCGAGCAATTAGTGGAAGCCATGGGCGGCTTGCCTAATGCGTCCATCCACGCCTCTCATCTGGCTATGGATGTGCTTGCCGCAGTGCTCGGCAAACTGTAGTTTGCTAAGAGTTATGATTCTTAACCTTTCTTGAGATTTAGCCGTCCTGTCTGAAAACAGCATGAATCGGCGGGTATTAGTCCCGGCAACCCTTTGATGGACAAGGGCATCTCACCCAACACTTCAGGCGCCAATTCGTCCGAGACTCATCTTGGCCCCGCTGTACTTAAAAGACTTATTTTCCAAAGCTTTGCTTTTGAATGAGAGCCGCGCAGCCACCACGCCGCGCAACGGAGTTGATACAGAGGAACCATGCGTCTCAGCTTTCGCATCATTCTTTCGCTCGTTGGCGTCCTGACTTTGGTCTCCCTTTTGTTCTCCTATCTCCAGTTCAGGAGTGAAAAGCATGGGCTGCAAATGGAATTGCAAAAACGGGCCCAGATCCTGGGAGAAAGCCTGCAGGAGAGCATTGAACCTCTGATGGAAAAAAGCTCGCCCAAAGCTCTTCAGCGCATCGTGGAGCGTTTTGGAAACCGCGAACATCTGGCCGGCGTTGCCATCTACGACCATCACGACGCGCCGGTCGCCATCTCGTCCGGCCTTGCGCTCCGTTTTCCCGGCGCGGCTTTCGCACCTGCCCACAATGCTCCCCCGAGTCAGAGTTGGGGTGAATTTCTTTGGATCGGCCCAAATTATGTGCGTATCGATAACGTGCCCCTCGATGTGAGCAACAGCGGTGCCGGAGGGACGCTGGTCCTGGTCCACGATGCCCATTACATCGACGTCCAAAGCCGCACTTTCTGGGAACATGCCTTCATCCGAGTCCTGGTAGAAACATTGTTGATTGCCCTTACCGCGTTGCTGGTCATTCGCTGGAGCATCATGGGGCCAATCGCAAGAACCGTGCAATGGATGCGCGCACAACGCATGGGCAGGGTTTCTGCCCGCCAGGGGCCTCTTGAGCGCGATTTGTTCATGCCTCTGCGCAACGAAGTGGCAACGCTGGTCGAGAGTCTGGCTGCCGCTCGTGAGTCCGCAGAAAAAGAAGCCAAGCTCCGGGATGCGGGAGAGTCGACCTGGACGGCCGAGAGGCTTTCGGTGCACGTTCGCAGCAAGCTCGATTCCAACCGGTTGTTTGTGGTTTCCAATCGCGAGCCTTACATGCACACCAAGGAAGGGAAGTCTCTACGCGTGTTGGTGCCAGCCAGTGGATTAGTCACGGCCCTGGCACCCATTTTGCGCGCCTGCGATGGCACCTGGATCGCCCACGGCAGCGGAGACGCTGACCGCGAGGCCGTGGACAAGCATGACCGCCTGCGTGTCCCCCCCAACGAACCCAAATACACGCTGCGGCGTGTGTGGCTTACGAAGGAGGAGGAAGAGGGATACTATTACGGCTTTTCCAACGAAGGGCTGTGGCCGCTGTGTCACATCGCTCACACGCGTCCTTTGTTTCGCGCAACCGACTGGCAACATTATTGGAAGACCAACCAGAAATTCGCCGACGCTGTGCTGGAAGAGATGGCAGGCACCAAACAGCCGGTGCTTCTCATTCAGGACTATCACTTCGCGTTGTTGCCGCAGTTCATCAAACGCCGGCGTCCCGATGCGAAGGTGGCAATTTTCTGGCATATTCCCTGGCCCAACCCTGAAGCCTTCGGCATCTGTCCCTGGCAGCACGAGTTGCTGGATGGGTTGCTGGGGGCCGATCTGATTGGCTTTCATATCCAGTCGCATTGCGATAATTTTCTGGAAACCGTAAACCGCGCCCTGGAATCGAGAGTTGAATGGGAGCGTTTTGCGGTAAACCGCGAGGGGCACTTGACCATGGTACGGCCCTTTCCGATCAGCGTGGCCCCCTCCGAGGAGCCTGCGCAAATGCCCGGCCCACGGTCTGCCAGCCTCGAACGCCAGACATTGTTCAAAGAACTCGGAGTCGATGCGCTCTACATGGGCGTGGGTGTCGATAGAGTCGATTACACCAAGGGGATTCTTGAGCGCTTTCTGGGAGTGGAGAGGTTCCTTGATCGCTATCCGGATTACCGGGAGAAATTCACCTTTGTCCAGATTGGCGCGCCCAGCCGTACTCACATCCGGCGCTATCATGAATTTCTTGTGGAAGTGGAGACCGAATCGGAACGCATTAACTGGCGCTTCCAAACTGATCGCTGGAAACCCATTGTCTTTCTGAAGAGACATCACAGCCACGACGAAATCAGCCGCTACTATAGGGCTGCCGATCTGTGCCTGGTGACCTCGTTGCATGACGGCATGAATCTGGTAGCCAAAGAATTTATCGCCTGCCGCCACGATGAAGAGGGAGCGCTGATTCTCAGCCGCTTTACCGGCGCCTGCCGCGAGTTGCGGGATGCGTTGGTCGTGAATCCGTATGACATAGAAGAGATGTCGGAAGCGATTCGCTTTGCGCTGGAGATGGAACCGAAGGAGCGGCGCGAAAGAATGCGACGCATGAGGCGGATCATCAAAGAACAAAATATCTACCGTTGGGCAGGAAACCTGATCGCTGAGCTGTGTGAGGTTCGTCCTGAAGGAGCGGAGAGCAACGCAAACCTGGCCAAAAAACAGATTTCCAATGTTGCCTAGGCGACAACTCGACCGTCATGACCGATGTTCTTGCTTTAGCCTCTGATTATGATGAAACTCTTGCCTGCCAAGGGCGAGTTGACCCGCCCACCTGGGAAGCTTTGTATCAATTCAAAGCTTCTGGCCGGAAGCTGATCCTTGTCACTGGACGCGAACTGGAAGAACTCTCAAGAGTTTGCGGCAACCTGGATATTTTTGATGCCGTCGTTGTAGAAAACGGAGCCGTACTCTACCTGCCTCGCAACCGGCGGACGATCTTGCTGGCCAGTCCTCCTCCGGCGGGCTTTGTTGAGCTTCTGCGGCAACGAGGAGTGCAGCCGCTCTCGGTTGGGCGCTCAATCGTAGCGACAGTGCGTTCCCAATATGAAACCGTGGCAAAGGTGATCGATGAGCTTGGTCTCGAGATGCAAATAGTGTTCAACCGGAGTTCGGTGATGGCGCTTCCATCGGGAACCAATAAGAAAACCGGCCTGCTGGCAGCCTTGCGAGAGCTGAAGATCCCCGCCGAAGGGGTCGTCGGCATTGGGGACGCAGAGAACGATGAAGCCTTTCTCAGCATGTGCGGACTCTATGTTGCCGTGGCTAACGCTCTGCCGCCTTTGAAACAGGCTGCCGGCATCGTCACGCGTCAGGAGTGTGGTCCGGGCGTGGTGGAAATCATTGAAAGAATCATGGCCGGCCAGCTCTCACTAGCCTTGGGGCGGCGGTGACCTGACTTCGAGCAATTCCACATCGAAGATCAAGGTTGCGTTGGGAGGAATATCCGGCGGGGCCCCAAAGGCGCCATAGCCCAGTTGCGGCGGAATGCGCAACTGACGCTTACCGCCAACCTTCATTCCCGCCACTCCTTCATCCCAGCCTTTGATCACTTTGCCAATTCCCAGAATGAAGCGAAAAGGATGGCCTCGATCGACCGAGCTGTCGAACTTTTTGCCGTTCGCAAGCCATCCTGTGTAATGCACTTTCACTTGCTTGCCCGGAACAGCAGTTTCGCCGGAGCCTGTCGCGATGTCCCAATACTCAAGGCCAGATGCAGTTTTCTGAGACGCACCCGACACCTTGGTCGGGCCTGATTTGAGGCAACCGGCAGTGATAAGCAGCAGAAAACCTAAAAAAGAGAGAGCGATTTTTCGAGTCATAACAATTGGGTAATTGAATTGGGTAAGTTGGTAATTGGGTAATTTGAAAGGCAAAGCCAACTTCATCGCCAAACAGGAGTTTTGCCGTTCGATTTCAAATTACCCAATTACCCATTTACCAAATTACCAAATCGCCCCTCACTTGATCACTCCGCGTTGTGCCTGTTCGATGAACCGGATCAGCAGATCCACATCTTCTCCATGATCGTCTTCGGACTTAAGCTTTTCGAGAGCCTGCGTGGTATTCAATTTTGAATTGAGCAGCAGGCGAAAGGCATGATGGATTTTACGGATGCGCTCTTTGCTGAAACCTCTTCGTTCCAGGCCGACGGCGTTCAAACCGTAAGCCTTGGTGTTCCGGGGCGTTACGGTTTTAGAAAAAGGCAGGACGTCTTTGGTAATCACGGTTCCGCCGCCAATATAGGAGTGCGCTCCAATCCTGCAGAATTGATGTACTGGACATAGAGCGCCAACGGTGGCCCACTCCTCCACAATAACGTGTCCGGCAAGGGTGGCGGCATTGGCCAAAAGCACATGGTCTCCAATTACGGTGTCGTGGCCGACATGGGCGTAAGCCATGATGAGAGTGTGATTGCCGATCCGAGTGACACCGCCACCTTTGGCCGTGCCTCGATTAATGGTCACACATTCGCGGATCGTATTGTGATCGCCGATTTCAACGATGGTGTGCTCCCCAGTGAAGCTGAAGTCCTGGGGATCCATGCCAATCGCACAGAAAGGAAAGAAGCGATTATGAGAACCAATCTTCGCCGGACCCTGGATGGTTACGTGTGAGACTAACTCGCAGCTCTCACCTATCTCCACTCCCGCGCCCACCACGCAATACGGGCCAACAGCACAGGAAGCCGGGATCTTTGCAGTTGAATCAATGACTGCGGTGGAGTGAATCATATCGGATTGGGTAAGTTGGTAATTGGGTAATTTTTTGAAAAAACCAGACACGGAGACGCGGAAAAGATCAAAACCAAAGCCAACCGCAGAATACGAAGCAACCGCAGAGAGGAATTTGGGCGTTGGAGCCGATCTGAAATTTGCGGGAAAAGCACGAATTCAAAGCACCTCTTTCGTGTCCTTTGCGGTGGAATCTTGCGTAGAAGGGACTGTGCGGTTGCGGTCGACGACTGCGCAACTGATCAGGGCCTCCGCTACCTTTTTGTCGCCTACAAACGCCAAGCCTTCCATTCTTCCGGCAATCCGTCTCCAGGCAAGAACATTGACCTCGATGCGAAGCTGGTCTCCGGGAATCACTGGACGGCGAAAGCGGGCGCGTTCAATGCCGGTAAAAAGCACCAACTGATTGTCGCTCCCTCCAATCTCCGTAAGCAGCAGGACTGCTCCGGCCTGGGCCATAGCTTCCACGAGCAGCACGCCCGGCATGATCGGCGCTCCCGGAAAATGACCTGCAAAAAAAGGTTCGTTAATGGTGACATTTTTGAGCGCAACGATCCGCTTCCGGCGTTCTATTTCTACCACGCGATCGATCAATAGGAACGGATAGCGATGCGGCAGAATGGCCTGCACCTGCAGGATGTCCATGGCCCCAGAGCCCGGCCCCGCCAACGGCTGTGTGTTAGATACGTTTGCAGTCTCGCTCATGAGATAAACGGCGAATTATAGCATTCGGTACTACGACCAACGTCATCTGCCAGCTAACATTTCTTAATACTCTCCGTCCATCGCTAAGGCATCCAACTCTGATCATAAATACCTTTTTGGAGATGATACCTTGAGAAAGCTGACTTTTATCGTCCTTGCAGGTTTGTTGTGCCTGACGGGCATAGGTGTTCATGCGCAACAAGTTGATGTGGCTTTTGGCCTCAACGGCGTGCATTCGACCTCGGCCGCCGATGCTTCCGGCAATTTCTTCCCTCAAGATGTAGGCGGCGGAGTCTTTCCGAGCTTCAGTGGCGACTTCCTGCTGTTCAAGCATTTTGGAGTAGGCGGCGAGGTATCGTGGCGCGCGACCCAGAACCTTTCCAGCGGTTTTGCTCCGTTCCGGCCGATCTTCTACGACTTCAATGCGGTGTATGCCCCACCTCTCGGAAAGCACGCCGCGCTTGAACTTCTGGGAGGTGTGGGCGGCGAAAGCATTCGCTTTTACCAGAACTTTGTGACCTGCGGAGCATTCTCCTGTTCCAATTTTGTGAGCAGCAACCACTTGCTGGGGGACGTGGGCGCCGGTCTTAAGCTTTACCCTTATGGCGGTTTTTTCATCAGACCTGAAATTCGTGTCTACTTCATCCGCAATAACTTTGAATTCAGCGATAACCATGCCGAACGTGTCGGCGTCTCGATCGGGTACACCTTTGGCCGGTAGCCGCCGCCGGGCAGCAAAGCAAGATGAACATAGTGGCCGTGGTAGAAAGAATGGACAAGGAGCCAAACTCACCCGCCTATAGATAGTGGGTCATCGAAAGTGACCCACTGCTCCCTTTGCATACTTAGTGCCAGATGCGATAACTTCAACTGTCATCATGGCCAACCTTGTCTCCACCGAACGGCTCCCGCAAATCCTTCAGTTCACTATTCAGAGCCAGCCGGAGATGCTTCAGGCACTCCAATACCTGGTTGAAATAGAGTCCCCGAGCGACGACAAAACGGCGGTGAACAAGATGGGCGCGCACCTGGGCCGCGAGTTCGAAAGTCTTGGGGGCCGGATCACTTTCCATCAGACCCAAGATTTTGGAAACCACCTGCAAATGGAGTTTGCGGGACGCGCCGGCCAAAAGCCCGTGATGCTGCTGGGGCATTTTGATACTGTTTGGCCGCTGGGTACTCTGGCGAATCTGCCTTTTCGGGTTGCCGATGGACGCGCTTATGGGCCAGGCATTCTCGATATGAAGGCGGGTATCGTGATGTCGCTGTATGCCATGGGCGCTCTGCGAGAATTGAGCGCTCGAGAACACCGGCCAGTCACGATTCTCTTGAGCTCCGACGAAGAAGCGGGAAGCAACAGTTCGCGCGCCATCATCGAAGACATTGCCAAAGGGTGCGAGGCAGTCCTGGTCCTGGAACCAGCACAAGGGCCCCAGGGGTCCTTGAAGACAGCACGCAAGGGATTAGGCACATACTATATTCGTGTGCATGGCCATGCATCCCATGCCGGGGTTGATTTTGAAAAAGGACACAGCGCCATTGTGGAACTGTCGCGGCAGATTCTGGAGATCACAAAGTTCACTGATCTGACGCGGGGCATTACGGTCAGTCCGGGAGTGGTACGCGGAGGCACTCGCAGCAACGTGGTCGCTGCCGAGGCTTTGGTGGAGGTGGATATTCGCGTGGCCCGGGCAGTCGATTCCGCACGATTGAAGGAACAGTTTTTGTCATTGCGTTCCTTTGACCCTAACTGCCGTTTGGAGGTCACCGGCGGTCTCAACCGTCCACCGATGGAGCGCACAGCCGGAACTGTACGCCTGCTGGAAACGGCCCAAGATGTCGCTAAAACTTTAGGCTTTGATCTGGGGGAGTCCGCCACCGGAGGCGGCTCCGACGGTAACTTTACCTCAGCACTCGGAATTGCAACCTTGGACGGCTTAGGAGCTGTGGGCGAGGGAGCCCATGCTGCCCATGAGAGCATCTTTTTGGAGCAATTACCTCTACGTACCGCGCTTCTCGCTGGTTTGATCGCAACTATCTAGTTAACAGTGGGTTACAGCATACAAGGGGATGAAAAAGTCTGGATGAACTTTGACTCCCTGATTTAGTTGGCCTACAATCATCCTGTCAGTTACCCTTAGAAGACGGAAGCAGGAGAGCTGTTTCCAGTCTGGAGTTGAAAATGTTTGGTGGAAAACTTGGAGTTCCTGAGCTACTTCTTCTGATCGGGCTTGCATTGTTGCTCTTTGGTCCGAGCAAATTGGCCGATCTGGGGAAAGGTCTGGGCGAGGGAATCAGCAATTTCAAAAGTGCTATGAGAGAAGGCTCGGGCAACAGTCAGGCCACTCCTACAGAGTCGAGTGCGGAAAAGAAGTAGTTCCTGTTCGATTGGGCTCTTCAGGTTTTGAATCCGTATTCCTTTAGCATTTTGCCGACCAGGCGTATAGGGAGCCCAACCACGTTCGAGTAATCCCCCTCCAGGTGGACGACCCAGGATGCAGCCCCACCCTGAATGGCATAGGCTCCAGCCTTATCGTGTGGCTCCCCGCTGGCAACATATTTGGAAATCTCTTCCTCATTCAACCTGCGGAAGCGGACAGTGGTAGTGCACGATCGCGTCTCGTGGCGCCCGCCCGGAGTAGCCAGACTTACCGCAGTCATAACCTGATGGCTGCGGTTAGACAGCATGGCGAGCATACGCTCGGCGTCCTGGGCATCGCGGGGCTTGGCCAGCACCTGGTCATCTAAAACCACGATTGTGTCTGCTCCTAGAACAAAGTTGTTGGGAAACTGCACAGCTACTCTTGACGCCTTTTCCCTGGCCATTCGCAAAGCGTAGTCGAGTGGGGGCTCTCCGGGGATGAGATCTTCCGGGATATCTGCTGGAAAGACTTCAAACTCGATGCCCGCTTCGTGTAACAATTCCTGCCGTCGCGGTGAGCCTGAAGCCAGGATCAGTCTGGGTTCGTCAAGCATCCTCAGGGGTCAATGACTCCGTCTCAAGATACGTGAAAGCTCAAGTGTTAAGCAAAACCTCATCGACACCGGCCTGTCTTTCGCCAAAATTGCGAAGTATGGAAACCCCAGGCGACGAACGGGACACCCAACTGGGCGCTTCTCTTGCGCGGAATGAATGTATGTTTCGTGTTTGGGCGCCTCACGCGAGCCATGTGAAATTGCAGTTGATGAACGCCCAGGGAGAGCGTGTGCTCGAAATGGAGCGGCGCCACGGCGATCATTTCGAGTTGCAGACGTTTGCCAGAGCAGGCGATCGGTACTCTTATCTGGTCGACGATCACAAGCCTGTACCCGATCCACTGTCGCGGCTGCTGCCCGAGGGCGTCCATAGACCCACCGAGATCGTTGATCCAAAAAACTTTGCCTGGAGCGATTCGAATTGGCGAGGATTGCCGCTCAAGGATTACATCTTTTACGAACTGCATGTAGGCACATTCACGCCCCAGGGCACCTTCGATGCCGTGATCGGCAAACTACCATACCTGAAGGATCTCGGAGTAACCGTCATCGAACTGATGCCGGTGGCAGCCTTTCCCGGCGGTCGCAATTGGGGCTACGACGGTGTTTCTCCTTACGCAGTACAGGCGGGTTATGGAGGCCCGGAGGGACTCAAGAGGCTGGTCGATGCTGCCCATGCTGCCGGCTTGGCTGTGGTTTTGGATGTTGTTTACAACCACCTGGGCAATGAGGGCAACTATTTACCGCTCTTTGGGCCGTATTTTACTACCCGGCATCGGACGCCCTGGGGCGAGGCCATCAACTACGACCAAGCGGGCAGTGAAGGTGTTCGCCATTACATAGCCGGAAATGCTCGCTACTGGATCAAGGAATACCATCTCGACGGTCTGCGGCTCGACGCGGTGCAGACGATCTACGATGAGTCGCCTGTGCACATTCTGGCTGAGATCAAAGATTCGGTCACCGCACTGGCTGGCGAATTGGGACGCGAGATATGCGTGATCGCAGAGACCGACGAGAACGATGAGAAGATTGTCCGCAACCGAAAGCTTGGCGGTTATGGATTGGATGCCCTCTGGAGTGACGATTTTCACCATGCTGTTCATGCTTTCCTGACGGGCGAGCGCAGAGGTTATTACCAGGATTTTGGCCATCCCGAACAGATCGCACGCGCGCTCAATGAAGGCTTTGTCTTTCAAGGCGAGCCATTTCGGTTCTGGAAAGGGCGGCCGCGCGGGACCAGCCCTCGGAACATGCCCAATCCAGCACATGTGATTTGCACACAGAATCATGACCAGGCCGGTAATCGCGCCCAGGGAGAAAGATTGACTGCTCTGGTTCCGGGCGATGCTCGCAGGGTGGCCGCTGCTTTGCTGCTGCTGGCTCCTCAAACCCCATTGCTTTTTATGGGCCAGGAATACGATGAAACCAATCCGTTTCTCTTCTTTACGGACTACGGCGATCCAGCTTTGCAAAAAGCCGTGAGCGAAGGCCGCCGCAAGGAGTTCAGAGATTTTGGATTCGAGGATATTCCCGATCCTCAATCGATGGAGACCTTCGAGCGTTCGAAATTGAATTGGAATCTGGCGGAGGGCGAAAGCGCGGCCCGCGATTGGTACAAGGCCCTGATTGCTCTTCGCAAGCAATACATTCGTGATTCGGATCGAACTTGCAAGGCAGAGATTAGAAACGGCATCCTCGTCATGCAGACGCCGGCGGCGCAGCCGCGCTTAAAGCTTTATTGCAGGCTTGATGGCGATGCCCAACTCCCACAGCCTGGAGCGGAGTGGAAGAAAGCATTGAGCTGCGGCGCGGTTGGAATCTATGTAGTCCAGTAAACAATCTCCAACCAAGTGCCCGCAAGTCCTGCCTTTGCTGTGCTTTATCCATAAAAACCAAGTCTAGATGAAACGAACAAAGGACCCAAGTCACTACGTAATGAGCGGGATTTCTGTGCTACGATGCACCAAACCCCAGAGAGGAATTGCCCATATATGGATTTCACTTTACGCCCGATGACTATTGCAGAGGTACTGGATCGCGTGTTTTACCTCTATAGAAAGAACTTTGTGTTGTTTGCCGGGATAGCGATCCTTCCCACAGGTCTTGCCCTGGTCGTGCGTTTGTTCCAGCTTGCGGTGGGAGGCGTGCCGACCCTGGGCCGGGGGGGGATAAGCACGGATGCCATGATGGCCTCGGCTGGCGGAGGAATTTTGATAGTGCTGGTGTATTTGATTGGTGGATCCTTGGCTTCCGCTGCCACTGTGTACGCGCTCTCTATGGTGCACCTGGGCAAGACGGCCACAATTGGGGAATCATACCGATATGTGAGCCCCAATATTGGGCGGTTGGTACTCATCGGGATTTTGCTGGCCTTGATGTTCGCGGGCATTGGATTGGCTATAGTCCTCTCGACGTTTGCCGGCGCTGTGATACCGTTCATCGGCATCTTGCTGTCGTTTGGTTCGCTCGCAATTGGGATCTTCTTTATTGTTCACCTCTATGCCCGGTTTTCGTTGGCCATACCAGCATGTGTCCTGGAAAAAACGTCTGCGGTCAAGTCACTGGAACGAAGTTCCTTTTTGACCAAAGGGCGAACCGGGCGTATGTGGCTGGTTTTTCTTCTGACTGCAATCATCAATTTCGCTCTGGGGTTCGCCATCGCGTTACCGGTCTCAATACTCGCAGGTCTTTCGGCGGTCAAGGGACAAATGCCATTTGGGCTTCTCGTTGCTCTCCAAGTCGCAGAATTCCTGGCAGGCACGCTGGCCGCGCCCATCACTACGATATCCATTGGCTTGCTTTATTACGATGAACGGATTCGTAAAGAAGCGTTTGACTTGCAATACATGATGGCAGCTATGGGGCAGCCAGGCCAACAACAGGCGGCCACATCAGGCCTGTGACGAGGCCCTGCGTCCCGCATAAGCCCCGAAAGCGCAGACAGGCCATTCCTGATCGTTGAACCTGTCTGTGCTACCATGCAGACATCCCCGCGGAGAGCTGTTTTATGGACTCGGCCCTGCGTCCGATGAGCACCTCAGAGGTGTTGGATCGGACATTTCATCTTTACAGGAATCATTTCATTACCTTGGCCGGCATTGGCATCCTTCTGCCGGCGCTGTACTTGATTTTGCAGTTGATGTTTCTGCACTTCGGCTACGTCGCGGGTAGCGCAGATTCACAGTCTGACGTCGATTATGTACCCCTTACGTTGTTCTACGCAGTTTGTACAGTTGTGATTTTTGTTTTTGGCTACTCACTGGTCTCGGGAGCAACATTCCACGCAGTTTCACGTCTCCATCTGGGGCAACGAGTCACCATCCTTGAGTGCTATAGAAAAGTCTGTTCCCGCTTTCCAACGGTGTTCCGGATTGTGGTTAGCCTCTGCATCCGCGCCATTGGGCCTTTTGTCGCGAGTTTTTTTGGTTTTGTGGCTCTCGGGATGGCGTTGAGAAGGATGGTTGGATCGCTGGGGCGTTCTGCCCTTCCTGTCATCATTGCGAGCGTTTGGATATTAGTGTTTGCGGCTTTGTTTTGGACCTTGTACATTTACATTAAATATTCAATGTCAGTCGCCGCTTGCATGGCAGAAAAATTACGGGCGCGAGAAGCGCTCAAACGAAGCAGGTTCTTGACCAAGAAAACAAAATGGCGCATCTTTCTTGTTTTTCTCTTAATGGGAATCATCGGGGTGGCGCTCAACTACGCGTTTACCGCTCCCAGCGAGTATTACTCCCTTGAGCACAATGGTAAATTGACTGTTTCCTGGGCGATATGGGAATACGTTGGAGGTTTCCTGGCTGGCACGCTTGCTGGGCCGATTAGCACAATTGCGATTACCCTGGTGTATTACGATCAGCGGGTGCGCAAAGAAGCTTTTGACCTGCAATTCATGCTGGAGAACCTGAACGAGCTTCAACCCCAGCACAATGCGGTGGGTGCCGGCTGATCCCGAAAATGAACAATTTCAAGACATCGATCATTGGTAGTCTTTTGCTTCTGATGCTGGCCTCCGGATCTGCTGTTGCTGAACCGCTCTCCATCGTTGAATTCAAGCAACAATTAAATGACCTTGCCAGCCAGGCTGCGGCGCTCGACCAAAATCCAGAGAACTCCTCGAAACTCGTGGCCAGCATCCCCGATCGGGTCACGGTACGAGTAGATTCCCGCGATTACTCGGTCAGTTACCAGTGGCTCAAAGACGAGCTGGCGAAATATCCCAAGGCCGAAGCAACAACGCGAAAACAGATCTTGCAAACGATCGAAGAGCATCTTCGGACCCTGGATTCCGAGAGCCAGGAACTGGCGAGCAATTCAATCGATCTGGAGCCGTCGCGCAAGAAACTGGATGAGATACTTTCCCGCCGCGAGTTCCGGAAAGTCAAAGGTCCCAGCGCCTGGGCTATTTTTTGGTCCAAGGTGTGGCGCTTCATATTCAGGCTTTTTCGATTTAGTATCCGGCGGCTGCCCGGCCTGGATTTTCTGCAGATAGTGATTTATTTACTGATTGGGGCCGCAGTCGTGGCGGTTGCCATATGGGTCATCGGACGTTTAAGCAGAAACCAGGAAGAAATGCTTGGGCGCGATGCCGGACTTTTTACTCCCTCGGAAAAAGGTTGGAAGGTCTGGCTGGCCGAAGCCCGTTCGCTGGCCCAGAAAGGTGATTGGCGCAATAGCATTCACCTGGCGTACTGGGCTGCAATTTCTTTCCTGGAGTCCAACGGCGCCTGGAAACCCGATATTGCCCGCACGCCACGAGAATATCTGCAACTCCTCAGCACGCGAGCGCCACACTATCCTGCACTGAGACGTTTGACGCGTAAATTCGAAATTGTCTGGTACGGCCATCGCGATGCCGGCGAGGCCGATTTTCAAGAGATTCTTGGGCAGCTCGAGCAGCTAGGATGCCGATAATTCTGGAGAAGAGCGATCGCCGCCTGCTCTCGTGGGTCGGCGCCATCGTGCTGGTTCTCATCATCGTGCTGGTATTTCTTTCTCCTCAGGACGAGGAGTCAAGAATACCCAGCTCTTATTCCCCCGTATCCGGCGGCGCCAAGGCAGCATATTTGCTGCTGGAAAGCGAGGGCTACAAAATCCAGCACTGGGAAAGATCTCCGGTTGATTTGCCAACAAATCCTGCCAACACAATCCTGATCCTGGCGCTTCCGTTTGATCCGGCTACCAAGATAGAGAAGAGCGCTCTGGAATTGTTCCTGAGCGAGGGAGGAAAAATAATTGCCACCGGCTCGACTGTCCAATTCTATCTTCCCAAGGTAGAGATCGATCTGGAGCCGGCCCCCTCGCTAGTACCGAAAGAATATCAGCCCGAGGCTCCCAGTCTTTTGACGGCTGGGGGGCCGATCAAGATGACGCCATCGGGATATTGGAAGTCGGCGTCGGGAAAGTACATGGTCCACTACTCCGACGAAGGCAAGCCAGTGGTGGTGTCGTACAAGGTTGGAAAGGGAGAGGTAATCTGGTGGGCAAGCAGCAGGCCCTTGACCAACATCGGTATTCGCGAATCCGGTAACCTCGGCCTCCTGCTAGGCTCACTGGGCATATCGAAGGACGTTACCGTGCTTTGGGATGAATATTTTCACGGTTACCAGCGTTCCTACGCGTCGTACCTGACCGATCCGCCACTGTTGTCAGGGATCATTCAGCTCGGTCTTCTCCTGGTCGCCGTGCTATTTACCTTTGCCCGCCGCAATGGGCCGGTTCGCCCTTTGTACGTGCGTTCGCGGCTTTCTCCACTGGAATTCGTGCAGACCTTGGGCGGCCTGTATCACCGCGCCAATGCAATCGAGACGGCGATCGAGGTTCCTTATGCGCGGTTCCGGTCTCAACTCGCGAAGCGGCTGGGAATGAAAGCCGACACAAGTTCCGCCGATCTGGCTAGAGCAGCCCGGGAACGGCTGGGCTATGCAGATAAAGATCTGGAAAAGACACTGGGAGAAATTGAAAGCTGCTTGCACAGCCGGAACCTCACTGATGCCAAGGTGCTGGACTTAACGCAGCGGCTCAACCGTCATACCGGCAACATGAAGCTATTTTCCGACCAAGAACAGGAGAACATATCGAATGCAGACCGCCTCACGGGTACTCAACCACGGACGCACTGAGCTGGCCAAGGTAATCGTAGGCCAGGAGGAGATGATCACCCAATGCCTCCTCGCCATCCTGTGTCAAGGCCACGCTTTGCTGGAAGGTGTGCCGGGCATAGCGAAAACCCTGGTGATCAAAGCCTTTGCCCAGCTTTTTGCGCTGGATTTCAAGCGGGTCCAGTGCACCTCAGATCTCATGCCCGCAGATATCATCGGCAGCAATGTGCTGAACCTCTCCACCAGCACCTTCTCTCTGCATCGTGGACCGCTCTTTACGGACCTGTTGCTGGCCGATGAGGTCAACCGCATGCCTCCCCGTACCCAGGCAGCCCTGCTGGAGTCCATGGAGGAGCGTCAACTTACTATTGATGGTGTCACCCATCCGCTTTCCGGGTTCTTCACTGTGTTTGCCACGCAGAACCCTATCGAATTTGAAGGCACTTATCCTCTGCCCGAAGCGCAGCTCGATCGTTTTCTCCTCAAGATCAATGTTGGCTATCCTGAGGCTGCCCAGGAAGTGACGATTCTGCAGAATCATCATCAGGGGTTTGACCCGCACCGTCTGGCCGAGGCCCAACTGGCGCAGGTGAGCACCGAGGTGCTGGCCGAAGCGCGGGCAGAGATCAAAAACGTGAAAGTAGAGCCGGCCCTGTTCCAATACATTGTGGACATTGTACGTCGCACGCGCGATTGGCCATCGTTTGCACTAGGAGCCAGCCCGCGAGCGGCCGTGAGCCTCATGGCGGTATCCAAAGGGTACGCAGCGCTCGAAGAGCGCGACTACATGATTCCGGATGATGTAAAAGCGGCGGCGCGGCCGGTCTTGCGGCACCGCGTGATGCTGCGCCCGGAAGCGGAACTGGAAGGATTAAAGAGCGATCAGGTACTGAACGAACTCATCGCCTCGGTCAAGGTGCCTAAATGATGCAGAACCCCATGGCGCCTGGGCCGGTGAAGGTCCCGTGCAAGGCAGCGGGCCGGCTGGGATTCGCCTTTGGCCGTCGTTTCTTTCTGCTGCTGTTGGTGGGTGGACTGTGGGCCATCCCGGCGTTTTGGGACCTCCGTTTTCTCTGGGTCATGGTTGCCTGGGATTTGTGCGCAATGATCGGCTGGGTCATGGATTTGCGTTCCTTGCCGCGCCCGGAGTTGCTGAAACTGGAGAGAAGCTGGGCCGGAGCGGCTTCTCTGCGAAACACGGTTGATGTGATTCTGAAATTGGAGAATCCTGGCAAGTACCCAATTCAGTGCCGGATTGTAGACGACATCCCACCATCTCTGCGGACCGAACCACCGGTTGTGGAATTCAAGGTTGGAAGCAAATCTACGAACGGCGCTTCTTATCCCGTTCGTCCACTCGAGCGCGGAGATATTCATCTCGGCAAGGCCCACGTGCGTTATACAAGCGCGGCGCATTTCGCGGAACGATGGGCAGTCGCGGAGCTGAAACAGAACATACGTATCTTCCCCGACCTCGAAGAAGCCAAGCGGCATAACATTTACCTCACCCGCGCCCGCCAGATTGAACTGGAAAAGCGCCTGATACGGCAACGGGGCGTGGGACGTGAATTTGAGAGCCTGAGGGAATACCAGGAAGGTGATGAGTTCCGCAACATCTGCTGGACAGCCACAGCGCGGCGCGGGAAACACGTTACCAAGCTTCATCAGGTGGAGCGCAGTCAAGCGGTATGGCTGGTCATTGACGCCGGTCGTCTGTTGCGCACGAAAGTAGGCGAATTAAGCAAACTCGACATGGCTGCCAATGCCAGTACCTCGCTGGCCCAGCTTGCACTCTACTCCGGAGACCGGGTCGGCCTTCTCGTCTATGGACGAAAGATACAGCAACGTGTCGGCTTGGGTCGTGGTCTTCCGCACATGCGCGCCATTCTCGAAGGGCTGGCGGCTGCCAAGGAAGAGGCCGCGGAAGCGGACCATTTGCAGGCCGCGGCTTTCCTATTGCAACTGCAAAAACAACGTGGATTGATTATCTGGATCACTGATCTGGCGGATACCTCGATGACCCCTGAAGTCATTGAGAGCGCATCGCAAATCCTCTCCAAACATCTCTTGCTTTTTGTCGTGATGGCCCAAACCGATCTGCTTGCACTGGCAGGCAAATATCCGGAGACGCCCGAGGAAATGTATTCGGTTGTCGCTGCTCAAGAGTTGGTCCAACGGCGCGAAGCTTTGCTTACCAAGGTCCGCAATAGCGGCGCCCTCACACTTGAGATCACCCCCAGCAAACTGACTACGACGCTGGTCAACCAGTATCTGGAGATCAAAGAGCGAAATTTGATCTAAGTGTGAAACCGTCTAGTCGCTGGCGGGTAGTGGTGAGGTGCGGCGCGTACGTTTGTGAGCCTTTTTCCATTTTTCCATTCGCAGGCGGAAACGGTCGAGGTAGAGATAAACCACGGGCGTGGTGAAAAGTGTAAGAGCCTGGCTGACGAACAATCCACCGACTATGGCGATTCCCAGTGGACGGCGAAGTTCGGAGCCGGTGCCACCACCGATGGCCAAGGGAAGGCCTCCCAGCATCGCGGCCATCGTGGTCATCATAATGGGCCGGAAGCGCAACATGCACGCCTGAAAGATTGCTTCTTCCGGAGATTTGTTTTCCCTGCGCTCTGCCTCCAGAGCGAAATCGATCATCATGATGGCGTTCTTCTTCACAATACCGATGAGCAGGATGATTCCGATCAGGGCGACGACATTCAACTCGGTGTTGGTCAGCAACAACGCCAGCAGCGCGCCCACGCCTGCCGAGGGCAACGTTGAAAGAATCGTGATCGGATGCACGAAGCTTTCATAAAGAACACCCAAAACAATGTAAACGGTGATCAATGCGGCCAGGATCAGCCAGGGCTCGTTGGCCAGAGAGGCTTGAAAGGCCGCCGCGCTGCCCTGAAAGCTGCCGTGGACAGAGGCTGGCGCTCCGCTTTGACGCATGGCCCTCTCGATCACGCTGGTTGCCTGTCCGAGCGGAACACCGAGGGCCAAGTTAAAAGAAATAGTCACTGAAGGGAACTGTCCCTGGTGGTTAACCTGCAGTGGAGTATTGGATGGTGCGAATCGGGCAAAAGCAGTGAGGGGGACCTCTGTGCCATTCGATGAGTGTACATAAGTGGTGTTGAGCGCGTCGGTGCTGTTTTGAAAGTGTGGGTCTACCTCCAGGACCACGTGATATTGGTTCAGTTGCCGGTACATCACCGAGACTTGACGCTGGCCGAAGGAATCGCCAAGTACAGCATCCACTTGTTCTGGAGTCACGCCCAGGCGGGCAGCCGTTGTGCGGTCAACTTCGACTCTCTCTTCCAGGCCATGATCCTGCTGATCGCTGTTCGCATCGCGAAGCTCCGGAAAGGAACGGAGCTTGTCGAGGATGCGCGGGGCCCAACTTCTGAGATCTTCAAGGGTATCGGCCTGCAACGTGTATTGGAATTGCGAATTGCTCATGCGTCCGCCAATTTGCAGGTCCTGGGCTGCCTGGAAAAATAAGGTGGCCCCCGGAACCACAGCCAGCTTGCCGCGAAGCCGATTGATGACCTGATCGGCTGAGACCTTGCGCTCTTTTAGAGGCTTAAGCGTCACGAAGCCGCGCCCGCCATTGCCGCTTCCCGCAAAGGCAACCACGTTATCAACCGCAGGGTCTTTCCTGATGATCGCGACAAATTGACCGATTTTTTCGCGCAGCGCCGGAAAAGAGATGTCCTGCGCGGCCTGAATTCCTCCACCAAGTCTCCCAGTATCCTGCTGTGGGAAAAAACCTTTTGGAACCTTGATGTAGAGAACAACACTCAGGACGGCGGTGGCCAGGGTGATCGAGAGAGTGAGTCGTTGATGACGTAGCACCCAGCCCAAACTTCCGCGATAGAGTTTAAGGATCCATTCAAAGGACGCTTCGCTTGCGTTGTAGAGTCTGCCGTGCTTTTCCTGCCGGGGAGCGCGCAGGAATTTCGCGCACATCATGGGCGTAGCAGTCAGCGAAATAATCAAAGACATGGCGATGGCCGTGCTCAAAACCACCGCGAACTCACGAAACATGCGGCCCACGATGCCTGCCATAAGCAGGATGGGAATGAACACCGCTATTAGCGAAGTGCTCATGGAGAGCACGGTAAAACCAATTTCTCTTGCCCCGCGAAAAGCTGCGGCAGCCGGGGCCATGCCTTTCTCTAAATAGCGTGTTATGTCTTCAATGACCACGATCGCGTCATCCACGACAAACCCGGTGGAGATGGCCAGAGCCATGAGCGAAAGATTGTCAATGCTGTAGTGGGTCAGGTACATCACGCCGAAAGTGCCGATCAGGGAAAGAGGCACCACGAAGCTGGGAATGAAGGTAGCCCGCAAGTTCCTCAAAAAAATAAAAACTACCAGCACGACCAGGACAATGGAGATGCAAAGCGAGAACTGGATGTCGGCCACCGAGGCACGCACGGTAATCGTTCGATCCAGAGCCACATCGAGTTTGATGGCAGCCGGAATTGAAGACTGCAACTGTGGCAGAATGGCGCGTACACGGTCAACAGCTTCAATGATGTTTGCGCCCGGCTGGCGAGAGATAATCATCAGGACCGACGGGCGTCCATTGACCGAACCTGCGTTGCGGACATCCTCCACTGAATCCTGCACGTCAGCCACATCCTGCAGCCGGACAATTCCACCTGCCTTGTCCTGGGCGACGATGATGTTTTTGTATTTGTCAGCGGTAAAAAGCTGATCGTTATCGGTGATCTCCCACGAGTTTACGCCGTTGGCAAGCTCTCCCTTGGGACGGTTGGCATTCGCAGCCTGCAATGCGGCTGCAACTTGTTCAATGCCAATTCCCATTTTGCTCAGCCGTGTTGGATTCGCTTCCACACGAACCGCAGGGCGGGCGCCGCCGCCTATATTCACCTGGCCAATCCCAGGAACTTGCGAGATTTTTTGCGCCAGAATCGAGTCCGCTACGTCGTACATGCGCGGGAGCGGAATGGTTTCTGATGTAAGCGCCAAAATCATAATGGGAGCGTCGGCAGGATTCTGCTTGCGCCATGAGGGCCGTGTGGGCAATCCCGCAGGCAACTGTCCTAATGCGGCATTGATCGATGCTTGCACATCGCGGGCCGCGGCATCGATGTTGCGATTGAGATCGAATTGGAGAGTGATATTCGTCGACCCGAGCTGGCTGCTCGAAGTCATCTGGTTGACCCCGGCGATGCGCCCAAACTGCCGCTCCAAAGGCGTAGCAACAGAGGAAGCCATGGTTTCGGGACTGGCTCCAGGCAGGTTGGCAGAAACCGAGACAACCGGATATTCGAATTGAGGCAACGGCGCAACCGGCAATCGCGTATAGGCCAGCACGCCCGCCATCAGCAAGGCCAGCGTAAGCAACGAAGTAGAAATGGGCCGCCGGATAAAGGGCGCCGAGATATTCATGCCTTCGCCGTTATTGATTTCATTCGCCAAATTTTCTGTCTCTACGGTTAATTCGTTTTCAAAAATTACAAATTAGAACTTGAAAATTAGAAATTCCCCTCAGTCTGCTCCCGAAGGCTCTTCTATCGGGTTTCCGATGCGCAGGTTCTGAAACCTGCGCGCGAGCCGGTCAAACCATAGGTAAACAACCGGCGTGGTGTACAAGGTGAATAGCTGGCTGATCAACAATCCGCCTACGATCGTGATGCCCAGGGGATGACGCAGCTCTGATCCGGTGCCCCGGCCCAGCGCCAGTGGTACTGCGCCCAGCAGAGCAGCCATCGTGGTCATCATGATAGGGCGGAAACGCAGCAGGCTGGCCTGATAGATGGCTTCTTCCGGCGGCTTTCCTTCCGTGCGTTCAGCTTCCAGGGCGAAGTCGATCATCATGATGGCGTTCTTTTTCACGATGCCAATCAGCAGGATGATGCCGATCAACGCCACCACCGTCAGATCATTGCGAGTCACGATCAAAGCCAGAATTGCTCCTACACCTGCAGAAGGCAACGTCGAGAGAATGGTGACCGGGTGTATGTAGCTCTCGTACAGTACGCCCAATACGATGTAGACGGTAATCAACGCGGCCAGGATGAGGAAAGGCTCGGAAGAAAGCGAATTCTGGAAAGCCGCTGCGGTACCCTGAAAGCTCGGATGGATGCTGGCCGGCATTCCGATGTCCTGCTCCGCCTGAGCGATTACTTTGGTCGCGTTGCCAAGAGATTCCCCTGCGGCAAGATTGAACGAAATGGTTACCACCGGAAACTGCCCCTGATGATTGATGGTCAATGGCGTTCTGGAGGTCTCAAAATGACTGATCGAAGACAAAGGAACCTGCGTGCCGTTGACTGATTTTACGTAGATATCCTTGAGCGCACCGGGGTCCTGGCGGAACTGGGAACCAACCTCCAGCACCACGTGATACTGGTTAAGCTGGGTGAAGATCGTGGATACTTGCCGCTGGCCAAAAGCATCGTAGAGGGTATCGTCAATCGCTTGCGGCAAGATGCCGAAGCGCGCAGCCGTATCGCGATCAATGACCAGGTCGGCCTTGAGACCGCCGTTCAGTTGATCAGTGGCTACGTCTCTCAATTCGGGCAGGGTTTGCAGCTTGGCCAGGATTCGACCGGTCCAGTCGTTCAGTTCACTGGCATCTGCATCTTCGAGCGAATATTGAAACTGCGTGCGGCTCACCCGATCTTCGACAGTGAGATCTTGGACCGGCTGCATGTATAAAGTGATTCCTTCCACTCTGGCCAGGGCCGGTTGCAATCTCCTGATGATTTCAGAAGCGCTGGAACTGCGCTGGTCATGAGGTTTCAGGTTGATCTGGATGCGTCCTGTATTCTCAGTCGTGTTTGTGCCATCGATACCTATGAAGGATGACAGGCTGGCAACCTCCGGGTCTTTCAGAATCTCCGCTGCTAGCTGTTGCTGCCGCGTTGCCATTGAATCAAACGACACATCTTCCGGCGCTTCCGAAACCCCCAGGATCACGCCCGTATCCTGTACCGGGAAGAATCCTTTGGGAACAATGATGTAGAGTCCGAAGGTCAAAACCAACGCCGCCACCGTCGCCAAAAGGGTGGTTGTCTGGTGCTTCAGCACCCAGCTTAGCGTGCGGCCATAGAAGGCAATTACTTTTTCATAGAATCGCTCAGAAGCTTGATAAAAC
>DASZFU010000117.1:0-44165 GCA_035939495.1 Candidatus Angelobacter sp. | reverse complement strand
CTGGACGAATAAGAATACCGTCTTCCCGCTCTTCGGCTGTAACCATCATTCCCTCTTCTATGCCGAATCGCGCCCGCAACCTGGCTGGTACGACAATGGCCCCGCGTTTACCAACCTTCGCCGACTCCATCTGCTTTCTCCTTTCAATTGCCTGAATAACAGAGTGCCTGATATTCAGGCACAAGTCAAGATAGCCGCTACTGTTAGCCGCTACTGTTATCATTGCGCCGCCATGAAAATATGCTGCCATTCCAGGCCATCATTCTTCACTTTTGTCTTGTGTTCCATGTTGATCTGCTCGCCCTCTGTCGAATCACAGACTTCAAACTCGCCACACCCCATTGTGCTCCATGCGGCTCGGCTGCTCGACATAGAAAACGGAAAGATAATTTCTCCAGCCGAAATACTCATTCAAGGGGAACGAATCGCTGAAGTCGGTTCAAGCGTGAGCCATCCTTCCGGCGCTGAGGTCATCGACTTAGGAGACCGCACTCTCATGCCCGGCCTGATCGATGCACATATTCACCTATTCCTGCATCCTGGCGCTGAAGACTTGCAGACCGTTGAAGAGTCAATTCCGCAAAGGACCATCCTTGCGACCTTGGCGGCCAGAGAAGACCTCATGGCAGGATTCACGGCGGAGCGCGACATGGGAACCGAAGGAGCGGGATCGGCCGACACTGCGGTCCGCAACGCCATCAATCAGGGCCTGATTCCCGGACCGCGGCTGCGCATCAGCGGGAATGCTGTCGATATTCTTGGCGGGCATGAAGACGCCAACAACTACAAC
Organism: Candidatus Angelobacter sp.; assembly: GCA_035939495.1. Taxonomy (GTDB): domain Bacteria; phylum Acidobacteriota; class Terriglobia; order Terriglobales; family Acidobacteriaceae; genus Angelobacter. The sequence continues at coordinate 43,375 of DASZFU010000117.1, read as the reverse complement.
CCTGAACAACACCTTCTGTCGAACGCCACGCGGGCGAATAACGCTGCCGAGTTAGTCAGCGTGATTCGGGAGCAGGTAAAGCAGGGCGCCGATTTTATCAAGATATACGAGACTGGCCGCGATTCGTTCCGGGATGGCAAATTCTCAACGCCTTACCAGTACACCGAAGCTGAACTGACCGCAGCCGTCCAGGAGACTGCGCGTATTGGGAAGCATGTCGCCGTCCACGCCACTGGTGAACCTGGCACCCTTTATGCCGCCCGCGCCGGTGTCTCCTCCATCGACCACGCCGATCAGCTTACTGACGAGACCATGCGACTGATGCGCGAAAAGCATATTTTTGCCGTTCCGACATTTGCAATTTCCGAATATTTCGCGGATCATGCCGCCTCTCAAAATGATTCAGAGCGGCGCCGCCAGGCGCTCGATTACCACGTCCAGGAATTTCGCAAACAGCTTGCGGCTGGAGTGCCCATGGCGGTGGGCTCTGATGTTGGCCCTTTCCAACATGGCACTCAAGCGCGCGAATTTGTGCTCATGGTCAAATACGGCATGACTCCCCTGGCTGCGCTTCAGGCGGGGCTAATGAATGGAGCAAAGCTGCTCGACTGGGAAGGCAAGATCGGCATTTTGAAGCCCGGCTACTTTGCCGATGTCATCGCGGTCTCGGGTAATCCTCTACAGGACATCAGCGTGTTGCAGAAGGTATCTTTTGTGATGAAAGGCGGAGTCATTTATCGAAAATAGATCGGAACATCCCTCAGAAAAATGATCCATGTTTTCTGCGATGCCCTTATCCTATGTCATCCTGAACGCAGCGCGAGGAGAAAGCTCAGAATCACGAGGATGATGGGCGCGGAGTGAAGGACCCCGACAATGTTTCGGTCTGATTTGCAGATACGAGGTGTTCTACCCACGTTAGCACCGAGAACATTCCGATTGGCACCACATTATTTACGCAAGAGTTAAGATTCCACATGCCTGGATGACTTCGGTCAAATACCTCGGATCAGCTATTTAGACTGACACATTATCGGGGTCCCTCACTCCCGCGCCAATCTTATTCGTAGCCGTGAGGTTTCTTGCTGCGCTTCGTTCGGGATGACAGACAGTAGGGTAACTTGGTGGAACATCTCTTGGAAAGTAAGTGGCATTAGCCTTTAGCCACTGCGACTATTTCAACAGCTTCAGATGCTTGTTTTGGGCAGCGCTATACGGCGCCTATAGATAATAACAGCGCCCTTCGGAAGTACAGGAGACTTGGGAGGTCTGCCACGCGGGAGATTAACTTTAGCATAAAGAGCCGCCAGCTCAACGTCGTCTGTGGTGAGGCTGGAATAGCCAGCCAGTATTCGATCTGTGGTCAGTCCTTCCTCGACGCAAGCCGCGATATCGTAAACAGGAATGCGCGTTCCCTTGATCACAGGAGTTCCGCTTAAGATCTCAGGGTCTTCTACGACGAGCGCGCGGGCCTTGGCAAGTTTGGCCAATCTCTCACGAACACCTTTCAAAAATGGACTCAGGTCGATGCTCAAGAACTCGTCTTTAACAATCCATTCCTTTATGTGTGGATTCCTGAAATACTTTCGCAAATTCCGGCTGGCGTTGGCGATGGTGCGTATGCGCTCTTCGGATGTCAGCAGACGGGCTGCCTGAAAATAAAATGCTATGAGGAGACAGGCCTCTGCTTTGAATCGCCGGGTTCTGTCGCCGCCTACATACCAACCTTGCGGAAGGATTTTCTCGTCAATAGTCCGATTCACGTCCCGTACAGACACGTTAGCTACTATGGCAGCTTCCGCAGGAGTCAAAGTTCGTATTTGCAGAGGATTCATGGCATCCTTCATAATTATTCCGGTGTGTCGGAATATATAATAACATTCCAGCAGAGTTCAAAAATGCATACAACCTGTATACGCAAAGCCGGCAAATCCATCACGATGGCAATACCTCTGGACATGCTTAAGATCCTGGGCTTGAGGCCAGGCGCTAAGGTTGGTCTTGAGGTCCGATCTGGACGGCTTATTGTGGTGCCGTGGCCACGTGTTCGCTACACGCTGGATGAACTGGTCGTGCAATGCAAACCAAAAAGCCCGACAGACCAGGCAAGAGAGGCAATGGCTCAATGACAACTCTGCAGGTCGCGAGATTATCTGATGAGGCTCGACGAAACCTAGAGGGCTGATCCTGCCTTCTCGATCTCCTCGTTCGCAATTTTGAAGCCGGTGTTGGCAGCGGGCACACCACCATAGATGGCCGTCTGCAGTAGCGCTTCTTTTACGTCGCATGGTTCCAGGTCATGGGCCAGCCCAGCGCGTAGATGCAGAGTGAATTCTTCCCAGCGGCCCAATGCAGCGGTGATCGCCAGCACCAGCAGACGCCGGGTACGCCAATCCAGATCAGGACGCGACCAAACTGCTCCCCATGCGTATGTGGTGATCAGCTTTTGAAAGTCACGGGTAAAGTTAGTGGCAGAGGCGAGTGCCCGGGTTACATGCTCATCGCCCAAGACCGCGCGCCGGACTTGTTCACCTGCGACCCGCGAATCAGATGGTTGCGGCAGCAGAAAATCCAGCAGAGCAGTTGTAAATGACCGCGGGCGGTCAATATTGGAAAGATGGGCACTGGGTAGATGCACCACCTGGGAACCAGCGATCTCCCGGGCCAGAACATCACCGTGGCCTTCCCAGGGAGTTGAAGCATCCTTGCTGCCGCAGATCATCAAAGTGCGTGTCTGGCTGCTCTTGAGCGAATCTGTGAAGTTGACATCGCGTATGGCTGCGCAGCAACCAGCGTAGCCGATAGGATTGGTTCCGAGCAGAACAGTTCGCACAGAGTTGGCATAAGGATTACCGCGTGCGAGAGTTTCCGGCAAAAAGAAACGCTGCATGACTGCGTCAACCACTGCGGTCATGCCGTCTTTAAGAACTGTCTGGCGGCGCGCCTCCAAGGTGGCCGCCGAGAACCGCGAAGAGGTATTGGCTAGAACCAGGGCGGTTAAACGGTCAGCCGCATGAAGGGCCAGCCACTGTCCGACGGCGCCGCCCATCGAAAGCCCGCAAAAAGCAAATTTCGATATGCCAAGCGCATCGGCGAGTCCGAGCACGTCCTGGCCGAGTTGCTCGATTGAATAATCGCCCGCGGGAACATCCGATGCGCCGTGGCCGCGCGTGTCATAACGCAGCACCTGGAAATGCGGCAACAGGCTGGGCATTTGCGGGTCCCACATACCGTGATCGGCGCCCAGCGATTGCGATAAGACCAAAACGGGAAGGCCGGCGCGACCCTCCAGGCGATAAAACGTGCGTATCTTATTGGTGGTTGCGAAAGGCAAGTTGCTTACTCCTTTTTATCTTCAGTACAGTGCGGCTTTTGCGTTTCGAGAAGGCGTGTGCGAAACTGCTCCGCTACTCCTAAGTATTCTTCAGGCACATCGAGATTCTCAAGGAAGGCGCGATCCGGCAGACGCCTGGCTTCAGGCATTTCCCCAAGGACTTCGCGGAGAGACCGCTTCTGTTCAAGAGCTTTTCGCACTGCTTCTTCCAGGAGCTTGTGGGCGGCATCGCGCCCGAGATGCGGAGCCAGCAACATCATGGCCCGTTCGGCAAAGATCGTGCCGTTGGTTGCTTCGATGTTGGCTCGCATCCGCGCTGCATTCACCGTGAGGCCTTCCAACACCTCTGCCATCGATGCAGCAGCCAGCCCGGTCGCCTGAATAATGCCCGCCACCGTAGGCCATTCCGATTGCCATCCACCAGCAGCGCGCTCATGTTCCTGTGTCATGGCGGAAAGAAACGATGCCACTATTCCGGGAACGCGGTGCGCGGCAGCCAACGTTAGAGAACAGCCGATTGGATTGCGCTTGTGCGGCATGGCAGAAGAGCCACCCCGGCCGAGTGCGGATGGCTCTGCGACTTCCCCGACCTCTTCCTGCATGAGCAAGCTGATGTCGCGAGCAATCTTGGCTAAGGAACCTGTGACAACACCGCAGGCGCAGATCAATGAGGCAAGCCGGTCTCGATGCGTATGCCAAGGCGCTTCAGGACAACCGAGTTCAAGTTGCTTTGCAAGCGCAGTGGAGATTTCGAGTCCGCGATCACCCAGGGAAGCGAGCGTACCGCTGGCGCCTCCGAACTGCAGCATCAGGGCCTCACGGAAAGCTGAATTGAGGCGAGTGCGACTGCGCCAAATAGCTCCCAGCCATCCCGCAGCCTTCACTCCAAAAGTAATAGGAGGCCCACTCTGCAGAAGTGTTCGTCCGAGCATCACCGTATGAGAGTGTTGCCCGGCCAGACGGTGCAAAGCTGCTTCTGCACGCAGGATATCTGCTTCCACCAGCGCCTGGGCTTTCTTCAGGACCAGCACGAGAGCTGTGTCCGCTACGTCCTGGCTGGTGGCGCCCCAATGTACGTATCCCGCGGCCGATGGATGCTCGGCGCGAACCCGTTCAGTCAGCGCCTTGACCAGCGGAATGCCTGGAGTACCTGCACGCAGAGTATCGTGGGTGATGGCTTCAGCGTCAAAGTAGCCGGCTTGAGCAGATAAGGCGATGGCATCGGCAGCATCGTTGGGAATGATTCCCGCACGCGCCTCAACACAGGCCAGTTCCGCCTCGAAGTCCAGCATGGCTTGCAGCAGTGAGTTGTCCGAGAACAGTTCCGCGAGCGCAGGCGTAGTGGCGAGGCTGTCAATCAGCGGCATCGGAATCCTCTTGCGCTAGACATCGAAGAAAACTGTTTCGCATTCACCGCACAGATGAATGTCAAATCGCCAGACTCCAGGACCATCGGACTCGAGCTTTGCCATCAAAGTATCACGACGATCGGCTGGCGACAGGGCTAGCACAGGGTCTTCAGGGTTGGCAGGATCGCCGGCAAAATAGATCCGTGTCGCCAAGCGATTCAAGATCCCCCGGGCAAATACCGAAACGTTGATGTGCGGAGCTTGCAGCCTGTCTTCCGTACCGGGTACACGTCCTGGTTTGATGGTCTCGAAAATGCAACTGCCATCTCCGGAAGTGGCCATGCGTCCGAAGCCGCGAAATCCAGGGTCGAGCGGCTTGGGCTGAAGATCGTCGGGATGATGATATTTACCTTCAGTGTTGGCCTGCCAGAGTTCGACCATGGCGTCGGGGACTGCACCCGCGTCACCATCGAAGACCCGGCAGATAATGCGCATGCGTTCTCCTTTCGCGTCAGGGCCTGCGAGAATTCCATCGAAGCTATTTTTAAAACCCAGATGGAAGAATGGGCCGGCAGTTTGCGAAGGTGTAGGAACCAGGTCCATGTTAAGTCTCAAAAGGCGTTGCCTCTCGTCCCCGCAGCACGATATCGAACTGATACCCCAGCGCCCACTCCGGTTGGGTGCTCTCAAGGTTGAACCGGGCGATGAGACGTTCGCGGGCTTTCTCGTCAGGGATCGATTGCAAGATCGGATCGAAGGCAAAAAGCGGATCGCCTGGAAAATACATCTGGGTGATCAGCCGGGTCGTGAATGCCGGTCCCAGCAGCGAAAAATGAATGTGCGCAGGCCGCCAGGCATTGGGATGGTTCCGCCAGGGATACGCACCCGGCTTTACGGTCACGAATTTGTAGAACCCATTGGTATCCGTGAGCACGCGCCCGGCTCCCGTGAAATTCGGATCGAGAGGAGCAGGGTGGTTGTCGTTGGCATGACGGTAGCGTCCAGCAGCATTGGCCTGCCAGATTTCGATCAGGGTGTTGGGAATAGATCGGCCATTGTCGTCGAGCACGCGACCGCTCACGATGATGCGCTCCCCCAGAGGCTCTCCGGGGTGCTGCCGCGTCAGGTCGCTGTCGGTCTCGCTGATGATGGAGTGCCCGTACACAGGACCGGTAATCTCGCTGAGTGTATGCGGCAGGAAGACCAAAGGCTTTGCCGGCGCCCGGCGCACGGTGGCGCGATATGGCTCATAGAGTGACGACGGCTGACTCGAAGGCTGATGCCGGTGATAGGGCCTGACATTCGTCATGAACTTGGGATACTACCAAAACCTGCGCTGAAGAAAAAATCGTAAAGAAAAGTATGTTTTGTGCCGAAATTGAAACCTAACGGCGGGTGCCTGCATCTAGCGTGTGTGCGACTGAAAGGCATTGGAGGATGATTCATGCGCATTCATGAAGGAATATTTGCTTATGATGTAGCTCTACCCAGGGACCCATTGACCCAGCTTCCGTTGAAATGGAAGTTTACGGTCTATCGGCTGCGCCCTGTAGAACTCGTGGTGACCAGCGGCGAAGCGGAAACTTTTGCCGACGCCGAGAAGAAGGCGAAACGTTCCATCGCCAGGCTCAATGCCGAGGAGGCCCATTCCGCCGCCTGAATGGGATCAGAGGCGTTTCTATTTAGCCGCCCCATGAACAACCAGCTTTACATCAATGTTGCCTTTGGTGGCGTTGGAGTAAGGGCAAACCTTGTGGGCATCGTGGGTCAGTGCTTCAGCATCGGCTTGGGTGAGGGCGGGAACAGTTACATCCAACTCGACGTCCAGGCCGAATGCGCCCGTCTCGTTCGGCCCCACTCCGACCTTGGCCGTAACTTTAGCGCCGCCCGTCTCGATCTTGCGCTGCTTGGCGATGTACTCCATGGCGTTTAAGAAGCAGGCCGCATATCCGCCCGCGAACATCTGCTCAGGATTGGTTGCGCCACCCTTGCCGCCCATCTGAGGCGGTAGGGCAAGGTCTGCTTTAAGCAGCCCATCAGAACTCTCGATGCGCCCGTTTCGTCCGCCAGTTGCAGTTACGGATGCTGTATATAGAACTTTCATTGGTCTCCTTGGAAAAATTCTCGAATATCATCGAATTGAATCAGCTTGATTGTCAATTCGGCACGATGGAAATTTGGTAAGTCGGTAATTGAAAGCACACCTCTACAGTTTCGTTGCTTCCTGGAATTGTTGGGCCTGGCGGCGCGACATGGTGACCTCGAATCCACCTTGCAGTTTTATAAGATAACCACCATTGGGCCACGCGTGGATGGTCTAGATGAAACTCAGATTGATGATCTGCTTGCGGTTGGCGCGGAAGAACGAATTGCTGTCCAGACGGGTTTGCAGATAATTCAGGGAGCGCAGGAGCAACGGTTTGTTTGAACCGAAGAACAGCCGCGTGTAGTTGCCTTCGGATTCGAGAAGAGCGATGTCTTTGAGTTTCACGAACCAGCAATGGTCGCCGTCGCGTACGAAGACCTGGTGATTGCCTGCTACCGGCGTGGCTTTTGCCTCAGACGGTGTGGGAGTCTCGACGCTGGAAGCTCGGGCCAAGACCTTCGTGATAGCCGCTCCCAGCCGCTCAGGAGCAATGGGCTTGACCAGGTAATCCAATGCATTTACGTCGAAGGCCTTGAGAGCATACTTATCGTAAGCGGTCGTAAAGATGACCAGAGGAGCATGATCAAGCCGCTCCAGCAATTGGAAGCCATTGTCACCCGGCATCTGAATGTCGAGAAAAAGGAGATCGGGTTCCAGTTCCTGAATCTGTGCTGCGGCCTCATCAGCGTTGCGGGCTTCGCCGACAATCTCGACTTGCGGAAAATCCTTGAGGAGCCGCCGGAGTTCGCTACGGGCCAGCCGCTCATCATCGATGATCAAGGCCCTCATGCAACTGTGCTCCGCTGTACGGGAATCGTGATTTCAGCCAGCACCGAATCCGGGCCATCATTTCTGAGCACCAGGGCGGCTCCATCGCCATAGAGAAGCCGAAGACGTTCCCTCACATTTGCCAGGCCTATCTGGGTGGAATCGCTTCTCTCCAAGAGTCTGCCGCTGTTCATGACTTCAATCTTCAGCGTGTTATGGTTCATCCGGGAAGTTACGCTGATCTTTCCGCCCTGCGGCAGTTTTTCGATTCCGTGCTTCACGCCATTTTCCACCAACGACTGAAGCAACATTGGCGGCACCTGGATGGAAAGGGTCTCCGGAGCCATCTGCATGTTGATGGCCAATCGCTCCTCGAAGCGGATCGCTTCCAGTTGCAAGTAGGTGATTACAATCTCAAGCTCCTCCCCTAAGGGCACGGTTAGCGCCTTGCCCGATTGCAGCGAGTAGCGAAGAATAGCCGCCAATTGGGTGACCATGTTTTGAGCGCGCGACGGATTTTCGATGATGAGCGCACGCAGGCTGTCAAGCAATTGAAAATAAAATGAGGGTTGATCTGCGAAACCAACCCCTGAAGCTGGCTTTCTTTGGCTACTACCGCCAGTTGCAGCTTCTCCATTTCGGCCTGGCGATATTGCTCAAAATAGTGCACGCCAAAATAAACCAGCGTCCAAATGAAGACGGTTGAGGTCCATCCGAAGAGAACTCCCGGCAGCCATTGGAGATGTCGAAAGGGAGCGATGCCAAATACCAACAGCCATACAAATGAGACTTGTGCGGTAATTATGCATCCCAGAATGATGCTCGAGAGCACCACACGTAGGAATGATTTTGCCGGCAGAAGCCGCAGCCATGCTCGCTTCTTGACGTAAAGACGAAAGCGGTCGGTCGTTAGAATCGCGAAAATCGCAGCCCACAAGAAGATAAAGGCATACCGCTTCCACAAAAGCGATATGCCCGGAACAAAGAAGACAAACAGTAAGAGATTGATGGCGGCATAGAGTCCCCAGCCCAGCACCTGGCACAGCCAATAGATTTTGGTCCGCCTGCTGCTGCTCATTGGTTGATTCTCTACTCTCCCTTGAAACCTCTGTCCTGCGCGGTCATCGCTGGCTTGGCTAGAAAGCCCTCAAGCTGCTGGAAGAACCACTTGGGATCGTCCCACATGATAAAGTGCCGGGCCTTATCTGCCATTGCGAAATGAAGGTGCGGCAGCCCCGCATATTGCTCCTGAAACGTGACGGTAACTTGTTCCCGGGTTATGTTAGTTCCATTTTGTTTCAAGCTTTCACTTAATCCGCTCCACGTCCCCAGCACTAACACAGGGGAGACGATCTTCGATAAATCACCACGCAGGTCGTGGCCCAACAGTTCGGCCATGGCATTCGATACCGTTTCCCGGTCAGAGGCGAGCCCCCACTGTTTAATCACTTCCAGATCAGAGGGACTGGTGACCATGAATTTGGTGGCTGCGCCGGAACGCACAAACTGATCGTATTGCTCCTTGCTCTGCGACGCCATGTAGGCATGCATCTGGTCGATCATAGGCTTTGCCTCAGCGGCGGTTTTCACCTGGAACCATGCGCCTGCCATGAACGGAAGAGAGTCCACAATGACCACCGGGCCGACGAGCGCAGGGTGATGGGCGGCCAAGTCCACTGCAATGTTTCCACCCAGGCTGTGTCCAACGATCACGGGCTTCTGCAAGTGGTGTTGTTCGATATACGCTGCCAGATCATCGGACACTGTAGCCAGCAGGGGAGTATGGATCGGTGGCTGCCCCGCGAATCCGGCCAGAGTAAGAACATGGCAGGTATATTGATCCTGAAAATGGGCAACTGTGGTTGTCCATGTATCACCGGAGGACGACAAACCTGGAATAAAGATCACAGGCGCTCCGTGACCGCTTACCTTCACGGCAAATGAAGGTGTAGATCTGCCTTTATCTGTTGGTTGTGCAAATGCTTGAGACAGCATTGCGCCCACGAGCAAGATCAACGTTAATTTTGAAGACCGGGCAATCGTTGCTTTCATAAATTCCTCCGTTCACAACATAGAAGACGGAGAGGGTTTCAGGCCGGGAAAGTGATGAGCGGTTGTGAGGGGTGATCAACGGTTTTAAATTCCCACGTTCCGCCACGCTTCACCGTGGGCGGGTGTAGTTAAAAATGAGAGTCACGGTGCATAACATTTTGACTACGGAGGGTGAGCTTTGTATTTGGTGCTTACCGGCATTGGAAACCATCTCTTATTGCGCTCCGCTTCGCTCCCACCCCGGTGCTGCTCGCAAGCCCATTCACTTCGTTCAGGGCAGGCTCTGCGGCGCAAGGAAAAGGGCTTTTCCTTCTTTACCCAGCATTTACGAGCCAGCGTGTGCGCAAAACTGCGCCCACGCTGGCTCGACCCATTCGCTCCGCTCAGGGCAAGCTATGCTGGGCTACTCTCAATACGGTTCACTTAAAGACTTCGTGAACCATCTTGATCAATAGACTTCATCTACGACCATGATCGAAACCCTGTGCCGCCCCTCCGGGGCTTGCGCTCAAATCTTCACGATTCCCAGGGTTCCGCTGCGCTCCACCCTGGGCTAACCTCTGGTCGCCCCTCCGGGGCTTGGGTTCATCGAGCTCCCAGGCGATCTTCCCAACCTTAAGTGAACGGTATTGGGGCTACTTTCGGTCGCCCCATTCGGGGCTGGTTTCTTGTAGCCTGGAAGATCGACTCGCACTTTTAATTACACCTCCCGTGAGTTGAGTTGTTGACGCGTTCTTTCGCCACAGCTCAGGACAAGCTCTTCGGCGAAATCTCAGGACAGGCTCTCCGGCGCTTTTGCTTTGAGAGCGTCAACCTTTGATGTACCGCTCGGTGCACTTTGGTGCCGTTTCTATTGCCCTAACGCCTGCAACTTTTGCTTCGCATACTCCGTGGACTTCGACGGAGGGGCCAGGTCCAAATATTTTTTGTACGCCTGCGCGGCCTCGGTGTTGCGGTTCAATTTCGCGTAGGCATCGCCAACGTTCACGTAGGCTATGGCCCGCCTCGGATCGATTTCGATGGCTCGGTTCAGCCACTTGATCGCCTCTTCGTATTTTTCCTGCTTATACAAGGCAAACCCTGCATTGTTGGCGGCCAAGGCGCTGGTGGGATCAAGCTCGGTGGCTCGGATGAACTTGGCCGTGGCTTCGGAGTAATTCTTCTCCTTGTACAATCGCATCCCTTCGTCATTGAGCGTGAGTGCGGTTTCAGCGGCCGGCACTTGTCCCCGGCCGGCGGCCTGTGTCTGATTTGCCTGGGCCGCCGCAAGCTGCTGCCGAAGTTCCTCATTCTGAGACTTCAGTCTTTCCAGTTCGCTATTAAGACGAATTGCATCATCACCCAACTGGTTGGAATCGGAGTTCAGGAATTCGGAGTCATGCTTCAGGTCAAAAATGAAATCGCCACCTTCGCTTCCTGCCAGGTTGCCGAAGGCCGGAGTCTGATGCGACAACGACGAAACCATGGGAGCTACGTAGGCTGCCAACTCGGTGGCCGTAATGATGCCGTCGCCATTCAGATCGGCGCGTCCATCGAGTGCCTGCAATAAGGTCCAAGTGAAGATCGAGTGCCCGTTGGGGCCATTGTCGGCTACTTGCTGGTCAGCGCCTCCTGCGGTAAACATCTGGCGCGCCTGCCGCCGGGCAATCTCCTGAATATAGTTCTGAGAACCACGAACCGAACCGCCTCGCGTCAAGGCCAGCCCGCTATAGCAGGAATCCATCACAAACAAGAGGTGCTTGGCCGGAATGGATTCGGCAATATCCTGGAAATTGGTCATGGAGATCGACTGCCCCTGGTAGTTGCTCAAATCAGCATCCACAGGGATGATGTAGCCGAGTTCTCTTCCTGAAGGCAGCTTGCGCGTGGCGCCATGTCCGGCGAAAAACACGAACACTCGATCTTCGCGCTTGACCATTTCGGGATTTCCCAGCTTGTCTCCCAGGAGCGATTGAATGTTTTGCCGGGTCGCCTCTTGATTCAGCAGCAAGAAGACATTCTGGGGTTTGAACTTGTACTTTTGGACAAGCAGATCACGGACGGCCTGAGCGTCGTTGGCCGCATAACGCAGCTTCGGCCAGTTCTGATAGCTATCAATCCCAATCACCGCCGCCCAGCTCTCCCGATAAGGCGCTTCCATGGCCGGCGGCTGGGCCGCCGCCTGGATCCCGCGGGCTTCGCCGCTAGAGAATCCGTTCCCGCTCCAAGAGGCGAAATGGTATCCGTTGGCCAGCAGGGTTTCGATGAGCGGCGGCAACACCTCAAGCGTGCGCTTGTGAATGTCGTGAAACAGAATCACGCCCCGGTTTTGTTGCTCGACCTCTTTCAAGACGCGTTGCGCTACCGAATTCGGCACCGGGTCAGCCCAATCCAGCGAGTCGATGTTCCATAACATGGATTTGAGTTTCTGCGATTGTGCAAAGGCCAGGATGGCATCGTTGCGAGCGCCATAGGGCGGACGAAACAGAACCGGATCGCTCTTCGCTATGTATTTCAACAGCGTGCTGGTCGATTCAATCTCCTTGGAATATCCGGCTTCACTGAGCTTGGGCAGCACGGGGTGAGTATAGCTGTGATTGCCAAGCGAGGAACCGGACTCCAGAATCCGATAACTGGCTTGCGCGGCGGGGGTCAGTTTGACTTCACCGCTCTTGTCAATGCTGCCAAGATTTTTTCCTACCTGGAAAAATACGGCTTGAATCTTATACTTGGCCAGGATTTCCAACACTCGATCGGTATAGCGCGGATGCGGGCCGTCATCAAAGGTCAACAACAAGGTCTTGGGCGGCAGTTCGGTCCCGAAAATCTCGCCTCGGGTATTTTTCTTTTTGCCGACACCACGGCTCTCTGAAGGAGGCAGGGCCTGTTCGTATTCTTTGATGATCTGCTCACGGCTGTATTTTTGCTGGAGAAACTCCACGTAGTGACCCCAGGCTTCGCGCCGGATCGGCATTCCCCGTTTTTGGAAATTCCCGAATACCTGGTCCAGCTCTTTTTGGTAGAGAGCCTGAATCTGATCGAGGGCAGCGCTGTCCTCGGCTATTCTTTTGTTCAGGCGCACGACCGGCGCTGAAGAGTCCCCTCGTTGCTGTATCGCATCGGTGAGGTCATCGAGCACTTCACGAAACACCAGTTTGTCGGCGTCGTGGTAATCCGAACTTTTTTCCAATGCATCCAGAAATGCCTCGATTTCACGAAGATCGGCCCACAGACCGGCGCTCAGATTAGTGATGCGATCGTGGTTTTGCTGGAAGAGCATTTTTCCAACCATTAAGACCCGTTCACGATTCACGGGGTCAAGGTTGGCTTCGCCATCCAAGAGGACGATAATCTTGCGATAGTCACCTACGATGTCATTGGCGCGTTGCAGCGTAGTCTTGCCAGTATCAGTAGCGAGGCAAGAGAGGCTGAAGCAGCCTATCCACAGAAGCAACGCGCTGCTCATAAAAAAAAGACGTTTGATAGGCATCATGTTCCCGAAGCAATGTTTTAGTTTAATCAGAGCATATCAGGAGAGGCACGCCAAACAACATCTCTAAAGTAAGTTGGCTAGAAGCATCTTCCCGTTACTTTTGCCTGAATTACATGGGTTCCAAGACGGAAGTGTTGAAAACCTTGGGGTTGCTCTCTTCTGACTACAAATTTGGCACGACTTGGGCACTATTGGGGACGGATCCAGCCGTGGTTGGGACGGTTCCACCCCCATTTGGGACGGTTCCGAGGTCATTTGGGACGTCCGCAGCTTCATTTGCCTCCACCGGATTTGCGGCGGAAAGCGGGCGAGGCAATCTACGGGTAGACAGATGGGGCAGATAGGATTCCCAACTCTCGACGAAGTGCTGGAAGGAGAAGCCTTTGAACTGCTGATCGCCGATGCGCTGATTCGTGCTCCGGTGGATGGGATAGTCCTGAAGAATGACACGCAAGGTATTGGGCGTCAGCTTCTTCCAGGGACGTTCTTCGAGTCCGTTGAGATATTCCAACAGAGGAACGGTATGAATCTTGGGCGGATCGTTTTGCAGGGAAAAGAATTGGCGGACGTCGGAGAGCAACTGCAGGCCCACCGAGGAAGCGTGAGCCTGTTCCGCAGCAAAGACGCGATGGAGCGCGAGCAGGGCCTTTTTTATCCATCTGCGGCTTGCGGCTCCGGCCAAGGTCAGCAGGGACACAAGACTACCCTGGCGCAGGCCGGTCATGGATGCAAGCTTATGATTGGCCAAGTTCTGCGAGACCAAGTCACGGATGGTTTCTGAGTTTTCCTCAACCCAGGCGGAAAGAGACTTCTTGAAATCGTAGACCTCGAACTCGGCATGGTCTCGCCAAAAGCAGGTAACCCGTTCTTTGGCTTTCTTACGGCGCAGGACGATGGGGATACAATGGGCGGCCAGCGTGGCTGGTAGACGTCCCTGGCCGGCGAAGGCTTTAGGGCAGAAGACCACACCATCCCAATCCTTTTCCTTGGGATACTCAGGATAATAGCTGCCGGAGCGGGAACCAGCCTTCAGCAGAGCCATGAGAGGCTGGGTGCCGGAAGAGCGAAGGACGGTGTGCCAATCGTCGAGCAGGAGCGTGGGTTGGTGGCTGGCGAGGCGGGTGGTGAGACAGGCTGCGGTGACGCCACCGGGCATCCAGGCTTTATCCGAAAGCACTTGCAGCAACCCCAGGCAGATGGTCTTTCCGGACTGGGCCTCGGGCGAGGAGATCTCGAGGTAGGGGGTCATGGGGAAGTACTGATAGCAGTAGGTATGGACGACCCATAGGGCGAGGATGGTGCGGTGATGGGTGGAGCAGACGAGATACTTTTGGATGAATGCGTCGATGTGATCCAAGGCCCGGTCGAGTTGCAGAGGAGAGTTATTTCGATTTTCATTCGTATCCATAAACGCATAATGAGGCAGATCAGAAGACTTTGTCAAATCAAAACAACTGTTTTGTTTTCAGTGAGATAAAGATTTTAAATTTACTATTTCTATAGTATTTTTAATATATTACTGTGGTTCAGAGGCCAGAATCATATAATAATAGCATTGTTATGGCTCAAAAACCGGTACACAGTAGTAGTTGTAACGGCGAAAACGAGGAATTCTTGGAAGTCAAATTTAGGGTGGTGTTGGCCCGATGGAGGCATAGTAGGATCAAAAAAAATTTCGGAGGAAGAAGATTTCAAGGCTTGTTTCTAGGCAACAGATTGAAACTGTTGGACTTAGTGGACAAAATGGACTTAGTATATGCGCATAAATAACATGTACAAGGTTGTCATTGAGGTAGCAGGGAGTAGTTCCAGTCGCCGTGAAAGGTCGCTGGTTTCAGGTTGAGTTTAAGCATTTCTGCCGCGGGTACTTTCATGCCTATGGGATATGTTCGCCGCGTCAGTTTCGCCTTGATCTTGAGGCCGGTTCTGGTCTTGGTGTTGGCAATCAGATCGACGACCGTTTGATAGCTGACCAACGGTCTGCCGCGCCAATTTTTGCTGATGAAGGAGAACATTCTGTGTTCGATCTTGTTCCACTTGCTGGTTCCTGGGGGAAAATGCGACACATGGATGTGCAAACCGGTGAGATTAGCCAAACGTTGGAGGCCAACCTTCCACAGTTTCGATCGGTTGGCATTGCTGCCGCCCGCGTCGGCGGTGATCAGCAACTCCGTGGCTTGAGGATAGGTCTTGCGCCCCATGTGCCTCCACCAAGCCAGGATGCTGTCCACGGCAAACTCTGCCGTATCATGATCGATCCCCACGCTCACCCAACCCTGATTCCGCCCTAGATCATAGATGCCATAGGGAATCACCTTGCCCAGCTCTTTGTCGGGGAAGTCATGGATCAAGGTTTTCTCCGGTTCTCCTTGCGGTTGCCATTCTTGGCCGTGATTGCTGTAGTTTCCCACCAATTCCTTTTTCTTGGTGTCCACAGAAATGACCGGAAATCCTTGCTCTAAGGACTTCTTGGTCTGCGCATTCACATATTCAAACTGTGCATTGCGGTCCGGATGTTGGCCGCCTTCGATGGCATTGGCTTGCAGACTGTACCCCATCTGATGCAGAAGATCGGCCACTTTGCGCTCGCCTATGTCGTATCCCTGTCGCTGTAGCTCTTGGGCCAAAGAACGCGTGCTCTTGCAGGTCCAGCGCAAAGGCGATTCCGGGTCGCCCCGGGTCGTAGGTTCCACCAGTTTTTCCAAGGCCTGGAGTAGATCGGGATTATGAAAGGTGAGAGGCTTACGGCCGCCTCCCGTTTTCCGGCTTCGCCCTGCATCCAGGGGTTGCCGTCTGCCTGCTTGCAGTTCGCGCATGCCAGCATGGATCGTAGTACGCGATAGCCCGGTAGCCTGGGCCACTAACGATACTCCACCATAGGGCAGAGAATTTGCTTCTGCTGCTGCCCACACTCGACGTCCACGTTCATCCAGCACGTCGCAGAGCACCCGATACTTCTCCCGCATGATGGCCAGCTCTTTTCCCACGGAAGAAGAGTATATCGCTTTAATCAGTTGTTCAAGTTATTTATGCGCAGATTCTTAGTGGACGTACCAATTGCCTAAAGCGCTTGAATTTTGAAGTTTCCTACGTCAATTTATTGGCCAGATAACCCCGGAGCTCGTGTGGCTTTGGTCTGGGATTTGAGGTCGCGCAGGAGTCGCTTCAAGGCCTTCTGATAAGCGTCGTGGTTCTTCCAGTTGCTAAAGTCACCGACATGGCGGGTGCGGCGGAGACTGGCAGCCCAGGCGTGTTCGGTTTCCATTATGGCGTCATCCAAGCGAATTGGGAACAGGATTAGTGAGTCCGGATTCCTCCTCTCATTTTCTAGAGCCGTTTCGACTTCGTCTTCGACCCAGGCGCTCCGAATAGAATCCTCGGAAAGCACGATCATTACTTTGTCGTAAATCCTGATTGATTCTTCGATTCGAACACGGAACTTATCTCCGATTTTCAAATCTTCGGGCGCATACCAGCAGCGGATCGCCCTGGTTTGCAGATCGGCATGGAGGCGGTCGGCGAAGTCTTTGTCTTTGCTTGAATAGCTGATGAAGCAGGAGTTGTACTCGATTGGATTCTTGGAAAGAGCGCGCGCGTAAGTGATGAAGTCCTCGGGAACACCACAGCCGCGAAGGAAGGCCTCCGGGATTTTGCCCTTCGACTTGTAGAGGGAGTCGATGCCGACGTGTGAAGGGCTCAAGTGATGCACAATTTCAAGACCTATGGCGGCACTTAGGTCAACGTCGACGAAGACTGTTGTGGTGATGTCCGCTCCGGTAAAGATCGTGTAAGTTAGGTCCGTGCCAACGAGAACGGCGGCGCCCAGTTGAACTTTTTGTAGATTTGCTCGTGAGAGTTGCGCGTGCCTCAGTGAAGCAAAAACTAGGTTTGCGCCGCGGAGATCTGCGCCGGTCATTGTCGCGTGGTCAAGTGTACTGCAGAAGAATTGGGCTCCTTCAAGATTTGCGCCATCTAGATGGACCCGAGTGAGATCTGTGACATGCAAGTGTACTCCCGGAAGGTTTGCGCCTCGAGGTCAGCATCGATGAGATTAGGTCGCAAAGCCGGATCGAGTAGCCGCCAGGTATTCCACGCCTGGACTCCTTGCTTGATGACTTTGAGATGTTGTTCATTTGCCATAAACGGGCCGCAAAAGGCCGCAATTCCCATTGGCTACTACATTATTTACGCAAGACTTAATCCACATCCTTCAACGACTTCGGTCAAATATCTCGGATCAGCAATTTAGACTGACACATTATCGGGGTCCTTCACTTCGCGCCAACCATCAATGTAGTTTGTGAGTTTTTCACGCGCTCCGTTCAGGATGACAAGGATAGGGGGCATCCGCAAAAACGGACCTACCACGATAAATGGCAAAAAATCCGCTACAATGACCAAGGATGCCCCGGTCTCCTGCCCAGAAGCCCAGCGTAACTTTTAACATTGCTTTCACAAATCACTGCTAGCATCCCGGTTTGAAGCTTGAGCATTTTATGAATCGGTCTGTTGACGATCCGTCCTTATATATCAATCGTGAGACTTCCTGGCTCGCTTTTAACCGGCGGGTTCTCGAAGAAGCCAACGATGAGCGCAATCCTTTGCTGGAACGGGTGAAATTCCTCGCTATTACAGCCAGCAACCTGGATGAGTTCTTCGAAGTGCGAGTGGCGGGATTGTTGCAGCGGATTGAAGATGGATTCATCGATTCCGGTCCGGATGCGTTGACGGCCCAGCAAGAACGCGATCTCATCGCCAAAGAGACACATGAGTTCGTGCAGGAGCAGTACGCGTGTTGGAACAAGAAGCTGCTTCCGGCCATGGCGCGCGAGAATATCCGGGTCCTTCATCTGAATGAGTTGGATCCCGACCAGGAAGCATTTATCGATGCCTACTGCCAAAAGGAGCTTGATCCACTGTTGACCCCGGTCACGGTCGATCCGGCCCATCCTTTTCCGCGTGTGTTGAACAAAGCTCTTTGCATCGGATTGCTGCTGAAACGCAAGAGACGCGCCGCAGGTACCTACATCGGCGTGATCACTGTGCCCAGGGTGCTGCCGCGTTTGCTTCGACTGCCGTCGAAATCAGGCATTCACTACATCTTTCTGGCCGACCTGCTGACTTACAACGCGCCGCGCATGTATCGCGGCTATGACATTGTCTCGGTAGCGTCGTTTCGGGTCACGCGCAACAGCAATCTTTACGTGGAAGAGGAAGAGAGCCGCAACCTGCTGGAATCCGTGCGTACAGAGCTGCACCGGCGACGCAAGGGAGACGCAGTACGGCTGGAAATTAATGCCGACGCTCATCCCGAAATTGCCGAACGGTTGCAGCAAAACTTTGAACTGGAGAACTGGCAGGCTTTTCGCACCGAAGGGCCAGTGAATCTTTCACGGCTCTATAATTTCTACGAAGCTACAGAGCGCCCGGAACTCAAATACAAGCCGTTTCTATCGCGGGAACTGCGGCTGCCCGTGACGAGCAGCACTATCTTCGACGAACTGCGCAAGCGCGACATCCTGCTGCACCATCCTTACGACTCGTTTGATGCGGTGGTCGATTTCATTGAGAGCGCGGCCCAGGACCCGAATGTAATTTCCCTCAAGCAAACTATCTATCGAACCAGCCAGGACTCACCTATTGGCCAATCGTTAATCGCCGCGGCCGCTGAAAAAGAAGTGATTGTAGTTTTGGAACTGAAGGCGCGATTCGATGAGGCCACCAACATCCAATGGGCGCGCAGCATGGAGGATGCAGGTGTGCAGGTCTACCACGGCGTTGTGGGATTAAAGACCCATTGCAAACTCGCCCTCCTGGTACGGCATGATCCGGATGGAGTCACGCGCCGCTATGTGCATATTGGGACGGGAAACTACAACTCCACCACTTCCCGTTTTTATACAGATGTCAGCCTATTGACGTCCTCACCGCAAGTTACTGCCGCGGTTCATTCGGTTTTTCATTACCTGACCGCCCATGCGGAAGCTCAAACGTATCAGCCAATTGCCATATCGCCGGTGGATCTGGCCACAAATACCCTGGCGCTGATCTTGCGCGAAACCGAGCACGCCAAAGCCGGCCGTCGGGCACGCATCATTGCCAAGATGAATGCATTGCTCGATAAGAATGTGATCCAAGCTTTGTACCGGGCGTCTCAGGCGGGAGTGAAAATCGAACTGATTGTGCGCGGGATGTGCTCGTTACGTCCGGGCGTCTCTGGAATCAGCGAAAACATTACTGTCCGCAGTATTGTGGGCCGGCTGTTGGAACACAGCCGAATTTTCTACTTCGAGAACGGCGGTGAAGAGGAGATTTACATTTCCAGCGCCGACTGGATGCCGCGCAACCTCTATGAGCGGGTTGAAGTTCTCTGCCCGATTATTGACGTTGGATTGAAGCAGCGAGTCAAAGATGAAATTCTGGCTGCCTACCTCGCCGACAATGTGAAGGCTCGTTTTCTCGACCGCAATGGGCACTTTTCCCACCTGCGCCGGCAAAAAGGGCAAGCGAATTTCAGCGCCCAGGATTTTCTGATTGCCCTGGCTGAAGGCTCCACAAACCTGGGCGAGATACCTGAATCCGCCTCTCTGCTGCCTAAAGTCGAGCGAATGAGAAAGAAGCATGTGGTCAAAGGTTAATTCAAAAATCCGATAGGAAAACATGACGGTCTATTTTTTGCGCCACGCTTCCGCCGGCAAAACAATGCTGAACTCCCAAAAAGATGAGCGTCGTCCCGTGGACGAAGAAGGGGTCTTACAGGCCCGCTATATCGGTCGAATGCTTGCTACCCTTGATGTCCAGGTTGACTGCATTATCAGCAGCCCGCTCAAACGCGCGCTGCAGACCGCTTCTCTGGTGGCGAATGAGTTGGCCTTCGAGAACCCGGTCCATACTGAAGATGCGCTTCGCCCGGAAGCCACATTCGATCAGTTCCATGAAATGCTGGCGGACTATCGCAAATATGAGTCAGTGATTGTGGTTGGACACAACCCAAGTTTTATGGAATTCTTCAGCAAAACAATTTCCGAGAATTCAGGCACAGCCCAAGTCGAGTTCAAAAAAGGGGCGGTGGCTAAAGTCGAAATGCGAGGACGCTCGGGAACCTTGCATTGGTTTGTGACTCCAAAAATCGCGCGTGTTCTTCATAGCAGCTTGAAAAGCAGCTCCCGGCCAAAGACCTCCCGGAAATAGGGGACCTCTTTTCCTGCCGCCCACAACTCCAGGTCAGCCCCTGTCCGGCCGGTTTTCGCGGCAATCGTAATATCGCCTCCTCTCGCCCGAACTCGAATCGAACGAACTGCCTCACGGCGGCCCTGATTCAGAGTGCGGGCCACACGCAGCAGTGCGATAGCCTTGATCACGTCGGCCCTCATGGGAGCAGGGAGCACCTTGATCAGCCGGTCTCGAAGCTGCGGCCGGGAGCTACCCTGAAAACGGGCGATGATGGCGAT
The DNA here is from genome assembly GCA_035939495.1 of Candidatus Angelobacter sp. Classification (GTDB taxonomy): domain Bacteria; phylum Acidobacteriota; class Terriglobia; order Terriglobales; family Acidobacteriaceae; genus Angelobacter. The sequence goes on along the minus strand of DASZFU010000117.1, from coordinate 22,803 downwards.
AACCTGCCGCTGTAAAGGCGTGAATCCAAATAGCTCGGAGTGCGCAATCGTATAGTAGGTATGGCGATGACGTCCCACGGGATTGATGTAGTTTCCCACTTCATAGAGCATGGCGGCCGCGGCGATCCATTCGCGAAATCCTTTTTCCAGTTGGTGCAGCGCGCGGGATTGATCAAAAAGAGATAACGCGAGGTTGCGAACATGTTCGGCATTCTTCATGTCCACGCCATAGCGCTGGACAATATTGAGCAGCACATCCTGGCGGTCAGACTCCAACTGGCGATGCGATCGGCTGCCCTGGTCATGCTCTGCGGCCATCTGGGCCAAAACACCGTCACGTAACCCCAGGGGTGAGTAACGGAAACCCTTCATCCCGCAAAAGCTCAATATATGGGCGTAAACCGAAGCTCCAGCCACGATAATCTCTGAGCGCTTGGCATTGATACCCTTGATGGTGGCGCGCTGCTTCTGTGTCATCTTGGCCAGACGTTTTGCCAACCCTACAGCAGCAGCCACCGTTACCCAGTTGCGGGCCAGCTTTAAAGATTGGGCCGCACCTGCAAGGGCGTCGGCAGTTCCGGAAGTTGCGATCGCAACTCTGATTCGCGCCTGGCGGATGGTTCGCGGAATATGTGCCATTTCTTCGGCAATGAATTCATGCAGACGCTTTAACTCTTCGCTGGAAGGAGGATCTCGCCGGATGAACTCCTGAGTAAGACGAACGGCGCCCAGCGGGAGCGTGACAACATCATTGATGTGTCCCCGGCGGGAAAGCGTCAACTCGCAACTGCCGCCACCCAGGTCGATCAACAGCAACTCCGGGGGAGGCACCCTCAGTTTGGAAATTACGCCCAGGTGAATCAGGCGGCCCTCTTCCGTACCTGAGATTATGTCCACTTGCCAGCCAGTGGCGGACTTGACCCACTCTTTGAAGACTTGAGAATTATTGCTGTCGCGCAAGGCGCTGGTTGCAACCACGCGGACACGCTCCACAGCCCAGCTCTGCACAGCCCGATGAAAGCGCCGCAAGACCTTCAGAGTGCGGGCCATCGCCTGGGGATCAAGATTGCCATTGCGGAAGACGCCTTCTCCCAGACGCGTCACCTCCCGGTCCTGGTGCAATGAGATCAGCTTGCCCCGGCGGAGCCCAGCAATACTGAGGCGAACGGAGTTGGAACCGATATCGACGGCAGCAAAAACAGGCATTTGCTATCAGGCAAGCCGTGCCTGGCGGGACGCTGAAGAAGTGGAGCGGGGCTGTTTTTTGGGTGACGGTGCGAACGATGCGCGCAAACTCACGGCTGCAGACCTGGCCGCGGAATATTTAGACGTGAAGAGGGCGCGCATCTCCACCAGCAACGGACAATTCACGCGATCTCCAAATTGTTTCTCGGCAATTTTCACCAGGTTTTCCCAATCATGCCATTCGCCAATTGCATCCTGCACAGACTTCAGGGTTTCCAGCAAATGCTCGCGCGCAGCAGATGCTTCGGCCAATTCGATGGTGTAACGAATCTTTTTAAGGCTAATTCGCAACTCATGCAAACGCCGAGGTTTGAGGTCTTCGCTCCCGGGAACCTCGGCAATCAGACTTAGAAGCTGGCCTTTGGCTCTTTCCAAAGGATCGATGGGTCCCAGGGAATTGCCAGGCAGGTTGGTTTTGCCGATCAGTTTTTCCAATCGGCCTACTAGCTCTGCCTTGTCCAGTTTCTTGAGCATAGAAGACAGGCGGCGAGACTGCCTCTCCCTTTTGGCTTTGAAGATCTGAACCAGAATGCGGCGATCAGAGATGGTTGAACCGTTGGCAATGGAACCGAGCAGGCGCACTTGTACATCAAAATTTCTGACCCGGCCTGCGCGCTTTCGCAGATCGGTCAATTCCTCGAGAATCTCTTTGTGTTTATGGCCAAGCTTGGAACCACTCAAGTCAACGAAACTTTCAATCCGGCGAATCGTCGTACGAAGCCGATGGACTTTTTTCGGAGAAATTCCGGCTCGTAATTTGTAAAAGATCCGGGAAAAGTCCTGGAACAGATTTTTTTTTCTTTGGTCGGTGGAGTTCATGAAGGAATTATTAAGATATACAAGCACCTATTCTGTGGCAAGTGGAAATCTATTTATGCCCTGTAGATTGTGCAGGTTAGGTGAGACAGGTTTATTTTTGATGAAGAAGGGGCTTTTGCCTCAAAAAACGCCTTTTTTGCCCCATAAGGTTACGGGTCTGCCCTAAAAGTATAGTGCCTAAGCCTTCGGAAATAACTGTTGGAATATCGGCTCCGATTGCGGTGTTCGAAAAAGAGTCAGGCTGCGTAGTGCTGCCCGATGGAACTCCCAGGTTACATCCTGACGGTCGATTGCTCCTCCGAGGTGATACGGTCCGCCTAAATATCGAATCTTGCAGTTGATGAATGTGCAATCCTTAAAATGAGTTCCCGTCAAGGTCAACGGTTTGATCTTTAAAAATCATGTTTTCCCAGTGCTTCAAAACGGTAGGTTGTTCTTGTTCATCCATAAATGAACACTCCAATGAATCTTTTGGCCAAATCTAAATCTCATACCGTAACTTGGCAGTCGCTTCTTGGAGTTGCCGAATCGCTGGCTCATCATCAGCGTTTAGCAGGGCTTCGGCACCGCTATGTGCGCGCTGTAATTCTTGGTCAAAACCGGGAACGTTTTTGGTCAGAACTAGCAGCAATGCTGCCTGAAGAGCGGATGTCTCGTTTGTCATCCTTTGCTGGTCAAGTTGATTCTCAAGGACCAGCAATAGCAATTTCTTGAGGGATTTAATGTCGTCCATGAGCGTCAATTTTATGCTTATGGAGACGCCCTGGCTTCACAGTTTTTCTTTTGCTCTGCTGACGGCAAAACTAATGGCCCTATCGGTATGATTGGTTCGAAAACGCTCTCCAACATCTTCCGTGGCTTGGTCTATGGCTTCTAGCGCCAGCCGGTCGCGTATTTTTTGGTCATGGAAGACAAGCAGGAATAGGACGAGGCAGGCATACGCCCAAGAATTTTCGTCGGAAGCCCGAGCTAAATAAAATACCGGCGCATAGCCCAATGATCATCCATTTCAGTCGCCCTGTTTTCTTGGTCATCAGAATCACGAAACCCACAACGGCATAAATCAGAAACAAGAACGACTGAAGGCTTGAACCGACAACGAGCAGAACAATGGCAACGGCAAACAGAACAACAGCCCCGGATATTTTTAAGACATCTCTCATTAATGCTTGTCGGCCCTATTTAAGAGGAGTAGGCGTGGGCTTGGAAAATTCTACTTCAGATGAGTCGTAAACGCGGTCAAATATATCTCGTTTAGGAGTTGGCGTCGGTTCAGGCTCGGCCCGACTCCAACCACCGGAGTATAGAAGCATTGCACATACGTTTTGACTACCGAGACTGAGATTCGTATTTGGCGCTACCTGCATCAAAAACACCATTTCTTATTGCGCTCCGCTTCGCTGCGCGCAAGCCTGCGGCGCAAGGAAAAGGGTTTTCCTTCTTTACCCAGCATTTACGAGCCAGAGTGTGCGCAAAACCGCGCCCACGCTGGCTCGACATGCTGGGCTACTTTCGGCCGCCCCTGCGGGGCTGGCTTCTCGTAGCCTGGACGATTGACTCGCACTTTTAATCGCATCCACTACGTAGACATTGCTGGCCTTTGGTATGCAGTCTGTGTCATGCTATGCGGATGGAAAAGAAACCTCCCGCCCCTGATCCGAACAGCAAATTTGCAGAAGTGAAGAGAAAAGCCGCGGAAATGCGGGCCAAAAAACAAAGCGCCCGCGAAGAGCAGAGTCGACGGGCCGAGCAGCTTCCGCGCGAGCTGGATGAGGGTGAAGAACCATAAGCCCAAATGCCTGTTGCCAATCATTAGGAGGAAGGCGTGTGCTGTCGCCGTCTTCACTTTAAATTTCTTTTCGCAGGCCCTTGCTATATCTGGGTACCCCACCTTCCAGAAAACCCCGAACCGTAGTAACTCCCAATTGTTGATCTTTTAAGCGCTCATGCGGGCAAGCAGCGATTGAGCTGCTTTTGACATCGCAAGCTCTTTAACAGGAAACAAAGGCCGGAAATTGTTCTTGCCCAAATTTTCATCAGCGCGCGGGGGATTTACAATGGCTTGTTCACGTGGATATTCCTGCATTGGACGTTCTGGCGATTGCCGCGCATCGGGATGATGTAGAGCAAACTTGCGGCGGCACTCTGCTCAAGATGGCGCAGCAGGGACGCCGAACCGGAATCCTCGATCTCACGCAAGGGGAGATGGGCACGCGCGGTACAGCCGAGGACCGCGCCCGCGAAGCGGCCGAAGCCGCCCGAATCCTGCAGGTGAGTTTTCGGCACGCGCTCGATATTCCCGACGGACGGGTCGAAAACACTTGGGAAAACCGGCTGAAGATTGTGCCGGTGATACGGGAACAGCGGCCGCGAGTGGTCATCCTTCCTTATTGGCAGGGACGCCATCCAGACCACTACACATGTTCTGTTCTTGGGTACGAAGCATGCTTTCTTGCCGGTTTATCCAAGCTGCAATTGGATGAACCGGCGGGCCCTCCACATCGTCCTTTCAAGATCGTCTATGCGAGCCTTTATTACGACGTACGTCCGACATTTGTAGTCGACATTACGGCCCAGTTTGAGGCGCGGTTGGAGTCGATCTTCGCTTACAAATCGCAATACACCGATCAAGTAGCCGGAGGCCATGACTTCCCCGCCCATGCAGAAATCCGCGAAAGAGTAGCAACCATGGCGTCTTTTTATGGCCTGCTCGCCGGAGTGAAATACGCTGAGCCGTTCGTGCAGAAAGAAACAGGGCTGGTGGATGACTTGACGATGATTCCGGTGAAGTCGATTTAGCAGGGAAGAATGATTCAGCCGTCCCTGCCGGGACTTGTGTATTTTGTATCGTCACCCAGCATTGGGTTCGGCGCAAAGAACGCGCCGAACCATGCTGGGCTATTTTCACAGTCCCCCGTTCGGGGGACTTAGCCGCGCATTATGCCCCGGCTTCTTACTTGGGAGGACAGATAAAGCACTGGGTCTTGGGAAGGGTGCATTCTCCAGAGGGTGCAAACCGGGCCAACCCTTGGTTCGGATGATCAGGAGTTAGATTCCGTAAGGTCTCTTGGTTAAGCTGAAGCTTCTGCAATCTGGTTTTCACGATTCGCTCCTTACTCACGCATTCAGTTTACGTGCCGGGCCATTATACGCAGCCTGTAGAGCGGTCGTTTCACTCGCTGGAACGGTACTTTGGAAATGTTTCAAATACTTCCTGTTTTTGATACTAAAGTACTCACTCAGGCTGCCGATTATTACGGCACAGCCAAGTCACTTAGGAAGGTCCAGGCATGTTGGAAAAACTTACACATACAACGGCCATTTTTGGAAGATCATTGCTGTCAGCTTTATTACTTGCAGCGTTGCCAGTTGGGCAAAGTCTGGCCCAGGAGTCTGTCACGCTCGATGCCGAAACGGCCAAGGCTTTGCTTCAGCGGGTGAAGGACCTTGAATCCGAAGTGGCTTTGCTGAAAACGCAAATGCAAGCCCTCAGCGCCAAGCCGGAGAATGCTGCGACGGCTGCGCCACCCTTGACGAGTTCCGGGTCGCCAACAGCCCCTGAAGCCATGCCCGGCCACAAGGCTGATAACAACGACACTCCCAGACTCCAATTGCGAGGCTATGCGGATGTGGGCTGGAACACGAGCGATCAAAAAGGATCTACGAATTCTTTCGCCCTGGGCCAGTTCAATCTTTTTATCAGGTCGCGTTTGACTGACAAGGCCAGCTTCCTTTCGGAAACCGTGGTCGAGGCAGATCCCGGCACGAACCAATTTGGTATCGATCTCGAGCGTCTCGAACTCATTTACAACGTCAGCGACCGGCTCAACCTGCAGTTTGGCCGCTATCACACGGCGATAGGTTTCTACAATACGGCCTATCATCACAGCGCCTTGATGCAAACAGCGTTAGGCCGCCCTTTTCTATTTGATTTTGAGGATCATGGAGGAATCCTGCCCATCCATAGCGTAGGCATGAGCGCCACCGGAATTATTTCGAACAAGCTGGGGCTGCATTACATCGCAGAGATCGGCAATGGCCGGAATCCGCGTAGTGATGTCAATCCGGTACAGAACGTGACCGACGATAACAACGGGAAGGCGTTCAATCTGGGATTTTTCGTGCGGCCTGACCGGTTACGGGGATTGCAATTCGGCTTCTCCAACTATCACGATCACGTAACACCACCGGGCAGGCCGGACGTGACCGAGAACATTCTGGCTGCGCACGTCATTTATCAGAACAGCAGGTTTGAATTCTTGAATGAGGCTGTAGTGTTGCGGCACTCGATTGACCACACCAACTTGACCACAAACATCCCGGGATTCTATTCCCAGATCTCAAGACGCTTCGGGAATTACCGCCCGTATTTCCGCTATGAGTATGTAAATGTTCCGGGAAGCGATCCTCTTTATTCAGATGTAGCGCTGGTCCACGGTCCTAAGGCTGGATTGCGATTTGACTTGAATGATTTTACAGCGCTCAAGGCTGAGTTCGGACGCGAGATGCATCGTGGTCTGAGTTCGGTGAACAGGTTTGGAACGCAGTTAGCCTTCGCTTTTTAGGTCAATAGGCATGAGAACGGCAAGATGGATTATCGCGATGCTGTTGGCGTTCTGCGGATTGGGAAGCGCACAGTCGGCTGGTTCCAAAGGAGCTGGAGACATCGCAGTGGTGGTGAACTCTGTGAACCCCATCAACGAGCTGTCGCTGGCCGATCTACGCCGGATTCTGATGGGAGAGCGCCGCTTCTGGGGAGGCAATGTGCAGGTGAGACTGGTCCTCAGGGAGCGCGGCGCGCGGGAACGCGACCAGGTCCTAAACATCGTGTTGAAAATGGATAACAAGGCGTTTGCCGAGCACTGGCGGGCTAAGGTTTTCAGGGGAGAGGCATCGGAAGAGCCTCTGACATTGTCCTCCAGTACTACGGCCTTTCAGTATTTGAAAGAAACGCCGGGGGGACTAAGCTTTATCGCAGCCAAGGACATTCCCGCAGACTTGAAAATCTTAAAAGTTGATGGAAAATTACCTGGAGAAGCTGGTTACGCCCTCAAATAGGAATGACCGAATAGAAATAACGTAGATCAATGGCAGACGCAAAGAACAAGCCGATTCAAAGCAAGCTGATGGCCATGGTTCTGCTCACCTGCGGAGCCGCCCTAGTATTGGCCTGCGGAACTATCGCCATTTATGAAACGGTGATGGTGCGCGAAAGCAAGCTAAGGGAATTGAAGCTCCTGGCTGACTTGATCGGAACCAATAGTGCCGTAGCGCTTTCATTTAAGGATGCAGGAGCGGCCAGCGAGACCCTGGACGCTCTCAAGCGAGACCCCGATGTTGTTACGGCAAGGATCTACGATAAAAATGGAGCACCTTTTGCTACTTACCTGAGGGCAGGTACGCAGTCAAGCACGATACCGATGGTAGCTCCAGCCGAGGGCAGCAACTTTTCCGGCGGCGCCCTGCATCTGACCCGGGCGGTCCTGCAAAACGGCAAGCAGACGGGTTCGGTCTATCTTGAGCTTCAATTAAGCGAGCTGAATCTCCGTCTGGTGCGTTATGCATTGATTCTTTCTGTCGTCCTCCTGGTTTCGCTTGGGTTTGCATTCCTGTTGGCGTCCCGGCTCCAACGGACTATTTCCGGACCTATCCTGGAGCTGGCGCAGCACGCCGGATCGATTCGCCAAGGCGCCCACTACACAATCGGCGAGGTCAAAGGCAGCTATCAGGAAATCGGACTCCTGATTGATAGTTTTGACGGCATGCTAAGCGCCATCAACCAGCGGGATGCCGAGCTCCGCCACCACCGCGAACACCTTGAGGATGAAGTTGCTGCGCAAACCCAGGAGTTGCGGACCGCCAATGCGCAACTGGCACACGCCAAGGAGCTGGCGGAGAATTCAAAGAAGGCCGCGGAAGCAGCCAGCCGCGCCAAAGGTGAGTTCCTGGCCAACATGAGCCATGAAATCCGCACCCCGATGAATGGCATTCTGGGAATGACAGAATTGGCCATGGAGACCGAGCTTACTTCGACTCAAAGTGAGTATCTGTCAGTAGTGAAGTCCTCAGCGGACGGCCTGCTCTGCCTGATTAACGACATCCTTGACTTCTCCAAGATTGAGGCAGGTAAGCTCGCTCTCGATGCCCATCCGTTTCTTCTGCACAAGGTCATCGCCGATGTCATGAAAGGCCTCTCTTTACGTGCTCATCAGAAAGGGTTGGAGCTGGCTTTCGACCTGGATTCCAGCATTCCCGAGCGGCTCATCGGCGATGCCGGACGGCTGCGCCAGATCATCACCAACCTGGTTGGGAATGCCATCAAGTTTACGGAACAAGGCGAAGTGGTGCTGACCGTCCGGTTCGAAGAGCACCAACCCGAATCCGGCTTGGTCCTGGGCTTTGCCGTAGAAGATACGGGCATCGGCATCCCGGCGGATAAGCTTGCGTCGATTTTCGAGGCTTTTGAGCAGGCTGATAACTCCACGACGCGGATCTACGGAGGTACCGGGTTGGGCCTGAGCATCTCCAAGCGGTTGGTCGAGTTGATGGGCGGCCATTTGTGGGTTGAGAGCCAGCCAGGGATGGGCAGCAGGTTCTCTTTTACAGTGAAATTCGGCTTGGCCGGCACACTTGGAAAAGAGTTCGCGCCTAATCCCGAGGTGCTTCGCGGCGTGCGCGTATTAGTCGTAGATGACAACGGCACCAATCGGCGCATTCTGCATGACATGCTGAGCACCTGGGGTATGGAAGTCGAGCTGGCCGAAAGCGGTCCGGAGGCTCTAGCAATCCTGTACCGGGACGTAAGCCGTGGCATCACTTTTCCGCTCATCATCCTGGATGGCCACATGCCCGAAATGGATGGATTTGATCTGCTGCAGCGCATTCGCGGCGCCCAAGAGCTAAAAGCCGGAAAGGCCATGGTGCTTACTTCGGGAGAGCAACTGCATAGTGTGCAGCGGCGCCAGGAACTTCAGATAGCAGAATGCGCGCTTAAGCCGGTTTCTCGAAGCGAACTGCTTGATTTGCTATTGAGAATGTTGGGTCCTGCCGAGGACAGCGATGCAGCCACGGCAAGTTTGAAAACGGCCCCGGCTGTATTTCATCCATTGCAAATCCTGTTGGCGGAAGACAACGCATTCAATCAAAAGGTCGCGACCAGGATGCTCGAAACTGCGGGCCACTCGGTGACCGTGGTAAAGAATGGGCTCGAAGCAGTTGAAGCGTACAGCAAACATCACTTCGATCTGGTGTTTATGGACGTGCAAATGCCGGTGATGGATGGAGTCGAGGCCACGCGGCTCATTCGCGAGCAACAGACAGCAGGCGGCCGCGTTCCCATTATCGCCATGACCGCCCATGCCATGACCGGTGATCGCGAGAAATACCTTTCCGCCGGCATGGACGACTACGTCTCCAAACCCATCAGCCGCGAAGAACTGATGAACGCTATCCTCCGCAACTCAGTTTCGGTGAGTGGGCCGGCGTCAATTGAACGCGGCTCTCTATCTGAAGCGAAGATCGCGAGCGGCGAATCTGAAAACGGTAATTCGCACGTACAGCCGCTGGCAAGTTGGATCAATCAAGCGAAACTCCTGGAACGGGTTGGTGGTGACCATGAGTTGCTGGCGAGTATCTCCAGCCTGTTCCCCGAAGAAGTTCAGAAGTGCATGGTTGCCTTGGAAGCTGCGCGCTCAGCCAAAAATGCAAGCGAGGTCCAGATAAATGCCCACACACTTAAAGGCATCTGCAAAATGTTTGACGCCACGCCGGCTGCAAATGCAGCGCTGGACTTGGAAAAGACAGCCCAGGAAGGCGCTCTCGGATCGGAGACCCAGATCAACACCCTGCGAGCCGAATTGGATCGAACTGTGGAAGCAGTAAAGCAGTTCCATGCGACCCTGGGTCAAAGGTAGTAGTGTGTGACGCGGCGGGAATTGCCAAAATTGCCATAAATGCCAAAATTGCCAAAATTGCCAAAATTGAAAACCAACTTCAATTCTTTGCTTTTACCAAAAACCATTTAGCCGCGAATGAACGCGACTAAACGCGAATATAGAAGTAAGTTTATTTCTTTCGTTTGCCGGATCGAGGACGTTTTCTCGCCGGTACAAGCAATACGGCTACATGAGCGATGGCGGCGTTGTCTGTGCCCATACCCTCAGGAGTCTTGGCCTTGATGCCTACCTGGTTGGGTTTAATTCCTAACAATTCAGCTACACGGGCCTGAATTTTGTGACTATGCGGGCCAATCTTGGGCTGATCGAGTATCAGGGTCGAATCGACATTGGCGACTGTGTATCCCGCGCGGCGTACTTGCTGCAAAGCTTCTTCGATAAAAATAACGGAATCGGCGCCCTTCCATTTCGGGTCCGATGGAGGAAAGTATCCGCCGATGTCGCCGGCCGCCACCGCTCCAAGCAAGGCATCGGTAAGAGCGTGAAGTAAGACATCCCCATCGGAATGCCCGGCCAGCCCCTTATCGTGAGGAAGCTCAATGCCGCCAATCTTCAACGGGACACCGTGTTTGAACTCGTGGGAATCCCACCCGTAGCCAATTCTCATGTGTCGTCTCAGTGGAAATCAGTGGTAAATTTCTTCTGGTTAAAGAGGAATTCTGCCAATTCCAGGTCGGCCGGGGTTGTGATCTTTATATTGCGGGCTGAGCCCATTACCACGTAGACATCCTCTCCCATGCGTTCTATGAGGGAAGCTTCATCAGTGCCGATGAAGCCATCTGCGAGGGCGCTATCAAATGCCTTTTTGAGGAGACCATAGCGGAATCCCTGGGGAGTCTGTGCCTGGACAACTCTTTCCCTGGGAATCGTAGAAGTGATAATTGCGCTTTCAGAAGTTCGGTCAACCTGCTTGATCGTATCTACCGCCGGTAGACCTGCAATGGCCGCGCCACGCTTTTGCACCTCGCGGATGACATTGTCGATGATCTCATCGTTAATGAACGGCCGCACTGCGTCGTGAATCAGAACGATGTCATCTTCCTTGGCCTGGAGGCTGGCCAGGGCGTGGGCTACGGATTCCTGGCGGTGCTCTCCGCCTTCAACGACATCTACTTTGTCTGACAGTTTCTCTTTTCCCAACCGGTCTTTGAACCACTCTATATCGTTTTTGCGAAGGGCCACAACGATATGGCTAACCTGGGCATTGCCGGCAAATACGCGTAGCGTGTGGATGATGACGGGAATGCCATTGATTTCCACAAACTGCTTAGACGCCACATGCTTTTTCCCGCCGGGGGCCATGCGGGTGCCCAATCCTGCGGCCGGAATGATCACGATAACCTTCATAACGAAGCGGTGAAAAAGTATAACAACTTTGCCGAATGGCCTGCTCCCGGTGTCTAAAATAGCTAAAAGCTAGGAGCCAGCAGCTAAATTGTTCAATAAAGTTCAAAGGTATATCCGGGACCATTCCCTGATCCATCCAGGAGACCGCGTTGCCGTGGCTGTCTCCGGCGGGGCTGATTCTGTCGCGTTATTGCGCGTTCTTTTGGAGTTGCGAGGCGATTTAGGGGTTGTGCTTTCCATCGCGCATTTTAATCACAAGATCCGTGGTGCTGAAGCAGACGCCGATGAGCAATTTGTAAAAAGCCTGGCGGAAGAATTCGTACTGGAGTTTCATGCCGGCTTTGCCGATGTTCCCAGTTATTCTGATGAGCGCAAGTTGAGCCTGGAGACGGCCGCCCGGGAGCTTCGGCAAAGATGGTTTATGGAGATCATCCAGCAGGGCAAAACCGAAAAAGTTGCGACAGCCCATACCCAAGACGATCAGGCGGAAACGGTGCTGATGCGCATTTTGCGAGGCACGGGAACTCGCGGGCTGACCGGCATAGCTCCTGCGCAAAAGGAGAAACGGCTGATTCGGCCTTTGCTTGATGTCACGCGCCGCGAAGTGGAAAGCTACCTGCGGGATATAAGGCAATCATGGCGTGAAGATGCCACAAATAGCGACTTGCAGCATACCCGAAATCGTATCCGGCATGAGTTGCTCCCGCTTCTGGAGCGTGACTACAACCCGGCCTTGCGCCAACATCTTGCCGGTATGGCCGATATCGCGCGCGCTGAGGAGGAATACTGGGAAAAAGAAATCTTGGGATTGCTTCCCCGGCTTGTCCGGTCGGGCAAGCCCAGCCGCAGTGGGCGGAGCAGCGGTCTATCAGCGCCACATACCCTTGCCCTGGATCTCGCTCCTTTTAAAGGGCTGGGTCTAGCCGTCCAGAGGCGGGTTCTCCGCGCCATGACCGAGCAACTGGAGGTGGCGCTCGATTACCACCATGTGCAACAGCTTTTAGATCTGGCGCTGGCCGAAGCCAAGTCAGGGAAGGAACTGGGGCTTCCCGCCGGATTGGTGGCGACTCGATCGTTTCGCGAGTTGCAGATCAGCCGCAAGCAGGCTTCAGAGCCGATGCACGACTATTGTTACCGGCTGGCCGTCCCGGGGGAGGTGGAGGTACCTGAATTACGGACCCGGATACGGGCTAAGCTAGTGAGTGCTGCAAAGAGCTTTTCAGGATATAATTCCGCGCTATTGAACCGCGCTTTGCTGGCTCCCGAAGTTACGGTCAGAAACTGGCGGCCCGGCGATAGGTTTTTTCCGGCGCACACCCGATCCCCCAAGAAGGTGAAGGAGCTTTTGCAACCAGCGCGGCTCGGACAACAGATCTCCCCAGCCGAACGCAAAGCTTGGCCAGTGATTGAGAGTGCGGGCCAGATCGTGTGGATGCGAGGTTTCTCTGTGCCGGAGGCGTTTGCAACCGCCGGCGGACAGGGAATTGCGATTGAAGAGACTACAATTTAAGGTTCTGAGGGCGGGAAATTGACCACTCGAGAAGTAACCCAGGAATATCCTCGCGTTCTGCTTTCCGCAGAGCAAATCAGGAGACGTGTTCAGGAGATGGCGCGTCAGATTTCCGATGATTTCAAAGGAAGAACCGTATACCTTGTGGGAGTTCTGGAGAATGGCTTCATCTTTATGGCTGACCTGGTACGGGAGCTTGAAATTCCGGTCGTCTGCCAGTTTGTAAAGCCGGCATTCAAGGAATCGGAGAGCAATATTACCGAGATATTCTTTAGTCCTGAGGTGGATGTCCAGGGGCAAGAGGTGTTGCTGGTCGAGGCCCTTGTGCAATCGGGAATCACCAGCGAATTCCTTATGCGAAACCTCATTGGACGAGGCGCAGCCAGCGTGAAATTAGCCGCCCTGCTCGATAAGCAATCGGCACGGCGCGTGCCCTTGCAGCCCGATTACTTTGGTTTTCTCATGAATGAGAATTTTGTCGTAGGCTATGGGCTTGGCACCCCTCACTTGGGCCGCAATCTTCCCTATATCGCCGCCCGAGAGGGGAAGCCTCGGTCTAACTCGGCTTAGGGTGCTTTTGCTGCCCTTAAGGGCGCAAGTCAGTATAGAATCTTAATGAAGGTGCAAAAGGCTAAATCGAGGCGTGCTTTTTGGCATCTAATGCTAAGGATTCGTCTGGTTGCAGACGAAAGTTTGTTAATTTCATATTTTTTACAATATTTTCCGGTTCCGCAGCGTCTTTATATTTAAAGAAGTATTTGATGCAATGGAAAGCAGCACAACAGGGTTAAAATCCTGAGCTGAGGGAAGCTAGGAGTCATCGGTGAATTCAACAATGAAGACAGTCGTGTTGTGGCTGACACTGATCGTAGTGGGCCTGGTGCTCTGGAGGATGATCTCCAGCGGCACCAGTGGCGCCAAGACCGACGAAATCAACTACACGCAGTTCAAGGCGCTGGTCGACCAGGACAAGATTGCCAAAGTGACGGTTGAAGGGAGCGATGTCCACGGGGAATACAAAAATGGCGACAAGAACCATGTATTCCATGTGAAGATTTCGCAGAACAATCAAAAGACCAATGAGCTTTTGGACAAAGCGGCGGGCAATAATGTCCAGGTGGAAAACAAGGATAGCAACGGCGGCAATTGGTCGATATGGCTGGTACAGCTCTCGCCGGTGATTCTCTTGGGCGTGCTGTGGTTCGTGATGATCCGCCAGATGCAAACTGGGGGCAATAAGGCATTGAGTTTCGGCAAGAGCCGCGCGCGCCTGCTCTCCATGCAGCAGAAGAAGGTCACATTCAAAGATGTGGCCGGAGTCGATGAAGCCAAGGAAGAGCTGCGCGAAATCATCGAATTCCTCCGCGAGGCGCAGAAGTTCCAAAAGCTGGGTGGCCGCATCCCTAAAGGCGTGTTATTGGTTGGTCATCCGGGGACAGGCAAAACGCTCCTGGCCCGGGCCGTGGCTGGCGAAGCTAATGTTCCTTTCTTCAGCATCTCCGGTTCCGATTTTGTTGAGATGTTTGTGGGTGTGGGCGCAAGCCGTGTCCGCGATTTATTTGAACAGGGAAAGAAGAATGCGCCCTGCATCATCTTCATTGATGAAATTGACGCCGTCGGCCGCCACCGTGGCGCTGGTTTGGGTGGCGGTCACGATGAGCGCGAGCAAACCTTGAACCAGTTGCTGGTGGAGATGGACGGCTTCGAATCCAACGAAGGTGTGATCTTGATCGCTGCCACCAACCGTCCTGACGTGCTGGACCCGGCCCTGTTGCGTCCCGGTCGCTTCGACCGCCGCGTTGTGGTTCCGCTGCCTGATGTTCGTGGGCGTGAAGAGATTCTTCGTGTCCATACCCGCAAGATTCCGCTGGCCGACGATGTCGATCTCGCGATCCTGGGCCGTGGCACGCCGGGCTTCTCCGGGGCTGAAATCTCCAACATGGTAAACGAAGCTGCCCTCAACGCCGCCCGCAACAATCGCAAAGCGGTGTTGATGTACGACTTCGAGCTGGCTAAAGACAAAGTCCTCATGGGTGCGGAGCGCAAAAGCATGTTGCTGACCGACGAGGAAAAGAAAGTTACCGCCTACCATGAAGCCGGACATGCCATTGTGGCCGCGCTCATGCCTCATGCTGATCCGCTGCACAAGGTCACCATCATTCCCAGAGGCATGGCCCTGGGCGTGACCATGCAACTTCCTGAGACCGACAAGCACAACTACACTCGCGATTACCTTTGTACGCGCCTTGCTGTCATGATGGGCGGACGCCTGTCGGAAGAGATTTTCCTTCAGCAGATGTCTACCGGCGCAGGCAGCGATATCGAGCAGGCCAGCGAGATGGCCCGCAAGATGGTATGCGAGTGGGGCATGAGCAATCTGGGTCCGCTCTCCTTTGGCAAGAAAGAGGAGCAGATATTCCTGGGCCGCGAGATTTCGCAGCACCGCGATTTCAGCGAAGACACTGCCCGTGAAATCGACTCCGAAGTACGCCGCTTCATAAACAGCGCCTACGAGCAGGCCAAAAAGGTCATTGAGAACAATCGGGACATTGTTGTTCGCATCGCCTTAGCCCTCCTGGAGCGCGAAGTTCTCGACGCTGCAGAACTCAAGCTGATCATCGAAGGCAAACCGCTTCCGGCTAGAGTAACTCCACCACAAAAGAGCGGCGATGAGGGAGTGCAGCAGGTGCTCAAACCCGAACCGGGACGGACGCCTGGAATATTCCCAGGGAAAACGTCACCAGCTTAATATCTTCCAAACTTAACAAATCAGGGCAGCCTTGGCTGCCCTGTTTGCTTTTAGCAATTCGAGAGATTGAACTGCATCTAGAGCGATGTGCTTACGCTCTGTCCCGTTTAGTCCATCCGTATTCCAACAGACTCAATTTCAGGGTCTTAGGAGCGCACTCGTCAATGAGTAGTTTCATCCACGCCTAATTGTGCAAACACAAGCGCCTTTGCTTCTTCCAGAGCAGCAACTGCTTCCTCGCGGGTAACACTGGGGAATTGATCAAGAAATTCTTGAAGCGGCCTTCCATGCTCAAGATAGTCGAGCAATGCCTGAAACGGAACGCGTGTGCCGCGAAAGACTGGTTCACCACCCAGAATATCTTGATCTCTCACTATTACGTTGTTCATCGCCAGCTCCCCATTTCATAGCCCGCTAGTTCTTCTTCGCGCCCTTTGCGATGAAGAACTATTCAGCCAGTATAATCAAAAAGCAATCCTCGCCTTCCTGATCCATGACCACCGCCATCGGTATCGATTTTGGTACGACTAACAGCTCCATCGCTCGTGCTGACGAAGGCGGCGAAGTCGAGTTGGCCCAATTTCCCACGGCCAGCACCGTCACCGATGCTTATCGCTCGCTGCTTTATTTAGAACAACACAAAGAACGTGGAGTCAACGCGCTTAAATCCTGGACTGGCCCCGAAGGTATTGAGCGGTATCTGGCTGCTGAAACCAAAGGACGGTTGATTCAATCGCTTAAATCGTTCCTAAGCAGCCGCAACCTTCAGGGGACTGAGATTTTCGGACGGCGGATCACCCTGGAAAATCTGATTTCCCGCATTCTCCGTGATCTTCGGGAAAAAGCGGAACAGCAATTCGGGATGGCGATTAACTCGGCTGTGGTTGGCCGTCCAGTCCGCTTTGTCGGAGCCGAAACTGAAGCTGACAATGCTTTTGCCGAAGATCGCCTAAGGCTGGCCTTTCAGAATGCCGGATTCGAATTTGTGGAATTTGAACTGGAGCCGGTGGCCGCCGCCCACTATTACGAATCGACTCTCGATCACGATGAACTCATTCTGATTGGAGACTTCGGCGGCGGTACCAGCGACTTTTCTCTTATTCACGTGGGCCCGACGATCCGGCAGCGAGGCAGACGACCCGGCGATCTTCTCGGGAATGCAGGCATTGGCATTGCGGGAGACGCCTTTGATTCAAAGATCATCCGCCAGCTTGTTTCCCCTGCCCTCGGAGCGGGCACGGAGATGCGCTCCATCGACAAAATCTTGCCCGTCCCAAGTTGGGTTTATTCCAAGTTGGAACGCTGGCATCATCTGTCGCTTCTGCGGGCCAAGGAAGTAACGGATATGCTCAAGGGCGTCCACGCACAGGCGCTTGAGCCGAAGAAAATCGCTGCTCTGCTCGATTTGATCCAGGAAGACCTTGGTTATCATCTGCACCGGGCAGTGCAAAAGGCCAAATCGGAGTTATCGGAAAGGCCCACGGCTATATTCTCTTTCTCGGAAGGTTCGGTCGAACTGAAGGCGCTCGTGCCGCGCCCTTCTTTGGAACGCTGGATTTCTGACGAGCTAAGGCAAATCGAAGCTTGTGTTGATTCGCTGCTTCTCTCTTGCGGCGTGAAACCCGCTGAGGTCGATATGGTCTTCCTCACCGGCGGCTCGTCTTTTGTTCCGGCAGTCCGCCGGATATTCGAAACGCGTTTTGGGGCCGAATGCATTCGCGCCGGAAATGAATTCACCTCGGTAGCACGGGGCTTGGCCCTCAAAGCCAGAGAGAAACGGGGCCTTACGAAGGAACAAATATCTGATACTCCGCCGCCTCGGTTGTCGGCTCACTGAAAACAACTTCCGATCCTTCGCCTTTTTCATATGGATAGAGAATGTCTTCTGAAAAAGCGTCCGCCTGCTCAATATGAATCAGCAATGCAGGAACTGAGATTCCTTCTTCCGTCTGCATGCCCACGTGAATACAAGTGCACACCGTATCGCAATCTCCTTTTGCAGCCGCCTGGCGAAGTTCTCTCGTCCAATAGGCATCGAGTTCTTCGAGTGTCGCGTCCGGCTTAATGCGGTCCGGAACCAGCAACTGTACCTCGCGCTTCGATCCTAGAGTTGCGCCGAAGGGCGTCAAGCCTCCGTTCTCCAGTTGTTGCGCGGCGAGTTTTGTAACGACTCGAAGCAGGAGCGCTTTTTTCTCCTGGGGTGTCATTCCTCTCTCCTTTTTCGGTGGCTTGAATGAAAAATCACCCGATCAGGTGAAGCGAGAGAGGGCCGCCGATGCATGTCTATCAGTTGTTCAACACTCTCGTTAAAAGCTTTTTGCGCGGATGAAGCCTGAAACGAGATCGACGCGGCGATTACAACCGAACAGCGACCGTTCTCAATCAACCTTGTTATTTTAGATTGTAAAACACACTGTCCAGGCAGTCCCAGGGAACCGGAAGTACACGCTCATCGCCAAGAGTGCGAGGCAGGAAATTCGATACTCATGAAAACGAGCATCTGCCTGCGCGTCAGCGCAGGCAGATGCAAGCGGCCTTGGGGCATGTACAAGCAAACCATTCCACGCAGATGGCATGTCTAGCCCGCTGTGGCCTGATCAAATTACCCAATTACTCACTTACCAAATTACCCAATATTCCTATCTTCCTCTAAATCCACCACCACCGCCGCCACCACCTCGTCCCCCACGACGGTTCCCGCCGCCTCCACCGCCTCGGTTGCCGTAACCTCCTCCTCCACCACCATAACCTCCGCCGCCACCACCACCGCCGCCAGGCCGGCGGCCAAAACCGCCGCGTTCGGTCTTCGGGCGAGCCTCATTTACGTTGATGTTGCGGTTGCCCAATTGGGTTCCATTGGTCCCGGTAATGGCCTTATCTGCCTCTTCGTCGTTTGCCATTTCGACAAACCCAAAGCCTCGCGGCTGGCCCGTATCGCGGTCGCGCATGATGGTCACATTATCGACCTGCCCGTATGCCTCAAAAGCGCCCCGCAGTTCGTCTTCGTTAACGTTGTAATCCAAATTGCCTACGTAGATGTTCTTCATGAATTCCTTCTTCGGAGTGGAAACAATTGCCGCAATACCTGACGGGACTACTTGATCCGGGCAAGAGCGGAAACGGTTGCAGAGGTGCTTCCTGCTTGTTACAGATTACCTGCTTTGTTTACAGCCTAAAAGCGTACGCCGGGAGCACGAAAGATGCAAATAAACTTGGCCAATTTCTCCAAAACCGGGCAAAATCCCAAATTCACAAATTATTAATGTTTTCTATTGTGGTTGTGATTGCAAACGTCCGCAGCTAGCGAGTTACAACCCCGCACGGTGTGTTAGATTCCTACCGCTCTAATTCGGGTAGAAGCACTTGGGTCTTAAGAGCCTGCACTGATGCGCGCCAAAGTGATCATCCGATGGTAAAAGGAGCTTGTTCCATGCGTTCAATGTACAGCAGACTAGCCGTTGTTTTCGTGGTATTCAGCAATCTCGGGCTCATGCAGGCACAGAGTTGTACTGCATTTGGGAACCCGCCTCGCGGCAACGTCATTGCCGTGCTGCCGCTCTGTGGTGACGGTGGTTCCTTGCTGGGCGGATTCAGCGACAGCGAAGGGACGCCCCGTTTTGCCTGCCTCTACCCACCGAGCGCTCCGGTCAGCGGAGTCCGGTATCCGATGATTGTCTATCTCCATCCTTCTCTAGCCAATGCCGACTCGGTCAAGCTCACCCCGCTTTTCAATGATCGGAACACTGTAAACATCAGCGCTGGAAACACTACAGGGTTCATCATTCTTGCTCCCGAGGGACGCAACACACAGCACTTCTATCCATTTCCAGACAATCAGGGTACAGGATGGGACAACTGGTACCGCCAACTGTCTCCCAACGGGGATGTAACCGCGAATGGTGCTGTGTTCAAGGAAAATGTCGATGCGGCAACGATGGACCACTTCATCCAACAGGAAGTGGGCACCGGACAAGTCGATACGAATCGCGTTTATCTTGTGGGCTGGTCGAATGGTGCGTCCATGTCATTCTTATATGGAGCAAATCGCAGCAACATCGCGGCGGCTGCGGTGTACTCCGCGCCTGATCCCTTCGGCGCTCTGGAAGATCCCTGCCAGCAGACTCCCGTCTCCGGCGCTCCGACGGATCTCAGGCAGATCCGGCTCTTGGCGTCCGGATTCCCAACATTGCAGGTCCACAATGCATGTGACATTGCAGGAATCTGCCCGAATTCGCGCCTGATTGGTCCGCAGTTGGCGGCTGCCGGAGGATCGATTGAAAACGAAGTGATCATCGATGGCGGACAGGTCGTCAATTCCTGCGATGCCATCTGCGGGACGAATCCTAATGGCGATCCTAATAACGCCGTGGCCAACACCGTGGGCGCTTCGAACCACGCTACCTGGCCCGTAGGGCAGACTCCGCAGATGCTCCAGTTCCTGCAACAGCATCCGCTGAGCGCGCGGCCTAAGCCGTAAATCAGATGGTGGACCGTTAAACCTGATTTTCTACGTTTGACAATGGTGTCACAAAGATTTTAGTTTTTTGCCTATGGGGACTCCACATTCGTGGAGAAAGTGCTCTACCCGCCGAGAGATGTTGTCACGTCGGTGCACCAATTTGACTGCACGATCGAGGTCGATGCGGCGCTGGCGCTACCCAGTTCGCTCAACTGGACCAGGCTCAACCCTTGATTCCAAGCGCACGAGAAGTAGTAGTTCAAATTGGTGTGGTCGCGGACAACCGTCCATTGCGTAAAGTCGCCCAACAGCTTGTCATTACTTGGGTTATTGACGGCGGTACCCCGCGGCACCATGACCGTGCGGAGAAGCTCGCTGGCGAAAGCAATCGCGTTCTGATCCATTGCGACCGTCGGCCATTCCGTAGACGCGGCCGGAACGTACTGGCTGCGAAGCATGAGCGACGCCCGAACGAAGCGAGAGGGCGGCGTGGCATCGCCGGGCAAGCCAACCATGCCGCTGCCGTTGGTTTGCTGACCCCACACCTGCGTCGGATTGTTGTTGGTCGTCAGGTTCACGTAGTTGGTAACGCCATCGACCTGACTCGGATACGGAGGAGCGTTGGTGACGACTCCATTGGGTACCGGGTACGCCGTCTGCACCTGTTGCGTCCCATTCATGGAGAGTTCGATAACGATGCAACTTCCAGTCGCATCCGCAATCACGTAGTGGAGTGGGATCGAAAACGTCGCCGGAGGCGCCACGATGGTCAGGCCGAGCAAGAGTTGCGCAGCTTGTTGTGCGGAAGCTGCCATCCCCAGAACGTAGGAACTTACGTCCAGCGCCGAAATATTGTTGCTGGAGGCCGGCGCGGGATATGTCGTTCCCGGCAGCCAAAGCGAGCCGAATGAGACACCCTGGTCGTTGAGGCCGTCCATATACCAGGCCTCGTCTTCGATGCCCGCGGCGACGAAGCCATAGGTGGTTGTCCACGTTGCGTAACCAGAGCCTGGAGACTGCGGGAAATTGGCGCCCTTGGGAACCCAACTCACGACGCTGGGCGCGACCCGGTCGAAGTCCAGACTGCGCGCCGTCACGATAGGAACTCCACTTGATTTCGGAATGCTGAGGTGTGTGCACATTCGGTTAAGCTAAAAGGTAGCCGATTCGCTTGTCAACGGACGGTGTGATTATTCCGCAACAATTACCGAAATTTTAATTCGCTTTTAAATATTAGTACGCCATGGCCAACGACTTCCTCATTCGAGAAGCTGCTGTCTCCGAAGCAGTTGTTCTCGCCGGTTTGATCAATCGGGCCTTTGAGGTGGAGCGGTTCTTTCTCGATGGAGATCGTACCAATCCAGAGGAAGTCCGCGAGCTTTTCGCAAAAGGACACTTCCTGGTCGCGGAAAACAGCACCGGCCTTGCCGGATGCGTGTATGTTGAAAAACGAAGTGAGCGGGCCTATATGGGACTACTCTCCATCGAACTCCGCCTGCAACGTGCCGGTCTCGGGCTGCGTCTCACGGCCGCAGCTGAGGACTTTGCGCTCTCCCTGGGCTGTGAAGGAATGGATCTCTGCATCGTCAGTGTGCGAGCAGAGCTGCCCGCTTTTTATCATCGCGCCGGCTATGTCCAGACAGGCACAGAGAAATTCCCGTCCGATGCAAATCCCAGGATTCCTTGCCATTTCATTGTGATGTCAAAGGCTCTGCGCTGAGAATCGGGTGATCGGATCATCGGGCCATCGGGTGATCGGGTGATCCGGGATCCGACAAGATGATGATGGCAGCGAAACAAACCTACTCACCCGATGATCCGATGATCGATCCGATGACCCGATGATCCGATTCGATCAGTGGTAAGAAATTTTTGTGGCAAGCACTTGCGCGATTCGCTGCCGGTTTGGTATAACAAATAACAGATTGATTGAACATGTGGCGTAACGGAGCCGGACAAAGTAAGTGACCTGTCCGGTAAGCTGCCACCAGCCGTGCAGCGTGGGTTAAATCAGCCGGGAAATTTGAATCGAACCGATCGCGGCGATCATCCATATAGTTACCACAAATAGCCCCAGGGCAGGACCTGCGGGGCACATTCGGGAACAAAAGATTTCCTGAAGGGTTTTTAACAAACCTCAAAAACGATCTTTGATTCATCAAACCGGGCTCCTGATTGCGTTCAGGGGCTAAGCAGCTTGCATGCCTGAAGGTAGTTGATGGGAATCAACATTGGCAACGGCGCAATCGCGGAAATAAGTTGAGTTTAACGAGCGATTAACGTTGACAAACGGCAACAGCGCGCGGTAAGTTTGAAAGGTTCGTCTCTACCGGTCGTAAGTGACAGGGAGAGACAGCAAATTTCGAGGAGCTCCGGAGAAATCCGGGGTACCTGAAACACCCCGCCCAGTGCGGTAAGGTGAATCGGGTCTTTGACAAAAAGGTTGAACGTGCCAGTCGTGAGAGAAACGCGGGTTTAAATCCGTGTGATCTCACAAAATAGTAAGTGCCATCCGGTGAATTCCGGGCATCTTTGGATGCCTATTAGCCGGAGTGGCGGTTCCCTTGACCTGTCCGTCGGGGAACAATCAGGTTTCAAACGAGAGTTTGATCCTGGCTCAGAATCAACGCTGGCGGCGTGCCTAACACATGCAAGTCGAACGAGAAAGCGGGGGCAACTCCGTGAGTAAAGTGGCGACCGGGTGAGTAACACGTGACTA
>DASZFU010000116.1:0-64628 GCA_035939495.1 Candidatus Angelobacter sp. | reverse complement strand
TCCCCAAGGAACCAATCCCTCGCCCGACTGGATTCAGGTGTTGGTGGACGCGGGATATACGCTGGAAGAAGCCAAGTGGCTGCGCAATCCCGCCAACCCGACGCGCAGCCCGGTTCATGGCCAGAACCAGATGGCCTTCCGCGGTAAGGATCGCGCGAACGTCTACGTGAACCCGACGTCGACGCCCGATCCCGGTCTGGCGGGCGTTTCCGGCACGATTGCCGAAGGTCTCAACCTGGATGATGACGAGACAACCGGGTTCACCAGCCCCACGGGCGAGAAAGGCATCGACAACAACTTCTATAAGGCTCTGGGCTGCTGGAAGACCTATCGCGGGCCGCACAGGCTTTCGAGCGGGGCACTCAACTTTAACGACGCGATGCGGGATGGCATGTGGACGACGGTGATCGTGGTGGCCGGCGAGGGAGCCGATCCCATGAATGACGATCACGTTACCGTCGGCTTTTATATGAGCAACGACAAGATGGTCAAGGACGGCATGGGCAACATTGCCCGCGACTATACCTTCCGCATCGCACCCCACGCCAAGCATGAGGGCATACTGCCGGCTCGCACAGTCAACGGCCGGATCATTTCGAGGGCCCCAGCCGACATCGTGTTGCGAGACCCTTCGTACATCCAGGACCTGGAACTGCTGCGTGCGCGGGTGAATCTGGAGATGAGGCCGGACGGCTCTCTCACGGGCTATGTCGGCGGCTACCGGCCATGGGAACCGGTCTACAAGGGTTGGGTGAACGCCCGTGGCACGGTGATCGAGGTGCTGACTTGGGTGCAGTTGCCGGCGGTTTATTACGCCTTGAGCCGCCATGCCGACTACAGTCCAACGGGACCGGGCGGCGAGAAGACCCACATCTCCTTCGCGCTGCGAGTCGACGCTCTGCCCGCGTTTGTGATGACACCGGATGGGAGCAAGGAAGTGGCTTCGGTTGAGCCCTACAAGGCGATCGCGCCCCAGGAGACCCCCAAGCCTTTTTATCCAATCCAGGTCGTTGACGGCATCGTCATTGACCCGAAGGCCAAGTTCCAGGCAGGACCGAAGGCGGTCATTCTTCCACCTTCAAACAGTGCAGCCAATCGAGACCAGTAACGCTTAGGAGGAAAATCTTGAGCCATCGTTCTTTTCTCCCATCTGCAGTCCGCCTGCTCGCCAGCATTTTCGCAATTGCAGCGTTAGCTCAATCACCGGCCACCGTTCCCGCCATGCCAGACGACATAAAGCCTATTCGAGTCGCCGGTCTCGGAATCCGAGTCAGCGATCTGGAGCGTTCTAAGAAGTTCTATACCGAAGTGCTCGGCCTGAAAGTAGATGCCAGGGTGCCCGCCCAAGGTGAGCCGGTCGAGTATCTTCTTGGTATGAGCGGCGACGTTCGCGCGGACACGCTGATTGTCATCCGCAAAGGTGAAATCAAACCCGGCGCCACGGAGTTCGGCAGTATTACTATCGTCGTTCCGAATGCCCGCAAGATGGCAGAGCGCGTAGCCGCCGCGGGCTATCCTCCCGCCCGCATAGTTGACGGAACCAACTTCGTGAAAGACCCCGATGGATATACAGTCGAACTCTATCAGCGGCCGCCTGTTTCTCGTCGTGCTTGCCATTGACTTCGGAACTGCATCGTTTTGGAGAACCGCTCCCATGAGTTACAGCGCCATAGCGGAATGCGGCAATCGAAGTGAAGATGCCCTCGGTAATGCCAAGCTCTCCCTCAGGATATGACACCCTTTATTCTGACGAGGCGGGTTGCACGGTGCCGGCGTGGGATAGACATAACGTACAAACTCACTTCTTCGAAGGCCCTGCGTCAGGTGCCGTAGATATCGGTTCATCGTCGATTGGCCGGAAGACCCCAGAGTAGCTCTCCGGGCCCTGCGGCCTAGATGATAGCGTGATCCGCAGGTGATAGTCTCCGCCGCGGAACGGCGATGCTAAGGCTGCTGTCTGAGGCGGATATTCCTGCGCGTTGAATTCATCGTTTGCTCTCTTCATAGCCTCGCAGACCGCCGCTTTGAGGCGGGTGTCTTCGTGGAATATGAATCTGCTTTTCCTTCCGAGTCGGTTCCGAGAGCTACATTTGCTTTTGCTTGAAACGGCTCGTCGCGGTCCCAGACCATTATGGTGGTGCATTCGGCCCAAGCCCCCGCTATCGACTTACCGTGTTGGTCAAATACTGTAAGCTCGATACTCCATTCATGGGATTTGTCAGCAGGGTCGGCGCTGTCTGCGGGGGCCGGGAGGACGACCAAGCCGACCAACATGGCTACGCCCATAATTTTGCAAAAGACCTTCTTGGTACAGGTTAGAATCAAAGAATAAGGCCGCCCGTTTAAGGCGGCCTTTAATTCGATACCCCGAGCACATGCTCGCGCAACGGTGACATCGGGGCTTACATTATTTAGCCTAAATATTAGATGCCCCCAAGTCAAGGAAGATTCCAGTATACCGACGAAGCCATAAACGCGATCGAGAAGTCCCTTTCCCCTGAACGACTTGCAGGATATATTGCTCTGGCCAAGGGCGACAAGAGGCTCGCAATCCGGCTTTATGAGCGAAACACTTCGCTCTCTGAGGCGCTCTACGGGGTCATCCAAGGCCTCGAAATTGCCCTGCGCAACACTCTGGATCGTGCTTTGGCGAAAGAGCTTGGACTCCCTGATTGGTATGACCAGATTGCATGGGAGGAGAAAGAGCTTGAGTCAATTCAAAAGGCAAAGGACAACATCACAACCTGGAGAAAAACCGTAACGCCGGGCCGGGTCATTGCAGAATTGACTCTGGGCTTTTGGGTCCAGCTTACTGCCAGAAAATACGAGAAAACCCTTTGGGTGAAATACCTCTATCGTGTATTTCCGCTCAAATTGAACAGAAAAGTTCTCTTTCAGAGGCTGGACAGAATAAAAAACCTGCGCAACCGGATAGCCCACCATGAACCCATAATCACCAGAGATTTACACTGGATTACGCGGGCATTATTGAAGCAATCAAATGGTTATCCCCGACTGTCTCAGAGTGGGTTGAGACAACGAATTGCTTTCAAGAACGATTTGATGCCCCTTTGCTGTAGCCCGAAGCAGAACCACAATCTAATTTAGCTGCGGAGTCCGTGCTGCATCTTCCGCCAACAGATCGGTGCTCCATACGGAACAAATCGCAGAACACAAATCAACAGGGTTGCCATCTTTTATTTGCGCAGCCGTCCAGGTCGTTCCGGCTCAAACGATTGCACCTCAGAACGATTAGGAGAACTTTCCTCCAATTTTGAGTACTTGAAATCTGCCTTTCTTTATCAGTCGCGCTATCGCTCAGTCAGATCGGCAAGCCGCTCGCGTGCGGCGTGTTAACGCCTCCACGGTTTTGAGCCAGATCAAATTAGAGGGTCGCCGCGGCTAGCTAGGCTTGGCGCATAATTGATCTTTCGTTCTACGAGTTGCCAGTTTTGAACAGCCCTCAGACAGAAGACCAACTGCTTAAATGGTGTGTCCTAACTTTAAACGGAATGAAGCGCAGTTGATTCCATTTTGCACGGTTTTTCAAATTCGCAGGGGGCAAGAGGCGCGGCGTGTGCGTCCGTGAAAACTGAATGAACTTGTTGAATGAAAGGAATCAACTCGGGTAATGACTCGCTCACCCGTTAGCCAGATCCCCTCCGACGCTGGGCAACCGGCGACGGAGAAGCTCATTTATTGATGCTCTGTAGAAATGTTGCCCTCTTCTTGCGGATATCTTCGATAACCTTCTCAGACATCTGGTCCAGTGCTTTCAGCCCTTCTTCCTTGGAAAAGTGTGCCCGTCCTCGGGAGAGCAGATTATCCAAGTAATGATCAACAGAAAGCCATGTCCCCAATTATATTTTTAAACCGACAAAAATTTAAGGATTTTGTATATGGATGGGGAAGCATTTCCAATGCACCAACCATTTCTGCCCAGTCCGCTGACTTCGCCCTTTCCGCCCAGTAGAACCAATTTTGCGTTTTATGGACAGGATGGATAGGAACCCAAAGATACTTCTCTCCCGGAGTGCGGGGGGTTCCAGTTCGACATTCCCGGAATAGCACGTCTATTTGGAGGGATTCCGTCGTTCTTCGAGTGTTTCTTATTGTGAGAAGTATCTCTAAGGCAGAGGCGGACATGTCGACTGCTGAAGGTGCTGCGCGCACTCCGTGGTTGTGAGCTTGCGGTGGACATATCGTTCGGCAAGGCTAGCCAATCGATCAGCGTCTAGGGCATATATTCGCAAGTGCTTTCTCTGTTGATCGGAAATTGCCAGCAGTTTTGCATCTGTACTGAACTTGATAATGGTATTGCGTGCATTGATACTTGGATCATTTGTATCCACACGCTCTCCTGTTTGTCCATCACGGACCACCAAATTCTTTCCTGCATCATAAGTGTCCAAGATAAGAAGCCTGCCACTGGCATCGAACGCAATATCCTTAATTTTTCCCATCAGTTCGTGAGACAGCATCAAGGAATGATATGGCTTAGAGCGAATGTCCCAGGCTTCCGCGGCCCCCCTCCGATCGAGCGCCGCGATCTTGTGTCCATCGTGGCTAAAAATGATTCTCTCGATATCCGCCAAACCTTTGCTTTTGAGGGCTTCTGTTTTCACTGTGGCGCTCGTTTCTTGACTGCCTCTTGTGATGTGACACAGAATCACGCCACCATTGCTTGTGCCAACTGCAAGGAATGTTCCGTCAGGGCTGAATTGGATTTCTGTCACGGACCCATAGACGGTAGTCATAAGAAATAGTGGTTTGGTAGCCGATGAATTCAGGTCCCACGAACGAACTGAGTTCGCGTTGTATCCATCCGCACTCTCCTCAGAGGGGTCTGCTAAGCGTGCCACATTACCTTGCCCGCCACCGACTACTAAAGGTGAATCCTCCGCCGCTCTAGGACGATTTACGCTATTTGCAACCTGCATGTCGTGGTTGTGGCCGGCGAAAGCAACTAGCTGCCCGTCAGCGCTAAACGCGATGTGATCGATTTCTTCGCGAGCCCGTATGACCTTTATCTGGTTCCCCGTCTGGAGGTCCCAGAAGCTCGCTATCCCGTCGTCTGCTCCGGTTGCCAGACGTCTGCCATCCGGGCTGAAAACAGCCGCCAACACCGAGCCATGGTGGCCCGTGATACTGCTTAAATGGCGACCTGAATCAATGTCCCAGATGTTAGCCGCTTTGGGGTGTCCGGTTTCCACGGTGACTATATTTGTGCCATCCGGGCTGAATGCAAATTCAAGGAGATGCGCTTTATCTGCTGCAACCTCAAGAACTGGCAAAGCTTGTGCTTTCCACACTGCCTTACGAAGCATCGTCTCTGCATACTCCCTGGCTGGCTGGCTCTTTGCCGCTTTGAAAGCGTAGAGCGAAAGCCAAACACTGAGATCACTGTCTCGCTCCAAGGTTTGCTGAGCTTCTTTAGTCAGCCTCACGGCCAACGCGTCTTCAACATTTTCCGGTACTACCGTTGATTCCGGCACTACCGTGGTTGGTGCATCGGGGCCACGCGATAGGTTGTTGGTCAAAGCTTTCTTGGCATCTTCGAGTTGTTTAATCTTCGACAACAACTCCTGAGTGCGAATCTCAAACTGCTTCAGCCGCGACGACAAGTCCTGATTTTGTGTCTCAGCCTCTTTCAATCGGGACGCCAATTCGATATTTAACTTGCGGGTCTCGGCGGTTGCTTTCTCGATGCTGTCGAGCTTGGTTTGCATCTGGGTTAATTGCCTGTAAGCCTCCTGCTTGAATGCATCATCGCTGTTGCTGACAGTTGCTTTCAAAAGCCGGTCAAGGTCTTGCTTGTTTTGTTCCAGCTCCGTCTTCTTGCTCTCCAATTCACGCTTTTCCTGCATCAATTGGATGACCAAGCTGTGTCGTTGTGCGGCTGCGGAGTTTCGCTGATAAAACCAGGAACCGAAGGCGACTGACACCAATGAGAAGAGCAAAACAGAATAGCCAATGCGTCGTAACAGATTGGAGCGAAGCGCGCTTTCATTGAGCTGGATCTTCTTCTG
Source organism: Candidatus Angelobacter sp. (assembly GCA_035939495.1). Classification (GTDB taxonomy): domain Bacteria; phylum Acidobacteriota; class Terriglobia; order Terriglobales; family Acidobacteriaceae; genus Angelobacter. The sequence continues at coordinate 58,599 of DASZFU010000116.1, read as the reverse complement.
CAGGATCCACGGTACGAGAAACTCGCTGACAATCTCGTAAAAATAGACATCATTCCGCAATTCCTTACTTACCAACTTCGTGCCTTCCACCAGAACATTTAAGGCATTGACGAGTTGCGTCTTGGGAATATGTTCTTCTCGTTGTGCGCGACCAATCAGATCGTCGTAAGAAACTACATTCCGAGTCCCTGAAATCGTGACTAACTGGCTCAGCAGGACAACAGCAGCCTTTTCCAGCGAGCCTAGCCGGGAAAGAGCAGTCGCAAGAAAGTCCTCTAAAATCCCGCTGATCTGCCTTTGTGCAAAGAGTCGCTCTGGATCGCGGGACTGCCACAACCGAAGGCAGACTACCTGTATCTCAGACAGGTTGATGGTGTTGCGCCCCCGTGATTCAAGCTGTTGCCTTATGCTTTCAGCCAGCTTGGAGGAGATCTGGGTGCTCCAATGAGTGTGCTCAGGATCCGAGCATTCGAAAGCGCCGCGGATTATCTTAGGGAGAGCGGATAATGTAGGCGACGTCAGTCGAAGATAGTTGTTCGCCAAATCCGGACACTGGCGAAATAGAGGACTCAGTTTCGCCAGATAGTCTTCCCTAAAGACAAACAGCAGCTTGACCGGCAGGGAATGATCCCTGAGCATATTGACCAATGTTTCCAGAATACGATCCTGGGCTTGGTAAGCCTCATGGAGGGCTTCGCCCTGGCTGCTTTGGTCCACCTGCGTGACCCATTCTTCAAACTGGTCGAGAACAAGTACCAATGGCTTGCCCGGCGAGAGTCCTTGGATTCGATCTGCGAGTTCTGCTGCTGAAAGGACAACGCGCGGCAGATCATTGTCCGAAGTCAGACGCGACGGTAGAAAACCAGAGGGATCATGGTCGCTTGCCCTTAGCCGCTCGACGATAAATTCCGCATTGATTCGCAGTTGTACACGCAATCTTTCGACTGACAATCCCTCACTCATTGCTTCGGGGATCAACCCTGCATTGATCAAGGACGACTTGCCAGTTCCCGAATCGCCGTAAACCAAGACACCGCGATAGATGGTAACCAGGCGCAGCAGTTTTCGCGTTTCGCTTTCGCGCCCAAAGAATATGGGATGGTCCACATATCGGAAGGAACTTAATCCCCGAAAGGGAATCTTCGGCAACAGAGCCGTTGATACTCTGGACGACATTACTGCATCACCTTCCCTGTGACCTTTTGATATAGCTGGGAAACAAACGACCACAAATCACTCTGAATATACTTTACATACTTGCGCTGGTTGTTCCACACGTCGAAGATGAGCGGATCAGGAGCACGATCGACCGAATACGCCTGCGGCCATCGGGAAGGGTCAACCTTCCAGCGCATTGTTTGGAAAAGCAACCGCAAGTTGTAATCCATCAAATTAAAACCTATAAAAAGACTGGTCCACTGTTTCAAGCGATATTGAATGGTTTCAGGAATCGGATGAAAGGGTGCCTTATCGCTCATCCGAAGAACGAAATGGATATAGTCTTCATCTGTGATTACCAGGGATTCAGGATGGTCCGCATCTCCATGAATCTTGAGTATAAAAGGCCTTTCAGCCGAGGGGTCCTCGTCACCAGGATACTCGTCAGTAGCCGCCTGTACCGCGTCTCCATTTTTCTTATAGATGCTGCGCACCGGATCCTTGCCAAGACCTTGCGCCGCTTTCTCAAAGAGCCGGTCGTAGTTGGTGGTTATTACAATTGGAAAATTAAGTGTAGCCAGCGCCTGGAGAACAAGAGAAGGCCTGCGCCCTGCATGGACAGCACTGTTGATTTGCGTCACCAAAGCCGTTCGCGATTCTCTGATCTCATAGTGCAACGCGACTTTCTGAAGATCGTTAGGATCGTCGCTCGGATACGATCTTATAAAATCGCTTTTTGAAGCAAGATATTGCGCCAATTCGTGACCTAGCAAAGGGCGTTCGTTTTCAGGATACGAATACTCAGATCCCTCGGGAGGAGGATCGTGTACTGCTGCGCCCAAAACAAGAATGCAGCGTCCTTTGCAAACGAGAGCGGCTATCTTATTGATGCTCTCATCATCTTCGCCTACTCGAACGGATCTAAAAGAATCGTGGTTCCGTTCCGTTTCTTGCTGCATGACATCTTCGCGATTCGTTGATAGATTTCCTGTTCCGCCTGCTTCCTCCTGCAAAACGACGTCAAGTTCAACCTTCGACTGCTCATTTCGATCACTGAGGTGCGGGCCGCCCAGCACGGCTGGAGGCTGAGAAGATCTCTTGGAGTGGATGCGTGCGCCGGATTCATCTTGAAGTGTTGTGGAATCGATCTCCCTGACAGGAGCAACAAACATATATCCTCTCCGGGGGATGGTCATTATAAACCGATCACCATTGAGGCCGTCGCCCAGGATCTTTCGAAGCAAAAAGACATGCTGGCTCAGATTGCCCTCTTCAACAAAACTTTGCGGCCAGAGGACCTTCATAAATTCATCTTTCCCCAGCACTTTTCCCTTGTTCTGTACAAAAAACAGCAGGATATCGAGCGCTTTCGGAGTAACCGTTACAGGTTCACCGTGGCGCACTAAGATCCGGCGCTCCATGTCGATACGGAACTCGTGGAATTCATAAATTAGAGTTTTCTCAGGCATGGTTGCGCTTTACTATGCCAAATTTGGGAACCATCCATGTCAAAAATTGTAGAGCCTCCGAAAGGTTCTATATGCTGTAGTTTTGTTACCACTTCTCTCTAATTATCAAATATGAGAGGAATTCTCGATTTGACAAACGTTGTACTTAAGACACCGTCGGACATTTTGGGGAAATACAAAAAGACTGTCATAAAAATCATGTGGCATATTGTGTAAGAGTCGTTGTTTTCACATTGGCTAGTAAACTCAAACAAGATTTCTCCAAGAAATTCATAATGGCTACCGCTTATTAGAATAGTGATGAAAAGCTAAAAAACGTTTCAAAGTCTGACTCCGGAATAGAAACAAGGTGTTTACGCGCCCGTTAAGCGGAAGAACTTATACCACAAAGACAAGCTCATCGAAGAACCTCTCTGAATAATCAGGCAAATTCCAAAATTGAGAAAATTGAAAATTTTTTGAGAACTAATTGAGCATTCATTGAAGACTTGGAACCATCCTCTCCAGTACTCTGCCGACTGATATGGAGAACCAGCCTTGAATCGATTGCCAAAACAGAACGTTCGAGTGAATCAATCGACGACAGAGGCTCTCTGAATGTGGACCCCGAACCCTTTTTCCCTGCAAGCATAAGAGATTGAGAGGGCTTTGGTCCACCCCAAATGCGCGAAGACGGCGTGAAGTATATCCGCTTCTTGAATGAATCTGATAGTTGGAATCTGGTTCAGCGCAAGTGGTGTAGACGGCAGTCGCAAATAACTATCTGCTTACTATGGAGGAGGAGTCATTCTCATGAGATCTATTGAGGAGATCGATGCGCAGACGTTTATAGATCGAGTATTAGTGTGGACCGATAACTATTTAAGGATGAACGAACTGCGACTGCTGAGGACTGATCTTGAATTCGTTCAAGGCGAATTTTCGGGCCAATTCAGTGGAACAAACCGACTTTCGGCTTAAATTCAGCGACTTTCGTTTCAATCGCTTAGCTACTCGCCAGAAATAATTTTCTGTAAAACTTCGCGGGAATTGGACACATTTAGCGAAGAGATCGAATTGCCATAGTCGCTTTGGTGAATCCGGTTTGTTCCAGGTTGTCAGTTAGGTTGCTCGTTGTGGAAATAATCCGTTGTTAACTTTCCCAACTATGCACGGAGGCTTCATGAAACTCGAAAAAACTGTCCTTCTCGGCCCTGGTGGCCAAACCACTTCAGTCGTAGGACAGATGCGAAAAATCGCAACTGCGGGCTTTGTTTCAGGGCTGCTGCTCGGTATAGCCGTGCTGTTCCTTCTGTCCGCACCAGTCGTTGAGGCACAAACCTGCGATAAAAGCTGCTTCAATCCGTTGATCCAACCGAGTCCCGACCCTAATCCACCAACCGGAGGAATACTCGTTGACCGCGCCAAGCCGTCCAACCAGACTGGGCTTGGGACGCTATTCTCAGCCCCGATACCCATAGGCGGCGCGACGTCCGTGCAGGGAAGCTCCAGCTACACCTACGGGGTCCCTATGTTTTCGAAACCGGGGCGTGCAGGCATGGACATGAATCTTGCCCTCTATTACAACAGCCACATCTGGATTCCGGATGCCACCGGTGGAATGATGATGGGCTTTGACCGCAACACACCGGGCCCTGGTTTCCAGCTAAATCTCGGCTTCCTGGAATGGAACCCGGCATCCAACTTTCCTGCAGGAATACTTACCTCGCCAGATGGCGCTAAGCACACCTTGGCCATCGATGTAAACAATCTGGTGCCGAATGCCCCGCCCCCCAACAACACCTCATACCATTGCGCCAACCAGGTTTGCCTGTATAACACGGATGATTCCAGCTACATCAATGTCGCGCGGCCCCTGGGTACAGTTGATGGCAATGTTTGCGTGGGCCCCAACAATTGCCCGGCCAAAGATGTTACCGTTACTTACAAAAATGGAACGCAGGCGATCTACCAATCTTTTGCGGTGGTCACCAACGACCTTTTTGACGAACTTGTAATGCGTCCTTACAGGATTACCGATACCAACGGCAACTTCATCATCATCAGCTACATCAACACCAACGATCTTTCCATCAACTCCATTACCGACTCTCTGGGGCGTACTCTTAATTTCTTTTATACGTCTGTCCAGGTACAAATCACCCCGGGACAAGCGTCTCAGACAGTGCCTTTGCTCAGTTGTGTTACCGACGGGGCTTCCTGCGATGCTGCCGGCGCCAAGACCTACTCTTTCACCTGGGACCAGACCCACTCCATCAATTTCAATTTTTCCACCGGTGGCCAGGCGCTGGTTGGGGGTAATCTCTATAGCGTCCAGAGCGGTTTCACCCTGCCGGTCGTGACCAAGGTCTGCCGTCCGGACGCAACCTGCGTCCAATTCAACTATGGCGATTGGGGCATCGTCAACGACATCAAGGAACTGAGCAATAATGGGGCCGTTCGCTATGAACTCAGCTACGATTTTCCGACGGCAGCATCTGGGTCGCTGACTGCGAATCCCACGTACACGCATCAGACGGAGAATGTTAACGGGCAAACCAACGCCTGGACGTACGGCGCGATTAATGATGCGAATGGAGTGATGCTTTCATCTTCCGTTACAGACCCGAGCGGTCTGCTCACCACGACATCCTATTCCCGCAATGGCGACTGGCAGGACGGGCTGCCCTCAAAGGTCCAGTTCGGACCCTTCGTCCCGATATTTGGCCCGACGCCGTCGATGCTGGTCTCCGGTCCGTCCAGCACCCGCACTCTGACTTGGGTCAGCGACGTGACGGTTGACAGGCCGGGCATTGGGCCAGCCGGCATTCCCACCGGGGCCAACCCTCGCCCATCGAGCGTTACCACTACACTGGACGATAACTCTCAGTCACAAACAACATTCCAGTATGACCTGAATGGCAACATCACAGATAAAGTGGAAACAGACATTGGCGCCACGGCGCCCGGCCCAACGCTGAGGGAGACCGTTTCCACTTACGCGACACTGGGAAACCACATTCTGGACCACCCGACCGATGTCAAAGTGAAGGATGGAAGCGGGAAGGTGATTTCCCACACTACCTTCGCTTATGACGAAACCAGCGTGCAGGCAGTCGCCTCGGCGCCGGCGGGTCACGACTCGTCCGTTCAATACTCCGCGTCCAACTCCGCCGGGCGCGGCAATCTCACCACCAGAACCACATATACGGACCCCGTCGCAGGTACCGGGCCAATTGCCTCCACGTTTTCCTACGACATGCTTGGCAACAAGGTGAGCGAGACCGACGGATGTTGTACCCAGACGGCGTGGATTTATTCCATTGGCACGCAGTATGCCTACCCGGATTCCGTTGTGCAGGGTCAGGGAGCAGGGCCGCTGGGATCAGCGCCCATGGGAACCCAGCTCACCACAAGCTTTACCTATTTGTTTAGCACCGGGCAAGTCGTTACCGAGACGGATTGGAACGGCAAGGTCACCACTTTCGGCTACGATCCTGCCGGCCGGCTTAGCAGCGTCACGACTCCCGATGGAGTCACCGCAAACACTGGCTATGATGACACTGCTGCCAATCCTTCGGTGAAGCAATCAAGTTCGGCCAACAGCCTGGTTACGGTCCACACGATGGATTTCCGCGGCCATACGCTTTCCGACCAGGTGCTCAACGGCACCACACCGGTCAGCACACAGGTCTATATCAATGACTCCAAGGGCCGGCCATTGCAGGTGAGCAATCCTTATAAGCCCGGTGAGACCCCGGTATACACCTCGTATATTTATGACTTGCAGGGCCGGGCGATTCAGACAACTCCACCTGCCCTAACTTCAGGCGGCACCCAGAATCCATATACCGTTACGTTTACCGGTAAGACGTCGCTGGTTACGGATCCTGCAGGGCATCAGCGCAAACAGTATTCGAACGGCCTGGGCCAGTTAGTGCAGGTTGACGAACCCGGTCCCAGCGGTGGCCAAGCCGGGGCGGGATCCATCGCGATTTCCGGGACCGAGGGCAGTGCCTCGGTGCCCAATGGAGGCGGGGCAACAGCCGGAATCGGCAGTGTGACCATTGGTGGAAGTGATCGCTCTACCCAGGTGCTGGCACATAATGCTACGCCGGCGATCGGAACGGTAACTATCAGCGGTTCTGACAACTCCACCACGGTTGATCCGTGTGCCGGCCAAGGCATCGACCCAACACGCGGCGATGGGTCTGGTCCCTCATGCCCGATGACGGTCTGGGACAGCGGCACCGTTTCCCTGACAATCAATGGCACGACCCAATCTGTAGGCTACGGACAATCCACGGCGCCTTCGGACATCGCCTCTGGTTTAGCTGCTGCTTTTGGCAACACGGGCACGTACACAGTCACAGCCTCAGGCAGTGTGGTCACGATTATGGCCAATACCGCCGGAGCCAATGGCAACAACATTGCTTTGTCGGCTGCGTCAAGCACCAGCGACGCCACCGATTTCGGCGGCCCGTCCTTTGCGGCACAGCCTTCGGGCGCTGCCCTGGCGGGCGGCTCAGACAATGGCTACACCACCGTGTATGACACCGGTACCATCACGGTGACGGTCAACGGCTTTTCCAAGTCAACTACGTACGGGCAAAGCACCAGCACCAGCGCGACGGCCTCGGACCTGGCCAACAAATTCAATTCCGACAACGCTTCTCCGGTTATTGCCAACGCTTCAGGGAGTGTGATCAATCTGACGACCAAGGCCACGGGCCAGGGCACCAACTACCCGCTCTCTGCAACCGCGGCGACGACTTCGCAGTATTTCACAGCCGGCTCGGCCTCTTTCTCTGGCACGCCATCCGGCAACACGATGACGCCCGGACAGAATGGGATAGTCTACGACGCAGGTACGGTCACGGTTACGGTCAACGGGTTCAGCAACACGCCTTACGCGAAGTCCGTGAACTACAGCCAGGGCAGCACGCCCTCCGCGATTGCGTCAGGGGTTGCCGGCGCGCTGAACGGAGATAACAATTCTCCAGTGACCGCCGCGATCTCCAGCAGTTCTTCGTCCACGGTGCTGCTGACCGCGAAGCTACAGGGCGCGAACACGAATTACGGAGTGGTCGGAAGCTCCGCTACCACGCAAAGCACTTACTTCAGCCAGCCGTCGTTTACGGCTTCCGGAACGTCTTTGACCGGGGGCGCGGATCAGTCATTCTCTCTCTCCACGCCGATCACCACCACCTTCAGTTATGATCCACTCGGTCACCGGCTCCAGGTGACCAGAGGCCAGCAAACGCGGACCTCTGTGTACGACGGCCTCGGGCGGATGACCTCCATAACCACACCGGAGACCGCAGGCCAGCCGATAACGTATACCTACACAGATTTCGGCGCAGTCGCCACCAGGACCGATCCCCGGACCCTGCCGGGCACGACTACGCATATCCAGACTACCTACGCGTATGATCCGTTGGGCCGGATCACGAGCATCACCTATAACGACAACCTGACGCCCAACGTCACCTACGGCTACAACGGCCCTGGTTCGGCCAATAATACCGGGGGACGGCTGGCCACGGTCAGCAACAGCGTGGAGTCCAAGGCCTACCAATACGATGTGATGGGGCGGACCTCGCAATGTATGGAGACCATCGGTGCCAAACAATATACGGTCAACTACGCGTACGCCGCTGACGGGCAGGTCAGCTCCATCACCTATCCTTCGCTGCTCAAGGTAAATTATTCCTACGATCCGATCGGCCGCCTGCAGCAACTGGGCACGGCCAGTCAGAATATCCTTTCTATCAACGCCGCCAGCGACTACAGCGCCGCCGGCATGCCGTTGCTCGTTACATACGGCAACAACATCAAGGGCACGTTTGGCTATAACAACCAACTCCAGCTCTCGTCCATTCAGTACAGCGCGGCCGCGCCCGCCGCACCGTTGCTGTCGCTCACGTATCTTTTCGGCGGCAGCTCCGATAACGGCGAGATCCAGGGCATCACGGACAACCTCAACTCGGCCCGCAGCACCAGCTACCAATATGATGGGCTGGGCCGGCTGAAGATGGCGCAAACCGTGGACCAGACGTCGGCTGGAACATGGAAGCTCGGCTACGCCTATGACATTTACGGAAACCGGCCCGATCAGATACCGCTGGGCGGAGCGGGGACCATGCCTCCCAGCAATGTCGCCGTCGATCCCACGACCAATCGCATCAAGGGCTCAGGCGCACTCTATGATGCCGCCGGCAACATGACGAGCGACGGCCTGAACAACAACGTCTTTGGTGCGGAAAATCAGCTTCTTTCCACCAACCCTGTTCCCGGGCTGTTCGTGGGCAGTCCCTCCACTTTTAACTACGGGCCTGACGGCGCGCTGGTGAACCGGAATGGCGCCACGTTCATTTATGCTGGCGGTCAGGTCGTCGCCGAATATCCCAATAACGCTGCTGTGTCTTCCCCCAGTGTGGAATATATCAACCTGGGGGGGCAGCAGCTTGCCACGGTTGCCGGTGGGGCAGTTACCTATAATTACCCTGACCACTTGTCTACCCGCGTGACGGCGAACGCGGCTGGGGTACCCGTCAGCACTCACGGGCACTTTCCCGCTGGCGAAACCTGGTATCAGACAGGGCCAACCAGTGATTTTCAGTTCACCAGCTATCGCCGTGACCCGAATTCCGGTCTCGACTACGCCAATGCCCGCTTCTATTCCTCCCGGCTGGGCAGGTTTATTTCCCAGGATCCTATTGCTGGAGGTGGCTACGGGTATGCCGACAGCGATCCGATCAATCTTGTCGATCCCTCGGGTATGGATACTGCCTGTACCACCAACCCGTTCGATCCCAGGCCACTTCCACTTTGTGGCCCGGACCAGATCGGAAGCGCGGTAGGAAGCGGCGACAAAGCCTGCGGTATCACATTTAGCGACGGAGGAATCTCATTCGGGTTCGCCTCAGGCTGTAGTGGCTTCAGCGTGAGCTTCACCGGGTCAAACAATGGGTTTGGCAATATTCGCAGCGCGATACAAGACATCTTGAAAGACTTCTTCAACGTCGACACATGTCCTGCGGGAACATTTGAATGCCCCGAAAACGGCGCTCCACTGTTCGAAGACCATTGCGACGCGTCGTGCATAAGTACGAATGGGTTTTTCCCGAGTATTCCAAATGTCGGCGTGCAAAAAAATGTGGTGTCAACTCTAGTGGGCAACTGCATTTCGATTATGGGGGGAGCCAGAGTAATTGGATGCACTTTTGCATGCGAATATATCAGGGCATATCCTTCTGACGGAGAGCTCGGGATTGGACTGGCACACTTCTCTAAAGCTGCGATAGACAAGGCCTGCGGGTCTGGTTTTTTCTGCCCTCTCGGCGTGGTCATAGAAACCCAGGAGGGTGTCAACATGAGTCCGAAGATTCTTTCCTGCACCGCGAAACCAACCCCCTCCCAGAAATCGCCGAGGCGCCCCGGAAGTGACTACTAGGAGGTAAGAGATGGAGATCGCTGACGGGGGCTTACTTAGGCCAGAGGATGTGGCGGGGGTATGGCCGTTATTGTGCTTGGTCAGCGGGTACGTCGCGATAGAGCGCGGCTCAGAAACATTGGAGCCAGATGACCTAATGAAGGCAATCTACATCACTGATCTTGAGCACGTCTCAACCTTCTGGGATGATTGGGAGGGTTTCGAAAGGCTGGTCACCAGGGGCAGGAGCGGTTCAGGCATTTCGGAAGTTTATATCAACCGAATTGTCTACCTTACGCGCGTAGAACTGATGGCAAGGGGTACAACGGCAGATGGTTTTGCTCCGCTGGGCCGTCCTTCTGGCACGTTCCAGAAAATAGTCTCTGCCGCGAGGAATCTCGCCAGTGAGCGCGCGGGCGTTCCCAGCACTCCTTCTTCCCGAGACCTACTTTTTTGCGCCAGTTCCCAGAGTTCTGAACTCTCGAGAGTTTTGCAGGAGTCGGGTCTACAACTTGAAAAACTTGCAGCGGCGGTGGGAAAGTAGCCGCGTTCTATTAGAGCAGTCGACTGCGGGTGGGACACAGTCTCTGGGGAAAAGGGGACAGCCTGAACTGCGCGATTATTTTTTATGAAGAGCGGGAAAGTGGGTAAAATTTGCGGATGCCGCGACGCAACCGATGTGTCCTACCTGGGATTCCCTGCCACATCACACAACGCGGAGTGGATCGGCGGCCCTAAAGTGCGGCCCGGAGGGTTGTAACTAATGGTAAGGTGACCACGGTCTTTCTTGATCGCATGATCGTGAGAGGAAATAAGGAGACAACCTGAGCTGCAGCACTATTCGTTCCGTGAGACGAAAAAGGCACAGCCAAGCTGCCCCTTTTTTTCAGGTCGAGGCAGGTGTGCGAGCAAAGAGGCTGACTGCACGAGACCTGGAAAAGCCGCAAGCGCTAAACCCTCCTCCTACATAGAACAAAATCGCGAAGCAAACGTCAAAGATGGGCGCTTATCGATTGACTTGCAGCAGGGATTCTGCAACTTTCGTCTGGCCATAATAAAGATTCAACATGAATTATCTGGTTGGCGTCCCGACTTGCAAGGGCATATACAAGAAAATAATAGTTCTGGCGGAGAGAGAGGGATTCGAACCCCCGATACCCGTCAAGGTATACACGCTTTCGAGGCGCGCGCCTTCAACCACTCGGCCATCTCTCCGATTCACGCGGTTGTCTTCATGATTTTATCAGGTCGGACAGCCAGACAGCCTGGCAGAGCCACAACCAAAAACCCGTTCACCGCAAAGGGCGCGAAGGCCGCAAAGGAAACCAGCTTCTTAACCACAAAGGAACACGAAGGAAAACACCAAGAACACGAAGGAAAGCAAGAAAATCGTCGCAGCACGAGCAGAATTTGATTGATAGTAGTACAGGTTTATGGCAATTCCTTCAATCTGTGTATACTGTCGCGCTGGTGCGGAGCGCATGTGAAAAGAGTTCTTGTTCTCACAAGTTTTGTAGTTCTTGCAGTGGCTGTCACCTGGGCGCAGTCAGGCGTTGACCGGCCATTGCTTGCGATTATTAACGTTAATATCGTCGACGTTACCGGCTCGCCAGTTCGTTCGGGCATGACGGTCATCGTTAAAGATGGCCGCATTGTAAATATCAGCAAAACGACGAAACACTCGCTTCCTATGGGCACGAAAGTTGTGGACGCCCGCAACAAATTCCTGATTCCGGGCTTGTGGGACATGCATGTACACACCATCTTTGGCGATTGGATCCCCGGTGGTAAGGAAGTGTCTCTTCCGCTGTTTGTTGCCAACGGCGTTACCGGCATCCGCGATATGGGTGGTGATCTCGATACTTTGCTCCAGTGGCGTTCCCAGGTTTCTGCCGGCTCCATTTTGGGACCGCGCATGATCATCTCCGGCCCCATGCTCGATGGCCCCAAGTCGCGCTTTCCAAGTTCGATTTCGATTGCGACTGCTGAAGAGGGTCGCAAGGCAGTCGATGATCTCAAGGCAAAAGGCGTTGATTTTATCAAGGTGCAATCGTTCATCACGCGCGACGGCTATTTTGCGGTTGCTGATGAAGCGAAGAAGTTAGGCATCACTTTTGTGGGTCATGTGCCGGATACTATACGCGCCTCCGAGAGTATTCATGCCGGGCAGAAGAGCATCGAGCACCTGACTGGGATCTTCGAAGCGGCATCCACGGCTGAAGACAGTTTCATTCAAGGCAGCAGCAAGGGACCTAAGCGTTATCTCGACACATATAACGATGTGCTGGCTGCCAAGCTGATTTCGCTGATGGCCCACAGCCATACCTCGCTCGTACCCACTCTCGTTTGGGAGCGCGGACAATGGCTGGTCGATGACATCGACTACAGCCACAACTCTGACTTGAAATATGCACCCGCCTCCTGGCAGCACAAATCCTGGCCTTCATTCACCAAAGGCATTCTGGCCGAGTTGGACACGGATGAGGTTTCGGTGCGGCGGCGGTTTGTCGAGAAGGAATTTGAAGTCGTCAACGCTATGCGCAAAGCAGGCGTGCCCATCATGGCGGGAACGGATACCGCCGCCGCAGTAGCCGTATTACCCGGATTCAGCTTGCATACCGAGTTGGAATGTTTTGTACAAGCCGGATTCACTCCTCTCGAGGCGCTGCAAACTGCTACGGTAAATCCGGCCAAGTTCCTGGGATTACAAAGCGAGATGGGGACGATCGACAAAGGAAAGCTTGCCAATCTCGTGCTGCTAGATGCGAATCCATTAGAAGACATCAGGAACACGCGCAAGATTGCAGCCGTGGTGCTCAATGGACGTCTGCTTGACCGCGCCGAACTCGACCAGATACTCAGCCAGGTTGCAACCTATGCAGGTTCGCACTGATACTTAGCTTTGGCTTCTCGCTTCTAGCCGCAATGCTGTTCACTTAAGCCTTCCGGAACCTGAGTGATCAATAGCGTTGGTCAGCGTTGGTCGATCACGAAAGATAAAAAAGCGTGTGTCGCCCCTCCGGGGCTTGCGCTCAATTCTTCCGTATACCCAGGATTCCGCTTCGCTCCATCCTGGGCTACTTTCGGTCGCCCCTCCGGGGCTGGGCTATCGTTGACCTTCCTCTTCATTTCCTTAAGTGAACGGTATTGTCGCTAGCCGGATTGTTCAAACTGAACGTTCAGAATTGCAGGGTCGTATCCTGACTCATTCGATTTACTTTGCGCTGCAATATTGCGCATATGGGGTCTTGCTGGTGACCGTAACAATCGATCCGGGACGAATCACGTACTCTGAGGCGCCATAGCGGTCTGCTCCTTTTTTCCAATTGTAGGTATAGCCTAGCCGCGTCCATGGATAACTGTATGCGCCGTTGTGGGTATCCGAGACAAGGTACGAGGTCAGCATCTGGTTGGCGATCCAGCTCTTGTGATCGTTACTGACCCAGTCGGGAAACAACTCCCCGCAGGTGGTGTCGCTATCAGGATTGCTGCAGAGTGTTTCCGACGTGGTGATCGGATTGGGCGACGGCCTGAAGAGGTCACCTTCTTTTACGGACATGGCCACGAAATTTCCGATCTTTGCGTCCGGCTGCAAGCCCAATAGCTCGCGCAGGCTCAGTTCTAATTCATCGCTCGCGAACTCCTGGCACTTCTGCTGCACTTCCGGAACTGGCGTCACCCATATATAACGACTCAATGTCTGCTGGCCTAGCGGATAATCGTAGCCAGTAAGAGTGACAACGTTTGTGGTCGTCGTGGTCCCATAGTATTTCAATGGATACAGGCGACGAAGATTCTCATGCCGATAGACGGCCGAGTCTGCGACTGCTGCGTTGTAACGAGTCCATAGATCCTGAAGCGATTCGCTTGAAGGCGTCTCTTTCAGCGCTGCAGACGCCAGAACCAACAGCAATAACAGACTGAATCGCACAGCTATGGGAATGATTCGAAACCTGGGCCGCATTTTCAGCCTCCTTTGAGCACAAGATGGTGCAGCAGCATTGTAACGGCTTAATGGTTCTTTACAGGAGCGCCTATTGACCGCACTTATACTGAAAAAAGCATCGTCCTCGGAGAAACAAAGATGAAGAATATCCTCTATCTATCAATCCTTGTGGCTTGCAGTGTTGCCCTGGCTTTTCCTCAGGCCGAAACCCAAGACCGTGGAAATAATCGGCCTCCCGGCGAAATGGTGGTTGGCAAAGTTACATCGGTCAATAAGGACTTCCTGACCGTGGTCCCGCTTAATGGAGGTGATCCAATCACCGTCAAGATCGGCGCTAACACCCGCATCAACAAGCAACGCCAGCCGATCAAGGTGGAGGAGATCAAGGTTGACGAAATCGTATTTGTCCGTGGCCAGGTCAATGGCAATGCGGTCGAAGCCGGCATGGTGGGAATCGTGTCTCCGGAGATGGCACAACGTTTCCAGCAGGGAGGCATGGGTGGCAGGCAATTCAATCGCGAAGACCTGGGAAAAAAGTTTATTGCCGGCGAAGTGAAAGCCATCAATGAAACCAAGCTCACGATTGCCCGTCCTGATGGTCAACAGCAGGAGATCGAAGTAGACGAAAACACGTCATTTAAAAAGGGCGGAGAGAGCATTACCCTTGCCGATATTAAAGTTGGAGATTTCGTTGCGGGACCTGGCGAGTTGAAAGACAATGTTTTCGTTGCAAAGGAGCTGCGCGATGGACGGCCACGAATGAGCCAATTGGGTGATCGGGCGACCGGGTCATCAGGTGACCAAAAACCAGGCGACCAAAAACCAGGCGACCAAAAACCAAAGCCCGACCATCCTGATCTGTGAAAACTTTGACCTGTGAAAACTTTGAGAGACAGGATTCAACCTGTGGGAAACATCCAAAGCTCGCTGTATAATCGGTTTGGCGCCCGCACTGAGGTATGCCGAAGTGAACGGCCGATTTCTTATTTCGTGACGTGCTGCTTCCTCGTGGGAATCCTTCTCGTCACATCGATGTGGGCGCAGGACTCAGCTCCTTTCGGCGTGATTTCGGGCGTGGTTAAATCCGGCAACGTACCTCTTCCCGGTGTTACCGTAAGTGCAGCGAACACTCTCACCGGTAAGAAATACATCACCTCTACTGATGTGGAGGGCAGCTTCAAACTTGAAGTCGGCAGCAGGGGGCGCTATGTCGTGCGAGCAGAGTTTTCTGCATTCGCTCCCATGACCCAGGAAGTCCTTATCAACGCCGAAAATCGCAATGGGCGGGCCGACCTGGCGATGGTCCTGCTCTCTCGCGCCCAGAGAGACGCGCAACAACAGCAAGCAAGTGACCAGGGAAACCAGCTTGCGGGCGCTATGGCCGGACTTGGAATGCAGCGGCTGTCATTAGCTGTGGGGATGGCCGGAGATGGAACCGGAACACCGGCAACTTCTCCGCAAGATTCCGCTTCGCTTGCCAATACGGGACTCCCAAATGCTGGGCTTGCGGCGGAAGGCAATACGGAATCCGTCGCGGTCTCCGGCGCGATGGGACGGAGCGAGCAGCCCACATTTGATCCTGGTGAAATTCAGGACAGGATCAATGAAATGCGCGATCAAACCGGACGAGGAGGGAACTTCCAGGGTGGCGGAGGTCCGATGATGGTCATGATGGGTGGTGGCCCTGGAGGATTCGGCGGCGGCTTTGGCGGTCCAGGCGGTTTCGGCGGGGGCCGAGGCTTTCGCAATTTCAACGTCAACAAGCCGCATGGCGCCATCTTTTATAACTATGGCGGCTCCGCTCTCGATGCTCGTCCCTATTCCTTGACTGGACAATCGACGGAAAAGGCCAGCTATTCGCAAAATCGTTTTGGCATAACCATGGGCGGGCCTCTCAACATTCCTCACGTCTATCATGGGGGGACCAAGACGTTTCTGTTCGGTTCCTATACGGGAACTCGCGGTACCAATCCCTACGACGTTTTCTCCACGGTGCCTACGCTGGCGGAACGCTCGGGCGATTTCTCTCAATTACCCGTAGCGATCTTCAATCCCAACACCCATACGCAGTTTGCCAACAACATGATTCCGGCGATCAACCCAGCGGCCGCCGGTCTACTGCAATTCATTCCTCAGCCGAACCTGCCTGGGACCAGCCAGAATTTTCATTTCGTTTCGGCCAATCGCACCAACACCGATACCGTGTTCCTGCGCTTCAATCACAGCTTTGGCTCCGATCCAGTGGGTCCGTTTGGAGCCTTTGGCGGTCGTGGTGGCGCGCGGCGGCAACAACGACAACAACAGCAGAACAGTGCAGACCAGAACGGCAATAGCAAGAAGCCCAAAGAGAAATCTCACTGGTCACAGAGCATTAACGGCGGATTCAGCTACAACAACATTCGCAACACCTTGTTGAATCCGTTCCCCGGACTCGGCGGCCAGCAGTCTGTCCATAGCTACAACGGCAATTTTGGTTATAACCTCAACAAGGGCGTCTTCCTGAATTCGCTACGCTTCAACTACAACCACAGCGGAAACAACCGGCTCAACCATTTCACGAACCAAAACAACATCGAAGGCCAGTTAGGAATCGCCGGCGTCTCTCCACTGCCCACGGATTTTGGTTTGCCCACCATCAACCTAGCACCCGAATTCAGCAGCTTGCAGGATCTGAGTCCGGTCTTCCGTGCCGACCAAAACTATACGATCAGCGATTCGGTCACCTGGACCCACGGCAAGCATGGCTGGAGCTGGGGCGGAGATTTCCGGCATCAACTCATTGATCTGAGCAATGCCTCTAACGCTCGCGGTACTTTTGTCTTCACTGGATTGAGCACCGGCGGAATCGGTCCTGACGGAAGGTTTCACAGCGGCTTGCCCTTCGCCGATTTTCTGTTGGGTTTTGCGCAACAAACCTCGATCCAGTTTGGCGCCGAGAATTATCACTTCCGCGCCAATGCATTCAACCTTTATGTGCAAGACAATTGGCGCGTGAGCAAGAACCTTACTCTGAACCTGGGCCTGCGTTACGAGTACATCGCGCCTTTTACCGAAGCCAACAACCGGCTGGTCAATCTGGATATTGCTCCGGGATTTTTCACGGTCGCGCCGGTGCAGGCCGGCCAGTCTGGCCCGTTTACCGGCAAGTTCCCTGATGGTGTAATTGATCCCAACCGCAACAATTTCGCGCCACGCGTGGGCATCGCCTGGAAACCCTGGTCAAAAACTGTAGTCCGGGCCGGCTATGGCGTGAATTACAACCTGGGTCAATATGCCACGCTGGCAACGCAGCTTGGTTTTCAACCTCCGTTTGCATTCACAGAGATCAATCCAGCGACCAGCCCTACGGCGCTGAGCTTGCAGAGCGGGTTCCCAGCCAACAACTCGGCGATCACCAACAGCTATGCTGTTGACCGCAATTACCGCCTGGCTCAGGTGCAGTCGTGGAACCTGAACATTCAGCAGGAAGTGAAATCGGACCTGGTCATCAACATCGGCTATACGGGATCGAAAGGCACGCACCTGGATATTGTGCGCGCACCCAGCCTCGATGCCAACGGGCAGCCTATCGCCGGCGCGCAGCCGTTTCTCTTCGAATCGTCGGATGGTTCATCCACATTGCACTCTGGCACGCTGCGCGTGCGCAAGCGCATGCGTCATGGGCTTTCCCTGGGTGGAACCTACACTTATTCAAAGTCCATCGACAATGCTTCTTCTATTGGCGGAGGCGCAGTGGTTGTTGCGCAAAATGACAGAGACCTGGCTGCGGAGCGCGGCCTATCGAGCTTCGATCAGCGGCATCGCCTGACTGCGGACTACTACTACGATCTACCACTGGGCAAAGACAGGAAGTGGCTGAATAATGGAAGCTGGCTGGCCAAGACCTTCGGAGGCTTCTCCTTCAGCGGCAACCTGAGCGTGGCGTCGGGGTTCCCGTTTTCACCCCGTATCTTTGGCAACGCCGCTGACATCCGGCGCGGAATTACCGGCGCACATCGGCCGGATGTGGTTCCCGGCCAACCGATTCAGTTGAGCGATCCCAGCATTCTGCACTGGTTCAACACTGCAGCTTTCACCAACCCGGCGGGACCGTTTG
The DNA here is from genome assembly GCA_035939495.1 of Candidatus Angelobacter sp. Taxonomy (GTDB): domain Bacteria; phylum Acidobacteriota; class Terriglobia; order Terriglobales; family Acidobacteriaceae; genus Angelobacter. Next base: position 40,516 of record DASZFU010000116.1, on the reverse strand, counting down.
GCGACGCCGGACGCAACGTTATCATTGGCCCGCGTACAGTTGATGTTGACATGGCATTTGGAAAAACCATTCAGGTGAAAGAGATGCAAAGTCTGGAGCTGCGCATCTCTGCTAACAATGTTTTCAATCATGCGCGATTCTCCGCCATCGATACGACGCTGGGTTCTCCAACCTTCGGACAGGTCATCTCGGTAGGATCGATGCGAAAGGCGCAGATCGTTGCGCGATATAGATTTTAAGCAACAATAAAAACCTAAAACCAAAACCCACCACGGAGGCACGGAGACACGGAGAAGATCAGAGGCAAAGCTTCAACCGCAGAATACGCAGAGTAGTGGAGCCACAACCAAAAACTGGTTCACCGCAAAGGAAACTAAAACCCTAACCACACATTCGCTCCGCTCAGTGCAGGCTAAGGAACACGAAGAGAAACTAAGGACACGAAGGAAAAAAGCAAAGAAAATTCTTCGCGGAAAAGATTTTTAAGGTTAGTAATGCAGAGGCCGCAGAGAAGAGCGGGGATTTGAGCCAATCTAGAATTTGCGAGAAAAAGCACGATTTCAAAACACCTCGTGGCACGGAGACGCTGAGAAAAACAGAAACAAATCAGAAGCATAGAAGAACACCAAAATCAAAAAGAGGGTGCGCCATGAAATCAAGAAAATATCTTTTCCGCTTGACACCATCATTTGGCTCTTCTCCGTGTCTCCGTGCCTCCGTGGTGGGTTTTGGAGTTTCGTTCCTGCTTGCGGCGATTCTTGTTTCCACACTCACCGCACAGAACCAGAATCAGAAGCAACAAAGCTCTCAGCAGCGTGTGTTCACCTTCAAGACTGAAACCGAACTGGTGCTGGTCAATGTAGTAGCACACGACAAGCAGGGCAATCTCGTCCAAGACTTGAAGCGGGAAGATTTCATTATCCTGGAGGACGGTAAGCCGCAGATAGTTTCGAGCTTTGATTATGAGCACATCGACAGTGCTCCTCTTCCTTCTATCTCGGGCCCTGCACAACAAAGCATTACCGGGCAACCTGTTCCCTCCAAACCGATTTTGACGGTCAAAGATGCCGATGAGGCGTTGAGCAACAAGCGGATCATCGTTTTGTTCTTTGATCTCAGCTCCATGAATCCTGATGAAATCCAACGCTCTGTTGATGCCGCCAGGAAGTATGTCGAGACCAAGATGACCTCGGCGGACATGATCGCCATTGTCTCCCTGGCGTCGTCGCTTCGGCTCGATCAGGATTTCACGCCGGACCGTGCGCAGCTTCTGAAAGTACTGAACCGCTTCTCGCGCGCCGAGGGCCAAGGCATGGACAACGGCCTGACCGGCGATGCCGATGGTATTGAGGAGACCGGCAATGCCTACACTCCAGACGAAACGGAATACAACCAATTCAATACCGATCGCAAGCTGGAGGCTTTGCAATCGCTCTCCCAGGTGCTGGCCAGGTTCAACCAGAAAAAATCCATCATTTATTTCAGCAGCGGCGTGACCCAGACCGGCATCGAGAACCAGACAGCTTTGCGGGCCGCCATCAATACGGCGGTCAAGGCCAACGTGTCCATCTATACTATGGATTCACGCGGCCTTGAAGCTCAGCCTCCCGGCGGCTCAGCCCAGACGGCCAGCTTGCGCGGCACCGCGATGTATTCGGGGAGCGCCGTGCAGAGTTCTCTGGACAAGAATTTTGCCAGCCAGGAAACCCTTACCACGCTGGCCGGTGATACCGGCGGCAAGGCCTTTCTCGATACCAACGACCTCGGCCAGGTTTTTGATCGTGTGCAGCGTGATACCTCGGTCTATTACGTGCTTGGTTATAAGAGCAGCAACCCGCTGCGCGATGGCCACTATCGCCGTATCGAGGTCAAGGTTAATCATCCGGCTTTGAAACTGGAGTTTCGCAAGGGGTATTACGCTCCTAAAGACTTCAAGCATTTCAATGCCGAAGATAAAGACAGGCAAATGCAGGATGAGTTGGCCTCCGATCTGCCCAGTACTGATGTGGCTGTCTACATGGCCGCCGCGTATTTCCGCCTGGATGAAAACCGCTTCTACACGCCGGTTTCGCTGGTCGTGCCCGGATCACAGATCCCATTTACGAAAGGTGGTGACAAGGACAAAGCTGCGCTCGATGTCATTGGGCAAGTACTCGACGAACTGAAACGGTCAGTGGGCAGTGTCCGCGAAACCGTCAGGCTTTCCCTCGATGCTTCCCAGGAAGTAAAACGCAAAAATGTTCAATACACCACCGGGTTTGTGCTGGGGCCGGGCAAGTATCACTTCAAATTTGTGGTGCGCGAAAATGAGAGCGGCAGGATCGGTTCCTTCGAGACCGACTTCACTATTCCTGACATCCGCAAGGCTCCGCTGAAGATGAGCTCGGTCGTGCTCGCCAGCCAGCGCAAAGACAATCCCAAGAAAGGCCAGAATCCGCTGGTGCGGGATGGCAGTGAGATCATCCCCAACATCGCGCACGTGTTTACGCCCGACCAGCACCTCTTTTTCTTCTACGAGGTATACGAACCAACTAAGGACAAATCGCCGTCACCTAACCCAGGTGCAGCAAGCGCCAACGATAAGGCCGAAAGCAAGGAGAAATCCCCAGCTATAAAAAATCCGATTCATCTGCTGACCAGCATTCAGTTTTTCAATGGAAAGATCAAAGCCTTTGAGACTCCACTGGTAGAAGCCCGCCAACTCAATGCCCCCGAACGCAAAGCCGCAGTTTTCCAATTCGATATACCGCTCACTCAACTTAAGCCGGGCTTTTACACCTGCCAGGTCAGCGTGATCGACGACGTTGGAGGTTCTTTTTCTTTCCCGCGCCTGCCGCTCCTGGTGCGGGAAAAAGCAGGCTCGTCTCCTTCTGCAACAACGGCATCACCTGCGGGTGGCGCAAACTGAGAGGCTTTTTCCTTAGCGATTTCTACTCTCAACCCAGCCGGGGCGGCCTGGCTCGACGATTCTCTTATTGTTGTGGCTTGCCGCGTTGTGCAACATAGCCGTGTACGACTTTATTGGAATCGAAATAATCGCCTATGATACGGCCTTCGCTGTTGATTCCATTGCTGTCGGTCGAAGTGGCGCCTGGAAAATTCGATTGTGCTCCTATGGCGGAAGATTTGCAAAATAAATACAATGCAAACGCATTTGAGAGAGGGGTTCTTCGATGGCAAATTTCAATCGAGCGAGAATCATTCTGGTCATGGCCACCGCCACGTTTACTAGCGGGCTGATGATGCGTGCACAACAGGACTCACCCCAAAATTCCCAACCCAATCCTTATCGCACGGTCGAGAATTGGGCCAAGCTGCCTGAGGGCAGGCCGTGGGGTTCGACCAGCGCCGTCGACATTGGTCCTGACGGCAATATTTGGGTGGCCGAGCGATGCGGCGCCAACACTTGCGCCGGCTCGGGCGTCCCCCCGGTTCTTCAGTTCACTCCTTCGGGAAAACTGCTTAAGAGTTTTGGCACAGGTTTGTTTGTCTTTCCGCACGGCATCTTCGTGGATAAAGCAGGAAATGTGTGGATTACTGACGCCCAGGGAAAGGATGGAAAAGGCCAGCAGGTTTTCAAGTTCAGCCCCGACGGTAAAATCCTGATGACCTTAGGACAGTCTGGAGTCGCCGGAGATGGCCCGGACACCTTCAATCAACCCTCCGATGTCCTGGTGGCTCCCAATGGTGACATCTTTGTTGCCGACGGACACGGAGGAAACAGCAATGCCCGTATTGTGAAGTTTTCAAGCGACGGTAAGTTCATTAAAGCATGGGGAAAGAAAGGGACGGCTCCCGGTGAGTTCGATACGCCTCATGCCTTGGCTATGGATTCCAAAGGGCGGCTGTTCGTAGGCGATCGTTCCAATAATCGTATCCAGATTTTCGATCAGGATGGGAACTTCATCGCCGAGTGGAAACAATTTGGCCGGCCCAGTGGACTCTTTATCGACAAACACGACACTTTATATGTCGCCGACTCCGAGTCGCGCGCACAAACGAATCCTGGCTGGAAGCGCGGTATTCGTATCGGGAGCGCAAAAGATGGTTCTGTGACCGCTTTTATTCCCGATCCTGAACCGGATCCTGATCACCACGCCACCAGCGCAGCCGAAGGCGTAGCCGCCGATAGCAAAGGCATTATTTACGGCGCGGAAGTCGGAGCCAAAGATTTGAAAAAGTATGTGAAGAAGTAGCAGTCATGTGGACACGACGCCGATTTCTTGAAGCTGTGGGCTACGCGGGCGGGGCCTCGGCAGTTTACCGTGCGCTCGCTGCCATGGAACTCATGCCCGAGCCAACGCCATGGGCGGGGCCTCTCGATCTGCCTCAAGGTTCCGGCCGAGGGAAGACCGTCCTCATCTTGGGCTCCGGCATTGCCGGGCTGGCTGCTGCTTATGAGTTGATGCGTGCCGGATTCAAGTGCCAGGTGCTTGAAGCCCAAGGCTACGCAGGCGGCCGCAATTTCACCGCGCGCCGCGGCAGCGTTATCGGCGAAAAAAGTGATGAGAATGGAACCACGGAACAGAAGTGCGAGTTCGACGATGGGTACTACATCAACTTTGGCCCGGGGAGAATCCCTTATCACCACCGCCGCATGTTGCATTACTGCGCCGAGCTGCGTGTGCCTCTAGAGATCTATGTCATCCAGACCACTGCCAACCTTTTTCATTTGAAGGGCGCATTCGGCGGACAGCCCCAGGTGAGACGGCGCATCAGCAACGACGCCGATGCCTACATCGGTGAGCTGCTCTCAAAAGCTGTAATGCAGGGAAATCTTGACCAGGAGCTGGATGCCGGCGACAAAGAAAAACTGCTGGCTTTGCTAACTGTGTTCGGCGATTTGCAGGCAGGGAAACCTTGTCCGCCGGGGGGGCATTGTCCGCCCAGAAACTCTCTCTGTGAAGATCCGGCAGCGGTCACCGATCTGTGCGAACCGCGCACGCGGCTGCCGATTACCGACCTGCTGCGTTCCCAATTCTGGCAACATCGTTTTTACAGTGAAGACAATTACGACTACCAGCCGACACTTTTTCAGCCGGTCGGTGGGATGGATAAGATTGTCGAGGGCTTCAAGCGCAAGGTCGGCCATCTGATTCAATACAATTGCGAAGTATCGGATATCCGTTTGTTGGATGACGGCGTGGAAGTCACTTGCCGCGATCCCAGGCCGGGAAGAAAAGGGCATGAGTCCGTAAAGCTGGCCGACTATTGTCTTTCCAATATTCCGTTGCCAGTGCTGCAGAAGATCCCAGCGAACTTCTCAGAGGATTTCAAAAAGGCCGTCAACTGCGGACGTTTCACTCCGGTCTGCAAAGTGGGCTGGCAGGCCAACCAACGTTTTTGGGAATCCGACAAATACCAGATCTTCGGCGGCCTGAGCCTTACCGATGAGATCATTCGGGAAATCTGGTATCCCTCACACGGTTTCTTCCAAAAATCCGGAGTGCTGCTGGGAGCCTATATTGCCGGCAACGATGCAGTAGAGTTTGGAAAGATGAGCTGTGCGCAGCGCCTGGCGGTTGCTCGCACCATGGCCAGCAAGCTGCATCCCGAATTCGCCGATGACAGAATTGTGCCGCCCAAGATGGGCGTCTCCATTGCGTGGCATAACATCCCCACGCAGCTTGGGGGCTTCCCCGGCTTAGGCCAGGACAGAACGGAAGCCCGCAAAGCCTATTTGCGACTCTTGCAACCAGATCGCCGGTTTTACGTTATCGGAGATCAGGTCTCTCCGCTTACGGCCTGGCAGGAAGGCGCGCTGATGTCGGTAGAACACGTCGCCAGACAAATCACCAGCCAGACTGTCTCGCCGGAAAAATCCGCATAGAACAGCTATGCCCCCTTGCCTGGTGCTCCTTCGCGGGGGCAGACTGGCGGCAGAGAATGGCAACTCGGCGGTACCGAGATGCAAAAATCTCTGCTCTTCTGAGATTGCGAATGGGTGAGAGTCCGAACTGTTTCCTGACTTAGTGTAAGTTTTGGCAACTTGGTCTGCATTGATCCTCCTACTAGGCAGCCGGCGGAGCGCATTCAGGGCAAGTCGGCGAGGGTATGCTCCTACAGGCAAAGACAGGCACTGTTGCATTCACAGCTTTTGTTTTTTCAGAATAGGTGAGATTCTGAAGTGTTTCCTGGTTCAGCGTGAGTTTCGGCAGTTTTTTATTCATAAACCTTCCTCTGTGATGCAGCGAATTTTTCACCATCTACCGTGCAGGGCCGAAAGCCCAGCGGATTCTATCAGCCTGTAGTATCCGGCGGATTGCATTCAGGACAGCTTAAGAACTTGGTGTTGCAAAGCGGCGGAAATGTAGGGGCAAAATTATTTCCCCGTTGAGCGCCGGTAAGGTTCCGAAGCGTTTCCTGATTAAGGGCAAGTTTGGGCAGCTTTGTATGCATGAGATCCTCCTCAGATTCACGCAACTCGAAAACCGCGAACCATTTTACACCGAATTCCATCTCGAATTTGGGAACCAGCTCTGGATTTTAAAAAGATAGAAAATATGACAGTCCCCGGCCGTGTTGAAAGAAATGTATTGGAATAACCTCCAAGGATTTCCGGGGAGAAACTTACCTGTACAACTTTGGGAAAATCTTTTGAATTGGATAGTTGTGATCTCAACCAAAGCGGGACGGGTTCTTGTCCCGCTTTGGTTCCGCTGTTTAGTGAATGCCGTGGATGCCATTGAAAACTGCGTTGAAGAGGCTGCCATCCGGCAACTCGTCGGGCTCTTCGAAAATGAATGCGCCGCGCAGGTGATGTTCGCGCGCAAACCTGCCTTTTACGGCGAGCGACCGAGCATCTTCGTAGGTCCAGAAATTGAGGCCGTCGAAAGTATATGGGGTTTGCGCCTTGGGCTCGTGAAAGACCTGTCCGAAGGGAATTACGTGCAAATCGATGAAGGTATGCGTCTCGGTGGCAGCCACGCCGCCCAGCGCTGGATCCAGTTGAATGGCGACTGTCCCGGAATAGTTAGGCGGGTTGCCGGAATTAGGATTGTTGGGGTTGACCGCGGCCACGAACTGTCCATGCTGGTCAGGTGCGGACGTGCCCGTAATGGCCCAGCCATACGAGTAAAAGGGAATTCCCATTAATATCTTGTTAGCTGGTACACCGGCTTTCAAGTAACTCTCCACGGTAAAAGTGACGTTGAATTGCGTTGATGGATCAAACTGCGTCTGCACCAGCGGAGAGACAAAACCTGTGTGGTTGTTAAATGGTCCGTTGTAATCAAACGTCAGCAGGTTAACAAAATCGACTTGCTCGGCAGCCCCGGGCAGATCAACCAATGAAAAATCCTGCTGGCCTGCAGGCAGGGCGGCAGTAAGGACGTGTCCGGGGCCTGCGGCACGAAGCTGATCGCGAAATTCCCGGAGCAGCGCGACGAAGTTTGCGCGGTCCTGGGGACGTCTCGGAAACTCCCAGTCAATGTCAAAGCCGTCAAAGATGCCGGGCACTGCATTGATGGAGATGGCCGGCTGTTCGAAGAATCCGGAATCAAAAACAGGAGCCAGGCCGGTGGTGTTGCCGAAGTTGCCGTTGATATAAGAGTTGATGCAATCCGCGGCAAACGCCTTGCGGCTGGCGGCGGTCGCTGAGGCTGCCTCAAAGCCCTTGGTTCCTGCGGAAAATCCGCCGATCGATGCCAGAATCTTGAGCTTTGGAAAAAGCTTCTTCAATTCCCGCAGTTGGTTGACCTGGCCCCGCAAAGCTCCGGAAGCAAAAGAGTCAACCGAGCCATCGACACTGCGTGTTTCGTCGAAAAAGAACTGGTAATCCGCAAATTCGTCAAACGCAGCACAGTGCGGATTGCCGTTCTGGTCAGCGCGAATATCGACAAAGGCGTGGACGAGGAGGTTGAGTTTCGAAGCAACGCCATTGTCCACCAACCGTCTGAGGAAAATACCTCCAAACAGATGAAAGTTTTGAAAGTAGGTGGAGACTACTTTTCCATCCTGGTCATCATTGTTGTCATCGTTGTCCTGGGCGACGGCCGGCACTACAAAAGCCGTCAACATCAATGAGCAAGACAAGAGCGCCACGAGCATGAAATGCGGGAAACGAACGAAGAATCTTTGGGCCATGGGGGAAGGTCCTTTCAGTGGGCTTGCAGAAGGCAGGCACGCCAGATCAGGGACGCAAAGGCCGGCCGGCCCGATGCAGCCCCAAGATTCTACACCGTTCGTTTAATAAAAACATTAAATCGTTTAAATATTTCTAAATCTACTGCTCAAACCCCGGTAAGCTCACGCGCTTGGCTACGTGATCTTTGATCCAGTGTGCGTCCCACCATTCTTTGGGATCGATCTGGATCCCTTCCAGTTGCATGCTGAAATGGATGTGGTCTCCTCCAGCCATACCGGTCATGCCGCTTTTGCCCATGCTTTGGCCGCGTTTCACCATATCGCCTTCATGGACGCCGATTTCGCTCAGATGCCCGTAGATGGATTGCAGTCCGTAGCCGTGGTCTACAACAATGCAATTGCCATAAATTCCCAGCGGCGCCGCATACACGACTCGTCCGTCGTTGGAGGCCATTACATCCACATGCTGGGTGATCGAGAGGTCATAGCCAAGATGCACCTGTTGGTCGATCTTCTTTCCTTTGTAGATGTAATTCCGCACATCGGCAAAATTAGCCTCCACTTTGGAGTTCGACTGTTGCAGGAAGGGCCGTGACCAGAGAAATTTGCTCTCGGTCTTGTTGCGCAGATCGGAAAGGGTCTTGTTGTTCGCCCGCCGCATCTCGCCATTGATTTTGAGAAAACGCGCTACAAGATCGCCTGAGCCATTAGGATCGAGTTCATTAACGACCTTTTCGACGAAGCGGTCATCCACCTGCAAATCACGTACACGGTATTTAGGTTGCTCACTTTTCGGGAACTGGAACACCAGGTGACTTGTAGCTTCGTTCCCGCCCGGATTGGTCGCGTAAACAACCGGAGCAGTCCCCGGCGGCATGTCCCAGGCAAAGGCATAGAGCGAGAAGAAGCCCGGCTTTCCGTCCGGCATGGGCCACGCGCGAAAAGTCTGGTTGCCAACCCGAACACCGGCCTCCGTCCAGTAGCCTGAGAGGTTGAAGGTTGCCAGATCAGCCATACCGAGATACAGATAGTGCTGGTCCGAATCGGCGCTGACCGAGGGTGGACGAGTCACGACCACCACTTCGCGTTCCACACGGGCACTCTTTCCACGGAAATCATTCGAAACAGCTTGTATGACCAGTTGTGCCTTGCCGTCTCTGAGTTGCGGCACACTCTGTGTGCCCGTCTTGAAAATCCAATCGCCATCGGCGACACCGCGCTGCCACACGATGCGGCGTGACGGCTGGGTTGTCTCCCAAACCTTGGAGCGTGCGCCGTTCTGTTCAATGTACGCAGTAATGCTGCGAATACCATGTGGATCGCTAACATGCACGTTGACCGGCGTGGATTGGCCGAGCGCGGAAAGCGAAGCTGGTAAAGTCACGACAGGCGTGGCCGACAATACCGAGAGAGCAATGAGGGCCACTAGAATCAGGAGAATGATAAAAAGAAGAAATTTTTTCACAACGATGTTTCAGAATAGCATGAGACTTACCACTGATTTCCACCGATGACACTGATTTTGATCTGCTTGGTCCCGTCAGAATCTCCAGTTGTGGACCTGGTGAACGTGGTGGACCTGATACAACCTTTATACAACCTTTTTCTTGAGACACGCCCCAATCAGTGGCTCAGTAAAAAATCAGTGGTGATCCATTTCACATCAGCGGTAAGGTTGTGGCCTTAGTTGCCGTTTGAACAGGAAGCGGCAATTTCCGGGCTGTATCTGCCCCATCCGCATCGATATGTTTCCCTGAAACGAATCGGCAGTCTGGGGTGTGGTTTGAGCGCCGGGACCAGTGGCGGCAGGCTTGATCAGGAGCGTGCCCTCGGCATCTCTTGGGAACGGAGGGAGAAGTCGCTCATAACTTACGAGTTCCCAGCCCTCCTGGCCGATGACATTCAGTGATGTGGTTAATTCGTTTTCAGCAGAGCACAGACTTGCATCAACCCGTATGACTTTGTATTCCCATTTGGGCGGAAGCGGCGGATTCTGGGGTCCTGGTGGATTCTGGGAAATCAGCGGACGAGTGAAGACGGCTAAAGCAACGAATATTAGCAAACCGCTCAACAGGCGTAACGACATAGCCCTCCTTTTCGGGCCTCGTTCATCAAAAGAACGAAATAATGGGATATTCTTGCATTTCGAGAAATCTGTTTTGCACGCTGGTTAACTGTCTGGCCAGCAGCTAAAGATTGTAACTCTGCATTTGACCTGATGAACCCCTCAAATGTAGCCTTACTGGGCAGAAAATCTGCGGAGGACTATTACATGCGTCGAACCGCTGTGTTGTTGATGTTGTGGGTGCTCTCGTTGGCTATACCGCAAACCCGCCAGAGCTGGGCACAGGAAAAAAAAGAAGGCCCTCCTGAACCAAAGTACAAGGTCGGAGACATGGCCCCGGATTTCACGTTGAACGACACCAACATGAAACCGGTCAAACTGAGCGATTTTCGTGGCAAGAAGAACGTCGCACTTGCGTTTTACATCTTTGCCTTTACCGGTGGTTGAAGCAAGCACATGCAGAACTTCCAGCAGAATTTGGCAAAGCTGGAAGCTGCAGACACCCAGGTGCTGGGTGTGAGCATGGATAGCCCGTTCAGCAACAAAGCTTGGGCGGAAAAGCTGGGAGTCACTTTCCCGTTACTAAGCGATTGGGGCGGAGATGTGACCAAAGAATATGGGCTTTACAATCCCAAGTATAAAGCGGCCCGGCGCATCAATTACCTCATCGATAAGGAGGGAAAGATCGCCGAGATGCAGGTGGACGGCGAAGCCATTGATCCCACCAAAATAGTTGAAGTGTGCGAACGGAAGAAGCTCAAAGGATAAGTGGCCACAATCATTGAACCTCAGACCCGCCTGGTCGTATCGTCTTCCGGGCGGGTTCTTTTTTTGCTTTCCATCGCCGAGTTGTTGGCCATGTCTCTGTGGTTCACCGGCACTGCGGTGCTTCCCCAGATAACGTCCATCTGGCATGCCAACCTGGCATTAAGCTCCTGGCTGACTGTGGCCGTGCAGATTGGCTTCTCGATTGGCGCAATCGTTTTTGCTTTATTTAACATTCCCGATATTTTCAGTCCCATCCAGGTACTGGTCCTATCGGCAATTGCCGCTTCCGCCGCCAATGCAGCATTTGTACTGGAAGCTGCCAATCCAGCGCCGGCAATCCTACTTCGAGGTGCAACGGGCTTCTTCCTGGCAGGAGTGTATCCACCAGGTATGAAGATCATTGCCGGATGGTTTCAAAAAGGACGAGGCTTGGCCCTCGGCATCCTGATTGGCGCGCTTTCCATTGGCTCAGCATTGCCCCATGCCGTGAACTCGGTAGGGGGAATTCCATGGAAGGGCGTGGTTCTGGCCGGCAGCGGTTTCGCACTGCTCGGAGCTTTGATCGTAGCGTTGGCCGTGCATGAAGGCCCGTTTGCGATGCCGCAGTCTCGTCTGCACATCTCCCAGATTTGGGAGATTGCGCGGAATCGTCCGTTGCGTCTGGCGAACTTCGGATACCTGGGACACATGTGGGAGCTCTACTCGATGTGGGGATGGATTGCGGTCATCTTGAGCGCATCCACGGGCTGGCCAAGGTTGAAGTACGAGGCTGCCGCTGCGGCAGTCATTGGCGTAGGGATTGTCGGATGCGTGTGGGCTGGATTCGTCAGCGATCGTCTCCAGGACCACAGCGCGTCTGCCAGAACTGGCCAGCGTGCCAGAGTCACTGTGATCGCCATGAGCGTAAGTGCGCTATGTTGCGTGCTGGCAGCGGTCGTCTATCACCATCCTGTGCTGCTCCTGCTGCTGGCTGTTGTTTGGGGAATCTCCATCATTGCCGATTCAGCACAGTTTTCCGCCATCATCAGCGAAGTTGCTGAAAAGCGATATGTTGGCACAGCGCTGACTATGCAAACCGCACTTGGTTTTCTGTTGACTGCCATCACCATCCGAACCATGGCCGCGATTGCACAAAGTTTTGGATGGCGTGTCGCTCTGGCCAGCATGGCCCTCGGACCCCTGTTAGGGATCTGGGCCATGAATGGATTGATGCGAAGAACTGAAAAGAATCAATAAGGGGAAGAACTATGCCTGCACTTCATCAAATTCGCGGTCAATCCTTCCGGGGAATGGGGTTGTGAGTCTTTCAGTGAGCAGGACGGGAGTCCCAAAAGTACCACTCACCTGATCAATTTCGGCCAACGTGAGATTGCGAGCGCCTTTGCGGGCTAGAACTCTATTCTTTTGATCTGTCATTAACGTACCCTCTTGCATTAATTTAGACAGCGGAAGGAGTATAACTGAAGCTACCTGTTCAGCCACGCTTTCATACTACGCGTCACCAGATCGGCCGCATCCTGCTGGACGAAATGGCCGGCTTCGGGAATCGTCACCAAGGTTAGGTCTTTTCCCATCCAGTCCCATGTGTTGTTGAGCGCATCCGACAGCAATGCTGGGTCTTTTAATCCATGGATCATCAAGACCGGCATCTGAGTTTTAACAACTGGCGATGGGTCTTCCTGATAAGGCGGCCGTGGGAAGTTGCGTTTGTAATAGGAGAGCATGGCTTTCACGTCAGAGCGTTTGAATGCCTCGACGTATTTGGGCTTGGCTTCAGCATCGGTGACCCAAAATGCCAACATCTCTGGCTTGACGAGATTTTCTGAACCTTCTTTCTGAAAGTTTCGGGCGTACTCGCTGGCTGCCTGTTGCTTGGGATTGTGGGCCAGTTCGCGTCCAATGCCGCGCGGATGCGGCAGGTTCAGAATAATGAGCCGGTCGACGTATTGTGGCGCATTCAAGGCAAGCTGCCACGCAACTAAGCCTCCCCAATCGTGGCCTACGATGATTGCCTTGTCCTTGCCCAGGTGCTTGATCACGGCAATTACATCACCCACCAGCAAACGAACGTCGTAATTCTCTACGCCCTCGGGTTTGTCGCTGAGGTTGTAGCCGCGCTGATCGATGGCGACACACTGGTACTTATCCGACAGGCCTTCCATTTGATGCCGCCAGGTGTACCAGAAATCAGGAAAGCCATGGATCATCACGATAAGAGGCCCGCTGCCAATCGTGGCATAGTGAATCTTGACTCCATTAGAGTCGGCGTAACCCTGTTTCACGCGAGACTCGAGATCGGAGGCGGAGGCTACAACAGTCACAAAGCACAGGCACACTAGAGCCAGTTTGACGCCGATCGACATTCGTGAATATCTCCTTTGAATTCATTGAGTATAGCGAGAATTTGGCAATTGGGTAATTTGGTAAATTTAATTCGGAAATCGTGAGAGGCTTGCGTTGCACCCTCACGATCGCTGCGATTAAACAGCGGTGTGAGCCGCTTGCTTGCGTTAACAACCGCAGCGTTACGGCCCTTCGATTAAGATTATTTGGTTGCAATGAAGCAGCAGGTCGATGTGAATCATCTTTCTCCACCGGAAGTTAAGATCGCACTCTTCCGATCGCTCTTCCGGGGTCGCGACGACGTCTATCCTCGCCGGTTTGAGAATCGCAAGACCGGCAAGTCGGGATATTCGCCAGTCTGCGCCAATGAGTGGCTACGCGGGATTTGCGAAAAGCCCAGGATCAAATGTGCCGACTGTCTCCACCAGCGGTTTCTGCCTGTTACTGACGACGTAGTCCGTCGCCATCTTTCGGGTCAAGATGACCATGGACGCGACTTCGTTATGGGCGTGTATCCCATGCTCCTGGATGAAACTTGTTTCTTTTTGGCGGCTGATTTTGACAAGACGACTTGGACAGAAGACGCGAGAGCGATTCTCGAAACATGTGAGCGATTGCGTTTGCCGGCAGCACTAGAGCGTTCGCGCTCAGGAAACGGCGGCCATGTTTGGATATTCTTTGCCGAACCTGTTCCAGCCAGCTTGGCTCGGAAGCTGGGAGCACATATCCTTACGGAAACGATGGAGAGCCGTCCGGACATTGGACTCGATTCATACGACCGCTTCTTTCCCAACCAGGACACAATGCCGCAAGGCGGTTTTGGGAACCTGATTGCGCTACCACTTCAGAAGCGACCGCGAGAGGCGGGAAACAGTGTTTTTCTCAACGAGGAACTTAACCCGCACGAGGACCAGTGGAAGTTCCTATCGTCAATCCGCAGGATGACCCGTCCGGAAGTTGAAGAAATGGTCCGTCGTGCCGAGGCCAAAGGCCACGTCGTTGGGGTGCGTTTTGTGGCACAGGAACAAGACGGAGAGGACCAAAGTTTTTGGACTGCACCATGGTCGCGGGCGCGGGCGGAGGCACCGATTCCAGGTTTGTCGCCTGAGAACCTGGAACTTGTTTTTGGGAACGAGATATTTATTGCCAAGGAGACCTTATCTCCGCAGTTACGCAATCGCTTGATTCGCCTGGCGGCATTCCAGAATCCTGAGTTCTACAAGGCACAGTCAATGCGGCTTCCAACCTACGACAAGCCTCGAGTTATGGCCTGCGCAAACGACTACCCACGGCACATCGGGCTGCCACGTGGTTGTTTCGACGATTTGTGCAAACTGCTGTCTGGCTTGAAGATCAAATATAGGGTCCGGGATGAGCGCGAACCCGGCGCTCCTCTTCTCGTTACATTTCAGGGTGAATTGCGCCACGATCAGAAGATTGCGGCAGAAACAATGCTGGCGCATGATACGGGCGTGCTTTCCGCGACAACGGCTTTCGGCAAGACTGTCGTTGCCGCCTGGCTAATTGCCAAGCGCGCCGTCAATACTCTCGTACTGGTCCATCGCAGACAGTTGCAAGAGCAGTGGATAGACCGGTTATCTACTTTTCTGGGGCTACCGTCGCGAGAAATTGGGCGAGTCGGTGGCGGCCGTAAGAAACCGACAGGGCTTATCGACGTCGCGGTCATACAGAGCATGGTCCGGAAGGGGCTCGTCAACGACTCAGTAGGGAATTACGGGCATGTGATTGTAGATGAGTGTCATCATCTTTCCGCTTACAGCTTTGAGCTTGTCGTCCGACGGGCCAAAGCTAAGTTCATTACTGGCTTGTCGGCGACCGTGACGCGAAAGGACGGTCACCATCCTATCGTGTTCATGCAGTGTGGTCCTGTTCGACATCGAGTCAATCCGAAGGAGCAGGCGGCGGCACGTCCATTTCAACACATTGTCATGGTCCGCCCGACGGACTTTCGCCCGCTCCGTCCTGCGAACCCGGACATGCGAACTCAATTCCAGGATCTGTATCGGGAATTGATTTCGGACGAACAACGGAATCAGATTATTTGCGGAGAAGTCGTCCAAGCCGTTCGAGACGGCCGCTCACCGCTGGTGTTGACCGAGCGGAATGACCATCTTCATTCTTTGGCTAGCCGGCTCACGCCGGAAGTGCAGCATCTGGTCCTGTTGCGGGGTGGGATGAGCAGAAAGGAATTGCAAGTGGTAAGGGCCCAGATGGCCGGTGTTCCCGCTGACGAAGAGCGGGTGATTTTGGCAACCGGCAAGTATATCGGCGAAGGGTTTGACGATGGAAGGCTCGACACACTATTTCTTACTTTGCCAGTGTCGTGGCATGGAACGATTGCGCAATACGTAGGCCGATTGCACCGATTGTACGACCGCAAGCGGGAGGTGCGTGTGCACGACTACGCTGATTTGAACGTTCCCATGTTGTCGCGCATGTTTGACCGGCGGTGCAGAGGATATGAAGCCGTTGGTTACACCATACAACTGCCTGGCAGCGCCGTACCCGGGTGGCCCGCGGAGGTCCCGCTTCCAGTTGATCCGCAATGGAAGAGTCAATACGCAGCAAGCGTCCGCAGGCTGGTACGAGATGGTGTCGACCCACCGTTGGCAAACCTGTTTGTTCACGTCGCCAAACCGGCAGACCTGAACGCAGAGGGGACGGCCCGCGCGAGAAGTGCAACGGAGGCATTTCTCTATCGCCGAATGGAAACACTGCCGGAGACGGCCGGAAGATTCCGGCTCAATGCAGAATTGTCGATTCCCTTCGATGGTTGGGGCAGAATGGAAGTTGACCTGCTGGACGCAGATGCACACATAGCAATTGAACTGGATGGCGGCCAACATCTCGATAATGCGGACGCTTACCGGCGTGATCGGCGCAAGGATATTCTGCTCCAGGAGAACGGCTTTCATGTGCTAAGGTTTCTATGCGAAGATGTTGGAAAGCGCCTCGATGAGGTTCTGGACGCGATCATCAGGGCGTTGTCGCGTCGATGCATCTCGCAGACGCGATGAGGGAGTTAGCCAGGATGGAACAATTTGACCGAATCACCAGCGACATTGCTCGGATGAAGGGCGAGCCATGCATTCGCAATCTTCGCCTCACGGTACGGCGAGTGCTTGAGGCGCTGGCCACTTATCCGGATCGGGCTGAACTGAAACGCGAATACCCCGAACTCGAAGACGAAGATATTCGCCAGGCGCTTGCGTTCGCCGCTGCTTTAGTAGATGACCAAGTCTTGCCCCTACCGACGACGCGATGAGACTTTTGCTCGATCAAGGCCTTCCGCGTTCGACTGTCCCCTACCTTCAGAACTATGGAATCGAAGCAGTCCATGTGGGCGATCGGGGCTTAGCGACTGCATGTGACTCGAAGATCCTCACCTTTGCCCATCAAGAGGGCATGGTCGTTGTCACACTAGATGCCGACTTCCACACGCTCCTCGCACTTTCCGGACTGACTGGACCCTCGGTAGTTCGCACTCGCATCGAAGGCCTGCGGTGAGAGGCTCTTGCCCGGCTGTTGGTTAGCGTGTTGCAGGTTTGTAGCGATGACCTGCTGAAAGGTGCGATGGTGTCTGTCACCGAAAATGGAATCAGGATTCGACGGCTGCCTGTGTCCCGTTAAGCAAATCCATATTTCGTGGGCTCACGGACGTGGCGAAATGGGTGACTGCAGCAAAACATTTACCCGCTTACCAAATCGTCTAAAAAACTGCACCCTGCCCAGCTCAATCACGCTCTAAAAAAGAGATTCTTTTCTGCAATATTTTTCCCCCATATTCGTCTTCAATGGAGATGAAGGAAACCTTGGTCCTGGAGCGCATGACCGGCGAGCAGAATCAGCGAATTGCCGAAACGGTGGAGCGCGAACAGGCCCGCCTTCGCAGTTTTATTCGGCGGCGAGTACCAGACCGGGGTGACGCAGAGGACATCCTGCAGGAAGTGTTTTATGAGTTCGTGGAGGCTTATCGACTGATGAAGCCGATCGAACGCGTTGGAGCATGGCTTTTTCAGGTGGCTCGCAACCGGATTATCGATCTCTTCCGCAAGAAGAAGAAACTGGAGTCGATCAGCGAAGCGGTCGCAGTAGCGGACGATGGCGAATCACTTCTGCTGGAAGACCTGCTTCCCTCCCTCGAAGCCGGGCCGGAGGCAGTCTTTGCACGCAATGTTTTGATTGAAGAGCTGGAAAACGCCTTGGCAGAGCTTCCTCCAGAGCAGAGGCAGGCGTTCATGGCCCACGAAATTGAGGGGCGCAGCTTTAAAGAAATCGCGGCGGAGACCGGATTGAGCATGAATACCCTGCTTTCACGTAAACGCTACGCTGTGCTGCATTTGCGGCGCAGGCTCGAGGCGATTCGCGGCGAGTTTACTAAAGATTAGGACGATAAGGACGATGACATGATGAGAAATTCGATAGCACGCGGAATTGGTATTGCGCTCATGGTGATGATTGCCTGCGTAGTGATGGGCTTCGTCGTCCTGGGCCTTTGGAACTGGCTGATGCCGCCGCTTTTCGGTCTGCGGGCAATCACCTTCTGGCAGGCGCTCGGCCTACTTCTTCTAAGCAAGCTGCTCTTTGGCGGATTCCGCGGCGGCAGGGGATATGGCCGCCGGAGACGGAACATGCGAGATCGCTGGCAGCAGATGACTCCCGAACAACGCGAGCAATTCCGAAAAGGCATGCAGGGCTGGTGCAGTTCGTTCAGGCCGCCCGCGGAGGAAAGGAAGGCAGGTGAAGTATGATCCGGCTGTTCGCGATCTTCTTGATGGTGGCGTTTTCCATCGGTGTTCGCGCCCAAAACGTTCCCCTGGAGAACTGCCGCCAGTTGCCAATTGTGAAGGTCACAGTGATGAAGCGCGAGTTCCAGTTCCTCTTGGATACCGGGCGGCCGCTACTATGCTCAACTGGAAATCCTTTTCCTCCGCGGACGCTACCGAAATCACGATGGAATCCTGGACCGGTAGCTCATCCACTCCCGGACGCCAGGTTACCCTTCGTGATCTCACCATTGGCGACCAAACACTCGCCAATCTGAAGCTGCTGGCCATCGACCTCACCCCGCTTGAACGGTCATGCCAGAAGCGCGTCGATGGAGTATTGGGCGCCGATCTCATCGAAAAATTCGGCCTCACCATCGATCTCAAAAACCACGTTGTCACGTTGCGCGGAAATCAAAAAGCTGCCGAATCAGACCTCCATCAACTGCAACAGCATCTGGCTCTTTGCGAGGAGGCCTTTAACCGTTCCGATGAAAAGACCTTCGAACAATGCCTGGACCCCGATATTCTCTTCCTCACCTCCCACGGCGACTTCCGGGGACGCAAAGCGGTAATGAAACATTTGAAAGAGACATATTTTGGCCAGAATCCGCCTGTTTCCATTTCTATCACTCCGTTGGCTCATCAGGCCATTGGCTCGGTCATCTGGATCGAATATGACATGTCGATAAATTTCCGTGGCCAACTGATGCGCTCTAAAGGCACTGCCCTTTACCAGAAGTCGGGAGAAAAGTGGCTTATGTCGAATATGAATAATTCGGTTCCGGAACAGCTCAAGTGATTGGGGGATTCTTAACTTATCTAAAACAAACGCAACTTTTCCTTTACTCGGGGTTCAAACCAGTGGTTCAATTTCAGGGAAGAAGAGTTCCAATCGGAGATTAAAACATGAGCATCAAACTGAACTTGGCTCTGGCGACTGCACTGGCTCTGAGTCCGTTTGCGTTTGCCCAGACCACCCCCAGCAATCAGGGGACACAGAACAACGATATTCAAAACGACAAGAAAGACATCCAGCAGGACAAGCAAGAATTGCAGCAGCAGAAACAGCAATACCAGCAGGATGAGCAAAAGTTAGCCAACGACCGGAAAAACCATGCAAGCAAAGCCCAACTCCAGGCTGATAGAGCTCAGATCAGGAAAGACCGCGAACAGATTAAAAAGAGCCAAGCCGATCTGCGCAGAGACAAAAAAGATGTCAACCGCGATCGCCGCCATAGACGGCGTCGCGCGGCATAAGCTGCTTTTGGCTGCTGTCGAAAAGAAATCGAACAATATTTGGGCCGTGATGATTCAACGCCGCGACGCCTGTTTGTATCCTGACCTACACTGGCAAAGCTCAAGAGGAGCGCGTCATGACATTGGATCTGCGGCCTGAACTCGCCGTTAAGCCAGATAAGTAGCTCTGGCACAAGCTCATAGCTTTTCTCCCCATCTGCTGCTAACGTATCAATTCCCAGCACGTTTATCTCTCCGGCGGTGTACTTCTATGAGGAAATTGAGGTTCTCTCCTTTATCTCTGGGGCTGCTTTTCGTTTTTACTTCTCTGGCCCAGGCCAGCGGGCCGCTGTTGATGCAAAAGCCCACGCTTTCCAAAACTCACATTACCTTTTCTTATGCAGGTGATTTATGGCTGGTATCCCGTGAAGGCGGTGTGGCACATCTGCTAACCAGCGGCTCAGGAACCAAGACCGGTCCGGTATTTTCACCGGATGGAAGCATGATCGCCTTTACAGGAGACTACGATGCCAATGTCGACGTTTACGTCATGCCCGCAGCCGGAGGCGTTCCACGCCGGTTGACGCATCATCCCGGCGTGGATGAATTGGTTGGCTGGACCCCGGACGGCAAACGGGTACTCTTTCGTTCCAACCGTAACAGCTATGCTGGGTTTAATCGGCTGTTTACGGTCCCTCTTGAAGGAGGGCTTCCCCGCGAACTGCCTTTGCCTACTGCGGAATTCGGCGCATTTTCTCCGGACGGCAAGCACATCGCCTATGTCCCTGTGGATAACAACCGGCGTCTCTCCGCCATTGGATGGAAACGCTATCGCGGTGGCAAAGCATCGCGCATCTGGGTGGCGAATCTCTCGGACCTCAGCATTCATGAGGTGCCGCGAGAAGCTTCAAACGACGGGAATCCCATGTGGATAGGCAACAAGGTCTACTTCCTTTCCGATCGCAACGGAAGGTTCAACCTTTTTGCCTACGATTTGGATAGCAAAAAGGTGAACCAGGTCTTGCCCGGCAACGACGCCGACATCAAGTCTGCCTCGGCGGGTTCGGGTGCGATCGTCTATGAACAATTCGGTTCGTTGAGTCTCCTCGATCTGGCAAGCGGCAAGTCGAAAACGTTGTCGGTAAGCGTTCCTGCCGACCTTCCCAATGTTCGCTCGCACTTCAAGAAAGTGGAAGGTGAGATTGCCGCAGCCAATCTTTCTCCTAGCGGCGCTCGCGCAGTCTTTGAGGCCCATGGGGAGATTTTGACGGCGCCGGCGGAAAAGGGCGATGTCCGCAACTTGACCAACACTCCAGGCGTGATGGAACGTGATCCGGCATGGTCGCCCGATGGCAAATCAGTGGCCTATTTTTCGGATGAGTCCGGAGAGTATCAGCTCTTTATCAAATCGCCTGACGGGCTTGGAGAACCCAGGAAGATCCCTCTGGGTACGCCGCCATCATTTTATTACAGCCCTAGCTGGTCTCCTGACAGCAAGAAAATCGCCTACACGGACAAGCGCCTGAACATCTGGTGCCTGGATCTGGCCAAGGGTGTGCCGGTCAAAGTAGATACGGACACGTATGATGCTCCACAGCGCTCGCTGGATCCGGTGTGGTCCCCTGACAGCCGCTGGATTGCCTATACCAAAAGGCTCTCCAGTCACATGCACGCCGTGTTTGCTTATTCCCTGGAGCAAACCAAGAGCCTGCAATTGACCGACGGGTTGAGCGATGCCCGCTTCCCTGCCTTCGACCAGAAAGGCCAATATCTCTATTTCACCGCCAGCACGGATGCAGGGCCTACGACAGGATGGCTCGATCTTTCCAGCATCAATCGTTCAGTGACTCGCAGCGTCTACCTCATTGTGCTGCGTAAAGACCAAACCTCTCCTCTTGCTCCTGAGAGTGACGAAGAAAAGTCTGCCGATGACAGCAAGCCGGATTCCGATAAATCTGCTTCCGCCAAGCAGGACGATAAAGGTGATGAGCCGGCGAATCCTGAGGAGAAGGCCAAAGCTCAGGATGCCAAGGCGGCAAAGTCGACGAAAACGGATGCTGTTAATGTCCGGATCGATGCGGAAAACATTGACCAGCGGATTCTTGCGCTTCCCATACCGGCGCAAAACTATTCTGATCTGACTGCCGGCAGGGCAGGCGTGATTTTCCTGGTGGAAAGCCCATCGCGCCCTGGGCCCGACCAGCTAAGCACGCTATGGCGCTTTGATTTGACTTCCCGCAAACCGGAAAAAGTGATGGATGGAATCGGGCGATTCATGCTCTCCTTCGATGGCAAGAAGATGTTGTACTCGAAGGGCCGGGGGGACAACAGAAAGTGGTTTATCGGTTCGGCCACAGCTCCAGCACGAGGTGATGGCCCGGCATCAGCCGGCAGAGGTGAAATGCCTCTGAACCTGGCCGGCATGCAAGTGCAGGTTGATCCGCGTGCGGAGTGGAAACAGGAGTACAACGAAGTATGGCGCATTGAGCGCGATTTCTTTTACGATCCCAAATTACGACCAGGTCAGAGTCGGTTTGCTGGGCGCGGACTATACCATCGAAAATGGCCGTTATCGCTTCAGCCATATCTATCATGGCGAGAACTGGAACCCACAGTTGCGGGCTCCTCTTACGCAGCCGGGTGTTAATGTCCAGGAAGGGGAATATCTGCTGGCCGTAAATGGCCGGGAATTGCGCGGCACCGATGAAATATTTGAGCTTTTCGAGGGAACGGCAAACAAGGCGACCGTGCTGCGTGTCGCCGCTTCAGCGGATGGCAAGAATGCGCGCAATGTCTCCGTGGTTCCTATAGAGAACGAAGTTGGGCTTCGCAATCGAGGGTGGATTGACGAAAACCGCCGCAAGGTGGAGCAACTCAGCGGAGGGCGTCTTGCCTACGTCTATCTGCCGGACACTGCATTCAATGGTTACACCGCTTTTAACCGCTACTTCTTTGCTCAATTAGGCCGCGAGGGCGCAGTGATCGATGAGCGCTTCAATGGCGGCGGCTCGGCCGCAGATTATGTGATTGACTATCTGCGCCGTCCAGTTCAGAACTACTGGATGACCCGCGAAGGCCAGGACTTCACTACGCCCGTAGGCGCCATCTTCGGCCCAAAGGCGATGATCATCAACATGTATTCCGGCTCCGGTGGCGATGCACTGCCCTGGTACTTCCGCGACGCCAAACTCGGCCCGCTGGTGGGTACCCGTACCTGGGGCGGATTGGTCGGCATTTACGATTATCCTCCGTTGATGGACGGTGGCGGCGTTACTGCGCCCCGAGTAGCTTTTTACAATCGTAATGGTGAGTGGGACGTCGAGAATCATGGTGTCGCACCCGACTATGACGTTGAACTTACACCCAGAGAATGGGCCAGCGGACATGACCCTCAACTGGAAAAAGCAGTTGCGCTGGTAATGGATTCGCTGAAGAAGAATCCTTTGCCGGTGGCCAAACGTCCCGAATTTCCCAATTATCACGGTACACAGCCAGGCGGAGGCGTGCCGGCGGCCGCCGGATCGGGAGGCGATGCAGCACACAGGTAGGATGGAACCGGCATCCTGGTAGCCAGCAGCTTGTAGCCTGTATCATTTGGCTATGGCCTTGCACATCGGCACCTCGGGGTGGTCATATCCAATTTGGAAACCGGCATTCTTTCCTGAGAAGCTGCCCCAAAAACGATTTCTGGAGTTCTACTCGACGCAACTGAATGCCGTGGAGTTGAATGCAACTTTTCGCAGGTTTGCTACGGCTTCATCCATCCAGAATTGGGTGGCCAGCACCACTCCTGATTTTCGCTTTGCGGCCAAGGCCCACCAGATGATTACTCATTTCCGGCGGCTGAAAGAGTCTGATGGTCCGCTTCGGTCCTATCTGCAAAGCCTGGAGCCGATGCGCCAGTCAGGCAAGTTGGGGCCCATCCTTTTCCAGACACCCCCCAATCTTCAAGCTGATAAGGCTTTGCTCAAAGATTTTGTTCAGTTGCTGCCGCAGGCTTATCAATTTGCCTTCGAGTTTCGTCATGAGTCCTGGTTTGCCGATGCCACATTTGAGATTCTCAAGAGTAAGCAAAATGCCACCCTGTGTTGGGCGCACAGCGAGAAGATTGCCGCTCCTAAGATCGCTACGGCCGATTTCCTTTATTATCGTTTCCGGCTACCGGAGTATTCGAAAGAGCAGTTAAAGAAAATTGCTGAAGAGCTAGGGGCCCAGCCGCATAAAGAGATTTTTGCCTTCTTCAAACACGAAGAAAATCCCGAGAGCGCCCTCAACGCAACCTATGTCGCCCGGTTGCTGGGGATTGAAGAGAAACCGTTTGTATTTCCTGAGCCCAAGAAAGCGAAGAAAGTTTAAGGTAGATAAATCAATCAAAGAAAAAACATGGCTCGCAACGCCGTGCCTTGGGATAATGAAGGAGGTATACTGACATGCAAATTACATTGGAGCTCCCAGAAGATATCGCAGAAGGCCTTCGGTCCAGATGGAAAGACCTACCTCGGGCAGCGCTGGAGAGTCTGGCCCTAGAAGCATATCGGTCCCATGCTCTCTCGTCCGCCCAGCTTCGCAGACTCCTTGGTTTCGCAACGCCCATGCAAGTTGACGAGTTTCTGAAGGCGCATGAAGTGTACGACTTCACGGCCGCGGACTTCGAGCAAGATCGAGAGACCCTTCGACAACTCCACAGTTCTCGACATTTGCGGCCGAACTTCTTGCAAGGGTAAAAGCCCATGTCACTTACTTTGTAAAAGATATCTCCACATCTGTGCCCTACCCCCCTGTCATCCTGAACGCAGCGCGGCAAGGAATTTCACAACTACGAAGATGATCGGCGCGGAGTGAAGGACCCCGATAATGTTTGGGGTTGAATTACTGATACAAGGTGTTCTACCCGGGGTTGCCCTTTTTGGAATTCCGATGCATTCTTGTGAGGCCATCCTTTCAACACAGCCGCGGCGACTGTGCCACATTTTCTTATGAAAAGTTCATCGCCGGAACCTTCTTCGCTATTTACTCCAGTGCTCTCTGATCGCATACTCAAGAGGTGAGCATTGCCCCGCCACGATTGGTCAAAAACTTTCTCGACTATCTCAAGGTCGAGAAAGGCTTGGCAGAGCTGACCGTCAGTTCTTACAAATCCGATCTTCTAAAGTTTTCTGAATTCATGCGGAGGCTTAGACGGGAACTGGTCGAAGCGCGACGTGAAGATATTCGGGCTTTTCTGACCCAGATGTTCTCGAAGTCGTTGAAAGATCGTTCCGTGGCACGTAGGCTTTCGGCGCTTCGGCATTTCTACAAATACCTTCTTCTCGACCGCATGGTACAGCACGACCCTACCCTGGAGATTGATTCTCCCAAGCAATGGAAAGTTTTACCCAAATCACTGGCCGCCACTGACATCGATATCTTGCTCAAGGAAGTTGAGCCACACGATGCCTCTGGACTTGAAGCCGCGAGGGCGCAGCGCGATCGCGCCATGCTGGAGGTACTCTACGCCTCGGGCTTGCGGGTCTCGGAACTTATCAATATCAAGCTTGAAGACCTGAAACTTGAACTTGGACATGTACTGGTTCGAGGCAAAGGCGATAAAGAACGTCTGGTACCGTTGGGACGTGCTGCCCAGGAGGCTGTTCGCGACTACATGGACCAGGCGCGTCCAGTCTTGTTGAAAGGTAAAGTATCACCCCTGTTGTTTGTGCGGCGTGGCGGAAGCCGGCTGAGCCGTCAAAGGGCATGGCAGATGGTGGATGCGGCGTCCTCTTCGATCACCCACGCGAGCCCTCACACGCTTCGCCATAGCTGTGCCACTCACATGGTGGAAAATGGCGCTGACCTGCGGACAGTACAGACTATTCTCGGCCATGCCGACATCTCGACAACGCAGATTTATACGCATGTTGCGCTGGATCGCCTTAAGAACGTCTATAGCAAATATCATCCAAGAGCCAAAAAGAAGATCGGGTGATCGGGACATCGGGTGATTACTTCGGCATACGCCTCAGTACAGGCTGCAAAACCTGACCGGGAAACAAATGAATGAAGATGAAGAAACTACAGGCCAGCCGTGAAATACAAAAAGGCATGACCGCCTTTATCAGATATTTGGAACATGAGCGAAACGCCTCGAAGCATACGGTGCGGGCCTACGAAAATGAACTGAAGACTTTCGCCGAATTTCTTGGCCCGGAGATCTCCTGGAAAGACATCGACCACCTTTTGATCCGGGGATTTCTTGCCGATCTGCATTCCAAAGGGTTGAGCAAAGTTTCGGTGGCTCGGGCGCTGGCGGCTTTGCGTTCCATGTATCGCTGGCTGGCTCGCGAAGGCATCGTTCGGCAGAACCCCGCAAAGCTTGTCGCTACCCCTAAGATTCCCAAAAAGTTGCCTCGTGTACCAAGCATGGAAGAGATCAATGGCGTGCTCAATAGCGACATGCCCGAGACGGCAGCTTTTCCCGAGCGTGACCGGGCCATCTTTGAGCTTCTCTATGGTTGTGGGCTGCGCAACTCAGAACTGGTCGGTATCGAGTTGAACGATCTTCAGTGGGCCAATGAGGTTGTGTTGGTTCGTGGTAAGGGCAAGAAACAACGCTATGTCCCTCTCGCAGGTGCTGCCGCTGAGACCGTTCGGTCATACCTTGAGGTGCGCCGTGAACTGGTGGCCGAAATGCGCGCGAATACTGCGAAGCTGTTCATCAACAGGCGTGGAGGGCCTCTCACGACCCGTAGCGTGGGCCGGATTGTCAAACAAATTGCGGTGGCCAAAGGGCTGCCTCCAGACGTTCATCCGCACACGCTACGCCATGCTTTTGGCACGCACATGCTGACGGAAGGCGCCGACCTGCGCGCCATCCAAGAACTGCTGGGACACGAGCGGCTTTCGACGACCCAGAAATACACGCAACTCTCCGTTCAACATATAACTGAAGTTTACGACCGTACCCATCCCCGGGCCCGGTAGCTATGCTATATTCCAAACAAACTCCATGGGATTTTTCGGGCACAATTTTACCTATGGCGTCGTTTTGCAGTTGATTGCCATACTGCATTACATTCGCCGCGGGTCCCAGTTCTATTGGCTGTGGATCATCCTGATGGGCGGAGGCATCGGCGCGCTTGTCTACATTGGGGTTGAGGTGCTGCCGGACCTGGGCTATCTCCGCCAGTCGCTCAAAATATTTTCCCATCGCAAACGTATCCGGCAGCTCGAAGTGCTGATCCTCGACAATCCATCGGCAGGCAATCTTGAAGAACTAGGAGACCTCTACCTGGAGCAGAAGAAATATGCCCAGGCCAAGCAATGTTACGACCGTTGTATCTCGTCTCGCACTGACCTGCGCGATCCTTTCTACCGCCGCGGCCTTTGCGAATTGGAACTGGGCGAATATCAGGCGGCAGCCGGAGACCTGGAGCGGGTATACAAGATAGAGCCGAATTACGACTATCAACGAGCTGCAGGACTGTTTGCACACGCCTTGGCCAAATCCGGCCAAAAGGACCGTGCAGCGCAACTCTTTGCCAGCGTCATCGAAACCTCCACGCTCTCTGAAACTCAATATAACTATGCCGGGTTTCTGGCTGAGCGGGGCCAACCCGTCCAGGCCCGTCAGTGGCTCGATCGGATTCTCAACAAGAAGGCCACTATGCCTCGGTATCTCAAGCGCCGCGAAGCCTCCTGGTTTCGCAAAGCCGCAGCTTTGAAAAAGAAATTGCCCGCGTAAGTTGAAATTTTGGGATTTCCTGGGTTTGTGCAATCCTGTAAGGTTGTCAGGAGAGGTTTTATGCGAAAAGCATTTGTTTTGTCCATTGCCCTTTTGTTAGCGGCCTTGCCGCTGTTTGCGCAACCAACCGCCACGAAGAACTCGCTTGGTCAAGCGTTGCCTCCGGATGCTCCCAGCCGCGAGCAGCTTCTCAAGCTTTTTGAGATGCTCGAAATTAGAAAGCAAATGGATTCCATGCGCGATACCCTGACAAAGACATTGCAACAGCAGTTCGCACAGATGAGCCGTGGGCAGCTCAGCCCCAAACAACAAGATGAATTCGGCAAACTTGAAGGTGAATTGTTAGGGAAGTTAATGTCCGGTGAAGTTGTGGCGAACATGGTCGACGAACTGATTCCTATTTATCAGCGCCATTTCAACTCTTCCGATGTCGATGCCCTGATCGGTTTTTATTCCACAACGGCAGGACAAAAATTCCTGCATGAGCAATCAACCATTATGGCCGAGTACATGCCAAAAGCCATGGAGAACATGCAGGGAAAGGTCCAACAAGCCATGGAAGAAACCCACTTTACCGAACGCGTCGAACAGATCATGCATGAAGGCGAGAACACCGCTCCTGCAAGCCCTAAAAAGCCCTCCCAAAACACTACACCGCAGAAGCCGCAAGGGAAAAAGCCGAGCTAAGCTAGCTTTTTGTGGCCGACGTGGACGGTCTGCAGAAATCCTGAAGCTCTGCGGCAGACTTGGTCGTCTCCGCGCCTCCGTGGTGCAACTTGGCTTTTTCTCAGCGTCTGCGTGGTGGGTTTTGGTCTTTGGGAAGGAAAATGCGGAAGCATGTGCCGTGGTGTGAATCGCCCACGCGGCTGCGTACTTTGATCTTAGCGCCGTATTTTTGCAGGATTTCCCGCGTGATCCACAAGCCCAGCCCTGTGCCTTGCTCGCCTTTGGTAGTGAAGAAGGGTTGAAACAGGTGAGGCATGAACCTGGGGAGAACTCCCTGACCATTGTCACCGATAGTAATAACGATGCCCGCTGCCCCGCATTTCGATACCCGGTTCGAGCTTCGCAGCCACAGGTGGCCATTTGTTGGAAGGGCATCGAGGGCGTTGGCGATGAGGTTTACAAAGACCTGGCGCAGTTCGCCTACATTGGCACGGACCTTTCCGATCGAGCGATAGCGCTTGTGTATGCCAATATGTTTCGTGCGAATCCTGCGGGAGAGCAACTCCAGGGTTTCATCCAACACTTCGTGCGCGTCAACCTCGGTGATTGCCGGAGTCTCGCGTGAGAAATTTAACGTCCGCCGGGCAATTTCCGCGATTCGATTGAGTTCCTGTTCACCCAATTGCAAATGACCGCGTTGTTCATCGTTTGCACTCTGTTGCAGCAGATAAAAAATATTCTTGACTGCGTCCAGAGGATTGTTGATTTCATGGGCGATGCTGGTCGCGAGTCTTCCGATCACCGCAAGGCGCTCGGTGGATTTGAGAACGGTCTCAACCTTTTTTCTTTGGGTGATATCCCGCATGAAGCCGGTAAAGAAACGGTTGTCCTTCAGCGTGAATTCCCCAAAGGAGACCTCCATCAGGATCTCCTGGCCGTCCTTACGCAGGCCCGGAAGTTCCATGCCATGCCAATTGGTGTGTTTCTTGCCGGTCTCCAGGTAACGCGCGAGCGCCTGTTCGTGCCGGATGCGGTAGGCCGGAGGCATAAGCATCATCAGGCTTTGTCCTTTAAGCTCGCTGCTGGTGTAGCCAAAGACCTCTTCAGTGGCACGATTGGCGAGCAGGATGGTGCTCGACTCATCCATCGTAATGATGGCGTCGGAGGCAGAATCGGTTACGCTTCGGTACAGCTCAAACGATTGCGTGACTGCTTCTTCGGCTTCTTTCCTCTTGATGAACTGGCCGATCTGACGTCCAAGAGAGGCCATGGTTTCCAGCAGCTCATAATCGGGCTCACGTTGTGCCGAACTCATGAATTCGAGCACGGCGATGGCATCGTTCCCTACCAGTACGGGAAATGCAAACGCCGATTGCAATCCTGCCTCCTGGGCGGCGGCGCAGCGCGCGAAGTTCTCGTCGTTTTGAAGATCGGGGATCCAGAATGGCTCGGAGGTGGAAAACACTCGTCCTGGCAATCCTTCTCCGGGCAACATCTCGTTTTCCCTCGCAGCAGCAATAAAAGTCCCCAGCGATTCTTCGGCTGCGGAGATGTGCGTGCATCGCAGAACCGGCTGGTTGGAGGCATATTGCCAATACGCGCCCAGTTCCCAGCCGAGGTTCAAGCAAATCGAGGCGATGATTTGCGCCAACGCCGAATCCAGGTCTTCCGCGGCCGCCAGCACTTTGGAAACAGCATATTGCGCCTTCAGCAGAGGCAAAACATTGTTAGACCCTGTTGCTCCCTTGCGGGAAGGCTGGCGATGCGGGCCCATCGGAACCATGAGGCCGATTCTACACTTGCGCCCAGCGTCGGAGTAAGGTCCTGAAAACACCTTGGTAATGAGGAGAACTGCTGTGAGTGCCAAAATTGGGACTGCACTCAGCAATCAGTACTCAGCATTCAGCCCGCGCGGCAGTTTGGGCTGTAGGGGAAGCATGGTTAGTGTTGGAACCCATTCAGCCACGAATACACGCGAATGAACACGAATCGGAAAGCGGTCAAGCCTGGGTATTAGCTTGGTTGAATCCTATTCAATTTCTGTTCACGCTCTCAGCATTATGCGCAGCAGTTTGGGACAAAGGATTACACTGTCGGCATATTGCGAATTTCCACCCTTCTCAAAGAACGCTTGGCCCAAAATGCTCAGAGTGCTTTCGAACCGTAACCATGCCCACGACAAAGTTGTTCCTTTATCTACAACGTTCGCGGGCTGAATGCTGAATGCTGAGTGCTGACTGCTGAACGCCCTGCCCGTGCTACACTTCTGACCTTTGCTTATGCTGACAAAATTTCTCGTTGTTCTTCTACTTGCCGCTACGCCTGCGTTGGCTGCCGATGAGTTTACGCTCTACGATCTGCAGCCGCCTGAAACTCACCAGTTCGCAATTGTTTACGACGTCACGCAAACGCGGGAGGGTGCGGTTTTCTTCTTCAATCCCATTCGCCCCGGCTCCACGGCTTCGAAAGAACGTGTGATTGAGCGCAGTACCGGTAAAGAGTTGCAATTTGAAACCGTAAGTGGCAAGGACGCCAAGGCCAGCGGTCTGGTCTCTCCCCAGACCTCCGATACCGCTGAGTTTATAAAGGTGCATTTGCCCGGCCCAGTCCCCAAGGGCGGAGAGACACGTATCCGCATCTTCAAGACCTATACGGATGCTCCTTCTTATACCGTGAAAGACGGGCTGCTTGTCTTTGATCGTCCGCTGGGCATTAAGCGCAATGTCGTTTTACTGCCGCTGGGATGGGAACTGATAGGATCTGCCTCGCCTGCGATCGTCAGCACCGATCCCGATGGCCGTATCCGCCTGAGCTTCTTGAATGATCGCGATGACCAGTTGCCGGTCAAAATAATCGCGCGGAGGCTGCCATGAAGAGATTGTTCGTTCCTTCATTATTGCGGCTGGTGGCGCTAGCTCTGCTGTGTCCGGTCATGTCTGCTGCACAAGATGAAGCCTTTCATCGCGCTGAGCAGGACCGCGAGATCAGCTATTGGCTGCTTGATCCAACCACGCATCAGTTCCACATTTCGCATGACTTCACCGTGACCAGGCTTGGACAGAAATCCGTACATAGTTTTGTGCGCAAAGGAAGCCAGGTCTCGTCCGACGCCAAAATGACCGATCTCGACTCCGGCAAACAGCTCAAGACCTATACCGTAAGCGGGAAAGAAGTGAATGCTCTCGGCTACTACCCTCAGCCAACCGACTCGGATTCGGTGGTCGTGCAAGGCGACTTGGCGCATTCCATTGGTGAGGGACAATCGGCGCGAATCCGCGTGGAAGAGACCTATACCGATCCTGTCGGCTACATATTGAAGGATGGAGAATTGGTCTGGACCCGTACCTTGGGACGTCCTTTGAACCGCGTGACACTCCCCGCAGGATGGATGCTGACCTCAGTCAATACGCCTGCCGTGATCTCCCTCGACAACGAAGGCCGAGTGAGCCTGCGATTTACCAACACACGCAATGGAGACCTATCAATCGTGATCAAGGCGCGCAAAAGAAAACTGCCATGATTGCCAGAAATGCCAAAATTGCCATAATTTCCTGATGCCCTCAACATTTGTTTGTTAATTTTGGCAATCTTGGCAATTATGGCAATTTTGGCAATGCTTCTGGTTGACTGCTGACTACTGGTTCCTGATTACTCATTGCCGGTTGCGGAGTGCTCGGCTGACTGCTCTGGGGGGTTCGCCTTTGCCGCGCAATCTCATACATCACCACCGCGGCGGCCACGGAGACGTTCAGAGAAGAGACCTTGCCCAGCATGGGGATCGACACCACAAAATCGCATTTCTTGCGCACCTGTTCATGTAGGCCGCGTCCCTCGGAGCCTAACACCAGCGCGCAATCCATATTGTAGTCAAGCTTGTCGTAGACTTGTCCGCCGCGTTCATCCAGGCCCACCGTCCAAATATTCTTAGACTTGATGTGTTCAACCGCACGGCCGATATTTGTCACCCGGGCCATCGGCAAATGGTCCAAAGCGCCCGCCGAGGTTTTCGCTACTGTGGCCGTAACACCTGCCGCGCGTCTTTCCGGAATCACAGCGCCGTCAGCGCCACTGGCTTCTGCTGTACGGATAATCGCCCCCAGGTTGCGTGGATCCTGAATGCCGTCAAGCACAACAAGGAATGAATGATTACCACGCTTGGCGGCAATCACAGAGTCCAACTCTTCAAATTTCTTTTCTGCTATGACGGCTATCACGCCTTGGTGCCTGTCAGTTTTGGCCAGGCGAGTCAGATGTTCCCGCGAATGGTTGCGTACCTCAACACCCACATTCCAGCAAAGCTGGATGATCTTGAGAATACGGGGATCGGTTCGGCTACCGGCGATGTCGACATATTCAAAAGGGCGTTCGCGGGCTACCAGGGCTTCCGCAACTGCGTGGATACCGTAAATGATCTGCATAGGAACTTTAAGGCTTAACGGTTCTTGACACAACACTACATCCAGAGTATAACTTGCGCCAATTCCGCTACACGGCATTTTGTGTTTTCCGGGGCAAAGACAGCCGTGGGCAATATTTGGGGTTATATGCGTCGGGCTTGCCATTATCTCTTAATACGACATTTGTGTATCTGATTGACGGAATTGTGATTCGCAGTCTCATTTGCAGTGGGAAGAACATAGTTTCATTCACCGGCCTTCTAGGTAAATCCGACTCGGTAAGGATGAATATTAAGATGTCCCTACACCTTCGCTTCTCGGCAGGATTGCTTCTCTTCATAGCGCTGCTATCAACAGCGTTTGCACAAACAAGCCGCGGTAGCCTCTCTGGCACCGTGGCTGACAGCCAAGGCGCCTTGGTTCCCAATGCTAGCGTAACCATTACGCAGCGCGGCACCAATGTCACCCGCCAAACCACGACCAATTCGGCCGGCATCTATCGATTTGATGCCGTGGATCTGGGCACCTATGACGTATCAGCGAAAGCTTCGGGGTTTGCCACCGAAAACAAGACTGGCGTGCAAATCGAGTCGGCGCGCAACGCCAATATCGACTTTTCGCTGAAGGTCGGAAACGCTTCAGAAGTTGTCAATGTAGAAGCAAGCGGCTTCGAAGTGCAGTTGGACACCACCGAGCAGACCCGAGGCCAACATTTTGAAACTCAGGCCATCAACAATCTGCCTATGGTTGGAGCAGATTCGCTTACCCTGGCCCAATTGACTCCGGGGGTAGCATTGGCGGCCGGAGGGGCGATCAACCAGAACGGCACGTTCGCTTACTCCGTCAATGGACAACGTCCGCGCGGCAACAATTTCATGATCGATGGCGTCGAGAACAATGACATCTCCGTCACTGGACCGGCATTCACCATCACCAACCCTGACGCAGTCCAGGAAGTGAATATCCAGACTTCCAACTTCTCCGCCGAGTTTGGAAGGGCCGGTGGCGCAGTCTTCAACCAGATCACTAAGTCCGGTACCAATGGACTGCACGGCACAGCCAACTGGGCCTATACCGGAAGCGCGTTTAAAGCCTTGAACCATAACGATGCCATCAATCACCGCTTCGATCCACCACGGCAGGTTGAGAACATTCCCTATTTCTCAATCGGCGGGCCGGTTGTGATTCCGGGCCTCTACAACGGCCATGACAAGACTTTCTTCTTCGGAGCAGCCCAGTGGGACCGTCTTTTCGGAACAACCCGAGGAACGGTTACCGTGCCGGATGCCGCAGGACTTGCGGTGTTGCAAAGTCTCGCGGGATCATGCCCCAATGCCGCCTTGTACATAAAAGCCCTCGGCGGGTTGGTCGGTGATCCAACCGTAACGCCCGGCTCAATCAACCTCAATGTACCCAGCGCTGCCGGCACCTGTAATGGTTCAACCCGCACTGGCATGAAGTTAACGACTGGCGGGGCGACCCTGAGCGAAGGCTCGTCAAGCCTCGATGCCAACCACCAAATCCGAATCGATCATAAGGTCTCTGAAAAGCAATCGATGAGCTTTCGCTGGCTCTACGACCAGTCCTCAAGCGGACCGAGCTTGAATAACCTGCCCGGATTTGACAGCCAATTTGTCGGAACCACGCTGGGCGGAACGTTTGCGGATACTTATGTGATCAGTTCGCGGTGGACCAATGAGTTCCGGTTTAACTATGGCCGGATCGGATTCAATTTTCCTGGTGTCAATAGCGATCCCTTCCACGCGACGCTGCCGAACTTTGGCATTTCGGGAGTTACCGGTTTCGGCGTTGCCACCAACATTCCTCAGTTCCGGTTTGCCAACAACTGGCAATATCAAGACACTCAGACTTTTGTAGTCGGCACACACACATTCCGCTATGGCGTGGATTTCCTGAGACAGTTGGCTCGCCAGCATCCACCGTTTGTTGAGCGCGGCTCTTTTGCTTATCAAAGCAGCTCTGGAGGTGTTACCGCGTTTTCCAATTTCCTCGATGATTTCGGCGGGAACTCCGGCGCTCTCAACCGCCAGTTTGGCAGTTCCATTTATCATCCCAACCTCTTCCGCCAATCGTACTTTTTCCAGGATTCGTGGAGGACAACTTCGAACCTGACCCTGAATCTGGGCTTGCGCTATGAATACTTCGGGACGCCGGTAAATGCTTTTACCACTGCGGCCTTCACCAATTACGACCCAATCAACTTCGCGGCTCCCAGCAAAGTGAACGCCGACCGGAACAATTTTGCTCCCAGCGTCGGCTTTGCCTGGAATCCTAAAGGTTCCAATTGGTTGAACCGGATGATGGGCGGCGATAAGATGGTTTGGCGCGGCGGATTCCAAACCACCTACGACAGCAGCTTCAACAACCTGCTCTCCAATATTGCCGGTTCGTCACCGAACACCTTGGGAGGCAATATTACCTCTGTAACTTCGGCCGGGGCGCCGCGCGGATTCGCCAACTTCAGCACGTTATTTGCCGGCATTACCGCGACTCCTGCCACGGCTTTTTCGGCCCAATCAAACCTGTTTTTGAAAAGTGAGCCCAACCCATACACGGATCGCTGGTCGTTCGGGTTTGAACGCGAACTTCCTCACGACCTGGTTTTTGAGACGTCCTACGTTGGATCGATCTCCCACAAACTCTATCGTTCGATTGATATGAACCCGCTCATCGGCGACGCGTGCGGCAGCCGTTTCGCGCCGCAATTACAAGCCGCTCTGCCCGGGCCTTGCTCCAGCCTCACGCCCGCACAGCAGGCTGCTCAAGCTGCGATTCGAAGCAGCCAGGGTATCCGCAACGTGCGTGCCGCCTCGGCCAACTCGAACTATGAATCCCTGCAAATGAATTTGCGCGGCAACCTTAAATCCACTCCTCTGGGCGCATTCTTGTTCCAGGGTTCCTATACCTACGCGCACTACCTCGATGACGTAAGCGATGTGTTTGGGTTTAACTCCACTCCAAGTCCGTTGCAGTCAGTCTCGCAAGTACTCGGAGCAAGTCCTCATATCGACTACGGTGTCTCCGACTTTGATCGCAGATATGTCGCCGCGGTGGCCATCGTGTGGGATGTCCGTGCCCCTAAGACTGGTCTTATGGGAACATTCCTGGGTGGATGGACGATTTCAGCGATTCCCCACTGGGAGAGTGGCCAGCCCTATACTCTGAGCAACGGCTCAGACAGGAACAAGGACGGCCAGACCGGACCAGACCGTCCTGATATAAGCAACCCGGCGGCGCCGCTCAATACTCGCGCTGTCCGCAACTCCGGTTGTGCCACCGGCTTCTCCAATCCCGACCTAGCCGGCGCTTGCGTCGATCCTTCGACCGTACACTTCATTGAAGGCATCGGCCTACCCAACGCCAACACCGTGGGGCGCAATACGCTACGTGCGCCTGCGACTGATACCGTCGACGTTTCGATTGCGAAACGCTTCCGAATCAACGAGCGTAGCGCTTTCGAATACCGCGTGGATATGTTCAACGCGTTGAACACGATCAACCTTGGTGGTGTACCCGCACGTACCATTAACTCCAATAGCGTCGTGAACCCGGGACAACCTGTCACGTTCTTGAATCCTCTCTTCAGTCAATCCATCGGACGCTCGATGCAGATGCGGCTAAGACTGACTTGGTAACCCAATAACCCGTCTCTGAACAACAAGGCCGCGCTGGACTTCTCCCGCGCGGCTTTTTTCTTACTCGTCCGGAAAATCCAGCTACAGAATTGCGGCGCAGGTGTTCGAAGCGGCCCCTTTCCAGTTCGCGCTTGTTGGCTTTGAAGTGGAAATTTGGAGATATATCCTCGGAGAAGCTGAGGCTAACCGGAATTCCAAAACAACGATCCGAGGGTTTTCTTTGGCGCGTCGACCAGCAACTCCGTTGGTATCCTGCGACTCCATCGATTTCTTCTAAATAATCTTTACAATTCTTGACAGCTCAGCCTGCACGGCGTATAAATTCGCTCATGCGCGCGGCACGGCATTCTGCGCAGGATTAGATAAACCCTCTCTCCGGCAGTCAGAATCAGCCGCAGCACGATTGGAGGGGTCTATGCGCAAGAACCGTCTCTTCATAGCGGTACTCACCTCATTTCTAATGCTAACGTTCTCCGCCCTCGCCTGGGCCCAGAGTGGAAGCATTTCCGGTACGGTCAGTGACAGCAGCGGCGCGGTAATTCCTGCTGCTCAAGTGGCGGTACGCGACATACAAACCGGCATCAGCCGCACCACGACCACAAATTCCCAGGGTTTTTATGAATTCCTGAATGTAAAACCTTCCACCTATGAACTGACCGTCGAAATGAAAGGCTTTGAAAAGGCAATCAAACGCGACATTACTGTAATCGTCGGGCATGAGGCCCACCTCGATGTTGCGCTTGTTCCCGGCAATGTGAGTGAGACCATTGAAGTCAAAACGGAAGTACCGTTAATCGAGCCGGATAAAACCAATGTGGCTTATTCGATTGACAAACAGCAAATCGAAAATCTGCCCTTGCAAGGCCGGCAATTTCTGGATCTGGCCCTCCTTACTCCCGGTGTGACCCCGCAGGCCCCTGGCACCCAGGCCGGCGGAATCAACGTCTCTGGCATGCGCAGCCAGTCCAACAATTTCACTCTCGATGGTGTTAGCAATAACGACCCCCAGGTAAATGGACCACTCAATAATTTCCACATTGCCGATGCCGTTCAGGAATTCAACGTAAATACCAGTATCGCCAGCACCGACCTGGGACGCGGCAGCGGCGCACAAGTATCGGTAATTACCAAGAGCGGCAGCAACTTCTACCACGGCACGGCTTTTTACTATGGCCGTAACGAAGCCATGGATGCCAATGACTGGTTCCTAAACCGGGCCGGGAAACCCAAAAATGAATTGCGCCGCCATCAATATGGAGGCACGGTTGGCGGCTGGCTGATAAAAGATAGGACATTCTGGTTCTTCAGCTACGAAGGATTTAAACAAATCAATCCTCTGCCCCAGCTTGCTACTGTTCCAACTCTGGCAGCCCGCGCAGCCGTCACCGATCCGGTCTCGCAGAAGCTGCTGCAATTCATTCCTACGCCCAACATTCCGGGCGCTACTGGCACTCAGTCCAACTGGGCAGGCAATGCGGGCCAAAACAGCTATAACCAGACTTACTTGCTGCGCATGGACCACAATCTTTCAGAGAATAACCGCTTGATGGGCCACTATGCGTGGTTCAGTGGAAACAGCCTTTCGCTTCAGCAAAACCCGTTCAACGGCTCGATTACCAATCTGCCCGGCTCACAGTCCGTGGCGATCGAGGAGACCTATTCGCACACCAAGTGGCTCAACGTGGCGCGTGTTGGATTCATCCGCAACGTGACCGACTTCGGTCCGCAAGATGTAAAGATCAATCCGGCAAGCATCTTCACCGATGCTGCGGGAAATCCCCTCCCCGGATTTGTGGATACCACCAAGAATGCTCTCAACGGTGGTCTTCCGCGCATTACCGTTACTTCCAGCGCTGCCGTTCCGCTCTCCAATTTCGGGCTGGGCGCCGGCACCAACATGCCTCAAGGACGCACCACCAACACATTTCAGCTTTTCGATAACGTTACCTGGATGCACGGCTCCCATACGTTGCAGTTCGGCGGCGAGGCACGCGAGGAGCAAACCTTCCGCTTCCTGAACGGCAATTTCCGTGGCGCTA
The DNA here is from genome assembly GCA_035939495.1 of Candidatus Angelobacter sp. Classification (GTDB taxonomy): domain Bacteria; phylum Acidobacteriota; class Terriglobia; order Terriglobales; family Acidobacteriaceae; genus Angelobacter. The sequence continues at coordinate 2,751 of DASZFU010000116.1, read as the reverse complement.
TCTCCTTCGCCGACTGGGCCCATTTCGCCTCTGGACAACCCAGAAACGGTTCTCTGCGCACCGGCGGTCCTGACCAGACGTTCCGCACCTGGACCCGGCGGGCCTATTACATGTATTTCCAGGATTCCTGGAAGATGAAGTCCAACTTTACTTTTAACTATGGCGTGCGTTACGAACTTCCCGGTGCTATGGAAGAGAAAAACGACAGCGGCAGCAATTTTGTTCCCGGCGTCGGCATCATGAAACTGAACTCTAATCTGCGGGTGGATATCAACCCTACGGTGAAAGGACCGGCGGCTCTCACCCTGACTCCGGTCAATGTCTTCTTGCCGGCTTCAGGGCAATTTGACACGGCAAAAAAGAACTTCGCTCCTTTTGTAGGTTTTGCGTGGTCGCCCAAGATTCTTCCCGCGCTGTTTGGCGATGGCAAGACCGTAATCCGTTCCGGTTTCCGGCTCAGCTACGACGATGTCTTCAACAACATTCCCGTGAACATGGGACTTAACTTCCCCCCAGTGCTCTCGACCACCTTGCCGAACTCAACCTATACGTGGGGAACGGTGCTCAATCAAAACCGTCTGCTGGTTCAGCCTGATCCCACAGTCACTACCGGCGGAGGGTTGGTGGGAATCGTAGGCTTCAATGGCTGGGATACCAGCGGCAAAACTGCCTATGCCATGAACTTCGCGCTGGAACTTGAACGCCAGATAGGCAAGAACTATGCCTTTCAGGCGTCTTACATCGGAACCCAGGGACGAAAGCTCGGCACCTTCCTCGATGCCAACGAACCGTTCGTGACGGTAGTCGATCCCACCAAGCGCGGAAGCCAGTCGCCGAATCTGCGCTCGTTCCCCTTCCAACAATATGGAGCTATTCCGGTGGGAGCATTTGCCAGCAATTCCAATTACAACGGAATGGTCCTGACGATGAAGAAGAAGCCTTCTCACGGACTATCGCTCCAGGCCTCCTATACCTTTGGGAAGTCTCTGGACAACAATTCATCATTCTTCGGCAGCAGCGGTGAGACCGGTTTTTTTGCCGACAGCCGCAACCCGGGGGCTGACCATGGAGCATCAGCCTTTGACGTTCGTCATCAGGTCGTTGTCTCTTACTTATATGAACTGCCCTTTGGCCGAAACCGTGCTTTCATGAGGGACACGAATCGGTTCATTGACAGCATTGTCGGCGGATGGAACATCAGTGGAATCACCAACTGGCATACTGGTTTCCCATTCTCAGTGTTCGCCAATACCGCTGTCGACTTCAGCGGCTTCAACCAATTTGCCGACCGTCCCATTGCCGGAGTTGGGTCTCTGCCGATCAGCTTTGGAGACCCCGCTCATGTATTCCCGGCCAGCTATTTCTCGCTGCCGACTGCCGGAAATATCGGCAATGTAGGACGCAATGCCTACTATGGCCCAAGCTACACCGACTTTGACTTCTCGCTGCTCAAGAACTTTGCCATCAGGGAAAGCATGAAGTTCCAGTTCCGCGCAGATGTCTTCAACCTGTTCAATCATCCCAACTTCGATCTGCCAGTCGGAAATCTGGCCTCATCGTCGGTTGGTCAAATCATTGGCGACACCAATGCCAACCCCAGGTTGATGCAACTCGGATTGCGCTTCAACTGGTAAGTATCGAGCGTCCTAAACTTGAGCCGCGCCGGATTCACTTCCGGCGTGGCTTTCTTTTAGAACGGTTTGGTTTAGATTGTGACCAAGGAAAGACTGGGAAATTCCACACCATGTAGAATTATGGAGTTTTGGTTGCAACCAGCAAAAAAGCGCCTCCCATCGTTCTTTCCATTGCCGGTTACGATCCGTCGTCAGGAGCCGGAATCACAGCCGACATCAAGACCATCGCTGCCCACGGCTGTTATGGAGTTAGCTGCATCACCGCGCTCACTGTGCAGTCGACTCAGGGCGTAAAAGAAGTGGAGCCGGTTGAGAGCCGGCTCGTCACCAAAACTTTGCAGGAGTTGATCTCAGATTTCCCCATCTCTGCCGTGAAGATCGGAATGCTGGGTTCCGCTGAAGTTGTGCGGGCAGTGGCTGATTTTTTGGAACGCAACACGATTCGGAATGTAGTCCTTGATCCAGTCTTGAAATCTTCTTCCGGTGCCGGCCTGTTGCTTGCGAAAGGCGTGAGTGTTCTGCGAACGCGGCTGTTGCCCCTGGTGGACGTGATTACCCCCAACATCGATGAAGCCTCTCTGCTCACTGGCCTCGCCATCCGCGATCCGCAGGATATGAGAGCCGCCGCCATGCGCCTTCATCAGATGGGCGCGAAAATGGTCGTAATTACCGGCGGCCATCTGAACCCTGCAAGCGACTTGCTCAGTTGGGAATCAGGACAGCAGACGAAGACTTTCACGCACAAGAAAATCATGACCAGATCTACGCATGGCACAGGCTGTGCCTTCTCTACGGCTCTAGCCTGCAACCTCGCAACAGGTAAAAATCTTATTGAGGCCACCCGTCACGCCAAGCAGTATGTGACCTTGGCTTTGAAAAATGCCATCGCTGTTGGGAAAGGCGACGGGCCAGTGAATCATTTATTTGAGAAAGATTAGTCGTGTGTGAAGATGTGTATCAGGGCATAAATTAAATTGGGCTTTAGCCTAATGTCACTTACTTTGTAAGATGTGTCTCTATTTCATAAACCACTACACCCTGTCATCCCGAACGCAGCGCGGCAAAGAATTTCACAATCGCGAATATGATCGGCGCGGAGTGAGGGACCCCGATGATG
>DASZFU010000115.1:0-8099 GCA_035939495.1 Candidatus Angelobacter sp. | reverse complement strand
CGGGCCAGCGCAATAGCACCATGACAGCCTTGCAGTTCTCGAAATCGCTGAAGTGTATGATTGCTTCGTGGAGTGTCTTGAGGTTTTCCATGTCTCAAGAGTACAGGAAAAGTTAGGGTACGTCAAGTATATAATTACCCTTCAAAGCTAAAGAAGTCTCCTGTGCGTCCACAGCCCACCTGAATGTCATCAACGATGAGCAAAATTCCATACCGACGAGCAATCTGTTCTAAACGACGCAACCATTGATTGCTTGCCACTTTGACTCCGCCCTCAGCCTGAACGGTTTCTAGGATAATCGCCGCCGGAAGTCCTATACCATTCCCGGGATTCTCCAGGAAGATCTGGAGGTAGTCCAGCGTATCAACATCCGGTCCGAGGTCACCGTCAAAGAGCATGGGCAGCGAATAGTGCAGAGGAACTCCAGCACCATTCCGCTTGGAAACATTTCCAGTTACACCGAGGGCGCCCATGCTCATCCCATGAAAGGAGTTCACAAAATGGATTACGGTGTGCCGACCTGTAACTTTACGCGCCAGCTTCAAAGCGGCCTCCACTGCATTTGTTCCCGTGGGACCGGTAAATTGTACTTTGTACTCAAGATTGCGAGGCTGCAGTATCACGACCGATAATTTCTCCAGAAATTCCCGTTTCGCCGAAGTAGCCATATCCAGACTATGGGTCACGCCGTCAGCAGTGAGGTATTCAATGAGTCGCTGCTTCATACGAGAATTGTTATGCCCATAGTTCAATGCCCCAGCACCACTAAAGAAGTCCAGGTACTCCTTACCTTGTTCATCAGTAAGGCGACACCCCGTTGCCCTGGTAAAGACAGTGGGAAATGCGCGCGAGTAAGTCCGCACTTGCGATTCCAAAAGCTCAAAAATATTCACACCATCATTCCTTTCCGTCTGACATTCGTATTCACCAGCCCGTCGACCGGCTTTCGGGCCAGCCTACGCTAGCGGGTTCATGTAGCAACGCTACGCCCTAATTCACCATGAGAGGTGGGGAAGGACACAGCAATTCAAGAAGTGGAATTTTTCATGAAGGGAGGCACCCGTGTGCAAATGGCATCCCGGAAAATTGTGTGGGATCTGAATCACAGCGGCATGGTCGAGCATGGTGGATGGATTTAAAAAAAGCTGAAATCGACAATGCCATTCCGGAGGTTTGGCGCGACTCCTGTCTCCATCGTCTGAATTTCCATTACGAGGATCTCAAGACTTCTACGGGATCGGTACGCATCGCCTTCCTGGCAGGAATAAAGATTGCCAGCAAGGCGACGCCAATCAGGAAAAGTGACGCTACGCTGATCGTGAACGGGTCGAACGGGCTTACGCCATAAAGCAATGAAGAAACTGCGCGACCTGAAGCTATTACTGCAATCACGCCGATGCCGATGCCAACCAGCGTAAGTAACATTCCTTCCTTCAGGATGAGCTCCAGAACATGCTTGCTTTCAGCTCCCACAGCCATGCGAACGGCGATCTCCGCTTTACGTTTCTCCACTGAATACGCCATCAAGCCGTATAGCCCGATAGACGCGAGAGCCAGCGCCATCATCCCAAAGATCTCCATGAAGAGGGCCCCGCCTCGGAGTTCGATCAGCGAAACCGCAAGTTGATCTTTCATGCTATGCACACGGTACACGGGAATGGACCGATCCAGAGATTGCACCTCCCGTTCAATCACGGCAAAATAAGAAGATGGGGCCTGGGTAGTCTTAACGTGCAAGACCATTGCAGGTTCATATCGCTGCGAGAACGGCAGATAAAGAAAAGGAAGCGGATTTTCAGCGATATTGTAATATTTTGAGTCCTTCACTACTCCTACGAGCTGCAAATAAGGGCCCTGTGCGCTCTGAGTGCTGACTTTCTTTCCTATGGCATCCTGTCCCGGCCAAAACCGTTTTGCAAATGCCTCGTTGACGATGGCAACGCCGGGACCATTCGCAATATCTTGATCAGTAAACTCACGCCCGGACTCAACCGGGATAGCCATAGTACGAAAGTATTCTGGCCCTACGACGTTGTAGTCGATCGAAAGCGGCCGCAGGTTGGGAGCTTCATGACCCTCCACAAATATCCCGATCTGCTGGGTGGACTGGATCTCCATGGGGGCAATCTGAGCCAAGCTCGCAGAACGAATACCAGGCAGGGCCTTGGCTCGTTCCAGTATCTGCCTGTATACAGTGGCTCCGCGTGCAGAATCGTAGTCGGAAAGTCCTACATCAATAGATGCCAGCACCATATTATCCGCATTGAATCCGGTATCCACTTTCTGGATCAATCGCAGACTCCGCAAGAGCAGCCCTGCCCCAACCAATAGAAAGAGTGACAACGCAATCTGAGTCACCACAAGAGCATTCTGCAATTTCGATTTGCGGAACATCCGGAAAAAGCTTTCACTCTTTAATGCAGGCAGGAGGTCGGGTCGGGTAGCGCGCATGGCGGGGATAAGGCCAAAAAACACTCCACCAAGGAGTGTTAAGGCTAGAGTGAAGAGCATCACTCGGCCATCAACTCTTAAATCCAGGTTCAGAGGCAGGGACGTCGGCGGATTGAAACGCTGGAGCAAAAACATGCTCTCATAGGAAAGGAAGAGAGCAAACGCTCCAGCCATAAACGAAAGGAGCAGGCTCTCAGTCAAGAACAATCGCATGATGATGCCGCGTGACGCTCCAATGGCAACACGGACAGCGACTTCACCCTCCCGGAACGCCCCGCGAGAGAGCATCAGGTTAGCGACATTCGAGCAGGCAATCAGAAGTATGAAGAACACCACTGCCATCAACAGCTCCACCACCGGCAAAAGCCAACTTTGGACATCAGAAGGTCCTTGGCCGATAGGAACAACGGTAACGGCAGTACCGCGATTGGTTCCGGGAAATTCTGTAGCAAGCTCGTTTGAGACGCTGGTCAGCCTTGCCGCAGCGTCGCCAGTGGAGACTCCTGGCTTGACCCTCGCGATCACCTCCAACCACCGCTCTCCTCGCGCTTTGAGACGGTCCTCCCCCGGAACCAGCGCCTGCTGCATTGACATCGGCACCCACACATCCACAGGCCAGCCGACATTTGCTCCAGTAAAGTCTTTCGATGCTACTCCCACAACGGTAAAGGGGCGCGCATTCAGTACGATAGTCTTATTGACGATGCTCTGGACTCCTCCAAAATATCTCTGCGACAATCCATAACTGATGACAGCGACTGGATGCGAATTTGACGTGTCGTCAGCTTCCTCCGGGAGAAACAGGCGGCCTTGAGAGTGAGATACTCCCAGAACGGCGAAGAAATTTCCGCTCACCAAAGAGCCAGGGATGATCGCAGGATAATCTCCGTGGGTCAAATTTACCGGTACAAGGTCCTGCGCCACGATGCCGGAAAATCCCTGATTGCGGTCACGCCAATCTCTATAGTCAGGGTACGATACCGCTCCAAAACGCATACCGCCCTGGTAGCTGGTGTACACCTCCACAAGTTGCGCAGGGTTTTGAGACCCAGGCAGAGGCCGCAGGGCCAGGGCGTCCAGCAAGCTGAAGATTGTGCTGTTGGCGCCTATTCCGAGCCCGATAGAAAAGATGATGATTACAGTCAATCCCAGATTCTTGCGCAACATGCGCAACCCGTATCGGACGTCGGAAAGAATCGTCTTCATAGAGTGTCCTTAAAATTATTTTGCCTGGATGCTCTCCAGAGTGCAAACAATCCGATAACAAGGATTTCGGCATCCATGAACTTGGATAGTTAGAAGCGCGGCAGGCAGGTAAAGTTTGTTCCCAAGCTGTTCAAACCGGATCGATCTGCATTAAGAGACTGTCCAAATCTTTTTGATTCAGTTCCAGATCAGGATATTGGTCCACGATCTTTTTCAGCTTCTCTGCGTCATCGAGCAGGGAGAATGAAGAGAGCGGTCTCTCAGGGTGCGTGAGAACCTGCCCAAGAAGCGCCTTCAAATGCTTTACCATCACCTCAGCTTTATCGGGAGTAAATAGATCAAGGCTAAGAGCCAGCATTCCTGTGAAAAGACCTTCGGTCTCCCGCATGGAAAGGATGAGTTCAAATTCGGCGGTCGTCATAGGTACAGGGAACGGCTCCCACCTGATGTTCTCGGTTTCAATCGCCTCCAATGGTGCATTCTGCAGAACAAACAGTACTTGCACCAGCGGCGTATTCGTCATTTTTCTTTCAGGCCGCAAAATACGAATCAGATGATCGAAGGGCACGTCCTGATTTGCAAAAGCCGCAAGACTCTGGTCTTTCACCTGGTTCAGATAATCGAAGAATGACAGATCATCATTCAATTTCATGCGCAGAGGCAGCAGATTAACGAAACAGCCGACCAGGTTTTCGATTGTCACATGGTTTCTGTTTGCTATGTCCGTGCCGATCACAAAATCGTCCTGGCCCGAATAGCGTCCCAACATCAACGAGAACGTAGCCAGCAACGCCATAAAAGGCGTTACTCTCTTCTCCCGGCACAGCCGGTGCAGCGCCTCAGAGACCGGCCCGCTGAGTTCAAAGAACTCATGATGGCCGGCAAAGCCAGGAGCGGTTAACCTCGGCCAATCGGAAGGCAGATTCAGAAATGACGGCACATTCTCAAGCTCGTTCAGCCAGAAATCTACTTGAGGCTGCAACGCTCCGGATGCCCATCTTTGTTGCTGCCAAACAGCATAGTCGACAGGCTGTACAACAAGCTGCGGAAGAGATGAAGCCCGACCAGTGGCTGACGATTCGTACAACTCGCTTAAGTCTCTCAAAATCAGTCCCAATGACCATCCATCCGCGATAATGTGGTGCAGGCACGCAACCAGAGCATGGTTTTCTTGTGAAAATTTCAATAATTTCAAGCGGAACAATGGTCCCGTCATCAGATCGAAGGAATTCGAGCATTCTTGAGCTGCGTCAACTACCGACCCGTCCCATTCCACTTCCGGCAGATGGCTCTGCTCAATCAACTCAAGCTCAATGGGTTGCTCAGGCCGCACTTTCTGGGCGGCGATTCCGTCCACTGAATAGAAAACAGTACGCAGGCCCTCATGTCGCGCCACCAGGCCGGCAAGAGCTGTTCGCAATAGTGCCAAATCGAAGTTGCCGCGAATTCGGGCAGCCACGGTGAGGCTATACGCCCTGTTCCCAGGCCGTATTTCGTCGATCAACCATAAACGCCGCTGAGCAAACGAGAGCGGCAAGACTTGGTCATGGCCACGCGGCGCCCGCTGAATTGCGCCATGTGCATCTGGATTACTATCCTGCTGTGTGCCGGAGATAAAATTGGTAAGACTGCGCACGGTGGGGAATTGGAATAGATTGACCATCGAAACTCGATGGTTGAACTGGTGCAACTGGTTCTGGACCTGCGTGAGCAATAGCGAATGGCCACCCAAGTCGAAGAAATTGTCATCAGTGCCAACTATTTCCCTGCCGAGAACTGTCTGCCATATTCGCCCGACAGTCCGCTCCAGTTCAGATTGCGGAGCGGTATGTTCCACGGCCGAACTGGAGACAGGCCTCAACGCAGCGAGCGCTTTGCGGTCAAGCTTGCCGTTGGGTGTGAGTGGAAGCTTATCGAGAAAGACAAACTCTCCGGGAACCATGTATTCAGGTAAACATGCACGAGCGTAGCTCCTCAGTTCATTGGCCGCAGGTTCCCTGCCCGCAGTCGAAACTAGGTACGCGACGAGCCGCTTGTCCCTATGCTCATCGCGCACGGAAATGGCGCACTCTCCGATTCCGGGGTACTGACGCAACACCGCCTCGATCTCGCCCAACTCAATACGGAAGCCCCGGATTTTAACCTGATGGTCGTTGCGGCCCAGAAATTCAATCGCTCCACTAGGGCGCCGGACTCCCACATCACCGGTGCAGTAAAGCCGCAACCCGGCGGTTGAGCTAAATGGATCAGGAACAAATCTATCTGCTGTGAGTTCCGGCTTGTTCCAATATCCGCGCGCCAGCCCTTCGCCTCCGATATAAACCTCACCGGCAATTCCGACCGGACAACGTTCCATCCTTTTGTCAAGTATGTGAATTTCGGTATTCGCGATTGCGCCGCCTATTGGAACCCAAGAAGTAGTATTGGTTTCCGGACGCGGTTGATAAATAGCCGACCATATCGTAGTCTCCGTGGGACCGTAAAGATTCCAGACAGAACAACCGATGATGCCAACCAACTTCTCGACCAAGGAACCTGGCAAAGCGTCGCCACCTATCAACGCACGCACGGGCGGGAATTTCAGGTTAGTTGACAACAATAACTGCCAAGTTGCGGGAGTAGCCTGCATGATGGTGGCCCTGGCTTTTGTCAGCCACTCGAAGAGTATCTGTCCATCAAAGCAAGCTTCTCGCGAGGTCCAGCCTCGCTGGTTAACACCGGTGATGTGTAAAGATCCATTTGTCTTTCTACGCAAGCTAGGCGAGCGTTGTAGTCTATGAAGTCTTCCTAGCTTCTTGTAGCTTCTTAATGCAATATTTCTAGTGCAAAAATATTGATTCCATTCGTTCTTGTGGCGCGTCATATGTAGTCGATTTTTGCTGATTCTATCTGGTATTTCTGGATGCCCAGCCAGTTTTCCCATTTGGAGTTAGCAATTGCTGATAATTGGACACCGCAGCTAGAACGCCAAAGACTCGCAGGTTTCTATAGCTAGAGTCGCCAAGCTTGTTCGCCTACTGCGGTGTCTGTTGCATAAGACGCAAAAGACACGGGAAGGTTTCTTTTCCCAGCCTGAAATGAGAAAGCTGGCGAAAGAACATAAAGGTGATGAAGTTGAAAAAGTTGACGAAGTTGAAGACAGTGGAAATCCTGGAAAATCGACACGAGCCTATGTCCGTGAAAGAATTGGCTCGGGTACTGGGTGATTCGACGTCTCATATCTACCGGCGAATCCATACTGGAGAGATAACCGGCGTTTTTCGCGATGGATGGTTGATCAAGATCTGTCCCTCAGGCGTAGTGGATTGGCTGAATCGACAGGTCGCAAAAGGCAGTTGTCCGCAGCGAAGGACTGCCAAGCCTTCTCCCAACAGTTAGCCGCAGAACAAGGGCTAAAATCGGGTGAAGCAAACACTAAAATCATTCAATAGATTCGCTTCAGACATCTTGGCAGATGACTGGAGAGAAGCGAGCTAGAATCTAATTGAAGCAGCCAAGCGGATGGCTACAGCCATATTTTTGAAATAGGTTGTTAGCTATCCGCTTTCTACTTTAGCTCTGTTGGCTGCTATCTTAGTCGATCAACTTTTCCAGCTTTATCTTCCTTTCTCAGCTTTCTCATTTCATAGCTCCCGTCCGCACCTTTTGTCCGGGAGACGTGTCTGATGACGAGGAGATTCGGTTTTTTCGCATTTCGATTGTGATGGAGGCATGGCAAGTAAATGACGAATAAAGCAGACAAGCTCTTGAACATTCACGAGGTAGCGGCACGACTTGGAGTCAAGCCAGGATGGGTGTACAGGCACTCTCGGGACTTGGGAGCCTTTCATTTAGGCAAATACGTAAGGTTCGACTGGCCCACACTTTTGGAAAACTTGCGGAAATTCCAGTTGGGTAACGAACCCAACGATGGCGTTCAGGCCCAAGATTGACGCCACCATGAGAGAGCTAAGGAACAAGTTAGGAACAAAACTCACGCGCTCGTCGTTTCAGCGCGGTTACATTTCAGAGCCGATTCGCACCTGGTCGGGAATCGTTTTTGTGATCCGATACCGGGTCCGGCAGGCGGATGGAACGTGGACGCATAAATCAGAAAGACTGCATGGGCTCGAAGGTAAGAAGGCCACCCGCGCAGTGCTGGAAGAAAGACTCCGGGAAACTTCAAACCAGAGCAACGCTCCAGGAGACCTTACAGTGCAGGCGTTTGTTGACCAGTATTGGAATCCGTACTTGGACAGGATTGAGGCCAAGCCTTCCACCAGGAAGTCCTATGCCTCCATTCTCAAGAACGTGCTTCCGATCGTGGGCGAAATCCCGCTGGCCAAGGTGATACCACTGCATATTGAACATCTGCTCCAGGAGAGAAGCAAAAAAGTATCAGCCAAGACCATGCTGAATGAACTGGGGTTGCTCCAGAGCATTTTCAGCCTGGCGGTCGAGAA
>DASZFU010000114.1:0-9535 GCA_035939495.1 Candidatus Angelobacter sp. | reverse complement strand
AGGTAGCCGCTCGTCGTTGCAAGGAATGGGTTTCCCGTTGCTGCCGCCGTTTTTCGAATTCCTGAGCGCCACGATCAACCCAGGCTTGGCCGTGCTTGAGCATGCGGTAGATCAGTCGCGCCAGATGAGCGGCCATGGCTTTGATGGTTTTTCCGGGTCCCAGGCGACTGCGCAAGGAACGAAAGCGTGCTCCCAGATAACTGTGACTCCGATCCAAGGTACTGGCCGCCATACGCAAAGCTTCCGCCACTCGGTTCTTCACTGGACTGCGTTCGTGCTTGATCAGCTTACCTCCACTAACCTGCCGTTGGGGAGCTAATTTCAACCACGACACCAGATGATCTTCACTGCGCCACGGCGACATATCCACTCCCAGTTCGGAAACGAAGGTGAAAATGGTCATCGCATCCACCCCGTCTAGAGTCTTCAGATTGACACCACAGATCCGCTCGAGTTCCGTCTCCCAATTAAAATCTGGTTCGTTCTTGCGCGGCCGCGTGCGGCGTTTAAGATCTTTCTGCAAGGGAGTGCGGGCCTCAGAAGCCCCTGCGGGTGGCTGCACCTCCTTCTCTTCTGCACGACTGTGCGACGGCAATGCCCCCAGATAACCTTGCAACTGCTGATCGCATTCCCGCAGCTGCCGCTGGCGGAAATCGTATTCATCGACCGCTTGCTGCAACTCAAATAGCACATCCGGCTGCCAATTTCCTTCCAGGCTGCGCGCGATTTCCTCTTCACTGGCTTGGATTCGGTAGTCCCGCAGCCGCGCCAACTCATAAGGGTTCCGCTCCCCCTCCAGAATGGCGCGAATGATCGCCAGCCCGGTCCTTCCACTGATATCGCTGATGGCATTGGCTAGCTGTACATTCATGGTGGTCAGGGCTTTTTGCATATGCTGAATGCTGCGCCCAGCTTCCTGAACATGCCGCTCCCGCAACCGCCACAGGGTGCGCACTCGTCGAATCTCCTCTTGAGGACGAAAGGAATGGCGCAGCAAGCCATAGGTTTGCAACTTCATCAGCCACTGGCTCTCTTGGATATCACTCTTGCGTCCCGGCAGATTCTTGGTGTCGCGGGCGTTGACGAGCCACACTTGCAATCCGGCTTTCTCCAAAATGTCATACACTCCGATCCAATACACTCCGGTCGATTGCATCACCACCATCTGGATCCCACAGGACTTTAGCCACTCCACCAGACGCAACAAATCTGCCGTCCAGGTGCCGAACTCGCGCACCGGGGGCGCATCACAGTGAGGGGGTACGGACACCCAATGGCTTTCATTGCCTATGTCAATACCAGCAACGTTGTGATGGACCACTTCCAGTCCTGGGTCTTCCGCATACAACTGGCGCGCCAATCGCTTCCGTTCTTTGCGATTCATTTTTCCCTGGGTGATTCGTTCAAAGGTGGATAACTTGCGCTTGCCCATGGCATACTTCCTTCTGCTGAATGAATTCGACCGGGCGCTCGGCTCGATCCGCGATCACTCCACAAACTCTCCAGCGGGGTCGAGCTCGCCTGGCCGAAACCAGGGACTCGCCACCAAACAATGGATCGCCGCAATCGAAGTCAGGCTGAATGGCGGGCACAAGGCACCAAGAAATACACGACTATAGCTTGCCGCGCCCGGTCGTTCTTCTACTTTGCAACAGAAGAAAATCTAAAGTAAAAAGAAATGACGCCCAGGTTTCAGGTCCTATGGACTGCGCCTTGGCGCAGTCCTGCGCTGAATGCTGAAGGCTGAGTGCTATCCTTACTCCACATGGACTTCGATCAGTTGGAGACGTTTTTGGAGGTAGCGCGGCATAGCAGCTTTTCGCGGGCTGGGGAGAAGCGCTTTCGCACGCAGCCTGCTATCTCTTCGCAGATACGCGCCCTGGAAGAAGAAGTCGGCTCCCGGCTTTTTGATCGCAGTGGAGGCAAGGTGGCGCTTACTGCCAGTGGGAAGGTCTTTCAAAAATACGCTGAAGGCGTGATCGAGGCCCGCAAGAACCTGATCACAACGCTGGCTGAAATGGAGCGCATTCCGCGTGGAGAAATTGTCGTTGGGGCCAATGAGGCTACCTGTCTCCACATCCTGCCTGAAGTTTTTGCCGAGTTCAAAAAGCTCTATCCGAATGTGGGCGTTCAGATCACGCGGCTGGAGCGGGCCAAGATTCTGGGATCGGTCAACGACAACGCAGTGGATTTCGGCGTGGTATCCATTCCAGTGGATGACAAGCGCCTTACAGTGGTGAATATTCACTGTGACGAACTGGTAATGATCACACCGCCCGGCCATGCACTGAGCCGTATGAAAGAGATCACGGTAAAAGACCTGGCGCGTTTTCCGCTGCTGCTGCCCAAGTTAGGCCGCACTCGCGCTGCCATCGAGAACCTGTTTCATGATCGGCAGCTTAAACCCAAGGTGGCCATGGAGCTGGATTCCAGCGAATTGCTGAAGCGTTTTGTGGCCGCCGAGGTGGGCATCGGATTCATTGCCCGATCCAACGTAATGGAAGAAGCAAAAGCAGGCGCTCTGGCCGCCATTCCGCTGGCAGACGCCGTGATTCGCCGCGATCTGGCTCTCGTCTATCGAAAAGACAAATCCTTGAGCCGCGCAGCCCGGGCGTTTATCGAAATCGCAGTAAAGCTCAAAGCCGATGGCGTGGCCAGATGAATCACGCTCCTTGCAGCACTGTCCAGAACAGCACATCGGCAGCAGCTTTCGATTCCGCGGCGTACGCTGTGAACAGCAACTTCATCTCTGACATCTAACTCAAATGTGATTCGCAAGAGAACTTATATTTGGGCGGGAATATTTCTCGCGGCGCTCACATTAGCGCAACTGTCGTGCGGGGGCGGCGGCATGAAACAGACCACCAACAGCGCATCGCCCTCGTCGCCTACATCGGGAGAAGCTTTATGCGTTTGCACTGACACCGAGCCCACAGGCAGCGACTTTCGAACCAACGCCAAGCACGAAACACTGCCACAAATCGCGGCCAACGAAATCTCAGTCGGCACGATCTTGAGTTGGCCTGTGCTGGCAGAACCTGCCTTCGACGCTCCACGCCAGGGACGCGAGTTGCAACTCTTTCATATCAGCCAGGCCTTCCTGCAGTTTGCGTGGCTCAATACCGGGGACTGCGACCTTCACCTGGAAATCTCAGACTCGCAGGACAAGAATGCGCCGCGTGTCATCGTGGAAACGCCTTTTGGCGATACCTTTTGCTCTGCGCGGCGACAACTGGGCGCGCAGCTCAGTGCTCGCGGTTTCACTCTCAGCTCCAATAGCGGTGAGTTGCCGACCGCAGTCGCAGTCGATGTGATGGGTTTGGCTTTTCAGGATTTCAATCATCCGCGCGGCACTTCCCATGTGGCTACAGTCTGGGAGCTTCATCCTGCAATCGTCACGGTAAAGTAATTGTTGAGGTAGCATTGAATGGCAAATGATCATACCAGGAGATGTATCGTTAGCAGGCCAGCGTTTCGATGTGCTCATCATCGGCGGCGGCATCAATGGGCTCGCGATTGCGCGGGAGTGTGTACGGGCCGGCCGGCGGATACTGCTGGTGGAGCAGAATGACTTCTCATCCGGCACGACCAGCCGCGCTACACGAATTATTCATGGTGGGCTGCGTTATCTGGAGCACGGCGAGGTCAACCTGGTCCGCGAGTCTCTTCGAGAGCGCGAACGCCTGCTTTGCCACTCTCCCCACTTGGTCCGGCCATTGCAGTTCCTGTTAGTGCTTTCCAACCAAAACCGCTCCTTGCTGCGCAATAGCCTGGCAATCAGGACAGGGTTGTGGCTCTATCACCAGTGGGCGGGAAAACGCCGACCGCCAAAGGTCGATCTCAGCGAGTTTGAACGGCAGTTGGATGCCGGACAATCCTGGTCTATCTACTCGTATGAAGACGCACAATGCGAATTTCCTGAGCGGCTGATAGCGGAATGGCTCATCGAGGTGCTGGGGGCTGGCGCAGTGGTGCGCAACTATACCCAGGTGCTGCAGGTTGAATCGAGCGATGGACAAGTTACCGGAGCAAGATTGCGGGACCGCAGGTCTAACGTTGAATTCGAGGTTTTTGCGCGGAGAGTCGTGAATGCTACGGGGCCCTGGGCAGATTTTGTAGTCAACGCTTCCGGTTTGCGCAGAGCGGCTGATGCGAAGCCGATGATCGGCGGAGTGCGTGGATCACACCTGGTTTTGCCGCGATTTGCGGGAGCTCCCAGCCAGGCAATTTATACCGAGGCAGTGGACGAGCGCCCATTCTTCATCATTCCATGGAATGGCCAGATGCTCGTTGGCACAACTGAGGTATCTGACACAAATCCGGAAAATCCTCAGCCTTCGTCCAGCGAAGTTGATTACATGCTTGATAGCCTGGCGCGGCTCTTGCCTCGTTCCGGCATAACCAGGGCGGATATTCGATACACATTTGCTGGAATCCGTCCTCTGCCCTTTAGCCCGGGGACAAGCTTCGCCGCAGTCACTCGCCGGCACATCATCCATGACCATCAGGAAGATGGGGCCGCAGGAATGATTTCGATCATTGGCGGAAAACTTACCACCGCGGTGAGCCTCGCCCGCGAAGCGGCGAAAAAGTTGGGCCTCGCCGTCCCCGAGCCAGTTCCTATCTATATCGCGCCCGCTCCGGCCAACGGAGTTGAGTCTTCGCTTCGACAATGGGCCCACTTAGTAGCGTCTAAGGGAAACATTCCTGAATCCAGCGCGCTGGCCATCGCCGAATGGCACGGTGGACGAGCCTTGGCCATCGCCCAGGCTGCCCGCCAAGAACAAAGTTTGGCCATGCCGCTCTGTCCCCACAGCCAGCATATTGTTGCGGAAGCGATCGAAGCCGTGTTCCACGAACGCGCCGTAACCCTGGGAGACATCCTGCTGCGCCGCGTTCCTGTGGCCCTGGGAGCCTGCTGGTCGGAATCATGCAGCCGCGAGGCAGCAAACAGAATCGGCTCCGCCTTGGGCTGGAACGAGTCACACATCGCCAAAGAGTTGGAAAGCTTTGAAGAAGAGCGGGAAGGGTTTCTGCATCCGAAGAGGGCTGGTATGGGGGTGGCTTAAGAAATCTTGCCGTTAGCAGAGCCGCAACCAAAATCTTTTCTTACCGCGGATCAACGCGGAGGAACGCGGATCAATACCTGCCACCACTGATCTCCACTGACACCACTGATCTGAATATGTTTGACAAATTCCTTCGCGGCTTGGCAAGAATTTGATTGTTAGCATTGCAGATAGGACACATGCTGTGCGGTCAGTTCACTCTGGAGAACTTCATTGCCGCCATCCAGATCGGCTTCGCCCAACTTGGAATCTGAGCGGGATCACACGAGCTTTTGATCCTACCCTGCACCAGATGTATGATTAGCAGCGGCTTGGGAACAACGCCCGCATGCAAATCCGCATCGACGCTGTTGTCGTAAACAATGACTTCAGTCAGCTTCGGAAGAAGACGAATTAAGTTGAGCCGACTCTGGTCAAATCGTTCTCTAATTCTTGCTTCAGGGATGTCGTGTCCACCTCTTGCGACTCTAGCACGCACGCGCGCGATGTGAAGCTCAGGTCCATTTAATCCGACATACCAGACACGAACCTTGAGTCCCTCGGATAGTGCTTTCTCAAGCAAAGCGACGATTGTATTTCCTCCAAGCGTCGTTTCGAATGCGAAATTCAACCTCTCTTCGATTGCGCGCTCCAACAAACGTCTTCCCTCATGCCACCCAGAGCTATTGGCCTGCTCTTGGGTAGCTGTCGGATCGGCAGCAATAACGCGTTTGGCTGCTTCATCGGGATTAAAATATTCTTTTCTTTGTCGCAAGATCATTGCGCCCCCGATGCTGCTCTTTCCGGCGCCGTTGGTTCCAGCCAAAACGTAGATGCAGGGTACTCGGCTTTTCTTAGCCACGATTGCGCGCCGCCACAACTGCCGCCTTTCCTAATTGCCTGGGCGACGCACGGAAAGCAGCGTCCATGGCACTGCAGAAATCGGAAGACTGCATCCGGGCAAGCAGGGCATCAAATTCTGAGCTGAGAGAATCGAGGTGGGATTGGGCGCTGCGCGAGAGGCTATTAAATTGGCCGATCGATATCATGACAGCTTTGGGAGCATCGTGCTTGGTAATCATCACCGTCTCACCCTGGATGACCTTCTCAAGCATGTTTCCAAACTCATTTTTGGCCTTGGTAGCGGCATAGGAGGCAACGGGCTGAATTTTTCCAGACTGGCGATTGCGAGTAACCGACCGTATGTTTGTTTGTCCACGATTGGATCGTGCTTGATCTTTTTTTACAGCTTGCATCATTTTTGCCATAGAAGCTATTTTGTCTATTTCGGTTAAAATAGTCAATGATGCAGGGAATCACCCGACATTAGGGGTTAGATTGGAACATTTTGTGGGTGAACGACGGAAACATTACTATAGCGCACAAAGTCTGGCAGATTCAGAGTGAGAATGTGGGAGATGCCATGCACCTCCATCGCAGCGGCCAAACGCGCGTCGTGGACTTGGACGCCGCTCACTCTGTGACGAACGACCAAGGCTCGCCATATCCGGTAAATACGTTCATTGTCCGGCAACACAGTTATAGTGCGCTCAATGGCATCCAGGGCCTCATCCGTTTCTTCGATCGATAGACCAAATCCATTGCGATCTCCAGGACGTGTGCAGACGTTCCAAAATTCGCTAATGTTTTGAGGGGTGCAACAAATCTCCGCACCCCGATCCGTTAGTACATCTAATGCATTTTCCACCAGGTTGTGCTTTGGATCGTTACGTTTCGAAAGTCGGAGAAGAATGTTGGTGTCAACGAGGTAGGGAGGCTCCGTAGCCATTAATCATGATCCTGATAAAAGCTCTCACGTGTGAAAGCGTTGTCCGGTAGTTGAGGAATTTTGTCGGAATGAGCTGCCATGGCTTCAAAGAAGGCATGCATCTCTTCTCGCGTTCGTCGACGTCGCGGTATCGTGCCTGTCTTGCTCATAGCTCGCTCGATAAGATTGTTAATATACGTCTCAATTTCCAATCCCTGAGCTTGAGCTTCAGCGGCAAGCCGGGCTTCAATCTCAGGACGTAACTCGATTTGAATCATGCGCTTTGCCTCCTACAATAAATATCATACAGCGCCATCGCTTCCAGGAATAATATTCTCGCAATGGCCATCCGCAAAATCGTGCACATCGACATGGATGCATTTTATGCCTCCGTCGAGCAGCGGGATAATCCTGAGCTGCGCGGTAAGCCCGTTGTTGTGGCTTGGCGTGGCAACCGTTCTGTTGTTTGTGCTGCTTCTTATGAAGCACGAAAATTTGGCGTGCGTTCGGCCATGCCTGCTGTTCGCGCAGAACGGTTGTGCCCCGAGGCGATCTTCCTTCCTCCGGATTTCACTCGCTATCGCGCAGACACACGCCTCACGCGCGAAATCTTCAAGCGCCACACCGATTTAATTGAGCCGCTGTCACTCGATGAAGCGTATCTGGACGTCACTGAAAACAAGACCGGCTTGCCGACGGCCACCCGGGTTGCGAGCGCGATTCGCGAACAAATCCGCCAGGAACTGAATCTGACTGCATCTGCTGGAGTCGCGCCCAATAAGTTTCTTGCCAAGATCGCTTCCGACTGGCGTAAACCGGATGGACTCTTTGTAATTCAACCGGACGAAGCGGAGGCGTTTCTCGCGCCGCTGCCCGTTGGACGACTACCTGGCGTAGGCAAAGTGACTGGCGAAAGGCTGGGGAAGCTTGGAATCAAAACGGTGCATGATCTGCGGGGTCTTGATTTAGCCACACTTGAGAGCCACTTCGGACGCTATGGTCTTCGCATGTTTGAGTTGGCTCGCGGCATCGACGACAATCCGGTCGTTCCTGACCGGCCCACTCAGTCGATTTCCGCCGAGGATACTTTCGAGCACGATGTGCTTTTGCCAGAAACTGAACCCATGATTCGGCGGCTGGCTGAAAAGGTCTGGTCTGCCTCGCGCAAGGAATCGCGCATCGCGCACACAGTGGTTCTCAAATTAAAGACCAGTGAGTTCAACATTCTTACGCGGAGCCACACGCCCCCGACTCCGCCTTCTTCGCTTCAGGAGTTGGTTGATATCGCAATTACTCTCCTGGGAAGAGTGGAGCTGGAACCATGGCGGCGCTTTCGCCTGGTCGGTGTAGGTCTGAGCAATTTTCGAGAACCGGAAGATCAACCGCTTCAGCCAGTCCTGTTCGACCGCTAACCAGGTACAAATCTGGTCTAGCTTACTGGCCTTGAGGATTCGCAATAAACCTCAGGATGAATGTGCAGTACAGTATCGAGTGCGCGATAAAGCTGGGCTTCAAGATCGATGTCTTTGAAGATCACGAAGCGTGCCCGGTTTTCGGCCTGGTTCTGAGCCGGTTGTTGCTTGCCGGCCAGGATCACGATGGGAATCCCAGCAGTCTCCGGCCTCGATTTCAATATGTCGATAAGGCGGGGTCCATCCATCTTCGGCATTTGCAGGTCGGTAATGATGATGTCAGGTTGAATGCTTTTGAGCATCTCCAACGCTTCGACTCCATTGGTTGCCGATTCCACGTTGAAACCACGTTCTTCCAAGAAGCGGCAGACCGTATGGCGGATGAGCATGGAGTCATCCACG
The DNA here is from genome assembly GCA_035939495.1 of Candidatus Angelobacter sp. Classification (GTDB taxonomy): domain Bacteria; phylum Acidobacteriota; class Terriglobia; order Terriglobales; family Acidobacteriaceae; genus Angelobacter. Next base: position 905 of record DASZFU010000114.1, on the reverse strand, counting down.
ACCAGCACAAGTTGTGTCGTGAAGGGCACGATTCAACATTAACAATCTCTAATGCTCAGAGCAAGCGAAAGAATCTTGTTCGGAGTAACCAAAGTCATTCAAGAATTTGGTAATTGGGTAAGTTGGTAATTGGGTAATTTGAAAAACCAATTACATGCCTCGTCTGGGGATCGGGATATCAACCCCGAAGTCCTTCGTTAGCTGGCGTCGCCTGGAATGCCAATATCTTCATTCCACAAATCGGGGTGCGCCTTGATGAACGCACGCATCATCTCGATGCATTGGGGATCGTCGAACACGCTGCATTGCACTCCATGGGCCGCAAAAAGATCTTCTGCGCCTTTGAATGTTTGGTTTTCACCGATGATCACTCGAGGAATCTTGTAGAGCAAAGAAGTACCAGTACACATGATGCATGGACTCAAGGTGCTCACGAGAATGAGCTTGCGCCAGTCGGTTCGGCGTCCGGCATTGCGGATGCATACGACCTCTGCGTGAGCCGTAGGATCACCCGTTTGGACCCGAAGGTTGTGGCCTCTGGAAACGATCCTTCCATCAAAGTCTGCCAGGATCGATCCGATGGGAATCCCGCCTTCGGCTAACCCCAACCTTGCCTCGGCAATGGCTTCCGCGAGCAGGCGTTTTTCGTCCATGTTTAATCCGGCCAGCGGCAGGTCACGACCTTCGTCTCGGTATAGAAATTCACTCCATCCTTCCCGAGAGCATGCAGGTCGCCGAAGAAAGAATTCTTCCATCCTGCGAAGGGGAAGAAGGGCACGGGCGCGGGGACGCCAACGTTGATTCCGACCATGCCGGCAGTAACGTTTTGCGTGAACTCGCGCGCGGAGGAACCGGACCGGGTGAAGATGGAGGCAGCGTTGCCATATTCGGAATGGCTAACCAAC
>DASZFU010000113.1:0-3023 GCA_035939495.1 Candidatus Angelobacter sp. | reverse complement strand
CATCGGGCAACTTACTGCTGTGGTGCTGTGGCCAATACGGAAAAGCCGAAGCGATCTTGGAGAAATGGCTCAAGACGCAATAATCATTCCTAGCGCTGCTGCAGTCATGACACCGAAGGTGACCCAGCCTAAATACTTGAATGACGGCGAATTCATGCGCTTGCCCATTACTTCCTGGCTGCTGGTCAGGAGGATAACCAGCAGGATCAGGGGCGGGGCCAGGAGGCGTGCAAGAGTCGCGGCTGAGTCAGATTCCTCTGGCTGTTATCCGACAGGGTCCTTCTGACGCGTTGCCTTTACAGCAGATAGAATCCCAATGCCCAAGAGTACGATCGCGCCAACCGCGATCCAGTGTGCGGGCATATGCACCAGGTACGCGCCATAAATCAGCCCGCCGATCAAGATTGCAAAACCCATCGCGTAAAGTCCAAATGACATAGCAACTCCTCAATTCTTTTTGCGAGGAAACGGCTCTCAGCATTAAGTTCGGCGACCAGGTTGTAGCTCTTAGTCGATTCCCGGCCCAATTCTATAGAGTCGTCAAGCCAGTAACGCCGTTACGGTTTCTCGATGACTTTTTCCACCTGCCCGATTTTCCTTTGGACCTTCCCGGCTATCTTTTCACTGGTGCCTTCATCTTCCAATTCGGGATCGTTTGTTAGCTGGCCTACCTTTTCCTTAATCTTGCCCTTAATTTCGTGAACCTTGCCTTCGATCTCATCCTCAGTACTTTGCTTCATCATGTGGCCTCCTCAAAGGGATTTGACTTCCGTCACTTGCTAGCCGTTCATCGGCTTCGCCCTGCTCTATGATGCAAGGGACAGCGACAGATATCTGTTCACATCGGGACACATTTACACTTGGCTTACTTTTTCAGGGATGGGAAAGCTGCTGACGTTGGCGAATAGCAAGGTTCAACCGGCTGTCACATTGCGCCATTCGAATGTTTAATCAGTCGTGCAGGACAACACTCAGGAGAGACTTGTTGACGTGGATCTCGCCGTTGTACTTGATGAAGCCCAGTTTTCTGAATTTGTTCATAAAAAAATTGACCCGCGACCGTGTTGTGCCAATCATTTCCGCCAGCATTTCTTGCGATACTTTGGAAAGCACCTTTTGAGGTTGTCCCGGGGCGCCATAGCGAGCGAGGAGCAGCAAAGTGCGCGCCAAGCGTTTCTCGCTGGAGTTGAAGAGCTGGTCGATCAGGTCCGCTTCCACTCGGATGTTTCGTGCCAGCATATAGGCGATGAAGCGGTCGGAGAACTCGTGTTCCCTGTGGAGCACGCGAAGCATTTCGTCTTTTTCAATGACGAGCACGGTGGTAGGTGCAATGGCTGTCGCAGTCGCCATGCAAATGGATTGGCCCGCAAGGCACCCTTCTCCAAAAAAATCTCCCGGTCCCAGGATCGTCACTACGGCTTCTTTGCCAGTCTCATTTACTACGGTAAGCTTCACACCGCCTTCCTGAATGTACATAACATTCTTGGCTGTGTCGCCCTGCGCGAAGACAGTTTCTTTTCCTCGAAACTTGCTAACTTTTCTCCCCAGGCCGGCCGAGTCGAGAAACGCTTGCACATCGAACGCAGGGCTTCTCGAATTCGCTTTTTTGGCGGAAGGAGTGACAGGAACGGGGACGCGTCGAGCTGCGGCAGACACCATAGCTCAGAATAGCATGAAACTTCGCCGATTGTTCAATATTGTACAATTTATATCGAAAGGAATAGGTTCCCTAAAATGCTGCCCAAGCTCACCAAGCTCTTGGTATTCAACGAATTACTGGTGGCTCCTATCGGCTTCGCAGAATTTTCCTCAACGACTGGTGCACTTCCAGTCCGCCATCGTAGTTTATATATCCCTGCCTCCTGAATTGATTCATGAAGAAATTGACTCGTGGGCGCGTGGTGCCAACCATTTCGGCCAGAACCTGGTGACTTACAATGGGAATTTCGACAACGGATGGCCCTCTCTTATCCAAGTGCGCGAGCCGCAAAAGTACGCGCGCCAGACGTTGCTTGGCAGAAGAAGTCAGTAACTCCGAAACATGATCCTTGTATTTCTGGACGCTGGCCAGCAGGTAGGTCACCAGGGCATTTGACGCTTTAGTCTTTTTGCGAAGGATTTGGAGCATCTTTTTTCTCTGGATGGTACGTATGGAGCTGGCGGTCAATGTAACGGCCGTAGACATACGAAGGGGATAGCCTGCCAAACAAAGCTCGCCAAAGAAATCACCGACCCCCAGGATGGCGGTCACTGCTGATGGCTGGACTTTCGTTTTGGTAGTGAGCCGCACCCCTCCCTCCTGAATGTAAAAGAGCGTGTAAGCAGGCGTGCCTTGCTTATAGATGTTCTGCTTGTCCCGGTAACGCGAGACGGTGCCCCCCAGGCTAGCTCCTGAAGAGAAACCATCAAGTAGGCCGGTCGTCTTTTTCGTGCGATTCATAGATCGCTCCATTCCTGAAGGGCGCAAAACGTGCGTGAATGCGAGAACGAAACCATCGTGTCAGTTTGACAAATTCGCCCAAATTCGACTGTCCAAAAACGGACACTTGCCGCATAACAGTCCCGAAACGAACTCACCTGAGACCACATCAATCACAATTTGCCGGGCAGCGGCAAATTCCGGGGACTAATCCGAAGGTGGGTTCACTCCTATGAGAAGAGACCGGCTCAAGCGACTGGCAAGCTGATGACGTGCGGACCGCAATCTGGCTTTTACGGTGTTTACTCGTAGGCTCAAAATCTTAGCTGTTTCGGCGGTCTTGTGCCCTTGCACGACACGCAATACAAATACGGTGCGAAGAATTGGGGAGAGCTCGTCTATGTGGTCATTGATAATCTCTCGAATTTCCAAGCGGCCAAAGAGTTGCTCCGGTGTGGGGCCCTTGGAGACCAACCGCTCTGTGATCGGGAGTTCATCCCTACTGAGTGGTTCCTCCACCGTTGTCGTGGGACGCGCCGCCAGACTGCGGCGCCGCATGAGAGCGGCGTTTATTACGACTCGCGTGAGCCATGTCGAGAATTGA